>NZ_AOID01000020.1 GCF_000337195.1 Natrinema versiforme JCM 10478 | reverse complement strand
GCACTGGGCAGGATTCAGTGACCGTACGAGTCCTTGCGGATTTGCGGTCACCTATGTTGTTACTAGACAGTCGGAGCGCCCGAGTCACTGCGACCTGCCTCTTCGCGAGGCAGGCATCCCTTATTGCGAACGTACGGGACTAACTTGCCGAATTCCCTAACGTCGGTTGCTCCCGACAGACCTTGGCTTTCGCCGCCACGAGTACCTGTGTCGGATCTCGGTACGGACAGTGTGCTCGCCTTTTCACGGGCTCTAGGTTGGCCTGACTTGCGCTATCCTACCATTCGTCCGCTTCGTACCATTACGGTTTCCACGGATTTCGATAGTTAGACTGGGCGAAAGCCCAGCTCAGGCGGCCCCAAAGCGTCGGCTTTGAGTGCACACTGGCATAGGAATATTAACCTATTTCCCTGTTGTCAATTTCGACTTACGGATTGACTTAGGACCGGCTAACCCTCAGCTGATCAGCATTGCTGAGGAACCCTTACTCGTTCGGCCGTCGGGGTTCTAACCCGACTAACGCTGCTACTATGACCAGGATTTTCGTTACTGAACGGTCCACACGATCTCTCGACCGTGCTTCCACCCGAACAGAACGCCAACCTACAAGATC
>NZ_AOID01000019.1 GCF_000337195.1 Natrinema versiforme JCM 10478 | reverse complement strand
GGCGCAAACGGGCTGGCAACTGGAACCCCTACAACCGCTCAGACTAACGATTTCGTTTTCGTCAGCGTTTATAAATCGACCCAAGAGCATGACATGACGACTCCTCGAAACCATACGACCGGCACAGTCACACGAAACAGTCGGGCGTTACAACTCTATTTCAACGTCCGATTCTCGAGTACACCGAAGAACCCACTCCGGGGGACCGACGAGTTCGCTGCGTTTTGCACAGACGGCGTGATTGTCGTCTATCCGACCGCTGACCCACCGGAGTTCCCACTCGAGGTGACGCCGCCGACCGACGAGACCCCACCCGAGACAGCAAACCCAGATCCATGAGCACACACTCACCACCGACCGACCGATCCGAAACCGATCCGGCAAGAACCGAACGCACCGAAATCACGGAGATCCGCCAGAAACTCGCTCGAAACTGCGAAGAGATCCGCACCGACGACCCGGAACTCTACAACCAAATCCAAGCGTGGATACGCGAGTCACTCTCGATTCCCGACGGCAACGTCGGCAGCGCGGTCAACTCTCGCCTGCGCGAACTCAAACGCGGGAATAAGATGCGCGACCATCGTGGCGTCGAAGACCCCGAAGCGGCGTTTCCCGACGCCTGCGACGGCTGTGAACACTACGGCGTTGCCTGTCCGATGGTCAAACGCCACTCGGTGACGAAAACCCGCGAACGCTACATTCGGAACGCCGACTCCGACGAGGAACTGGTAAACAACCTCACCGACCTCGCGATCGAATGGGACTGTCAGGTCGTCCTCGGCGTACTCGAGGACTACCAAGACCAGTACCAGGAGTACATCGCCGAGGGGTACGACCTCCACTCAAAGATGTGGGGCGTGCTCCGCGGCGAGCCCACTGGCGAAGACCAACTCGAGGGCGTCGAAACATCGTTCGACGAGTCCCCACCGCCGGAGGTCGAAGCCGACGTACAGGAAACGGTCGATGCCGTAATGGGCGACGACGAGGACGAGGCTGATTCCCAATGAGCGATACGCCAAGTGTGACGGATCTGACGACTCGAGAGTGGAACGCTGCGAGAAAGAAACCAGTCGAAATTGAGTATGCTGGCCCATTCACCGATCCAACCATCGTCGAGACGATTGAGGGGGATTTCGAGGTTGACGACGAGTACATCGATAAACACGGCGGATTCGTGATTATTCGGGGTATAGAGGATGAGCTGTACCCCTGCGCCCTTGACATCTTCCGTGACACATACGAGACGCTTGACGAGGACGAGGGTGAGGACTAATGGTTGAACTCAGATCCGCGGCGATCGGCGGCGTCGTCTTTCTCGTCGCCCTGTACCTCGCCTACCGCTTGCTCCTTGCGTTTACCTCACTCGGCGAGACCGAGTACGACGAGCAGGGAACGAACGACCGCCTCGAGATGGACCGCTCCGAACGGCACCGTCGCGTCGGGTTTCGCCACCGTGTCTCGAGACAGACACCGATGGTCAAAGCCTTCATCGGGGCGATCGCCGTACTCGCGGTCTACCTCGCCATCGTGTTCTATCAGGTCGCCGCGACCGGCTCACCGTCGGAGGTCGCCTACGCTGGCTACGCCGAATACGCGGTCTACGGGATGGTCTGTGTGGCCGGCGGCATCTGGTTCAAGGCAAAACAGAACGGCAAGGCCGGCGAGTTACAGGTCATGCTCGAGCAAGAAGACGGGAACAAACGAAAGACGGTCCCCTTCGATCGGTCGAAACAACAGCTCACCGACGACGGGACGACACTCGTCGCCGAACTCAAAGCCGGGCAGGTGTTCGGCCTCTTTTGGCGGCCGAAATTGGTCGGCGACGACGCAAAACGCCGGGATGCCGACCACCGACTCCCCGATGATCTTGTCATGTGGGAAGTCCCGAACGACGAATCGGCGGTTTGGGACGACCGCTCGGGTGAGGTCACGGTCCGGGCGAAAAACATCCGAGAGGTCGACAATCCGAATCGGGTTGCCGACTACGAGATCGTTCCCTCCGAACGCAAGTCACGGTCGGAAATCCAGCAACTCGAGAACGAAAAGCGCGAACTCGAGGACGAACTTCGGTCTGAAAAGATCCATACGGCGATTCTTAGCGAACAACTCTCCGAAATCGAGGACATCTTGACCAACGAGGAAGACGCCGGGATGCGGAAAATCCGACAGGCCAAAGACGTTCTCGAGCCCGATCGACCTTCGAACCGCCCGCGTGACTACGACGAATCCGACCGCGAACCAACCCCTGCTGACGACTAACGACAACTCATGTACCAGACACAATCACGACCGCTAGCGACGGCGCTGCGACTCGCCCTTGTCCTTGCACTCGTCGCGACAGTGCTCGGGGCCAGTGCCCCGGCCGTCGCCGCCGACGGGCCGACAGTAGACAGCGAACCGTCTGTGGCGAGCGTACAGGCCGAGAACGCGACGACCAACAGCACCGACGACAGTACGCCCTCACAGGCCGACAGGCTCCGCGTGACGCCGGTCACGAACGACGAGGAATATCTGAGTATCGAAACCAGAGCATCCGACGAGAGCTACAACACGACCGGTCCGACGGCGACGTTCGAACTCTCCGAGCCTGTCGACGCCGCCCGTGTCTCACAGTCGCAGGCCGATGTCAATGTCCTCGGCGGCGGGACGGTAATCCAAATCGAGTACGCCGACGACGCGGCCGGGTCGAACGCCTCGCTGTACACGACGGAACTGTTCTTCGCCGACGGCTCGACCCACGCGGTCGACCTCTATGCGACCGAGACCGACGTATCGGTCGAAGCCGCGAAGTACACCCAATACTCCGACTACATCGACTACACGCTCGACCAAGCCGAAGCCGCCGGCTACGAACGAACGGCAGCGGGCGCACGAGATTACCTCGAGAATCAAGAAGAACGCGCGAAACTGTTCGACTCGCTGTTCACCGAGCAGGTCATGATGTTCATTTCGGTGGCCTTTGCCGCCGCACAGAATTTCGTGACGTGGATTCTTGGAATCGCGGTTATCGCCGGTCTCGCGATCTTCCTCGAGCGCAAACACGGGTGGATTCTTCGACTCCAGCAAATGGCAGAGAGCCGCGCCGAGTTGATGCGCGAAGCGGTCCGACAGGATTACGAGGAACGCCGGAACTCGGCGGCAAAACACCCACTCGAGGACATCTCGGAGATCGGCATCAACGCCTCGCGCTACTGGGCTGAAAGCGACGTTGAGACCGTCGACGATATGATCGAAATCGCCTGCAAGGGCATCGTCAAAGTCGACGAGCGCGGGAATATCGTATACGACGAGGACGGCAACGCGGTGTTCTCACACCACGGCGTCGATGACCTGAAAGACGTTGATCCGCTGACGACCGACCAACTCCGCTCACAGACCTGGCTGAGCCCGCTGATTCTCGAGGGGCGACTCGCCGCGACGACGGCCCTGTCGAACATCGAAGCCGCGCTGTTGGTCGCCGAGAAAGACTACAACCGCGGCAACGAGGTTCGGGAGGCCCGGCGTACTGTCTCGGAACTGAACGCTCGCCTGTCGGGCGACCGTGACTACCAGCACGCAGAGACGAGTTCGAACGCGGCCCGACCGGACCGACACACCGATATTGGCGGCCACGCCGCCGGAGGAGACTGATTCATGACTTCGCTGTCACTCTTAGACCGTGGCGACCCAGAGAGCGATGCGTCGCCGTCGTGGTTCACTCGTGCATCGAATCGGCTGCTTGGCGACCCGCGGAAGGCCCCGCGACGCCTCGCAACGATACTCGTGTTCGGGCTGTTCGCGACCATCGTGTCCGGGCTGTGGTTGCTCGCCACCTCGAGTGTCGATACCTCGGGGTCGTCGGCCCCGGTTGTCGGCCCGGCCTTGACCGTCTTGACGAGTGTCTGGACGGTGCCGGTCCTTGCACTCTGGCTCACCCGCCGGTGGGTCTTTTTCCGCCGTGGCCGCAACGCCAGTGTCGCCGCCGACGTGACCGGCTGGACCGTCGCGACCATCAAGCACCTGCGCGACGAGATTCAGACGACCGACGGCTGTACGCGAGTGATTGCGACGACCGACGACGACCGTGAGGCTATCGCCGAGCGGATCGACGCCGCGCTCGAGGGCGACCGCGGTGACGATACGGTTGCGTTTTGGGACTCGCCGAGCGACCCGTCTGACCCGGAAGATATCATCGCCGACGCCGAGGAACCCGACGAAACCAACACCACCGACGCTGGCGAGACCGACCAAACCCGTCGCGAACAACTCCTCGAGCGAGAGCGCGAACTCGTCGGCGAGTACAACCGGAAAGCCGATCGCGTCGGCGAGCTGGTAGACGACGCACTTGCCGGCGAGATCGATCCGGCGAAGCTACTCGAGGCGGACGGCCGGGCGTCGATGCAGGATCTCATGGACGACGCGACAAGCGACGCCGTCGACGAGGCCGACCGTCTGATTTCGGAGTGCGAGGACATCGAGTCCGAACTCGACTCAGTCCGTGACGAACTCGCGGCGATCGACGAGGCAGCGAGCGATATCGTGGTCGGCATCGCAGACGCCTACGCACTCGACGATGCACTGTTCGAAGCGGGGTATAGCCGCGCCGAGTACTTCGACGGCGACGAGTCCGGTGAGGACCGCTCGCTGGTTTCCCGACTCTGTGGCGTGCCGAGACGGGTCGCCGGTGCCGTCGTCGGAGTCGTTTCTCGAGACGACGACCCGGACGACAGTGACGACGAGACGGACGTGCCCGACGAATACCAAATCCCGTGGCGAGTCCGCTTTCTCGAGGAAATCAAACACCTCTGGCTCGACTTACAGAGTGGGTTCCGTACTGGCGACGGAATCGTTCGCTTCGGCGTTCCAGCGGCGGTCGCGCTCACCCTGCAACTGTTCGTGGCCGGGCTTTGGACGACGCTGCCGGTGTATGTCTTGATCGGCGCGACCAGTACGCTCGTCGGGCTTGGGTACTACTGGATCAACAAGCGACGCCGCCAGCGCCGTCTGCGACGCTACCGAACGCACTCGAGTACGAACTACTGGCTCGACTGTGCCGGTCAGTTCAAGACCGTCGAGACGGCCGACGTGACTGCCTACATGGGATTCATCGCTGGCCGGCGGTACGCCAGCTACGAGCGCGAGGAGTTCGTTCGCAAGACCTCGCGAACGATGCACCAACACGTCTCCGACGAGTGTGTCGCGCCCTCGGATCTGCAACACTACGCACGGTGTCTCGAGCAAATGAAGCCGAATCTCAAAGGCCACCGGCAGAACGTCCTGCAACCGCTGATTATGCGGGATGTGAAACGGACCGTCGAAGCGGCCGAGGACGACCTCATTCCGAAAGCCGAACTCGCATGGTCGGTTATCGAACAACCCTCGTCGTCCCGGATCGAACGCCGCCTCGGCCACGATCCCGAACTCGTCGGCGCGGAGTACCAGTATCTCGTCGAAGACGCACACGTCCTCGATGAACGCGAGGTCGAGTTCATGGACGCCAACGGCGACGTGCAAACGATTACGCTGGTGTTCCCGGCCGAAAAGAACCGGCTTCCCGACGTAAGCGAACGACACTCGCAGTTCTCCGATCGGTTCACCGACCGCAAGGGCGAACCGGTCTACGAACTCCCCGACGTTGATCCGCGCGACGAGTTGCAGGGCTTTGTTCCCTCGCCCGACGCCGCTGCACTGTTCGATGGGAACCACTCGCGAGCAACCACCCAGACCGCCGACTAATCTATGAGCCAACCACGCCCCGTTGCAGACATCCAAGCCGACGACGACGGACAGGTCGATGAATCACTCTCACAACTCCGCGAGAGCTACGAGCGCCGCCAAGAACACTCCGAGCGCGCCGAACAGGACGCGAAGATACGGAAACTCCTCGAGCAAGCACGGAAGGCCCTTGCCGGCGCGTCCGACCACGATCTCGAGGAATTACTTCGGGCCGCCCACTGGTTAGTCCGGGACCACAGCGAGTTAGCAACGGTCCTGCGGCCCGATTATGATGGGCTGTCCCCCGGGCTCAAGTCCCGCTTTCGGGATCATATGGCGACTCGTGACCGTGGCGACCAGCCACCGTCGCCGGCCGATGAACTCGAGGCGCTGTTCCAGGTCGCACTGGAACTCGAGGTCGTCTATTCGGTCGAAGACACGAGTTGGTACGAGCCAGTTCGATTCTCGAAGATCGACCCCGCGCCGGGGAAGGCCAGTACGTCCGGGCAAGTCACACCGGTTGGCCGGATTCGGATCGGCGCTGACGAACCGATCGGGCCGGGCGACCGCCTCCCGATTATCGAACACAAATCCTGCGAGCACGTCCTCAGTGTCGCACTCCCCCGGCAGGGCAAGGACAGTACGAACGTCAGTATCTGCGCGAACCTGAAAGAGGACCACCAATACAAGTGGATCTCGCTGTGGGACGACGGCCGCGACGAGACGAACATGATCTCGATTCCGAACGACGAGGAACCGATTCGGGCAAATCTCGAGGAGATGAACCAGGAACCCCGGGCCTACGATACGCAGGTGTACGTTCCGGCCATGGGCGGGCTACCGAGTGAGCTACCCGGCAACTTCGAGCCGTTTACGATCGGCGTCGACGACCTCACGGGGAAGCTGATTCTCCAACTCGGTGGGTTCGACGCCGACCGGAATACGATCAACCGCGTCGAGCAGGCACTCGCCGAAGCCAAGACCGCGAAAGGCGACGAGGTCGCGGTTCTCGTCGATCGCCTCGAGACCTACGCCGAAGAGGTCGAAGCGACGGTCACGATTCGTCACCTCGCGGACGACGACATGAACACTGACGACTTAGACGACGGCGAGGAACTTATCACAGACGACGGTGCAACCGAGATTCGCTACGAGATGGATGCGGACAAGGTCCTCAAAGAATGCGCCCAGACAGTGCTCCATTTGGCCGGCGAGGGGCTGCTCGCCAACTCCGACGCCGAGACGAATCTCGATATGGCAGAGATGGTCCGCCGGAACGACCGCGTGGCCGCGCTGAACTGCAACTATCTCGAGGACCGGAACGAACCGCTCAAGTACATCATTACGAACCTCTGGTTGCGGCTCTTACTCCGGGTGCGAGACGAGGATAAGTCGCTTCCGCGGGTCGCTCTCGAGGTGCGTGAGCTGAAACAGATCGCCCCGTCGAAAATGACCATCGTCGACTACGCGACCGAGGTTCGACCACTTCGGCAAACGCTGTACGAGATTGCCACGCAGGGCGGCTCGAGACGGATCTTGATGGTCGGCTCGACGCAGAAACTCAACGACGTGGCAAAGCCTGTGCGGTCGAACATGCCCTATAAGGTGTTCCTGAAACTGGATAACGGTCTCATCAAACAGATGGACGACGAAATGCAGTTTCCCTACTCCCTGAAAGAGCAACTGAAAGGCTTCGATCCGGGGCAAGGCGCGCTGAAAGTCGACGAGAATTTCTACTGGCCGATTTGGTGGCGCGGGGCACCGTGCGGACTCGGAGACGGTGACGTACCGTTCGAAAATCGCTTCGGGCGCGCGTATGGCTATCGCGTCCGCGACCACGAGAGCGAGCGGTGGCGCGGTGAGGCGGGCGACGCCGTCGCGTGGTGGGTCGATGCTGACGGCGAGATTCACGAGACCGACGACGCGCCGCCCGTGAAAACGTGGTACCTGCTCTCGACGGATTTCGCCGACGGTGTCGATCGCGAGTCGATCGATCGGGAGACGGTCAAGCGATTCGCCGAACGTCGACAGGAGTACCCCGTTCCGAACGATCTGACGTTTCAACGGACCAGTGTCGCGTATGAAAGCCGCGAAATGCGACTCGAGGAACTCGAGCGGGCGAAAGAACGCCAGATGGCCGAACTCATGGGCGGTGGCGCACAGACGGCGAAAACCGACGGTGGCGAAGAACTCCGATTGCCTGCGGCGTTGCGGCCGTGGCTCGAATGCAGCGACAAGAAGCGTCGGCGGATGCTACACTGCCTTTCGGAGATCGAACAGAATGAGATTTCAAGTCAGGCAACGCTGTCTGACTACAGCGGAATCAACGAGAGCACGCTCGCGAATTACCTTTCCGACGAGGACGACCTCAAAAGGTGTGTCAAGAAGCCGAATGGGTCGTACCAACTCACGGAAACTGGGGAAAAGGCTCTCAATCTACCGTGGGATGATTTCTGATTCTCTCCAAGAGATCGGAGTGAGTTGAACCCAACCACGTCTTGTGATTTTGGGTTCGTTCTCCAGTCTCCAGCGCCCGCGATAGCCACCGCGTATATACTAAGGATACGCGCGCCAGTATGTAGAAATAAATCTATTTTCTATAATTCATATCGGGCACCCGGGAGGTAGTGATTGACCGGTAGGACACTCCGGTGTTCTCTCTTCCCGCGTGCGTGAGACGGCCGTCTGTCGGCGAAACAACTAGGTAGCAGTATGAGAACCAAACACGTATGACAGGAACCGATTTCCTCGAGACCTTCGCCGGCACCGTCCGCTCGAAGGTGTGCAACACCTCTGGGTGCCAGACGAACCCGCTCGGCACGCTCGAGGGCCGGTATCTCTGTGCTCGGTGCTACAAACGTCGGGCACGACTCATGAGTCCGGCACAACTCGAGGCCGCGATCGACGCCGAACCGAACCCGTTCAACCAGCGCAAACTCGAGGACGCACTCGCGGAGGTCCGCGAGTGGAACGCGGACTAATCCATGTCAGACCCAGCCTTTGCATTCCGAATCGACGAGGACGCCCGTTCGTGGGCACTGTACCGACAGACAGAGACCCAAGAGCGACCCGTGGCGGCGTGTACGCGCGACGAAACGTTGTGGTTCGCACTGGACCGCGAGGACGGCACCGGCGACCGGGAGCCCGTTCGGGAGGACTTTCTCGACGCCGTCGGGGCGGCGTTCCTCCGCGGCTCCGCGGGCCGTGACTGGACGCTCGAGCCGATCTTTGAGGCGCTGACGTGGTACGAATCGGAGTGTCTCGACGAACTGCGCGAACTGCGAAACGAGGCCATGTCGAGTCGCCGCCCCGACGCCGACGGCCGTTCGATGCCGTCGGAAGCGTGGGATCTCGTCTCGAAAGCGCGGTCCCATTTCACGCAGACCGACTCGCGGGCGTTCAAGGCTGCCGATCCGAGTACGAAAGACCACGATCGGGGCGACCATCCCGACGAGACGGCTCTGGGGGAGTTTGGCGACTGACTGACCATGAGCACCGACGACCGCTCAGAGAACACACTCCCGCCGCCGTCGCCACTCCGGCGCTACACCTTCGGCGATATCGAGATCCTGGCCCGGTACGCGGTTCACGTCGACGGCGATCCGCGGAAGGTCTACTGTTTCGACGCCCGAGAAATCGAGTTCGCCGGCACCGACGAGTGGGTCCGCCCGCCCGCATCGTTCGACGACGGCCACGATATGGCGGGCCTCAACGCCTTTTGGTATCCCGCCGAGTCGGGGGACGTGATCTTCTATTACCTCGAGCAGATGGAAGCATCCGCACTCGGGGATAGCTACTCGCCGACGGCGTGGACTGACGGCGACGTACCGTTTGATCGACTCCCGCCCTTTGGGGCCTGTATGGCGTTGCTCGAGTTACACGAGCTGTGTCACTGGGCGATCGGCGACGACGGCGACCAACCCGGGATGGACGATATCGACCACTGGCAGTCGTGGAATCGCGTGCTCGCCGACGCGATCGACTACGTTTCCGAGGACGACTGCGAGTGGTTGCGGCCCGAAGACACCGATCTCTGGTACGCCGAGGAACAAAACGGCGTCGTGCGGACGCCCGTCGGGGTCTATCGAGGCCGCGAGTACGACGACGGACACGAGACCGAACAGGCGACGCTCAAGAGCTACGACTAACCGATTCACTGATTCACCACAATGACACTCACAACAGCCGTTAGCCGACAGTATCGCTCGCTCACCGACCGCGCTCTCAGCGTCGCGTGGTCCCGACTCGCGACCGTCTACCTCGCCGTCTACCTTGCGACGGCACTGTCGTCGGTCTACATCGAACTCCTCGCACACGGTGGGGATAGTTCCGACACGTTCACCGTCGATCTCGGACTCGAGAGCGCCCTTGATGCAGCAGTCCAAGGCCTTGCAGTCGGGGCGGTCGTCGCTCCAGTGTTGTTCGCCGTGTTCGCCGTACTCACGCGGGTTCTCCCGGTCCGGCGGGTGTACGCCCAGACAGTCGTCCCGTGGATACTCGCCTGCCCGGTCGGACTTGTCGCGTTTCTTGGGCTCGTGATGTTCAACGGCGACGCCCAGATTGCGCGAGCATTGTTCGACGGTTACCCGTGGGTCGTCGCCGAGTGGGCGTTCATGTGGGCCGCTCACACAACGCTGTTGGTCGCGTTCATCGGCGGAGCCTACGCACTCTCGACCCGGTCGATCTCACTCTCGCGGTCTCAAAAGCGCGCGCTCGTTGTGGCGATCGTTGTCCTCGTCGCGGTGCCGATCGGCGTCGGCGCGGCGTTCCCAATGGACAGCGCGAGTACCACAGACGAGTCGGCGGTCGACTCGAGTCACGGCGACGGACTCGACGATACCGCCGGGTCCACCGATGACGAGACAGACGAGAACGACAGTGACGACGAATCCAGCCTCGAGCGGCTACTCGACGGCCGGGGCGCGACGGACCCAGAGACCTACGACGACGGCAAGTACTCGCCGCGGATCCGAAACGCCACCGCGCTCGACGGCGACAGCCCGAACGTCACTGTCTCGGGCGTCTCCGAGAGCGAACTGCCGCCAGCGAACGCCACGGATGACGACCGGCCGATCGCGGCGGTCCACACCGACGGGGACGCGGTCTCGGCGTCGAATATCGAGTTTGAGATTCAAAACGGGAGTGTCGTGCCGAAGGCCCGGTATCACCTCTCCATCGACGGCGTCGATACCACCACGAGTGCGGGACTCGACTATCCGTCGTCATACTCCTACGGTCAGACCGGCCCCGAAGACGCCTATTCGCTGATTGCGGCCGGTGAGTATGCCGATATCGAGAGCGGCTACTACGTCGATATGGAGGAAATCGAGTCGATGTACGTCTATATGGACGTGACCACCGAGGACGGGGAGATTCACCGCTACGTCGTGGAACTCGAGCGGACGGGCGTGCCTTCGGACGCCTAACCCCATGCTCGAGACCCTCGAAACCATCTTCTACGCCGTCCTTGCGGTCGGCACACTCGTCTACTACGCTCGCGACCGCCTCTCGAGTGACGAAACCGCGATCGAAAAAGCCCGCCGCCTGTACGCCGAGGGCACAGGTGACTCTCGAGCCCACGATTACCTCTCAAACGCCTCAGCAAGCCGTTCGCGCATGAATTCGCGTCGGTACTTCCGCCGTTCGGCTTCCGAGAGGTAGTTTTTCAGTACCACCGATGGATCACTGCTCCCCTGTTCACCAGCGATCACGTCGAGATTGTCCAGTAGGTCAGTCATGGCCTGATTGTAGGTCGTATACCAGAATCGACGACCTGTTTTCGAGGTCGGCCACTCGCCGCGAACGCGAACCTCCGCTCGCTGTGCCAGCCGCTTGAACCGAGCCTGTATCGTCTCGCCGGTCACGTGGCCGCTCGAGGACTCGGTCGAAGGAAACAGATAGCCGTTCCACTCCCGATCGCGGCTGCCGAGGGTATCGAGTCGGTCGGTGAGTTCGGGCACCCCGTAGATCAACGCGACCGTCCCCGGCCCGTTCTTTCGGTCGTCAAACGCGATATGCGGGTCGTCGCCGTCGAGTACGAGCTGCGAGACGTGCAACCGTGCGACCTCGCTTCGGCGAAGCCCCCACGCACACAGCGCGAGTACGAGAAGCCCCTCGTCGGGGCCGTCGGCGGCGTCGTACAGCGTCCGCACCTGGCCGCTCGAGAGCGCCGGATTGTCCTTTTCGTCGTCGACCCGTCCGTCCCAGATTTCCCCGTGGTCGACGTTGTCCGCCGGATTGAACGGCGCACCGTGGCGCGTCTCGAGATGGGTGTAGAACTCTCGAATGTCGCTCAGATACCGGAGCTTCGATTCGGGACTGTCGAGTTCGTCGTCAAGTTCGTATAGGACGGCTTCGATGCGCCGGAGTTCGTCGTACTCGTGTTCCTCGTCCAGCACACGGTCGACGATCGCCGCCGTGCCGTGGACCGTCTCGTACAGCCGCACGTAGGTTGCGAGCCGATAGCGCTTCGAGCGCGTCGTCGAGTCGGCCCGTTTGTTATCGATCCGCCGCAGGAGTTCCTCGAGCGCGTCGATGGTCGTTTCGTCGCCGATCCCCCACTGGTAGGAGTCGTCTGTATCGGGTCCCTCGTAGCCAACCGACTCGAGAAAGTCGGTCAGCGTCATCTCGTGGTGTTCGCGCAGCGTGTAGGCGATGCCCGAAAAGCCGGCGTCGACGATGTCCTGGTAGGTCGGTCGAGACTCGAGATCGTGGCCGGCGCGTCGCAGCGCCGTTTCGATTTCGGCATACCAGAACTCGCGGAGTTCCTCGAGCGATTTTTGGGACCAGTTGATCGTTTCCTGTTGGCTATTCATGCGCCCACCCGCTCGAGAACCCCGTTTCCTCCGGGTTGGGTGCATTCTAAGACTCTCATTTTCACGTATCTGAGTACAACTGACAGTCACGTAAAACTACTGCTTGTCCGTGTGTCGCACGTAGGACACACGAGTTTAGTAACGACGCGACCGTATGCGTGTAGAACCGTGTTAAACCAGAGGGTGAGATACGAACTTGAGCCACCCGGCTACGCCAAAATGATTACTCGTCGTTATCCAACCAGTCGTGGTACTCTGTGTACGAGACGAGTTTCTTCCGCGGAACGCCCTCGAGATGGCCGTGACAGTCCTTGCAGAGCGTGATTAGGTTCTCGAGGGCGTGTGCATCGACGGCCGATTCGAACTCTTTCTCAGGGACGATGTGGTGTACGTCGAGATCATAGCCGCGAAATTCCTGATAGTGCCGCCGGTCGATCCCACAGGACTGACAGCGCCGATCGCGCTCGAGTGCCTTTTCCCGTTGAACCTGCCAGAACCGGCCGCGAAACTCCGGGCCATCGCGCTCGCCAGAGTGCTGGTAACTCCGGCGTTCCTTGTAGTAGTCATCTTCGGCGTCGGTTAGGCCGTCGAACAGCCCTGTCTCACGGTCGCCGACGAGTCGCCGATCCATTTCTCGGTCAAGGTCAGCAACCGCATCCTCGCCGACCGGCGTCTCGTCGACGCCACGGGCGCGGTCGAAGAGATCGATACACGTCCCGTGTGCTGGCATGTCGGCCGAACACTCCGGGCACGCGGCGGGCGTTCCCCGCGAGCGCCATTCGAACCCGCACTCGTCGCAGGTGTTGTCGTGAGGCGTCGGATAGCCCGCACTCGAGGAGACGTTATTCTCCCCCATCGTCGTCCTCCGATTCGAGCCGGTCGCGCACTTCGACGCTTTTCTCGCGAACCTCACGCATGGCGTCGGCGAGCTGTTGTTCGGCCTCGAGTTCGTGCTCGTGGTCGATTTCCCCGCCCTCGAGTTCAATCAGGAACTTCGCCACTTCGGTCGCGTCGTGTAGAATCTCGTCTAGTTCGTCGGTCGTGTAGACGCCACACAGCGCGCCGTACAACAGCGTCCCGGCCGCTTCTTGGACTTTCGTGTCGAAGCGGTGCTTCGCGCTACTGACCGCGCCGGCAGAGTACTCGTCGGCCATGAACGGGACGATATCGGGAAGTGCCTCGCCGGCTGCCGTGTACTTGATTCCCGTTCCGGTTCGGAAATCGTTGCACACGCGGGCGATCGCCCACTCGCGGGCGGTGAGTGTGGTCTGGTCGCGGAGCAGATCGTTCACGCGGTCGTACTCGGCACCGCGGAGTTTCGTGAATCGGTCGCCCTCCGGGTTGCCGGTGTGTTTGTTCTCGGAATCGTCGTCTGAGTCGTCGTTCTCGGACATGGTTGCGTTTCGGGGGTTGCCCGACGCCCGCTCGAGGAATCGAACCCCGACAAGCACCAGCGCGGGTTAGTGTGCGAGTTCGTACTCGCCAGCGTCGATCTGCTCGTCAATGTCGGTGTGTTCGTAACAGCGTTCGCGGACGCCGACGCCGCCGGTCGGCCGAACGGGAACGTGAACCGTGCGGTCGTCACAGACAGGGCAGTAAGAGACCGTCATTGGCCGCCCTCCGTACCCCGCGAACGCCGCTTCACGCCGAGACTCTGCGTGACATATCCCCGACGGTCGTAGTGTTCCTTGGCCCGGTGGCCGTTCGGGCACGTGTATTCGATCGTCTCGAAAACTGGCCCGTAACCATCGCGAACGGACCACTCGTCGAACTCGGAGCCACACGTCCCGCAGTATCGTTCCGTGCCGCTCGCGGCCACCGTCCCGCCGTCGGTCATGACCTCTTTCTCGTCGTCCTTGTCGGCGAGTTCGAACCGGTCACCGAACAGAATCGTATCCCAGTCCACGACCTCGAGTCCGGTGCCGTCAACGGGGCGACAGTCAACGCCGCGGATGTGCGGGTCGGAGAGGTAGACCGTCTCGTCGGCCTCGGTGTCGTAATACTCAGCCCGCGACCCGTTCCAGAGTCCAAGGTCGTCGACAACCTCGAGTTGGCCGTTGAACAGGCGCTCTTTGTCGTGGCTGTAGAACAGGCCTGTCTCTTTCGTGCCAGCGATCTCTCCGTCGCGGATTCGGATGCCGACCGTCTCCACGTCGTAGCATCCGCCATCGGAAAGATCGGTCACGACCTCGTAGTATTCCTCGCAGAGTGGGTCCGTGACCTCGAGTACCTGCCCGATTCGGAACTCGTGGTGGTTGACGAGTTCGACCGACTCGAGCGTGAGGTCGTCGTAGGTTCGGAATCCATCGTCGTTGTAGCCGGTGTGTCGCTGGAGTGAAACCGAGTTTCCGTAGCGGGTGTTGTGCGAAAGCGTGTATCGGCCGCCGCGTGGCCCCTCGAGCACGAGGGAGTTGTCTTTTCCGAGTCCGACAGGGCTGCCGTTGTCGCGTTTGACTGTCAGCGGCTGCACACGATCGTTGAATAGGACCTGGTCGCCCTCGCCGGCCGTTTCGATCACGTCGACGGCTTGCTGTTCGGTTTCGGTGAGTGGTTCGTCGTCCGCGGTAGAGTTCTTCGCTGCCATATTACCACATGTGGTAGCTACCATTATATAGTTACCGCTTGTGGTAACGCTACCATATACGGTAATTTGATAAGGTGGGCTACCGAAACTGGTAACATGGCTTCGATGACAGCCAACAGTATGGCCGAAGACGATCGTCGGGCGTTGCTTACCGACGACGAGAAAGCGATCCTACACGGTGAAAAGGACGTATCGGACAGCTACTACTACGTCGTTGTTTCGCGTGTGCGCTCGAAGATTCAGAAACTCACTAACGAGGATCTAGGCGCACTCGAGGAGCACGATTCGCTCGCCGACGAGCTGCGCGACGGAATCTGTGGTGAGAACGAATGAGTGGTTCAGGGCGACAAAAGTTAGCCCAGAGTACGCGCCGAGCGGTCCTCGAGCGTGACGGGTACGAGTGTCAAGAATGCGACGAGCCTGTCGGTGGGAAGCATAACCCACACGTGGAAACAGCGAATGTCCACCACAAAGAGCCAGTTTCGGAGGGTGGAACGAACGAGCCCGACAATCTGGTTACGTTGTGCAAAGGTTGTCACAAGGAGAAACACCAGAGTCAGACCGGGACAGGAAAATATCGTGCCGTCATGACGACGACGGACCGGGAACGGATCTCCGGTGAGAGTGGCGACCCGGACAAGAAGAAATACGAGTCCGTTTCTCGCGTCCGTTCGCGTATAGAGGAACTGGAGAAAGACGCCGAACTACTCAAGGAACATCACCCGGAGTTGCTTGACGAGTTGCGCGAGGCCGTCTGTGGTGATTCCAATGGGTGACGTTGGCCTCTCAAACCCGTTCCGCGTCTACCTGAACGGCCAGACGGCCGAGGTTCCCGACGACATTCGCGTCACCGAGATTCAGCAAGGCACCGACGACTTCGCGGCCGGCGACGGGAGATACATCGAAGTCCATTGGACCGACCTCGAGCGGCCGGCAGGCGGCGAGGGTAGACCACACCCCACGGGCGACGGCCCAGCCGGCGGCGAGACCGAGTACGACCCCGTGGTCTGTTCGAACTGTGGCAACGGCGAGTGGCGCGACCACGAACCCGGCGACAGCCTCCGGTGTCCGTGGTGTGAGAGTCACAACACGCTCATGTGGCGCTCCGAGTATGAGGCCCAACAGGACGGTGAGACTGAATGAAGCCCGATCCCCGCCCGCCGGCCGATCGACTCGGGGGGTTTGTCGCCGAAGCGAACAGTCTCGAGGGCGTCGAAGCCACGGACTTCGAGACCTCGGCCGCAGTCTCGGTCGTCGGCGACGAGGACAAATCGCGCGTCGATCTCCGGCCGGTCTTCCGGGCGGCCGTGCGCTACGGGCTGGTCGCGTTCGAGGGGCACGCGGCAGCGAAAAGCGCCGAGTTGCATTTCAAGCCCGCCGAAACGGCCTTCGAGGACGGTGATTCCGAATGACAGAAAACGAACAATCCAAGAGCGAGGACGGCGCGGGAATCGTCTGCCCGACGTGTGGCAACGACGTGGCCGAAGTCGAGTCCGAGACCAGAGACGATCCGGGCGTCGATTTCACTGTCGCGAACGGCGGCGAAATCGTCTCGGCGTGGGCGGTGACACTCGTCGAGTACACCTTCCAGCCGTGTGGGCATACCGCGCTCGGAACCCACGATCGCGGCGACAATCGCTCACTGCACGCAGGGGCGACGGGTGAGACCGAATGAGCGAACCCGGCACCCACTACCAGCGAGCGACGTCCACCTGTCCCGTCTGTTCGGGCACAGTGAGAGAAATGCGAACCGGCGATCGGTGGCTGTGTGACGATTGTGCGCGATACTGGAACCCGGACGACCTCGAGCGTGAGAGCGAATGACCGAAACAATCGAACTCGAGCTGTACGGCAACGTCGAAGCGGTCGAAACCAAGACCGGCGACGGCATCCCGCGGGTCGTCCCGCAAACCGTGACACTCCCGGCCCCGTCGGCCGGCGACCACGTGGTCGTGCTCCGAACCGACCCCGACGTGACCTTCATCCACGTCCTGCCGCCAGAGAGTGACGGTCTCGAGGGCTTCGATAGCGACCTCGCAACCACGACCACCGTCGACGGCGAGCCTCGCAGCGAGTGTTGGGTGTCCGCACCGGCCCTCGAGAACGCCGCCCAACTGTCGATCGATACCCACGACCGCGCTGGCGATCTCGAGACCGTGGATATCGACGTAGACTATCGCGGGTGGACGGCGCGGCTCGCACGGCGGGTTCGGGAGTTCAAGCACAAGCGCCGGGCGAACAAGGCGCTCGCTCGCCGGTAGTTCACGGCTGATTTTCACACGCTATCCCGCTGCCGAAGCGCATCCTCAATCTCGAGCCCGTGGCTCGCGGCGATCTCCTTTGCGAGCACCCACGCTCTGCTCGCTCGAGCGGGCTGGACATCCATTCGGTCGGCGTGATATTCGACGAGCGCCTCGACGACGAGGAGGTCTTCTTGTGAGGTTCGCATCGACGGGGTTGGGCTCGGCTTCCGCTAAAAAGAGTTGGGTCTATGCCGTGTATATGCTAGGACCACTGCTTTCGGATGACTTGAGTTTCCAATTCCCAGATGGCGTCTGTTCAAGATAGTCTATTTCTGCCAGAAACTCCAGCATCGGGGAGATATCCGCCCCCAGATTGGTTTTGAGATCGTTGTGCACTTCATTATATATCTCATTTTCTTGGAGTCCATCACTCCCGCCGGTCGGCCTGGTTTCATTGATGACCTCGAGTACGCTCGAGATATCTTTGAATAATGGAAGCAAGGCATTGTGCCCCTTTCGGTCGATATCGAACGCAAAGAGTCGGGCCTGCTCATCGATGCTAAACGAAACGTTGCCGCTGGATTCGTCACTCATACAGATATAGATATGTTTGCCGGGATGAATAAGGGTTCCCGTACCGCGGCGAAAGTGAAACTACTCCCCGCCCTCAAGCCAGTCGTCCAGCTCACCGAGCGCGCCCTTGGCGACGACCAGGTGATCGTACTCCGCGGGATCGAAGCGATACTCACTCTCGCAGACCAGCGTCACGTAGAAATGGGGCTCGGACAGCGACACAGTCTCGCCGGTCGCCGCACAGACGGCCGCGCCGTCGCGGTTGGTCGTCCGGCGGGCAACAGTCGAGACGGCCCACTCGTCGTCGCGATCGGGTGGCGAGCGGCCACGGAAGCGTTGGGTTCGGGACTCGGGCATAGGAGAGAGTCGGGACTGTAACGTCGTGAATCCATCGCACGAAAGGTGGTGGTACGCGAGACGGCTGTTGTCCGGCCGGACCACCTCGCCGGCCATGCGGTCGCTCACCGACTGGAGAGATAGGGCTTCGGGACGGTTGCAGTGGGTGAGAGTGCTATTCGTCCGCAGCCCGTTCCCGAAAGTTCTCGCCGGACCACTCGATATCCGGCACCTCCGCGCCGTCGATCTCGAGGTCGCCGAACATCGCTTTCAGTTCCGGGGCGTGCGAGACAGGAAACTCGTAGGTCGTCCCGTCCGAGACAGTCATTTCGAGCCTGTCCTCTTCAACGGCTTCGAACTCGGTGATGTCGTCCATAGAAGCGTGTTCGGCGAACGGTCGGATAAAGAACCCGCCGACAGACTACTCGTCGCCACCAAACCCAACGTGCTCGCGCCACCACGCCTCGAATGCATCGGCATTGACACACTCTTCGAGAAACTCCTGTGCTGCGACGACACCGGCCGGCGGGTTGTCGTAGGCGTATCCCCAGTTACCGTCCGACAGTTCGATGCGGTGCCAGCCAGTTTCATCGGCGGCCTGATTGTACACCTCGAGTTCGATCCGTGGGAACGGCACCGGGCCGCAGACCCGAACGAACGCGGATTCAATCGCATCGTGGGCGTCTCGAAGGTCGTCGGTCCACTCGGGTTGGGCGTCGGCAGTGTGTGCGTCGGCGTAGTCGTCCTCGAGTCGCTCCATGATATCGATGGCGTCGGTGGGCATATCGAGCCGTGTGCACGGCGACGATATAGGTGTTATGTCCACACCACCGTTTCCGCTGTTTTCGTGAGTCTTACCTACCCAAGACACCCGTCTGTCGGGAGAACACTTTTACATATGTTTCGTGTAGCATACACATAGGATTCAGGCGACTCGAGCATACGAGCCCGCCGGAATCAGAGGTTGCTATGAGTCAAGCACGAACGCAACAGGCGAGTGGGCAGCGAGTGAGCGATCGACCGGGGCCGCTGGCGTTGGTCAGTGGCGACACGGTGCTTCGGTGTCACGACCGCACGACCGGCTGGCAGTGGTTCTACGACGTGTGCGAGGGGGAACCCCGACGCTACCACGAGGTCGACGACTACGACGGCGTGGCGGTCCCCGAGACGATTATCGCCGAGACACTGGCGCTCGAGAATGTCCGCTGGTACTCGGTGAGTCGGACGTATCTCGAGGTCTGGCGGGGTGAGACGCGATGAGCCGAGACCTGCACGAAACCGCCTACCGAGAGTGGAAAGAACGCGCCGCCGAGGAGTACGTGCAAGCCCAACGGCGGGCGTTCTTGGACGGTTTCGAGACGGCAGCGAAAGAGGCCGATGAGTTTGGCCTCTTCCGCCAGTGGCTTCGCGAGCAACGCGACGAGGCCGCACAGCGGTACAAAGAGACCGACGACGCGGACTATCTGGGTCGGAAATTGGCTTACCAGAACGTGCTCGTGAAACTCTCGGAGATCGGCGTGCGTGGGGGCGACGATGAGTAGCAACGACCGCCCGGAGCGCCGAACCAAGACGGCCCCGAACGGCGATACGATTCGGGAAGCCGGCGACGTTCGATTCGTCTCCTCGTCGTCGGGCACGGTCCACGAACGGGCCGAAAGCGACGCCGAGGGCTACGACTACGAGTACCACCCGAAATGCGGCCAGCGGTTGCCCGCCGGGTCGCTGTGGTCGCGTGTCGATGCCGAGACCGTCGAAGAAGCCGTGTTGAAATACGATCTCGAGCCCTGCGGGAAGTGCATCGAGAACAGCTACCGGCTGAGTAACTACCGGAGTGCGATTCACAGTTCGCTCGCCTATTCGTCGCCGGCAGACGTGCCCGACGCCGTGCTCCGGCGGGCGGATCTCGAGCGGTACATCGAGGGCGGTGAGTCGGCATGAGCGACGACTACGACCACCCCGAGACCGTCGAACAGGATCAAATCGAAGTTCACTGGATGCACCCGCGCACGCAACTCGAGAATCCAGTGCTCCAGGTATGGCCGAATCCGACGCGGGAAGAGTGGGCGGCCGAAGTGACCGAGCCCGAGACCGCCGTCGTCGTCTGTCGGACCGTCCTCTGGAAAGACAGCGACGGCGAGATTCAGAAATACGCCGAACGGGTCGGCCCGCTCGAGGAGATCCCTGCCTACGTGGAACGGGCCTTACTCGAGTACGGCTCGGAGTACGGCCCCATCAAGGACGTAGTGAATCCGGTCCGCGAGGACGATGCGGACGTACCGGACGATCCGCGCGTGACGCTGGCCGATTACTTCGACGCGAGCGAGGAGAGTGGTTCGGCATGACCGACAGCGAGACTGTCCGTCGCGCACTCGAGGAAATGTACTACACCTACACCGAGAGCCAATTCAGGGACCGGAAGGTACCAGCGTCGATTCCGGCCCAACTCCGATTCACGGGCGACGTTGACCAAGATACCGACCGGTTCCACAACGCGCTCGAGGAACGAGGCTATTCCCCGCTGGACCACCGCCCGGATCAGACGATCGGTGGCCGATGCGGGGGTGGGAACACGCCGTACTACGACGGTGAAATCTGTTCGACAGAGACCTACGAAAGACTCCGAGTGTGGGTCGGCCGCGGAAGCGTCGTTCGGCTCTTTCCACACGACGACTACGTCCCGTCGGCCGACGAGTTAGGCCAGGTCCTCGACGCGGTCGAAGCGGGATTCGACTCTACGCTCGAGCATGAGCCGATCGAACGCGACGGTGATTCCGAATGAGCACACAGACCGGCGTCGCCCGCGCCCACTGCGAGGACTGCGACTGGTCCCTCGAGCGCCCACTCGACGCGGCCGGACTCTCGGAAGATACGAACCGCGAGATCGCCGAGCGCGTCGTTCGCTCGCACGCGTATAAGTGTGACTCGACCGGCGACGAGTGGGGCCAGACGGCGACCGTCGAATCGGAGATTCCGGGAGGTGACACGTAGATGTCCTCGGGTGAATCCACGAACGAAAAGGGCGAACGGAACGAACGGGAAGCCGCGAATATCCTCGGTCGCGTCTACGGGAAAGGCAACGTCGATAAGGTCGATGCCTACTCGAATACCGACCCGCTCGGGTTCATCGACGTGCTCGCTGCGAAAGATCCGTGGCCGGTGCGATTCGTGCAGGTGAAAACGAATCGGTTCCCACCGAAACAGCAACTCGAGTACGCCGCGACTGCCGACAAATTCGACGAGTCGGTCTGTCCCGAAGTGTGGGTCCGCGTCGATCGGGAGGGGTGGCGCTTCTACGAGTTCGTTGGTGAGCCCGGCGAGTGGCACTGCTACCTCGAAATGGACACCTGCGATTACGAGGCAACGGTCGAAGCGTTCCGCGAAGCGGTCGGCTTCTACGGAGGTGGAACCTAAGATGGCCACCCAGTACGAAACCGGCGACCACGACCGACAGACGACCGGCAGCATGGAACGAGTCACGTTCCGGGCGACCGAGGCCCAACTCGGCGCGCTCGGGGAGTTGGTCGATGCTGGCCTGTTCCCGAATCGGAGTGCAGCGATCCGCGCGGCGGTTCGACAGCTCGTGGCCGACGAAACAGACCTGCGAGGACATACCGATGAGTAACCAATTCGTTTTCGCGTGTGGGATAGTCGCCGTCATTACCGTGGGGCTGACGGCCTACTGGCACCGCCACCGGCAGACAGTTTATCGCTCGCCGCTTTCCAAACGGGAGCTTCGGGACCGACTCGGGCGAGGTGACGGCCGTGAGTAACGACGAGTCCGAAACCGTCGAGATCGACATGACAGTCGGTGATGCACAGGACTTGTCGGTGCTCTCCTACCAGACGCTTGCCGAGGCCGTGGCCGATGCGGTCGGCGAACCGAAGACGGGGGCCTTCCCCGAGTCGGTTCGGATTCGCGGGACACTCGAGGTCGTGCCAGCGGAGCGTGATTCGGATGTGTGAACCTACCCAGCAAACACTCGACGGCCGGGAGTTAGACCTCGAAATGCCCGACTGCGAATACTACGACGGCTGCCGTGGCGACGCGACCCATATCGCCCGGTTACTCGAGAACTACGAGCGCATGGTCGATGTGCCGGTCTGTGAGTCGTGTGTGAGTGAAATCCTCGAGACGACGCCCGCCGACCGTGTGCGGGAGCTATCGGTTCGGGACCGAATGCAGGCGGCACTGGAGGATTCCGAATGACAGACCGATCGGACCCACTCGACGACTTCGAACCGCCGCCGCTGGCCGAACAGGTCGATCCGTATCGGGGCTACGGCGACACGGAACTGGCCCTCTCCTTGCTGGCCTTCCACAAGCAACACGCCATGTCGGTCGGCGCACTCGGCTACGAAACCGACCGGCTGAGCTTCGACGTGCGGTGTCGGCCCGCCGATACCGGCGCGAACTACCACTGTCCCGACTGCGAGGAGCCCGTGCGTGGTGTCTCGAAGCCCGGCGAAGGTGTGCTTTCCTGTCCGCTCTGTGGCGAGACGCCGGGGGCGCTGGTACTCGGGAAGGGTGTTGACGATGGGTGACGACGAGACGGTGGAGCGACCGACCTACGTCGTCTACACGCTCGACGAGGATCTGAAGCCAGGTCATTTCCTCGCCGTCGTCGACAGTGACGAACTCGAGGACGCGATGGGCAAGTGGTGGAAAGCGTTTCATACGGGCGAAAAGGAACCGCCGAAGAATTACAACGGAATCAGTCACCGGCCCGTCGCGCAGTTCGATCGGTGGGCCGACGGCGAGTGACCGATAGCTGGCCGCCATTTCCGATAGAATTTTGCTGTCCGTCTGTCTACACGATCACGGCGCGCTCGAGGCCGCGCCGCATCTTTCCACAGTCCCAGTCTCAATAGTTACGCTTCAAGCGATTCTGCATACCGCTTTGCGATATTTACGGCCGCATTCGCGTCGGCGTGGATCTCGTACCCACACGATTCGCACTCGAAGTGTATGCCCGAACGGTGTGTTTCATCACCATCGACACCGCACCGCGCGCACTTTCGGCTAGTGTAGGCTGATTCGACCGATTCAATACTAATATCGTATGGTTCGGCTTTGTTTTTGATTGCCAGATACTGCCGGTAGTACGACCATTCAGCGAACCGCCTTCGCTCTGCCGAGTACCCACCTAGCCGACTCATACCAGATAAATACTCGAGCACGATTACAACGCCATATGACTCGAGTGTGGACTGTCCGCGCAGACCTTCATGTGCCAAGTCAACAATCTCATTTGCGGCCTCGTAGTCCTTTTGTCGCTTGAACCGGCGTCGCCGTCTTCGGAGTTTGTCCATCTCCTCGAGCACGCCAGCCTGTTGGCATTCAGCGATTCGATCGGCGACTTGATCCATCATGTTCTCGACCTCGTCCCCGGAAACATTCACCCACTGTTTCACATGATCCTCCTTTCGATCATAAAGCGCTGCGTAGATGAGTTGGTTGCGGCCGCGATCGACACCGACAATGTACCGCGGCGTAGTAACATTGCGTGACGCCTTCTGCTCGCGTTTCACCGAAAGGTGGAGTTCGAACTCTCGAGGACCGCGTTTCACTACCGAACACTGTCCAAGTCCGACAGCCGTCCCTTGGAAATCGCTTGGTCCGAAATCTTCCAACGCTGTTCCCGGCCGGCGTCCACTGTCCTTCGCGGCCTCGGGATTAGGCAGAGCTTCTTGGTGGTATTGATCGTCAGACACAACTAACGGAAGGATCAGGTGGTCGTTCTTCCCAGGGACACAAAGATAGTACCGACCAGTATCGTGGAACAGATATGCCGTCTGTGCAGAGTAAGCAATGATGTTGACACCCTCAGGCCACGGTTCACTCGCCCGCGGATCTGTTTCGTATTTGCTGTAGTCTTTCGCCATCCTGGTTATGGCCACTTCAATCGACCGTGCATTCAAATCGACATCGGGCTTTGTGCGGATAGACTTCCGAAGCTCGTTGCGTTTGGAGTACGTTAGATCGCTGGCCACCACGCCGTCGCTCTGGAAGTGTTTAGCGGCATACTGGCGTGCCAGGAGGTAGTTTTTGATCTGTCGGTTGAGCATCCCAGTCTTTCGGGAAGTTGGTGTTTCAATTGGGACCGTGACAGTCCGTATGTAGGTGTCAGATTCAGATTTCGTGGTCGGCATCGCGTAGCACCTCCCTGATTGCAGAGTCGAATGTCTGGTGGTCTTTCTCGTCTTTTAACTCAGATAGCATTTCGTAGACGTGGTCGGACACCGTTATCGTCTTGCCCATACTCACAATCACTGTCGCAATATTTATAATCGTTGCGGCTGTTGTATCGAATGCGGTGCATGATGCCGATCGGAAACGGTCGGCTACAGTATCACCCGGTCAACGGCCGCAAAAGTCCATGTCGGGCAGGTGGTACGGGCTGCGCTCGCACAGCCCCTAAGGGGCCGCCAGCCACCCAAGTAAGCACCTAAAACGTGAACGGGGGGGTCAAGGCCTTTTCCAGCACCTAATACGGTGCGGGAACTCTCATCGCAATGAAGACGTGCCGTAAGGAGCGTCCAAGCGAGCAAGTGCCCCAATACCGGTTCCCCTTCCCCGAAGTCCTGTGGACTTCGGTTCTGGGGTGTGGGCCTCTGTGCAACGGTAGCGGCACCACGATAGCCGCTATAGGAGAGAGGGCCAAAATAGGTTTGGTCGATCCAGTGGTTGGAACGGCCGAATCCCAACAGGTATTGCGAGAGGCCGCGTCACGGTCGGCTACCAAACCGACTTTTAAGAAAAGCAGTGTGGTCGGGGGTTTCTACGAGTCGGTGCTAGCGATCCGTCGTCGGTGGTAGAGATACTCCGCAGGGCCAATGATCGTATACAGTCCGATGAGCGCCACGAACAGCCATTCATGCCACACGTTGAATGACATGTATCCGGCGGAGTACATGAGGCCGATTAGGACATAGGCAAACGGGATGAACGCCAAACGCCACCCGAACGCCGCGTTCAACTCCGAGGTGGTATCTAAGCCGCCGACGTGCTCTGGTCCCGATTCCGACGTGCTCGAGGGCGAATCTGTCCCGCTCATGTGCCGATCACGCAGGTTTCTTGCTCACAGCCCGGACACTCGTAGAGCCACGACTCGCCGGCACTGGGGCCGCCGTGGACGTGGCGCACGTCCCACGCGTCGGAATTGAACGGGTGCCCGCATTCGGGACACGGGTCGCCGGCCTCGAGTGGCCGTCGGGTCGGTCCCCAGTCGATCTCGGCCATGTCGGGGATCGATGAATCAGTCTCGGTCATTGGTCTGGCCTCACTTCGGTATCGGACATTGGTTTCCCGCCTTTGCCTTGGTGGGGATGCCAGCCGCAATCCCGGCACACAGGCCCCCTACCGTCGTAAAAGCGCGCTTCGCCGCCGCACTTGGGACAGTCGTCTATCATTGGTCCGCGTTCTTGCTCTCGGCTTGCTCTGTTCCCGTGTCTCCGTTACACGGTTCCTCTCGGAACGGGTCAATGGTCCCGCGTGTCGTCAGTCCACAATCGATACAACGAGCATCTCTATCGGGGACGTAGGGGTTCGGCTGTCCGAGGTCTTCAAGCCGATGTCCGTTCACTATCCGCTCAGTATCGTCGGTCATAGATCGAATACCACCTCACCGTCAAGGTTCGTATAGACGGCTGCGATTCCTGATTTCGCGTCCGCGAGCATATCCTCTTGCTCGTCGGTGAGTTCGTCGTAGTGGTTTTGCACGTCGGCGATGTTGTCTACCGCGTCTAACAGCATCTCCTCTGCCCATTCTTGGTCCGTCTCGTCG
Organism: Natrinema versiforme JCM 10478; assembly: GCF_000337195.1. Classification (GTDB taxonomy): domain Archaea; phylum Halobacteriota; class Halobacteria; order Halobacteriales; family Natrialbaceae; genus Natrinema; species Natrinema versiforme. Next base: position 46,963 of record NZ_AOID01000019.1, on the reverse strand, counting down.
GTCTCTGTTGTCTCTGTCATATCTAAAATTTCAATTTCGTTCGTACTAGTTGTTTCCCCGACAGCCGCCCTACGTACCAGATTCACCGATCACCTCCCCGTTCCAGAGAACCCGAACCCCGCTCCCCGAAACGGTCCGCGAGTCGCCCTCTGTCACCTCGCCGCTGTCGGCCCACTGCTGCGAGCCGTCGTCGGTTGCGAGTGTCACGCGGTCGGCTGCGAGCGTGTCGCCGCCGGAATGGGTAACAGTGGTGAGGCCGCGGCTCTGGGTGAATTGGAAGGTCGCGTTGGGCGTCTCAGGTTGGTCGTCGGACTCCAGGGACTGTCGGAGATCGGGCTCGGTGGGCGGGTGGATGTCCATGACGAACGCGGCGGTCGTGGCCGCCATGACGATCGTGAGCGCGAGTAATGCAACTGTGCCAACGACGGGGCTGACGCCCCGCGAATTGCGTTCTGCCATTTTGGTATCTGGCGGGTTTCCCCGCTCACTGAATACGTCACACTGCAAGACTATAATAGTATCCAATATCCGTATCCAGTATCCAGATACAGTATGGCGGCTACAGTTCGCCTCGGATTTTGAGGAACTTCTCGACGATTAGCTCTGGGTGTTCCGCTGCTACCAGTAGCGTCGCTTCGTGCAGTTCTCGGCGATCGTAATCTCGAAAATCCATGTCGTACAGCTTCTTCCGAACGTCAAGAGCGAGGGAGTCGTCGTATTCGTTCCACGCTTCCTCTCGGATGTAGATCGGTTTCTGAAGAGCTTCGGCCTGCGCGAATGCAGGACCCGCTTCGCCCTCTAATTTCTCGTACCACTCCCGGTAGTCTGGGTGATTTCCATGGATTCGGTTGTGGCAGGATCGGCAAACGGGTGTGAGGTTGTCGAGGTCGTTGTTCTCTCGGTCGCCGTCAATGTGATGGACGATTATGCTCTCCGTCGCGTCGCAGATCGTACACTGCTCGCCTTTCGCCTCGAGACAGCGTTCCCGATAGTCGGACTTGTTCATCGCCATTGTATCCAGTATCTGTATACAGTATCCAGATACAATATTCTTCCGGGAGCGACTAATCAGAAATCGTCTGAATCGTAGTACTGTCGGCGGCCGTCCTTGCCCGCTTGGATAATTCCGTCGTCGTCCTCGTCGCTGTCTACCTCATTGAGCCCGATCCGAACCAACGCTCGAAGGACACCGGCTCGTGTGTCCGTATCCTCTTGGTCCCAGTTGATCTCGTCAGCTGCCGCAACGCCTACGTCCTCGAGTTGGTTCGCGCCCTCGAGTCCGTGGAACAGCGCCGCCAGATTCTCGTCGCGAAGCGTGAGATTCGAGGAGAGGTCATTATTGTCGATTTTCTCGTATGCCTCGGCTACGGCATCCTCGAGCGACTGTGGCTCGTCGTCGGCGTCGTCGGCCTCGGCCTTGGCCGGCGTGTCCTTTCGTTTCTGTTCTTTCGACTGTTCCCACGCATTTTCGGCTTCCTCTTCGGACATGATTATCGTTCCTCCAGTCGGTCAAGTAGGTCGGTCGTTAGTTCGCGGTACGAGTCGCGGGCGCGTTCGCCCGTGTTGTACAACTCGTCGTCAGGGAGTGCAAACAGCGTTCGGCCTTCGCCTTGTTGGTTGCCGATATTCGCCGTCTGCGAAACTGGCGTGCCTGCGATCTCTGGATATTCGGTCTCGAGCGAGTTCGCAAACTTCTCGGCAAGATTCGTGGTCTGGTTGACCATCGTTGCAAAGACGAGTCGGAGTTGGGGGTCGGCGTCGTGGTCCTCGTCGTCACGGATTAGGGTCAGCTCGCGCTCGAGATTCTCGAGTTGTTTCCGTTCGAACTCTCCCGGTCGGAGCGGGGCAACTACGTTTTCGGCAGCGAACAGGCCGTTGATCGTGATATTGTCCTCCTTTCCGGGCAGATCTAGCAAGACGAGGTCGTATTCGGGCGCGATCTGCTCATTGATGAACGCCTCGAGTCGGCCGTACCGATCTTCCCGCGGAACATTCGCGAGATTGTTGTCGGCCCCGCCGAGGCCGTCGTCGGCCGGGATTAGGTCTGGCCCCTCGTCGGTTTCGTAGACCATGCGCTCGACGACGTTATCGATGTTTTCCTGAATGAACTCCCACTGGTCACCGAACACCGCCGAAACCGGCGCGTCGGTATCAGTGACCTCATCGGCGAGCCCGAACTGGGTCGCGAGGTCGTTCTGTGTCCCCGCAAGATCGATCAACAGAACATCGAGTCCATGGCCTTGTGCCGCCGAAACGGCGATGTGTGCCGTGCTGGTCGTCTTGCCAACGCCCCCCTTAGGGACGTAGGCACAGGCTCGTTTGATGGAATCAGCCATATACAGATACTGAATACAGATACGAGATACATATAGCTTATCCAGACAACTGATTCGGGTGTAGTGTTCGAATACAGGATTACTCACGGGTAAAATAGTTCAGACGCCAGTAATCCGGCAATAGACGCCGAGTTACGAACAGCCGATCGCGTTCTCATTGATACCGCAAATAAAGTCGAACACCACTCCAGAGAGCCAGTATTCCCAGAGGACAATCGCAAAGAGAGCAACGACTATCGCGGCGATCAACGGGAAGATCATTTCTTCACCCATAGAGCCGGCCTCTCACTGAAACATCTAATTCGTGATGGTTCTCGTAGATAGGAAACGGCCGCCGCCGTGACGGTTGCGGAGGCAGGCAGAACGCCGACCGATCAACGTTGTCAGACCGTCCGCAACCGGCAGACGCGACGGCCACACCCGACTTTCGACTAGCGAGATATAGCCGTTATGGTGGCAGGCGACGTGACCAACACGTGTAGGCACGGAACTCAACAGGCCAGCACGCATCCGTTTGCCTGTCGCGTTCCACATGCGCGACACTCCCCAGAACACCGCGAGCGGGCGTTTAACACTCCCCCGCGCCGTTCGTGGCGTTTCGACACACCTCATTTCGAGTGAAACTCAGCGAGCCATGAAGTTGATAACGCCCCGTGTGATACGATCTCACGTCGCGCTCCCGTGCGCGGCATCCGATCATCGTCTCAGATCATGTCCGGCGTCGGTCGTTGCCCACGCTGCGCCGGGCGTCGTTTCCTCGGTTGTGAGTGTTCTATCTGTCCGGGCTATCAGTCAAAGAGAAGCTCTAAATGAACGGTGGATAAGATTATCACGATGTCAGATAACGAGATTGATTACGAAGTCAGAACTCGAGAAGACGGGATCGTGGAGATTGAAATGATTCAAGATTCAAAGAGTGTTGTTGCTACTACCGATCGCGACGGTGTAGAGAAGCTAATTCGGGACCTACGATCGGCTCGAGACGCTATTGATGAGCACGACTTAGATTAGCTGCCAACTGCGGAAAATACGTTCAGCGAATTCGTCGAGCCTCATGGTCGGTAGGCTCCCGCCCACCCATAGTCGTTCCCGCAGTCCCGGCAGCGAAACGGTGGGCTCGCCGGGACCGAACCGATGTTGTCGCTCCCGCAGTTGGGACATGGCGGATTCTCGCCGTTCTCTTTGGCGTCCCAGTATGCGTCCCAATCAACTGTTGTATTCTTTACCGTCTGCCCGCATCTGTCTCTCGGACAGACAAAGGCGTGGGCTCGGCCCTCGTGTTGGCGATCGTTCGGTGAGACCTGGCCGTGATCGGGGCAGCGATAGTCTCCCGTGTCAGACTCGGATTCGTCACTCGACAAACTCGCACACCTCCGGTTCGAAGCGCCGAATCGAGCCGTCCGAGCGGAACAGAAACGGCGTACACGACTCGTCGAGAAAGAACTCGCGCTCGGAGACGTGCCGGGCGATATCGTTGCGAGCGAAATACCGGGCCGCCGGGAGATCCGGCGCGTGCTCGGCGTTGGCCGGGCCGTCTTTCTCGATTACCTTTTCCCACCCGCAGTCGGGACACCAAATGCGTGCGACGTGGGTCTCGCCGTCGGGGATCGGGCGGTGTTCGGCGCTACTCATCGGCCGCCGTCCTCCCGTGGGACCGTGCGTCGTACACCCACGCCAGCGAGACGATATGCAGTTTCTCGAGGGTCCCGTCGTCGCCGCTCCGAAGCGAGTTGACGATATAGCCGTGCCGACAGAGCGTGTTTTGGACCGTCGAAAGCGCCCGGTGGCGCTGGTCGGCCGGGATATCGGTCAGGTCCACGAAATGCGTGTACTCGTCGGGATAGTACCCCTCCGTGACGACGTAGGACAACTCGCCGTCGATATGCTTGGTGAACGACGGCCGCTCGTTCGCCTCGGCGATCGCGTCTGTGATCGCCCGGAGTTTGTACTCGGTATGGGCGCGTTTCGGGCCGACACTCTCTTTCGGCGCGTGGTGGAATTGGCGGGCGTTGAACGCCTCGATCGCCGTCTCGAGTTTCGACGAGAGGGACTGTGCGCGCCGTTCCGTCGCGTCTATCTCGTAGGCGACGTGGCCGCCGCCCACGATGGTCTGGTCGTTCGATTCGGTGATTCGGTCGGGAGTTTGAGTCATGGTCAGTATCGATTCTCGAGTTTCGTCTGTGCCCGGTCGAAATACTCGTCGCCAGGGTAGCACTCCGATGGGATCATTCCGTCGTCGCTGGTACTCTCGATGAGGTCGTTGAGTTGCGATTTCTCCAGTACGCCGTCCTCGTAGGCCAGCGTTCCGGCGAGTACCGTGCGGGCGAATGACTGTGCTTCGAACGCCTGTTCGTGTAGCGATTCGACTAGTTCTCTGGATGGGTCGGATTCACTCACTGTCGCTCACCTCCTGTTCGTCAGCGTCCGTAAGCGGGTACTGTGCCAGTTCACGCGCAGCTTTGCGGGCCAGCGTCTCTCCGATTCCGGGCGCGGTCTCGAGCAGATCCGAGCGCGCGGTCGCGATGGACTCGAAGTCCCCGAAGGTGTCGGCCAGCGCCCACAGCCGAGCGTCCGAGAACTGCGAGGTGTCGCGGAACGGGCCACTACTGAGTCGATTGAACGGCCGCTGGTCGGTCGTCTCGACGTGTTCGATGCCGACCGCCCGGACGTGCTCGCGCACTCGGTCGGCCTCTTTCGCGTTCCCGCCAGTCCATGCATCCGGGCCGTGAGCGGTTCGGTAGACACACCGAATCTCGTCGTCGCGCGTGTAGTAGACGAACGTGGTGCCGCCCGGCTGGAGTACCAGCGCATCGACGTGGGGTTTGAATCCGAGCACGTTCGCGTCGGCGGCGATCGCCGCGAGCGTGTCGCCAGCGTCGGTCATCGAATCACCCCGTTGCAGAGCGAACACTCGAGCGCGCCGTCGTCGGTCTTGTAGACATCCGTCGCTTTGTGCTGGCGGCCAGCGACCGAGCAACGGCCCACATCGTCGGGTAGTTGATCGTAGTAGGGCCACCCGTCGGGGTCGTCCGACTCGTCCGCGCCGTCGTTCTGTGCACGCTCGAGTGCGTCCTCGCGCGTTTCGCCGTCGGGTTGGATTCGGTCGTCGCCGAACTTTGTCCGCAGCGCCGAGAGTACGTGGCCGGCGAATTTCTCGTCGTGGTCGTTCTTCCAGAGGATGTTCATGTCCGGGTCCTCGTTGAGTTCCATCGCAACCGCTTGGATCATGTTCTCGGTGTCGACAATCCCGAAGTCGTGGCGTGTGCCGCCGTTGCTCGGTCGCACCCAGTAGACACAATGGAGTAGGTCGTGCGGCGAGACTGTCGAAGTGTCGTCTACCTCCGGGTCAATGTCGACGACGTGGACCGCACACAGCCGGTCGCTCTCGCTTCGGGTTGGGCCGTCGCCAAGGACCATGATCGGCGTCCCCTCGATATCGAACGCGCCGTTCTCGCGTTGTGTGACGTACTCGTGTGGATCTACGTCGTCGACTTTCGTGAGCGACCATTCGCCGTTTTCGGATTCGAGATTCATAGCCGACCCCCACACGACGGACAGCGACTCCCGTTGAACGATGCGAGTGTCGCCGACGCCGTCCGCGGACAGTGCGGACAGTCAACCGTCTTGGTGTCGACCGGCATCTACACAGCCACCTCCGACAGCTCGTACTCGGTCTCGCCACACTCTTCGCAGCCCGTATCGACGCGGAGTTCGACCGTCGGGCCGTCACTGCCGTCGGCGGGTTCGAACACCACGCCCTCCTCGAGACGGTCGGGGTCGCCCGCCCGCGTGTACTCGATTGTCTCGCCGTCGGTCTCGAGTACGATCGGACCGGGTTCGTCGCCATACTCGACGTGGACCGCAACGGTCGCCCGGTCGTCGGGCCAGTCGTCCCGAACCGTCACCTCGTGTTCGTTTTCGATGCGTCGGTGCTCGAGGTACTCGCCGTCGACGTAGACGTTGACGCCACCCTCGCCGTCGTAGGGGATATGCGGACTCTCGGCTTTCCACCACGTAAGATTCCGCGCTTGCGCGGTCTCGAGGATCTGGTCGACCGTCTCGTCGGGGAGTACCTGGTAGCGATCGGTCTCCATCCGATCGAGCTTGGTGCGCTGGGTGATCGTTTCGATCTCGCAGCCAGAGTCGGCGAGATAGCACCGCGGGTGGATCACGTACCACGTCCGCTCCATGTAGTCGCGCTTGCTGACGCCCCAGCCGTCTTTCTGCCCGAGGACAACCGGGCGCTCGCGCTCGGCGTCGAAATACATCTGCGTGGCGCGTGGGCCGCCGAGTTGGTTGATCGCAGTGCGTCGTTTCGATTCGGTTTCGTCGGTCTGTTGGGATTCGTGCGTGCTCATTGTGAATCGGTCTCCGCTTGAAGCGGTCGTTCATCGATACGCTCGAGCCATTCTTGGGGCACGTCCTCGCGGGCGACCTCCTCTTTCGAGTTGGCGATAATCTTGTCGCCTTCGACGTGGTCGTAGTCGAACACGCGGTACCACGTGTCCGTGAGTCGGGAGTAGGCGTAGCGGTCGTCGGTCTCAGCCATAGTGAACGACCTCCGCCTCGGTGACGCCCTCCGCGTGCTCGAGTTGGGACTTGAGTGAGTCGGCTTCGCGGCGGCCTTCGGCACCGACACTGTAACAGTCGATCCCGGCGACCGTGATGCGGACACCGTAGGGGTAGCCCTTGTTTTTGGGATCGCGTGGGCCGTGTAGTGGCATCTATTCCTCACCCCCACGATCCGCGCCGGGAAGCCACGCTTCGCGCCACGTCACCCGGGCCGACCACCCGCTTCGGTCGCAGGTATCGCATTCCCACTCGGTCTCGCCGGTGGCCCGGAGCGTACCGTCACACCGATCGCCGTACTTGTCACACGGGTCGCCGTCGGCCGGCGTTGTTCGGAACCACTCGAGACAGCCCTCGCTACACGAGCGCCGGTCGTTTACTGATTCGACGTGGCCCTCGCAGTCGGGCCGTGGACAGTCGTCGCCGATATCGGGGACTCTGTCAGCGCCGATCTCTCGGTCGCCAATTTCCGTGACGACGGTACCGAGTGCCGGGTCGTCGACCGCCTGAAACTCGCCCGTGGCTGTTTTGAAGGTCGTTCCCGGCTCGAGTGTGGTGTCGTCGGTACTCATGCCGAACCGACCTCCTCGCCTTTGACGTGAGTCATGTCTTCGGTCACCGGTTTCCACTGTTCGACATCTGGACGGGGCTTCCGTTCGATCGTTGTGTCCTCGCCGGGTTCGCGGCGTTCTAAGGCGATTCCGCTCCATGAATCGCGAGCCTTTGGGTATTTCTCGAGCACGGTCTCGTAGTCTTCCCACTCGGTGCATCGCCAGCCCGTCTCTGCCATGCCCATGAGACGATACTCATAGCCGTCCGTCTTCTCGTCGGGCCGGTCGTCTTGCACTTCAACAGTAACCTCGGCGTCGCGATCGTAGTCGTCCTGTCCGAGTAACCGCGCCCGAGCGTCGATCGCCGCATCCGGGTCGTCGTAGACCTCTCCGCGAATCCGCTCACCGTCACCGTCGGTAAGCACATAGACCGGCGGCATCTACGCCTCACCTCGGTTCTCACAGAGGCCGACCGGGATCTCACGGCACTTGTAGACCGGGCCGACCTTCGGCGGGTTGTTTCGAGAGACTTCGCGAGCCGCTTCGATCGCCGACTCGCGGTCCGGCGCTGCGACAGTCAGCGTTTCGTCACTCGGCGACTCGTTGAACTTCGAGTAGCAGAGGTTGACTTCCCACGCGATATCCTCGTCTTGGGTTGCCTCTTCGGTCGGCATTTCAGTAGACCTTGCCCCCGTTCTCATCGAGACGGTATTCAGTGGTACACCCGGTCATGACATCGTACACGTCGTCTCGCTGCTTTGCCTTCCGATGGGCGTCCGGCTCAGACGTTGCATCGATATCGATTACGTCAATCGTCTCGCCGTGCTCGCCTTTCTTCACCGTCACTTCGAAGTGCGTTATCTCACTGGATTCGGACATCACGCACGCACCTCCACGTCCGCGTTGTCGGCCGGATCATGGTCGGGATGGACCGACCGGAGCAGATTCTCGAGGCCGCCGAGTTCGGCCTCCGAAAGCGTGAACTTGTAATGAAGACCGTCAGTTCGAATCTCGAGTTCCCACGTGTCCTCGGTCTCCGGCGGTGCGGGATTGATCGCGACCGATCCGCCGTCGATCTCGCACTCGTCGGGGAAGTCGTCGCTCACAACGCCCGCGACGAGTTCCAGAACGCTCGCGTAGTCGTCTCGGGAGAGTCGCAGCTCGCCGAACGAATCTTTCGTCGCGACTTTGATGCGCGCGGGGAAGTCCTCGTCAGAGTTGGTCAACACCGGCCCGTCTGCGTTGTAGTCGGCGTCGATCCGGTAGACAGCCATTACGCGCTCACCCCCTCGAGTTTGCCCGCTTGCCACTCACACCGCTGTGCGAGCAGCGCCTCGCCGGCTCCGGTCAGTCCGTACTCGTTGGTTCGCTTGTCGCGCTCGCCTTTCCACACGAGCCCACTATCGACCAACTCGTCAAGATTCGGATACAGTCGGCCGTGGTTGATTTCTTCGCCGTAGTAGTCTTCGAGCGCTGCTTTGATTTTCGTGCCTTTCGCCGGTGCAGCGTCGGCGATCGTATACAGCAGATCGCGCTGGAATCCGGTCAGTTCAGGCACCGTCTCTCGTGGCGTCGTATCAGCTTTCGCCATACTTCATATTTCTGTGTTATTAGGTATAAACGTTCCCCCGACAGTCGGTTTTCGTGTTCTATAGAACTGAGAGATTGCTATTTCTCTCGGTGAGAGAATATATTTAGCTACGGTTCAGTGGTCCCGGTAGTCGGCGTCGGGCGGGTGGTATCAGGGTAGGAGAGACGGTGATTCTACAACCGTACCTGTCGCTCGAGACAGTCGCCGGTTGAATTGTCGATTTCAGAATACGACCGTCTCCGATCCGCAGAACGGTGATATCGATGTGTTCGATTTCGTCTCGGATACGGGCACTATCTCTCTGCCACCACTATCGGACCGGATTCCGGTGACTGCGACGCAGTCGCTCGGACCGATGTCCCGCACTCGAGGACTGCCGGCCGCCGACACGATACCGAGCGGCTTGTAAGCGGACGCGACAGGATCGGAGCGCGTGATATTGTGGGTTCGATAAGACGGCGAAGCGAGAGTTGATTCTCAAGTACGTCCCAGAAAAAGAGCCGGCGTTACCGCCAGTCGGCCAGCGCCACGAACGACTCGCCGGTCGCTGCGATCCACGTCTCGGTCAGTTGTCCCTCGCTGTTCGCATCGAAGATCGCCAGTTCGTCGGGATAGTCGTCGTTTTCAACGCAGACCGAGTCGATCTCGTAGTCGTGGGTGTCCGTCGGCTCGAGGTCCGACGGCGTGACGTAGTCGAACGGGTCGGATTCGGATTCGCTCATGCGGTTTCCTCCATGTCGAGACTGTTCGCGCGCGTCCAGAGCCGTCCCATCGGCGAGAGTCGCGGCCGGAGCGTGTGGCCCGCATCGATCCGCTCGAGGTAGCCCTTTTCCTCGAGTTTCTGGACGTTGTACTGGACCTTCGAGCGGAACGACTCGTCACAGTCGCCGTCCGCGAGTGACCGGGCCAGATCCGAGACCGACGGCGGGTCCGAACCGGCGGCGAGGGCTCCGAGGATTCGGTGTTCGGTCTCGGTGTCTGGGTCGCCGTCCGGTGCAAGCGGGAGTGTCCGGGGTTCGTCGTGGCGATCGACAGTGTAGGCCGAGAGGTGTGACCGGTCGCCCGGGCGCTCGAGCGCAAGCGTCTGGGCGGCCGTCGTGAATAGGTGGGCGGCCCGCGTCTCGAGTGCGGTCGGGTTCACGTACACGGCGTCGTGGTGCTCGAGGTCGTCGCGGAGTCGGCGATAGGCCGCGGCGTAGAGTCCGTCGGCGTCGTGAATCTCATCCGTGACCGTGACCGAAAGGCCAAGGAAGTCCTCGAGCACGCGCTGGTAGCGGTCGATACCGCCGGCTTGGTCGTCACCGATCGGGTAGAGAACGGCCGCGTCGCGCCCGATGTGCTCTCTCGTAATCGGGAGGAGTGGCCGGTCGTCGTCGCTCGTGACGGCGATATGGTGGATGTGTTTCGGCGCGGTCTGGATATCCGTCATTCGAGTACCTCGCTGGGTTCTTCCTTCCGAAGGAATCCGATCGGTTCGCCACACTGCGAACACTCGCCGAACGCTTCTTTGACCGTCTCGACAAGCGTCTCGACGGATTCCTCGCGGCCCTCGCTCTCGAGTTCGAACGACTGACAGCCCTCGGGACAGCCCGCGACGACGACCGTTTCCGTTCGGTCGGTCGCGTGTCGGTGGTCGGTCATGCTGCCACCTTTTCGAGTAGCGTCTCTTTCGCTCGCTTCAATCGCAGGAACTCATCTTGGCTCCCGCCTTGGTCGGGATGGGCGACGGCCGCCTGTCGCCGGAACGCCTGCGTGATTTCCTCCGGCCCCGCGTTCGGATCAACGCCGAGCACGACGTGGGCCGGCGGCTCGGCTTCGACGGCGATCTCCTCGTCGGCGGGTGGCAGCCGGGCGTTCGCGAACTCGCTCTCGCCGGTCGTCACCGGCCGGGATTCCATCTTCCGTTTCTCGCGGACGTAGAGGTACAGCGACCGGATATTGTCTCGCAAGCGCGTGTAGGCGTCACAGGCCGCCGCGTACTGGTCGCCGTCCATCGTCCAGCGCACGACCGCGCCCGGATCGTCGGGCGAGGCGTTCGCGTAGGGATATTTCGGGTTCCGTTGTTGGTGTTCGGCACCCGTCTCGAGTCGCCAGTCGTCGGCCCCGACGCGCTCGAGTTCATCGGCGAGGTCGTCGATCGACTCGCGCAGCGTGGCCTCGAAGCGGTTGTTCGGCGTGCGGTCCTGCGGGTCCGTTCGTGGGAACTGTGGCGGCCACGAGATATCGGGGCTCATCGGTTCATCACGTTCCGAACATCGGCACAGCCGTCACACTCGTCGTAAGCCAGGGGGATGGTTCCGTGACGCGGGCAGAACGCTTCGACCGTCACGTCGTCGGCCGTACAGTCGAAATCCGGGTGGTCAGCGTGGCCCTCCGGCGTCGCATTCCGCTCGCGGACGGTCCGTGCGTATTCGAACTCTTCCTCGTAGTCACAGCAGTCACACGAGACGCGAACCCACGCACCGGAGATCGCCTCGGCTTTCTCGAGGTCGGTCTTGTGCGTCTCCGCTTCGCGAAGGATATCCTTGGCGAGTCGCTGCATGGTCTGCCAGTCGTCCTCGAGTTCGCTGCCGTTGAGCGTGGCCGTGATTCGGTCGCCGTTCGATTCGACAGTACGGTCGTCGCTGGTCTGGCCTGTCATTGGTCTGGATTCTCGCTGTTCTCGAGCTGTTCGATCGCCTGTTCGACATCGGACGGGGCCGCCTGTTCGGAGTCGGAAATCAGTCGCGTCACGCTTTCTCCCCCTCGAGTTCGCCCTCGCAGTCGACTCGGAGGTGTTCGGCCTGCTTGCTCGCCGAAATCGGCTCGCCGCAGACGATACACGGCCGTTCGTCCTTGTACTGCGTTTGGGAACTCACGCCGACGCACCTCCGTCGTCGTCCTGAAACGCATCCGGCAGCGGGTCGCCCACGTCGCCGGGCGAAGCGTTCTCGAGAAACGCCGCCATGCCCGCGCCGTCTGTATCCGGGTCCCGAACACCCAGTTCGTTCAACTGCGATCGGACGACCTCGTAGCATCGGTCGTCGCCGAACAGATTCGATATCTCTCCGAGTGCGAGATCCCGCTCGTCGAACAGCGTCTCGAGTCGATCCGCGTCGGTCCACCACGCGGTCGGGAACTCGAAGACACTCGTCTGCCGGGTGGTCTCGCGATCGTCGATCGGGATTGTGGCTCGCTCGGGCTCGCTCGGCTCGATGCCCCCGAAGTCCGCCAGCGTCGTGCGCTCGGTCTCGGTCGGGTCGTTCTCGGCGAGGTAGTCGGGGTCGTGCTCGCGGTCGAACGCGGGCCACGGGTGGGTGTTGGTCGGCAGCGTCGGTGCGTCGGTCGTTGGGGTTTGTGTGGTTGCCATTTTGGGTCCTTTCGGATGGTTTCGGGTGCTCATCGGTCGGTACCTCCATCGGTGAACGCGCTGAGACTCGTCTCGTCGTCCTCGAGCAGTCGGTCGGGTTCATCGACCGTGACGCCGATTCGTTTCTGTGCCAGCGCCACGTACTCGGGATTCAGTTCGGTTCCGATGAATCGGCGGCCGAGTCGCTTCGCGACCAGACAGGTCGTGCCAGCGCCCGCGAACGGGTCCAGTACGATGCCGGGTTCGGTCGCGTCAGTCTCGCAGTCGCAGGATTGCTCGAAGCCATCAGGTTCGGTTTTCGTCGTCGCGAACTCTCTGAAATAGCCATCCAACACCGCTTTCGCTTCGGCTGCGAGGTCTTCGACTCGGGCGGTGTTGTTCCCGGTGCCGGTCTGACAGTTCTTCCCGTGGCCGGCATCGGCGAAGCCGAGTGCGCGACAGGCTTCGAGGTGTTCCGGCGTGAGATCGGAGCGGTGGTATCGCTCGAGCGCGCGTTTCAGTTGCGGCCGCTCAACGTCGTCGGGCGAGAGCGTCCACGGCTGGATTTCCTCGGTCGCGCGGCGGTATGGGGTCTGACACGCCGCGCAAACCGTCGGCGGACACGAGAGTTTGACCATCCGCTCGGGGAGCGCTTTTGGGAAAGTTGCGAAGTGGGCCTCATCATACGGCGTCGGGAAGATGTCCCACACGTCCGCGACGGGCGTTCCGTCGGGATTCACGCCGTAGGTGTCGTACCAGTAGCCGTCGGCGGGCACGAGGTGATAGACCATTTCGTGACCTTTCGTCGCGCGGTCGGTGACCGGTTCGGGCACGCCGCCACCGGTCTTTTCCCACACGATATCGTTGCGGAGTAGCCACCCGGCGTCTTGGAGCGCGATCGCGACGCGCTGGGGGACCAGTTGTTTCTGCTTGTCGTCGCCGTATCCATCGCCGAGATTGAGCCACCAACTCCCGTCGTCGCGGAGCACACGGCGGACCTGCTCGCCAATCTCGACGATCGACGCGACGTAGTCCTCGAGCGTTGGTTCTTGCCCGAGTTGGCCGTCGATTTCGTAGTCCCGAAGTTGCCAGTACGGCGGGCTCGTGACCGCGCAGTGGATCGACGAGTCGGGCATCTTCGCCAGCGTCTCCGCGGCGTCGCCCTCGTGAATGTCGTTCGTGTAGGCGTCGATATCGGAGTTCATCGGTCTTGCCCTCCATCGGCAGGCAGATACGCCGCCTGCGGGCCGTTCTCGCCGACGCCCCACCGTCGCTCGAGGTCGCCCCGATCGGCGAGTTTGCGACAGTGTTTCGCGAGCGTCGAGCGTTCGAACTCTGAGTGCTCGGCGATCGTATCCAGCGAGACACCGCCGCCGAGCAGCGTCTCGCCGCGGGCTGCGAGGTCGGCGACCGTCTCCATGAGGGCGTCGTGGTCGACGGCCTTGCCGTAGCGACCAGTGGTCATTGGTCGATCCCTCGCTGTTCATCCAGCGGCGTCCCGCGCGTTTCGGTTTCGAGAATCGCGCCGTGGGTGGTCGTTACGTCCTCGGCGAGTCGGTAGACGCCCTCGAGTCGGGAGTAGTGCTCGCAGTAGTAGTGCAACTCGGCGTAGGCGACTGCGCCGTCTCGGATGTCGATCTCGCCGCCCTGGAATCGGAGACAGTCGGCCGACCCGTGGTGCTCGCAGACGAGCGTGGTGTGGTCGGTCATTGGTCCGTGCCTCCATCGGTCGCGGTCGGGGGTGTTGCCTGTTGCAGCGGTTCGTACATCTCTCTCCCGCGCATGACCGCACCGAATGTATGGAGTGCGTCGGCGAGTTCGTCGTCGACGGGACCAAACACCGCGATCACGAGTGCAAACGACGGGTTCCGATCGACGCCGACGCCTTCGAACGGGATGCGTCCGGGGCCGACGAAACAGACCGCATCGGCTTCGAGCACGTGGTCGTGAAACCAGTGCGCGCCAGTGTCCGACGGGATGAGTACGACCACGCGGTCAACAGCGTCTCGCGCGGCCTCGCTACGGGCCTTTTGTAGCCAGCGGTGTTTCGCGTTCCCGTTGCCATTCGTGCTCCACGGTGGATTGAGCCACACGTTGCCGAACCACGCTTTCGAGAGTCCGTCGTCAGCTTTCGTGTAGCGCGTCTCGGCGATCGGCGACGACTCCGCGCCGCTAGCTGGGTCCAGATCGAAGCCGTCGACGGCGCGATCGATCGGTCGCCAAATCTTCGGCGGGGTCGCGTACTCGTTGTTCTCCGGGTCCATGCTCGCCGACGTGAGCGGCGAGTGCGTGGTTTCGTCGCTCATTGGTCTCCGACCTCCTTGGGAACAGCACCGGTTTTCATCTCCCGGTAGGTCGCGCAGTCGGGACACGAGTGGATGCGGTCGCGATTATCGCCGAAGACGCGGGCGAACTGTCGCGTGACCTGATTGCCGCAGTTCCGACAGCGTGGGGCGCTCGAGTCGGCCGCCTTGGGCTTCCAGCCGCGTGCGGAGGTCATCGGAAATCGCCCCCGAGAACCGTCGCGACGGTCGCACAGCCGAGTCGGCGGGCGGCTTGAGTGGACAGCGTGGGGAGTCGGGTGAGGCGGATCATTGGGTGTCCTCCATTGCGTCGAGCGTCGTCTGCGTTGGTCCAGTCTCTACCTCCCCGACCCAGAGGTCGTCGGCGGGATGGAGCGGCGGGAGATCGCCGTCCTTGGTCTCGCAGTGCGGGGAGAGTCGCGCGATCACGCTCTCGACATTCGAACAGATCCACTGCCGGAGCACGTCGTCGAACTCGTGTGTGTACCAGCCCTCAACGTCCGACGGGTCGAAGCGGTGGGCGCACATCGCGAGCGCAGCGAGGTCGCCAGTGGTGACTCGTCGGGCGTTCTTGACGGCGATCGGCTTCCGCGTGTTGCCCACCTCGAGACGAGCCTGTTCGGTCTCGGTCCAGACGGTGCCGCCGTCCGTGACGAGTCGGTCGAAATCGCCCAGCGAAACCTGTCCGCTGGCCTGTTCCGCGGCGCTGTCACGGTAGGCGTCGGTCGGGACGGGCGACAGTTCCGCCCAGAAATAGTCCCACCACGTTGCCGGGTTCGCGTCGATAGCGCCCGGTGCGTCGGCGAACGGCTTGTGCAGGACACCGAGCCGAGCGTCCGCCAGCGCTGCGTCGATCTGCGTGTCGATGTTGTCAACCGCTCGCTGTTGTGCGATTTCTCTTTTTAGCGCAGAGTGCGTGTCGGAATTAGGAGTACCGCCGTCACATCGAACTTCCCGGTCGTCGTCCTCGCCGTCGGTCTCCTCGAGCGTCTCGTCGTCGGCTTCGGCGAGTTGGGAAGCCACCACATCGGCGTGACTGTCGTCGTCTGTCGTCTCGCCGTCCCGGAGGTCGACCGTCCTGTACTTGTCCTCTAAACGCTCGGGACAGTGCTCGCGCGTGTGGCCGTCGTCGCGGTCACAATACGAGCACATCACGCGACCACCCCGATTTCAGCGAGGAGCCGCAGATTCCACAGCGCCGCGCCGAGCCAAACCGCCGCGATAAGCCCGGGCGCGATAAGCCCCCACGTCGGCCGATCGACCCACCGGAGCAACGCATGTCCGGCCAGCCCGACCCCGACGGCCGCGCCTTTCAGGGCGACGAATCCGAGCGCGCCGTACTCGAGGGCGGCCCGGCCCGACGGGTTCGATTCGCTCAGCCCGTTTGCGAGGCCGACCTGCGTGGTGAGTGCGTCGAGGGCGATCGCGACGGCGACCAGCGCCCAGAGTGCGTGCTCGAGGGTTGGTTGTGGGATGGGGATCTCGAGGGTGATGGTTCGGGGTTCGGTCATTGACTCGAGTCACCCGATTCGTCAGTGTCCGTGAGTGGTGGGTGATCGCCGGCGTTATCCAGTTCTTTTGTCCTCGAGTCCCAAGCGTCACGGAAAGTTCGCTCTATCTCCCCAAACTCGTGGAAGATGGCTTCTTCAACTTCGCGTCGTTCGACCGGGTCGTTTAGGTTTGGATCTTCAAGAGTTCGTAGCAGTTCGCGGAGGTCCTGAACCGCGATATTCCAGTGTGCAATATCCCCACGGGCGAAAATTCGGTCGTGGGAATCGAGGTCTTCGTAATCCCCCGGAGCCTTGTAGTCTTCTTCGCCGGCGCTGGATTCAGCGTCGTCCGTCATGCTATCACCGCCCCGCAGCGACCGCAGCAGTCTCCATGGTCGAAAGTTACCACCGATTCCTCGCAGTCGCATTCGGGGTATGCCCAGACGGTCACGTCGCGCCGGCGTTCGTCTCGGTTGCGGTTGATAATCGCAGCCTCCCCGGCGGCCTCATGTCGCGTCTCGAAACTCTCCGCGTGGTCGATGGCGTAGTGCCACTCGACTTTTCCGTCGCAGTCGGTCTCAGGGCTCGTTCCGCCGTCGGCCATCGTGACCGGTTTCTCCGCGACGGTCTCGAAGTTCGCCGTCTGGAGCGAGTGGGTCGTCTCCGATCTGACGTGCGTCCAGACGCGCTCGCAGGACAGACACATGACGTTGTACTGGTCTTGCTGTTGGAGTTCGCCCTCGCAGTTCTCCCGCGGGCAGTCCTCGTGGTCCCAACAGTACGGCATTATTCGGCACCTCCGTCGGCCGGCTCGCACGGGAGGAAACTTTTCTTCGGGCCAGTGTCCGTGAATCCCCAGACCACTTCGGCCGCGCTCTCCTCGACGAGCGATTCCAATGCTCGCAGCACGGTCGCTCTGTGATAGCCGCATTCGGTCGCGAGTCGTTTGGGGACGACGCCGCCCTCGGAGATCGTTTCGCCGTCGTCGGCCAGCGTCGCAAGCGACTCGAGAATCTGGTCCGTATCGACTGCGACATGGCGTCCGCGGGACATCTACACGTCACCTCCAGCCGTCGCCGGGTCGGCGCTCGTATCGGTTGCGGTCAGCTCGCGCTCGCGAGCATTGAGGTGGGCCATGATCTCGGTGCGGCCCCAGTGTTTGGCTTCGATCCGCTGCCAGTGTTTGAGTAACTCGCGGTCGTCGATCGCTTTGATACGCGCGTGGGCGAGTGCGAGCGGATGGTCGTCGTGCTCGTCGTTTTCGTCGACGGCGAGGTACCGAGCGGGATCTTCCCCAAACTCGGCTTTGACCTCGGGGTAGGCCGGCCGGTCGGTCTCGGCGGCCGCGTAGGGCGTGCTCATTGGCGAACGGCCTCCTCTAACGAGAGCAGTGCGTTGTACTCGCGATCGTAGGATGGTTCGGCCGCAAGCGCGATGCCGTCGGACGACTGTCGGTCGCGTGGCTGACGTGCGGTTTGAGAACTGTTCTCTGTACTCGATCCGGTCCGACTAGATTTAAGTCGGTTACGCTGTAACGTGGGCATGCTTCGTGGGATTGCTCTGTGATTAGTCGTCGCACGAAGCACTCGCAGTGCAGTCGCAGTGTGTGGCAGCACACTGCTTTCGCGACGGTTCTACGCTGAGATTCGCCGCGTAGCGAGATGCTTCGGTAGTTATTACATTCAACTGGATTGACTTAGTTCTTGCCATGCATGACTGTCATGCGTGGGTTTTTGGTGCCTCAGTGCGTGCGTACAGATAATGAGTGATCGGTCTCGAGACGACGAGACACAGCGTTTCAACGACGAATACACCGACGACGACTTTCTGAATGCGGTCCGGGAGTGTCCGGTCGCATCAACAACGGAGATCGCCGAAAGACTCGGTTGTAACCAGAGTACAGCGTATCGTCGGCTGACCAAGCTCGAGGACGACGATGAAGTGATGTCTGAATCGTTGAGCGCAAATGCGAGAGTCTGGTACGTGGCCGACGAGTGAAGAACCTCTCTAGTTCTCGATGTACGTACGCATCTTTCGGGGAATAATTTTTTCTTGCTCTCAGACCCTCCGAGAGTGTGCGGCGGGGTGAGAGGACGGCGAGAGGGGCCGAAAGGAGAGGATAAAGAGGACAGCCCTCGAGACGGCAGGGAAAGATAGATTCCACGGTGGGGTAGACCGAGACAGACTCACCACGATCCTCCCGGAAACTAAAGATATACCATAGTGTAGCACATTGAGTTTCTACCGAAACTCTTTTAACCTGTAGTATCCTACTAGACCGCAGTAGACCTTTTGAGGCAAGGTGAAGGGGAACGTAGCCGCAGCCGGTCTCGTTAGCTTCTCTCTGTCCTGTTTTGCAGTTCTTCGCTTTTCGCGTCCCAGAAACGTTCTTCCGACGGTCTTGGTTTCGTTGAACCCCTCCTACACGCTCGGACGGTCTCGGAGCAAAAAAAAATTATTTCGTACGGGCCCGTACGTTCGATCTTTTGTCAGTCTAAAATCGCCACCCGGTAGCCGTCCTCTCTACTTCTCGAGGAAAAAAGTCGCGGCATCCCTTGCCGGTACGGCTTCTCACCGAGAAATTTTTTCGCGGATCTCTCTGGGTTCTGATACAGTCGCCACCTGTAGCTGGTCTACTCGAGACGATCAACAAAAGACACCGTCGGCCGCGGCGATCGCGATGAACTACTCGTGGTTCAAGACAATCCGGCCAACGCCTTCCATAAGGGTCGCGTCACAGTACCGACAGTGGTGTTTCTCACCGTTCACTAAATCCTTAGAGTGGCCCCAATGGTGTGAGTGGTCGTCTGGGGGATCTCCATATTCCTCTATCTCTTCGAACTCAATTGGACGTTCAATAGAGGCTGTGTTTGCGGCCAAGACCCTCTCTGCGCGCACACGGTGGCTATAGTTCGATGAGGGGCGCAACTCTTCTCTATATGAATCGTAGATGCATAGCCGTAGCTCTAACCCACAACGGAGGCATACACTCCCCTCTGGTGCCGGGACGAACTCATGCGAACACTCGGGCACTGGGTTTACCGTTGTGTAGGCTTTCTCTTCACCCTCTGTTACCGACAGTGGTTCGGGCGCATCCAGACGCGGCGGCTCGGATCGGTACACCGAAAACGCCGATCGGCGACCCTCGTTGAACGCCTCTTCCATTCGCTCGAGGTCGAACCGATCGTTCTCAAAGTCGTCCTCGGTCGCCCAGTAGACACTGTACCCTTCTTGGAGGTAGTCGTGTGTCGTTCCGCGGATGTCCTTACTGACGTTCAAGTGCTGCACTTCGACGATAATTCCGTTGCCGTAGAACCGGTTTCGCTCGTTGAACTCGAGCAGCGCGTCAGCTCGTCGTTCGTCAGTTTCCGTTTCCGTCCTGGTCACGTCGATCGGCACCTCGGGCGCGCACACGTGATAGTTGTCGTATCGCTGCCGAAGCGCAGAGACGGCCCACGATTTCCATTTCAGGTGAGTGGCCGACTCCCCGGGACTGCCGTCGCGACAGCCAGCGCCGCCCTGGTCGTTCTCGACGTGATAGAAGTGCCGCGCCGTCCCGTCCTCAAACGGGCCGCGTGCTCGCATCCGCTCGAGACAGGCCCGACACCACACATCTTCGCCGTCTTCGACCTGTTCGGGAATTACACTCTCGCCGTCTCGAGAGGCGATAAATGGCATCGGGCTACGCACCTCTCGAGAAAAAGAATTCAGATACGTACGTACCTTTCGGGGATATTTTTTGAATCGATATAGCAACAGCTACGGAGTGGGCTGGCACCGACATGCCGTCACTCCGCGGATTCCCGCTGGTCGTCGGTACTGTCTATGATCCCAAGCGCCTCCGCTTCTTGCTCGGCATCGAACTCGATTTTCGTCTCGTTGCTGAGGGGGTCGGTGTCCCGAACCGGGACCGCGCCGTCGACGGCCCGGACGATATCACTGACCGAATCCTCTCCGTCGGGCACATCGAACAGCGACGAGTCGGGCTCGTGGATCGGCGAGTAGTCCTCGAAGGGGCTCAGGTCGACCTCGTCTTCGGACTCGTCGTCCGCTTCGGGGACGGCAAACAGTACCGAGTCGGAATCGATTTTCTCGGTCATGGTCACAGATTCTCTCCAATGACCGTGAACCGTTCTCCGAGCGGCATCTGGCCGTCGGCGTTTTCGCGTGTCCCGAAGTCGATCGTGGCCGTCTCGGTTTCGTCAAGATCGAGCCGGTAGCCGTCGTCAAGGTCGGCGTACTCGTTGATAACGACGTATCGGGCGTGCTCGGATGCGTTCGTGTAGTCGTCTTTCGCACCGCGCATTACCGAGACGAGGTAGCTGGCGGCGTCGTCGTAGTGCTCTTCGGGGTAGTCGAGTTTCTCCTCGAGTATGTCGCCGAACTGGCCGTGTGCGAGGACTCCCGAGAGCTTCGCGATCGCGACGCGGTACTGTCGCAGCGCCTCGAGCCAGTCGTCGTAGTCCTCGAATTCCATCCGACCGACCTCGAGATTCCGAGTCTCTTCGAGCCATGTTTCGAGATCGGGTGCGGTATTCGAATGCAACTCGTCGATGAGGTCTTCGACGTAGCTGGGGAGTTGGTCTTTGAGCGTTTGTTCCGAGGCGTAGTAGGTCTCGACCGTGATGTTCGGGTGATCCTCCAGGTGCCCGATAATCTGAGGCTTGTACTGGTTGATCTTGTACTCGAGCCCGCTTTCGTAGTCCGCGCGCGTGACCTTGTGACCGAGGTAATCCTCGATGCGCTGTTCGATTAGGGGGCCGGCGATTACGTCCTGCTCGTGGCGCAGGATGCCGGTGATAATCTTCGCACACACCTCGTGGTTGTTTTTCAAGGACTCCGGTTCGACGCGGTCGGGGTGGATCTCGAAACCGACGGTGCTCTCTTCGCCGTCCTCGTCGCCCTCGTCGGGGTCCCAGTGACGCTCGACCGCCTCTTTCAGTTCGTCCCACGACAGCGCCGGGCCGGCTTTTGCCAGCCCGGTCGGCGTCTGCGTTGGGGTGTGACTGGCCGGCGAGACCGCAGCGCCGAGCCCGCCATCCGCGGCGGGGACACTCGGCGTTTGCTCGCCGTCCATCTTGAACTTGTCTTCGACTTCGCCGGGATCGACCTCGCCGCTGACGATCGCCCCGATGTCCATGTCGTGGCGGTCGAACGCGTCGGGGTGTACGTCGCCGAAGTTCTCTTCCCAGCTCTCTTCGATCCACTGCCTCATGAGCGCCGACTGGTTACAGTCGTGTGCCTCTGCAAGCTTCTCGAGTTTGCTCTTCTCGGTGTCGTTTAGTTTCGTTGTCTGTTTGGTATCTCTCGTCATGCGCGACCACCTCCGATGGCCGCACGACTAGCATCGAGAGGACCGAAGACGGATTCCCTGTCCCGGCACTGGCGAGCCTCGCCAGTACTCGAGGGGAAAGCTATAAGGCCGAATCCGCCCAACAAGATGGATGTACTAGGTCCGTCTCCTTGGGGGGTGCGGCCCCCTTCGACCTCACGATCTGTTAGCCGTGCATGTCGGGTTTCTTGTTGTCGGTTCGCCTTAAAACTAGGCGCACTGTCTGACGATCGGGTGGGATTGCTCTGTGATTGTCTCATTGGATTTCGTAGCCGTGGGTTTACTGCGCTCCGACCGGCTAGCCTGTGGCAGCAGGCCTCGCTCGGAGGAATCGATACTATCGTCGTTCATCGCCCGAGCACGACCTCTTTGATACCGTATTCGTCGCGGAGTGCCGCCTCGAGCCAGTCGGGCACGCGATCGGGCATTTCGTCGCGCCCGATCACGCCGGTCAGCACACAGCGGCTCCCCTCGCCCTCAATGATGAACGTCTCGTCGCGACGGTCGACCTCGAGCCCGCCGCGGGTCGGTCGCACGTCGATGGTCGTCCCATCGGGTACGTCCGCGCCGATGGTCGCGAGTTCGATCGTCGTCGTGTCGTCGGTTGTGATTGCCATAGTCGGTGATTCGTTGGACGCCCCCATGAAAGCCGCGCGCGGCTGTCCGATGTGTCCGATGTGACTGCCGGGAGTACGCTTTTGGTCGCGCGCGGTGTTTTTCCTCATGGTTGGCATAGCGATTGTCACCGGTGCCGCCCGGACGGCGTGGTCTCAGCACGCCCGTCCCCTCGTTTTAGGAACAGGTTATCCGCCGTGAGCGACTCCATTAGTGACATCCTAGTCCATTATGCCGCCTGTACTTAGTCTTTGTCACCCGAACGCACTTCGATTGTGATGCGAACAAATTTCTATCCAGAGGAAACATTGGGTGTTATGAGCGACCGCCCAAATCCCGAGGACATGTACCGGGAGGTGGACTGGATGAAGCCATCCGACTATCCACTCCTTCAAGAGTTGGATAAGTACGACGGATGGCACACACCCAAGAACCTCTCGCTAAACCTCCCGAACACGCGGAATTGGCTCGGACAGCGGTGTCGGAAACTCGAGGAACACGACCTCGTTGAACGCCATGAGGGCGAGCCGGGCTACCGAATAACCGACCGCGGGCGAGCGTTTCTTGCAGGTGAGCTCGATCCCGCCGATCTCCAAGAGTCCGACGACACCGACGACGACGAAACCGACGCCTAACTGACCCGCGCGAACGATTCTCCTCTCGTATGCTGCCCTTCGGACAGCGGTATTGTCCACCTACCATGTCGATCTCCCCAGATCGAACCCCCTGTCACCGACCCGCACTTGCTACTCGGTACGTCTCACTATGCCTATATAAAATCTAGCGTTTCCCTAGTACCGGCTCACTACCAGCAAAAAACGCACGCTTATAGGAACAGCATACAATCGGTCGGTTGTGACCGATCGCGTCGCACCGACCGACCTCCGACTGCCCGCGGATATGTTGATTCTCTATTACTGCTACGTCAACGGGCAAGGAATGCCGGGCGCGATCGCGGCAACCATCGAGCGCAACCCGGATTATATCGCGACTCGCACTCGCTCGCTCCTCGAGACCCCGCTGCTTGAGCGCGTGGTCGGCGAGACGGGGCCGGTAACCCTGACCGAGGCCGGCGTCGACTTTGTCGCCGAGCACGAATCCGATTCGATTCTCCCGCGCGATCGGGAGCCGATCGACGCTGCGACCGACTACTCAGTCACTTGGCGCTGAGGCCAGCGGACAGTCCGAACACCGAAACTGCGGCGTGGGCTCGCCACCGTCGACGACGCGGTCCAGGTCTCGCTGGAGCGCGACCGTCGAGGGGTACTTATCGGGTCGAATCGAGGCGACCCACTCACCGTCTCGGAAGAGCCGCCACGGTTGGGGCTCGGCCGACCACTCGAGTTTCTCGAGCCGAAGCCCCCGATACGAAACTTCCGCACCCGGCTGAAAGCAGCCCTCGTAAACCTCCCGGACAGTTCCGGTTGTCAAATTATCACTCTGACCACTCATATTATCGGCTACTCTGTCAGACACCAAAAATGACCGGTGTGAGTGCGGTATTTGCGTATATCTATTAATACCGATACTGTCAAATAAGAAAACAGCAAGAACAAAAGCCACAACCACTTCGACGCCGAACGCCATGGTATGGGCAACTCAGAGGGCGATGGCCCCGACCAGAGAGATATCGTCTCTGACAGCCGGAATATCTCGCTCGCGCGTGACCCACAGCTCGGCCGCGACCTCGTCGCCCAATTCGACCACGTCGATTCCGAGCAAGAGGCGATCAAACAGGCAATGCGCGAGCGGGTTGATTGGGGTCGGCGCGGCATCACGCCGCCGGAACTCCTCGAGACGATCCAGACGTTTCTGGAGGCGACTTCGGGCCAGTTCCACGGCGAGACCAACGGCGACGGGGTTGTCATGGTCCGCTGTGATGTGACCGGTTCGGAGTTCGAACTGCGGGAAGTTGACGACCAGGATCTGGGCGAAACGGTCGATGTCCAGGTCTCGTTCGGAACCGAAGACGAGTCCGAGGACTAACACCCGGCTGTCCGCGATACTCTTATCCGGTGATAGGCCAACGACCAGATATGTACGATTTAACAGGCTTCCAGCGCGACCTCTTGTACACGATCGCCGGCCAGGACAAGCCCCACGGCCTCGCGATCAAAGACGAACTCGACCAGTACTACGAGAAAGAGATCCACCACGGGCGGCTGTATCCGAATCTCGATACGCTCGTCGACAAAGGATTAGTCGAGAAAGGCACCGCCGACCGGCGAACCAACTTCTATACGCTCACGCCCCGCGGGCGGCGGGAGATCGAAGCCCGCCGGGAGTGGGAAAATCAGTACGCCGGGGACCTACTCGAAGCGTAGCGACACATCGGACAGGGGAACCCCGAACTTCGGACAAACTCAGGCCAGCCCGTCGGGGTACAACTCGTCGGTCGCAGCCTCGTATCGCCGCGCACTATTCTTCCCGCCGTAATCGACGAGATGGTAGTAGCTCATCTTTTTCAGCTCGCGTTTCGCGGTTTTCCGACTCGCCGGATTGTCGTCGGGCGAGCGCTCACGGAACCCATCGTAGACTTCGCCGATCGACATTGGCCCGCCGTTTTCGACCAGGATCTCGTAGAGAATCCGCTGGTCGCGGGTCAACTTCGAGAACGTCTTTGCGATCAATTCCTGTTCGGTCTCGGGGACAACCCCGCGGACCACCGCGGGCGTCACGGCATCCATCCCGCGGGTCTTCGCTTTGTGGACACTCTTTCGGAGATTGTCGATCGCCCGTCGCGCGTCGCATTTGGAGACCGACGCCAGTAATTCGACGATCGCGTCGGGGACCACGCCGTCGGCGACGCCGTGGCTGATTCGCCCCTCGAGAATCGCTTGCAACTGCGCTTCGCTGTAGGCGTCGAACTCGATATCCCGATAGCCCTCGAGCCGGGATTCGACGCTCATATCGAGCGCACGCAGGAACGGCCGATATTCGTTGACGATGCAGAACAACGTCACCGCCGGAATTTGGTGTAACGCCTTCAACACGCCGCCGTCGGCGATCTGGTCCGCTTCATCCAAAACCACGAGATACGGACCGTCGAGTGCGTCGCGGAGGTCCTCGAGTAGCGTGTACGTCGGCGTGTTCGACGGCCTTCGCCCTTGCCCGAGCCCGGCGAGCAGGCGCTGTAAAATCCCGTGTTCGGAGCTATGATCCCAACAGTCGATATGCGTCGTCGCGATCCCGGCCGGTCCCGCGCCGCTTGCGATCAACTGCGAAATGATGTATTTGGTTGCGTGAGTCTTGCCCGCGCCCGACGGCCCGTACAGGACCGCGCCGGTGGCGTGGTGACCGGTCGTAATCGGCTCGAGGCTCTGCCGAAGTTCGGTGAGTTCGTTTTCCCGCACGTACATCTCCGCGGGCGGGCTCGTGGTTTGCAGCGCCTCGTAGTTCGTGATGTACTCCATTGTGTGGGGTGTCACACGCCAGTATAAAAGAGACTCTGGGCGGGTGTCCGATGAGGGATGTATCTATCACGGACTGAACCTATCCCCGACAGGGGGTCATGACGACGAACATATCTGAAATCAAACGAAGCGATCATAGTCATACTTGCGACGGTTATCGCTTCTCTGGCCCGAAATCAACAGGTAACGAAACCACTAAGTAACTACACAGACATATACAAAATAGGGAATCACGACTCTCTTGAGGGGTTCTGTTGCGGTAGAATCCCTGCCCGTTGGAGCGGGCAGAGTCGGGTTCCCGATTGAGGCTCGCAGAACCCATGCGACGTTATCCAGCAACCGGTGTTAAGTCCACCGGCACGACCGTAGTTAGTACTGACGACGACCACGCGCCGACCACTGGTGGGTGTGCGTAATGCCCGCGAAGATCACGCGCGCCGATTTGGTGGCCGAACTCGAGCGACTTGCGGCCGATCTCGACAAGACGCCGACGACGACCGATGTGCGCGAGCACGCGGAGTATTCCTACCAACCGTATAGCAACGAATTCGACAGTTTCGACGACGCACTCGCCGCAGCTAACCTCGAGCGCGAACCGCGCCAACAGGGGCCGTCGCGCGATGAACTACTCGAGGCGATTCGGGAGTTGGCCGCCGAAATCGACGGCACACCGACGAAAGTCGATATGAACGACCGTGGTCGGTTCTCGACACAGCCGTACTACAACAAGTTCGACGGATGGAACGACGCCGTCGAACGCGCCGATCTCGAGCCGAACCACCGCGAAGATATTGCCGACGACGAGCTGTTACAGTCGCTTCGGGATGCGGCCGACGAGTTGGGGCGGGACCCGCTGGCAGAGGAGATATCAGAACTAACTGGCCATGCACACACGACCTACGTCCGGCGCTTCGGGTCGTGGCTCGAGGCGCGAGAGCAGGCTGGTCTGTCCGGTACGCAACAGTCCTACGGCCGGCGCGTTGATCGGGACGACCTACTGGACGACCTCGAGCGGCTTGGTGAGATATTCGGCCGCGCG
The DNA here is from genome assembly GCF_000337195.1 of Natrinema versiforme JCM 10478. Lineage (GTDB taxonomy): Archaea > Halobacteriota > Halobacteria > Halobacteriales > Natrialbaceae > Natrinema > Natrinema versiforme. Next base: position 20,396 of record NZ_AOID01000019.1, on the reverse strand, counting down.
CCGACGAAACCAGAACTCGAGGAATACGGCCGCCACTCGCCGACGCCGTACTACCGGGAGTTCGACACACTGCGAAACGCACTCGAGACGGCCGGCTTCGAACTCGATACGCCGGACCGAACGTGGCCCAACGACTATCCGTCTGACTGGTTGGACCGCGCGGATCGGGTGCGCGATCGTGACGGAAACGAGTGTGTGGTCTGTGGGATGGGCAGCGACGAGCACGAATCGGAGTACGGACAACAGCTACACGTCCATCACGTCGCGACCGACGACGGCGACCCCGACGACCTCGAGAATCTGGTTACGCTGTGCAAAAGCTGTCATTCAAAGTGGGATCGCGTGAAAGCCGACCCACGAGACGCCGACAACACCGACGATACCCCGGCCAGCGCAGATTAGCCACGAAAACCACTCTTTTTCTTTAGAACGCCGGTACACCGGGAAATCCAACAGACAGATTCCAGGTTGTGACTACACCGCCGACCAGCACAAGCCCGATCGGTACGCCGACCCGCCAGTCCGGCGGCACTACGCGAGACAGGCCGTAGAACGCGACCAACGCGACGACTTTCAACGGGACGACCGCCCACACGCCGAGGCATCCGATGACGGCTGCTACCAGTGGATTACCTTCGACCAGCGGCGTCGTCGCGACGAGATACACTGTCGTTGCCGCGTCACCGATGCCGTAGGTCAGGATTGCAAGTGCCCAGCAGACGGTCGGCCAGTGGACCGCCGTCACGAATCGCCGCTCGAGACCGAAACCCGCGGCTATGGGGGCTGAGAGGGCCTGTTTCATTACATCACAGGCTACGACGAACCGATCCTAGAATGTTTCCCCGACAGACGCCCGCTCGCCCGGACCGGTGCGCTTTTGCCGCCGCCACGACAGCCTCGTCCTGTGGCTTCTTGCCACCGGGCGTACAGGCGTACTACGTCTGTGACATAAGCAGTGCCGCGGAGGTGTTCGACATTACTCCGCATGTAAAAGCGGCATTCGCGACCGGCGGTGTCACCCTGCTAGTACAGGGCCACGCACTAGGGTACGTCTTGCTCACCGTCGCGATCGCCGCACCGACCGAGGTACCGGGCGATAACTAACTGGCCGCTCCGACGGCCAGTCCCGTTTTATCGCGAGTGTAGGCAGTGTGTGTTGGGTGGCATACGCCTACGGGTACCAGTTTGGGACCAACTCAAAAAAGTGTTCGCATCCGACCGATATGGTGGCTATAGCTCCCGATACAGTTTCAGCACGCCGTAGAAGCCGCCGAACAGCACGCCATTCGCAATCAACGAGACAAGCCCGACGATCCCAACGATGACGGCCCATGTACCACCAAACAGGAACCCGCCGCTAAACATCCCGAACGATCCGATAAGCACCGATACGATCGCTGGTTTCATTCCCCGATCGCTCCCGTCGCCGACGTACTCTTTGAACGTGCGTGCGATCTCGATTACAATTCCACCGAAAAAGAAAATCACGCCGAGTCCTAACAGCGGCACACCGATGAGCTTCCCGACCGGTCCGAGAAACCCGTCCATGATACTATTTTCCGAGCCCGACCCAACACTGTCGGACTCTGTCACCTGCAACTGGCCCGCTTCCGTATCTTCGACTGTGATTGTGTAGGTGCCGGGCTCGAGCGAATCGGTGTCGTAGACTGTTGTCGTTCTAGTAGCCCGTTCTCCTGTGGATTCCGACAGTAATGTCGTATCTAGTTCGGCCCCGTTCGCTTTGATCGATACTTCATGTGTTGTGGTCGATGGGTCTGTACTGGTAAACTCAATCGTCACAGAAAGCGAATCGCCCTGCTCAATCGAGGGCTCGCCGACTGTCGCATCGTGTATCCGAATGCCATTCTGTTGACCCGCGACGACTCCGCCACCGACCGCGACGGCTGTGAGTGATGCAACTAACACGACCGCGGTGAGTGTACCCCAGCGCATTGATGCCTATTCCGTCACACCGGAATCGGATAAACCTCTAGCATATCATGAATATACGCCGCTGTGTGGCGGTTCATGGAATGTCGTTCCCGTGGACGCACTCCGATATCGATCTGTTCTGGCGCTAGCTCTGGCCCGGCAGTCGCCCGTACTCGAGTCGGCGGCATTTCGCTCTGAAAATAACCTACTGTATCTGGTAGTTCGGCACGGAAAACGGCACCCGGTGGCTGTTTCAAATACAGTAACGAATATGGAACTATTCCCTTAACTATAAGTGGTCGGCTAGCTAGGACTCTAGTGTCCGAGGTTACGCCAGCGCGAGAATCTGGCCGGGTGGTCCTAAGCACCCGACCTCGGCTTCGGAGGTTACAGAAGCCATGTCTACCAAATCGCCAGCCCGTAAAAAGGCTACCGACGACAGTACCGACGACAACCCACTGCGACGCGACCGCTCCTATCACGCGGTCCCGGCCGACTGGCTGCGACTCGGCCGCGACGAACACGACCTCGAAGGCTACGAGCGATTCTACGCCGCCAAACTCTGTTACGAATACGTCCTCGAGCGCGACCCGTCCGCGGTCGGCGGCCACGCCGAACGTACTCGGCTGCACGTCCTCTACCGCAAGCCGGGGACGACCGAGGCCGTCGAACGGACCTACGAGGCGTCGGTCGTCGAGACCACCGCCGACGCGCTCGTGGTCAACACCTCCGCCGTCGACGGCGAGATCGGCCCACATGACTGGGGCAGAATCGAATACGCGGCGGTGTCGCCGGCCCCGAACACGACTGTCATTCCGGCGGTCGTCTTCGAGGGCGAGCCGCTGAATTTCAAGGCTAGCGTGGCTGTCCGCTCGGACGAACCACGAATCGGAGAGGACCGATGAACCTCACAATCGAGGAGGCACTGGTCACGGGCCTCCCGATCGGCCCGGGACAGGTTGCACACTGCGACTGCTGTAATGTGTGCATCCGACCAGGACATCGCGTCGAGGTTCTACTCACGATTACGGGAACCCATATCTCGCCGGCCACGACTCGGTGCCGGTCGTGTGCCCGCGGCGAGTTGCAGCCCGAAACCACGCGATCGTGCCTGCTGGTTCGCGGTCGTGCGAACGACGCGAACAGCGAGTCGGGACGCTCGCAGTTGGTCCTATCTGGGGCTGAGGTAATCGACCGAACGGAATAGCGACCGACCGAATCCTTTTCCTATTTGCCGGCGTAGCCACTATCTGTACCCCGAATCCTGCCACGGCCTTCGGGGCTCTTACTCCGATTCGTTTTCGTCGGCGTCGAAGTCGAGTTCGATCTTTGAGGCGTTATTCACAAGCCAGACCGCTTTCCGAACCCGGCTTGCATCATTGAATTCACTGGTAATCCGCTCCTCGAGATCGTCCAACTCGGACTGTTGCATTTTGACCGTTACCGACTTCGGCTCGTCTTCGTCGCCGACGGGCTCGTCGCCCATATCTTGCCACTCACAGTGCCGGGTCAAAAACTCTAGTCGTTCGTGGTTGTCACGCGGAGCCTTGGCTAACAAATTGTAGCCTGTTCCTGAATTGGTTAGCCTGTCTGAAACAGTTGTAAGCGGTACCTTCTTTATGTTTGGTGTAATTGTGTGTAGTATCTGCGTGCGTCGGGGCGGCCCCTAACGGGGATGGGGTATCTGCCACGGGGTAGATATCAACCCAACGGGCTCGCTGAGTCTCCGAGGGAATACGGTCGCGGCGACCGACCGATCCCGGCGCTCGATCTCGCAGCCGTTTCTGCCGCTATAAGTCCACACAACCATGAGTTCCAACAGTAACAACACCGTCGCGCTCGGCTCGCGAGTGAACATCTTCGACAGTCAGACCGGCGAGTTCGATTCAGACCGCGATCCGAAAGACGAGACGAAACCGACCCACGACGAGGAGAGTACCAACGAGCCCGATATCCCGTCGGTCGACGACATGCTCGGCCGCGGCGATACCCATGCCCAAGTGCAGGGCGTCAACCGGGATGCGTGGGTCGCGGGATCGATCCTTCGGAGCTATGGCAACCCGCCGATTTTCTGCCCGGAGTGTTGGTACGAACTCGGCGCAGAATCAGTTCTATCCGATGCCGAACACTACGTGCCGCGGGTCGAAGTCGACCACGACTTCGATACCGGATCACTCGCACACTCCCTCGAGATATCGAAAAACGACCACCGCCGCCACCGCCACTGTCCCGAGTGCGGAGCGGTTTCGTTCGGTGGCGTACTCGGCGATCGGGACGCCGAGACCTTCCGAGATATTTTGGACTACGTTTTCGACGCCGTCGACGAGCTGGTGCTGAGTCGCCGCGATCGGCTGGCCGGTAGCGCCCTCGAGCGGAAATCCGAGGGCATGTCGGACGAATCGAATATGGAGCAACTGGTCCGCGAACTTCGGACCAACGAATTGGAGTGACCACATACGATGCCATCCCGAAAGCCCTCCTCGAGCGACGCCGATAGTCGCTGGTCTCGGCTGACCAGTGTGATCAACGTATCCATGCCGTCTATTAGCCACGGACAGATCCGAACGATTTCGCTGGTAGCAGTCCTCTGCTTGTCTCTAGTCACATCACCAATACTGCTTACGAGCGGGGAGAATGGCGTTGTCTCCGCATCCAACCATGTCGATGTGGGTGATCTAGTGTATACTAGCGGAGATGGTGTTGTCGTTGCACAAAATCAGGATACAGGCGAGGAAATATGGCGATTCAACAGTCTTAGTACGTACAGCCACGATACGACACTTGATTCGCAGAACGAAATCGTATACGTGACTGGCGAGAACGCTGTTGTCGGAATCGATGCTGTGTCCGGGGAGGAAGTTTACCGCTCAGACCCAACTCCGGCCAGCCCGACAAGCCTTGAGCTATCTGACAATTCAGGAACTATCTATGTCGGCGACCGCTACGGGAACCTATCTAAACTTGACGCTGAAACAGGATCAACAACCCTCCTCCACGAAAACACAATCGGATTTGAGTCCACAGACACAGACGTTGCAGGAGATGGTACGGTTGTATATTCGGCAGGAGATACCTTTGTTTATGGCGTTGATCCAGAGACTGGGGATCGAAAATGGGAATATGACTTTGTAGACTCTGTCGAAAGCCTCGAATTGGACCGCGAATTAGGCGTTCTGCATGTTGGTGGTGGTGAGTCTTCTGGCGGGCATTCCGATTCGGTTCGAACAATCAGCATTGATGACCAGAGCCAAGTATCATCGATTAGCGACTACAGTGGCGCTCGAGCCCGTGATTTAGCTAAGTCGCCTGTTGATAACAATCTCAATATTGCATTTGACGATATCAATAGTGCAGTCTCTTACGACCGCGACTCGGAGACGGAGGACTGGCAATACTCCAATGATGTACAGATGAACGCAATTACCTCATCTACGGATGGCTCGACTGTGTTTGCTGGTGATGCGAACGGAAATGTATACAAAATTGATTCTGGAAGCGGTTCTGTGGATGATACCTTTTCGCCAGTTACCGTCGCCCAGTCTATAACGACAGGGGGCAGCACGTCCGAACCAATCACCGGCCAAGTCACCGATCAACACGGCGACCCAGTTGAAAACGCCACACTGGTCTCTCACTCGATAACGGAACCGGCACTCGACAAATCCGACGCCAAATCACTCAAACGCCAAGCCGAGGACCTCCAGTCCGAACTCACCGACCCACTCCCCGACGAGTGGCAGTCGTTCGAAGACCAGTTCCAAACTGGTAACGGCTTACTCGACACCGAAAAGTTCGCTGATGGGATCGACGGCACCTACGCGGTTGCACACACGGAAAGCGACTGGAGTGAGGGCCGAACTGGCTATCTCAAATCCGAAGTCGATGATCCGCGAATCACGCTCCCGTCGAACGAACAGGTTATCATCTCGCTGTGGGACGCGACCGAAGAGCCGACTGGCCTCGTCAGTAGCGAAGGCCCGGTCGATAGCTCGATCGACCCCGGCCAACTGACCGAGGGCACGGTCGTCATCGAACAACTCTCGCCGACCAGCGAGGTCGTCGACAAACGCACGATCGAGACCCAAGTCGAATTCGAGACGAATGTCGCGTTCAACCGCGGCGGCGAGGAATACGAGGCCGTCCGCACGTCGCTCCCGACGGGCGTCTATCGGATCTACCCCGAAGACAACCCGTCGGCGGTGACTACTGTCACGGTTGGCTCGCCAAGCGATATCTCGAGCGCGTGGGAAGAGGACCTCCGCAACGAGAAAGACCAACTCACCCAGCGCGCCGAGCGCATTCGGAACCTCCTCTCGCAGGACCACGTCGCCCGGAGCACGGTTCGGACGAACGAAACCGGCCACTTCAGCGTCGACGTACCGTCAAACGCCGTCAAAACTGACCTCCGGGCGATGAAAGGCGATGGGTCGCTCGAGGACCTGTCCGATCCGTCAATCGAGGACCTCCGCGAGATCCAATCCGGGGGCTACAACGGCACGTTCTATCTTCCAGATCCGAGCGGCACGAGCGTCGAGCCGCCAGCCGAAAACGTCACCGTGACGACCTACCGCTCGCCGGAAGTGCCGTTCTCCAACATGGAGTCCTTCGCCGACTTGCAGGCGTTCTTAGAAGAACAACGCCTCAACGAGACAGTCGATGAACTCCGCTCGGAGTACGACGAGCGCTTCGAAGAGATGGAGCGCTCGAGCCTCGAGCGGATCTATTCCGACCACAAGACGCTGACCGAAACGGTCCCGGGCGCGGAAGATCGCTACCTCGAGCGGAGCGACTTCGAGGAGGTCCAAGCCGCCGAAGACCTCTCCTCCGAGGAACTGCCCCGCGAGACTTCCCACATGCAGGTCGCGCTGGCGGGCATCGGGGAGATCGAACCACCCGACCTCGGCGGCGAGAACCCCGCAGAGATATCGGATGGACTGTTTAACGCCGAGTACCCACTCCCCGATGGTATCGATAGCGACACCATCGCACTAGAGGCCCACTATCCGAATGGTAGTTCCGAGTCGATCGGCGAGGACTACTGGTCGATCGGCTCCAGTGGTGTCCCCGGACTCGGCGGCCAAACACTCTCTGTCTCTGACTATCCGATTCCCGAGGACACGCCGGGTGTCGAACTCCGTGTCCGCGCTGCGAGCAGCGACGGCGGGCTGATCGGTGGCGGGACTGATGGCATTCTCGACGATCGGGTGAGCGCGACCAACCCCACGTTCGGCGGTTCGACTCCCCAGATTAACGCGGTGGACTTCTCGACGCTGGCACCCGGCCCGAGCGAACAGGTCTCCGTCGGGATTTCGCCGACCGACGATACCGGCTACGATAGTCTCGTCAGCGCCGAGGCGTGGAACGACGACGGTGAGCCGATCACCGCGACCGTCGATTCCGAGCGTGACCGCGCCTCGTTCGAAACTGACGGCGAGGGCACGCACAGCGTCCGATTGACCTATACAAACCAGCAAGGCGACCAGTTCGTGGTCAGCGAGCGCATCGACGCGAAACAACAGTCCCGCTCCGATCCGGCGACGGTCCGGGCCAGTGGCTCGCCACAGTCGATGACCGGCGTCTACGCAGTCACGGGCGAACAACTCGAGAGTGCGCGTCTCGAGTCCAACGGTGGCACACTCTCGGTTGATGTGATCGCCGACGATTCCGATGGCCCGGGCGAACTGAACATCAAACCGAGCAACGCCATGCAGGGAACGACCCACACGATCGACGTGGAGGTCGTGCATGGCAGTTCGGAAACTGCTGTCCAGTCCAATATTCCGACGAACGTTCACCTGACATCGCCACGGTCTCAAGCCCTTTACTGGCGGTCCTCGCCCGGATTTGGAGGGGCACCGATTACGCACGAGGGTGAGACCCGATATGGCTCGGTCGAGAAACCGTCGGAGGGCAAACACGTGATCCGAACGTACACCGAGCCTGACGGCAGCGTTACGATTTCTACTGTGGAATCGGCTGGCTACGTTGACCGCGCGAGCCACCAAGCCTCGCAGTGGGTCGGCAACGTCCCGTTCGTCGGGTCGCTCGTTCCGTTCGGCTCCGCAATCCCATCGGGCGAGTTCGTCGGTGTGCTTGGACTCGCCGGCATCGCCGTCCACCGACGGAGGTACGCACAATGACCGACGACAGACCCCGACAGACGAGACGCGAACACCTGTATAGTATCGGCGCGGGCGCGAGCACGCTGACGCTGGCGTCACTCGCGCCGACGACCGACCCCGGCCTGCTCGGCTGGTCGGCCCCCGACGGTGCGGTCTCGCACAGCGACGACCGCTTTAGCTGGATTATCCCCGTCGAGGGCGAGGACGCGAGCGCACGCGCGGACAATCTCGATGCACTCGAGGACGAACTCGGGAGCTACGACACCACGTCCATACTCGGCGATCGCCGCCACGACGCCGCGGGCACGCTTTCCGCCGTTGCCCCAGTCGATGCAATCGGGGCGCGAACCCGCGACCGGTTGCTCGGCGAGCGCGGCATCGCTGCCCTGGAGTACATCGACACGAGCGGTATCGAGATCAATCGCACGGTCACGCTCGCCGAGCCACTCACGCCCGAAAGCAGCGACGCATGGCAAGACTTCGGCGCGCTCGAATCGACAATCCTCTCGGCGGTCGGCGGCGGCGTGCCCCAACCCGACGGGGTCGCGTTCGACAGCGACATGGAACAGACGGCGATGCAGGCCGCTCGGGAAGCGACCGCCGCGACCAGCGCCGACACCACGCTGCCGGATACCTCATCGGTGACCGTCGCGGTCGCCGATACCGGTGTCACCAACGCCGCCTATCTCGACGACGCCGACGGCAACTCGCGGTTGCTCGCCGACTCGACGAATTTCACCGCCGACGGCGACCCGACCGGCCGGGATGCCGTCGCGGACGGCAACGGCCACGGCTCGTGGTGTGCGGCCTGTCTTGCCGCTCGCACGCCGAGTGATGCCACACTCGAGGGCTTTCTCCCGGCGGCGTCTGTCCTCGGGCTCAAGGCACTGGACGACGAGGGCAGCGGGTCACTCGACAATATCGCGGCGGCGATTCGGGCGGCTGGCGACGCGGGCGTGGACGTGCTCAACCTCTCACTCGGAAGCCCGCAGTACAGCACGTCGATCGCCAACGCCCTCGAGTACGCCGTCTCGGAGGGTGTGATTCCCGTGGCGGCAAATGGGAACGACAGGCAGGCAACTCGATGGGTTAGCCCCCCCGCCTCGAGCGAGCACACAATCGCCGTCGGTGCGACGACAGTCGATCCACCAAGCGAGGCCCTGAGCGCCTACTACAGCAACATCGGCCCGCACAACGGCGTGACCGACGGCTCCGGCGGCCAGACCCAAGGCGCGATGCCTGACGTGGCCGCGCCCGGCTGTACGCTCGAGGCCGCAGGTGAGGGCGCGAAAACCGGCACCTCGATGGCCGGACCGGTTGCGGCTGGCGTGATCGGGCTCTACGTCGCCGACTCTGGGGAAACGGACCTCGAGACGGTGCGCGACGAACTCCAGCGGACCGCCGAACCCATCCCGAAGGCGGCCACCGAGGAGGTCGGCCACGGGATGCCAAACGCCGCGAACCTGCTCGCGGGCACCGAACCCGACGAGGACCAAGAATCGGCCGAGACCGACGAGGCGGCCGCCCGCGGCGGGGCTTACGACGCCATGTCTGGCTCGTGGCTCTTCCGACAGGTGTCCTAATCATGACACGACTCTCGAGACGCCAGTTCCTCACCGGAGCGACGGCCACGGCCGCGACGATCGCCGTCCCGGGACTGGCGTCGGCCGCGACGCCACCGGACTGGTCGCCCGATCATATCACATCGGTCGGCGACGACCTCGCGGAGTTACGCAAATACGAGCCGTATCTGGACATCGCGTGGACCGACCAACGCCAACTCATCGGGATTTACGGCTGGTACGCAGATAGCGAGGAACACGACACACGCGCGTACTACTATTGGTGCAAGTATTCGAAGCAGGATTCACTGTCCGACAGTATCCCGGTATTCGGCCCGCTACTCGCCGCTGACTCCCACTTTCAGGATCACGAGCCCGCGCTCGTACTGGCGGATAGGGATACGGGCGAGGTGCAAACAGTCCTGTATTCAGGCTACCATCATTTCGCCGTCGAGCTGTCCGGCGACGAAATCACACTCGTCCAAGACGAAACCGACCAACCGACCCATCCCTCGCTCGAAGTCGCAAGCCCGCACCACCACTACCGCCACCAACGCGATGAAACACGCGGCGTGCCCGCACATACGATTTCGGGCGCTGAATTCGGGAGTTTTCTGGATAAGCAGTCACAGTGGGAGCAAAACGGCGTGTTCAAGTCCTCGAATAACACGGCCATTTTCGACCCCTATTCAGTGTCTGAGCTTGGGACGTGGTGGGACAAATCTACGATCGACTACCAGTTCGCGAGGATTCGACTACTCCTAAACTGGCGCGACCAAGGCCACGACGAACTGGTAGGTGAGTAACAATGAAGGTAAAAACCGACCACGGGGCCTCTGGAAAGAGTGGTGGATTAGGACCGGCAATTCCGCCGACTCGGACCGTGAAATGCCTGAAAACCTCCGATACGGAGCAAAACAACTATACGGAATGACACCGTATAGATTATGTACGGTTTCGTGTCTTATGCCAGAGAAAATATCCGAGAAAGACCTTCTCGAGGAACTTCGCCGGTTGGCCGACGATTTGGGGCGGGCACCCAAATCAACCGAAATGACCGAGGACGGTGCGTACAGCACCACGGTGTATGCAACACGGTTCGGGTCGTGGGAAGGCGCACTCAATGAGATCGGCAGATCCACAGATGAGTACGAAAAATCGCCCTCGTTTCGGTATACAGACGAGGAGCTACTGGACCAACTCCGAGAGGTGGCCGACGAGATCGGGAAGCCACCCACGGCGGTCGAATTTGACGACCATTCTGACTCAAGCCGGACGACCTATCAAAATCGGTTCGGGTCATGGAACGCGGCACTGCAAGAGGCGGGACTTGACATCAATAGGACGCACGGTGAGAAGGAATCTGTCCCTTGTGACCATTGTGGGTCGCCTGTTGAACGAACGCAGGGACAACTCGAGAGGCTTGACCACGTCTTCTGTGACGGCGAGTGCATGGGGAAGTGGGAATCCGAGCAGTATTCGGGTGAAGGAAATCCGAGGTACGTCAAGTACGAAAAGGACTGCGTTAACTGCGGCGAGCCCGTTCTCCGAGCGCCGTGGATACACCGGGCGAGTGAGCGCACGTTCTGTGACTCACAATGCCAGGGCGAGTGGGTCCGTGAAACTGGCTTCATGAGCGGCGAGAACAGTCCTCTCTGGAAGGGTGGCGGTGGGCGAGAATATGGCGCGGACTGGATTTATATACGCAAAGACATCCTTGAGCGAGACGACTACCAGTGTCTCGCTTGTGGCTTAACCGAGGATGAACACCAAGAGGAATTTGGGACATCTCTCAATGTTCACCACAGAAACCCTGTCCGCAACTACGAAGAACCAGAGGATGCTCACGACCCAGAGAACTTAGTCACGCTCTGCCGATCGTGCCATAGCACGTGGGAACGACTCCCGGTACAGTTCGAAGCGCCGGAGCAAGCGGCAAGCGACTAACAGACAATCATGTTCTCGAGAGACCGACCCCGACGAGCCATAGCGCCGACCCGCATCCGCGTGGTCTTGAACTGGCGCGATGGCGGCGAGGACCTGATTACGGAGGACTAACCATGCCACCACCGCCAGAACCCCCACCCGACGACCGACCGACGACTCGCAGACCGACTGACCGAATTCTTCGATACACATGACACGCGCATTCATCCCACTCCCCGAGAGCGCCGCGATAACCGATATCCCGGAGGGCGGCACACTCAGGTCCAACAGCGACGACCTGCACGCCCCCGAGACGCTGCGGGTGACGAACACGGGCGTCGCCTTCGGCCCGGTCCATCTGGGCTTTCCGGCAGGTGGGTTGCTCAATTTAGAGCGCATGACCTTCCTCCCCGGCGAGGGCGAAGACAACTCCGATGGCCTGCTTGCAGTCACCGCCGCTGGCGGCGCTGGCGTTGCGAGCACCCGCGGCGAGGACACAGACACATCCCACACCCGCCGAGGCTTGCTCACCTTCCTCGGGGCGTTGCTGGCCGCGGCGGCGGTCGCCGACCCGGCCAGCGCCCAAGACGAGGACGAGCTGGTCACGCTGAATATCGCCGAATTCGAGATCGCTGAACCCATCGATACGCCGGTTTCGGTGGCGGTACTGGATACCGTCGATGCGGTACTCCCGACGACCGCCGAAATCCTGATTGACCAATCCGAGGCTCGCGTCGGCGAAATCGCCGATGGGGGCGAATCGGTGGTCCTCAACCAAGAGCCGGGCACGGTCTCGATTTACGTCCGCGACACGCGGGGCCGGATCGCCCAACTACTCGCGTGGGCGAAGTCGTTTCTCCCGGAGGATACCTCGCTGACCTATATGCGCGAGTTAGAGCAACCGGCCAGCGAGTACGAGACCGATTCGTTCGTCCGGCTCTCCTCACATCCGGCGATCGTCGAACCGGTCCGAGAGAGCAACGGCGACCGAACCGTGCTCACGATCGGGAACACCGAGATTCCACACGGCGACGGCGATACCGATAGCGAGGCTGGCGTCTGGAACCTCCTTGACGATGCATTGGTCTACGAGGCCGGCGAGAACCCGCCGGCAGCGACCGAGTGGACGATTGAAACGCGCCTGTCGGCGTGGCAGGCGTTCCGAGCGTAAGAGGGATTCAAGACATGGCTACAAACCCAAACATCACGGTACTGGACAAGGACGGCAACCCGATCGACGACCGGCAAATCGAAGTGAACGGACTCCTTCCCGGCGAAGGCGGCGGGGGCGAGAGCTACTGGCTACTCGACAATGGGACGCTGGTTCCCGAAGGCAGCGTCTCGGAGGTTGACCTCTCCAATATCGTCGCACAGGTCGCCGAACCGACGGCCGATTCTCACGCCGCCCGCAAGACTGATGTCGATGCGGTCGGCGACCAAGTCAACAATCTCTCGGCCGGTGATGTCGGCGCGATTCCGACCGACGAGAAAGGCACGGCAAGCGGTGTTGCGACGCTGGATTCCAACGGCGATCTGGATACCGGACAGGTCCCGTCGATCGTGATTACGGATGTCTACGTAATCCAGACTGAAAGCGAACTCACCGGCCTCGATGCGAATCAGGGCGACGTGGGGATCGCGACCGACGTACAGGGCAGTTGGATCTTGGCAACCGACGACCCCTCGGTGGCGGACAACTGGAAGGAACTGAAAACCGACGCGCCACCGGTCCAAGACGTGTTCGGGCGCACCGGGAGTATTACGGCCCAAAGCGGGGACTACGACCTCTCACAAATCGATAGCGTCGATGTCTCGGCGATGCTCGAGGGCACGATCGGCAACCGGCCGGTGGCCGGGACGGCCGGTCGGTGGTACCATGCGACCGACCAAGCAATCATGTACCGCGACGACGGCGCGTCGTGGACGGCGATCGCCGGCACCGGACAGGCTGGCGAACGTGTCCCGAACACGTCATATTACGACGCGATCGACGCGAACAGTGGGACGTTCGGATCGCTCAGTACAGAAAAAGGACAGTTCGAAGACGCCGACGGAAACGTTGCTGGTGCGTTCGAAGTCTTTGATTTGTCAACTTACTCTGACGGCGGCTACGGACTCAAGTGGACTCCAGATAGTTCACACGGCCTGTCGCCAATTGTCCTCGGGCACAACGGAGGGATTGCACACGTCCACGACGGTACGTTCTACGAGATGCTGAAACTGTTCGACGGCGGCGATGGGTCGAACAAGTTCATCGGACTCGAGAACGAGATTCCGGGCGGCAACCTCGCTATTGAATCGCAGGACGGTGGGCAGGTCTATATTCAGACAGGCGTTTCAGACGATAAGCAACCCCGATTCATCGTTAATGATCCGGGTACTTCGACGGACACTATTTCGACAAACGATTGGGCTCGGTTCCTCGCCCTAAACCACCTCATCTTTGGCGATGGGATAGAGCTTCGGTATAGTAATCCCACCGACGGGGAAGTGAAACGTGTCTATCAGGACACCGACTCGCAAAGAGTTACCTACGACTATCGTGCTGGATACAATCCACGATGGCAAGTAGCGGGTTCCGATCATCTTGCGTTCGGCACTCCATACTATTCCAGCAACTCTCACGTTCAGTTCTTCGAGAACACTGACAAGCGCGGAAATGTAGATCGGCAGAGCGGAGGGACAGAGTACCAACAGCGAGCGAAACCGACGACAGATGAGATTAACGGTGGTGATGGGATGGACTACGTATCTGACGGGAGTGATGGCTACAACGCAGGAAGTAAAGTGTTTGCGTGGAACGACGGCGGGACTATCAAAACGTCACTCATCGTCGACAGTGCGAATATGACCGCCTAAATCGCTCACTGCTGACCTGTAGTTACCGGCCCGTCCAACCAACTCACACCTGAAACAAAGTCTACCAGAACCCAAACCAATAGCCATGCTTGGACCTCCCGAACTCGCACTGATACTCGCGATCGGCATCTTGCTATTCGGCGCGTCGAAAATCCCCGAACTCGCCCACTCGAGCGGCGAGGCGATGGCCGAATTCAAACGCGGCCGGCAGACGACCGAGCAGGAACTCGAAGACCTGCGTGACCAACACTAACCCGACCAATTCATCCATGCCAGTAACACTCCCCATAGCCACGCGACTCGCCGAGTTGTACCGAACCGGCGGCACGAACGAACTCGCCCGCGGCATCGGCGATTGGGCGGCCACCCATCGAACGGCGGATCTCATCACGCGACTGTTTGACGCCGCCACACTGACCATCGACAGCGCCGCGGTCAAACTCCATATCACCGAACGCGAGGACGTGTTCCGTGCCCGCGGCCACGGCGAGCGGGACGTGCTCGAGACGTTCGTGGGCGCGCTCGAGTCTGACGACGTAGTGTGGGACATCGGCGCGAACATCGGGACCTACGCGCTGCTTGCGGCGCAGTGTGGCGCTCAAGTCCACGCCTTCGAACCCGGCGACAACGCCCGCGACCGCCTCCGAGCGAACGCCGCCCTGAACGACCTTGCCCCGACGATCCACGACTACGCACTCGCAGACGAGGACGGCACGGCGACACTCTCACACGAGTCCCGATCGGGCGTCCGCGAGCTGACCGACGGCGCGGGCGACCCAGTCCAAACCCGCCGGGGCGACGGGCTGGAGTTACCGAGCCCCGATATCGTCAAGATCGACGTTGAGGGCGCGGAGTTGGCGGTGCTTGAGGGGCTCGGTGACCGGCTCCGAGACTGTCGGCGCTGTTTCGTGGAGGTCCACGACGCGGCCGACCAACAGGCGGTGACCGAACGCCTCGAGCGCCGGGGCTTCGAGGTCTCTGCACCCTTCGAGCGACGGATCTTGCAAGCCGAACGGGAGGAAAGAGACCGATGACACCGACTCAAATCAGAGGGATACCGCCCCCAGTGGTTCCACCTCCGACGAAACCACCACCCGATACCCCTACCCGGGAGGACAGCGGTACCGACCGACAACCAACCACTTCATTCAACACTTCAATGCAATTCAACCGATCCACAGTCACGACGCTGCTTATGGTCGCGCTGGTCGCCCTCGCGGGCGTCGCCGGCTTCGCAGGCAGCGCAGCCGCAACGACCCATACGACCACGCTGGCCGGCGACGGCACCGACACCGTCGCGGACTTCAACGCCTCAGACGACGAGTATCTCGAAACCGATATCTCGAGTGACGGCACCGACTTCGCAACTGACGGGACATCCACCGCCAAGATGAACATCAGTCTCGACGGCACCGATTACGCCCAACTCGAGACGGCGATCACCGACGACACGACGGCAAGCCAGACCCTCAATCTCTCGGAGGGCGAACTCGACGACCTTCCGGGTGACGCTGGCGAAACCGTCACGGTCAACGTGACGACGTGGGGGACCGACGGCAACGGGAGCGTGACGACAGCCGAATCGACGTTCGCCGTCGATATCACGTTCCAGAACTCCTACGCGGTCGCGAGTGTTGACGACTCGAGCGCCACGATCGAAGAGGCCGACGGCCCCGGATTCTTCTCGACGAGTACCATCACGTCGCTGTGGTCCTCGAGTAGCGACGACCCCGCGGACCTGCACACCTACGAATCGACCGTCGGCATCGACGGTTCGAACACGACCGTCACGGTCCTCGACGAGACGACCAACGGCAGCGATGCCTACTCCGAATCGATCCGCGACGATATCGAGTCCGGCGACGTGATCTACGGCGCATCGGTCGGCGTCAACGGCACGCCAGTCAAAGCGTTCTACGACGAGGTTGACACCGACAAGATTGCCGACGGCGACACCTACGCCGTCTACGACTCGAGTAACAATGTGTGGACAGTCCATACGGGCGACGCCCAAGACGGCGCGACCGAGATGGATGTCTACCTCTCGAGTCAGTCCTACACGAGCGTCGATAGCTTCGACAGTTCGGCGGTCAACGACCTGTTCGTCGGCGACCTCGATATGGGCGTGTCCAGCCTTGTCAGCAACTTCGGCTTTGGATCGCTGTCCACGTTCAGCGTGCTCGAGGCACTCGGCGTCGGCATGATCGCGCCCGCGGGCGGCGCGTCACTGGCTGGTCTCGCGCTGGTCGCGGGCCGCAAACGACTCGGCGCGTAAGCGCACTGACGCACTGTTTTTCGACTAGCAGACCCGTCACTGGTAGGTCTATCATGGCTGGCGGTTCGACTCCGCCGACGGGTCCTTTATGGCAACCAGATCCGGCCACCACGACCACAACCCAGCACAGACTGACGCCCACGAGACGCTTGCGTGGACGTTCATCTTGACGCTCTCGCTCTGTAGTGGCGCGCTCCTCGTTGTGAGCGCGTTTCAGGGCTGGGGGATCGGCATTCAGGGAGTCACCAACCCGGCCGCGAACGCACTCGCTGGCGTTGCAATCCCGACCTTCGCGTTCGGGGCGTTCGCCCGTGAAATCGACCTCGTATAGGACCGACCTGCGGCCCGCGACCGGGATGGTTCCATTCGAGGACAGGGTTCGATTCCCTTCGGTCGTATGCCCGGCACGCACCGGGCAACTGAGGGTAGCATTTGCGGGGCGCTTTCCACGCCCCGTAGTCCTCACGCGTACCCTCTCGCCTCCCGCCACTCTCACCCCACCCTTTCAATACGATCACCCATGACAACTCCAGACCAACAGACCAGACGGCGATTCCTTCGGCGCTCCGGCGCGGCACTGACCGTGGCCGGCGGCGCTGGACTCGCATCGACGAGCGCAGCGGCACAATCGGACACGCAGAGCCCGCCACAGGGCTTACTCGCGAACGGCCTCAACGTCGAGGGCGGCGACAGACAGGCGTTTTTCACTGGGTTCATGTCGTCGCTCATGCCAGCGACGAGCCCAGTGCCCGACGCGAAGACGCTGGCCGACCGGATGCGAAACGAGTTCATGACCAACTCCGAGCACTGGGTGACTTACGGCAACTGGCTCATTTCCGAGTACGACGACGTAGAACCGCTCGGGACGGTCACCCTCGGCGTCGACGTGGTCGTCCCGAGATACTGGCCAAACGAGGACGAGAGCGTCGAGACGATGGTCAAAGCCGAGTACGATACCGAACTCGGCGAGTACACCGACCTCGGCTGGTGGATCGAAACGCCAGACGAGCCCGATTATCAGGTCGAAATCCGAGACAAAGCCGCTCGGAACGCGGCCGACGAACTCCAAGAGTACCGCCGGGAGTATATCGACGAGGAGGGCGACAACCACTCACTCCCCGACGAATCCTACGTATCGGAACTCTCCGGGACGTACGCGACCCATCTCCGATTCGGCGAGGACTCGAAACACATCCTGCAACTACTCGTCGGCGATACGGGTGGGATCTAACCTCGAGTGCCATGATCCGAGGTGACGACGACCGGAAACGCGACCGGAACGGCCGCTTTTCCCGGTACGACTCGAGAAAGCAACGCGATCGCGGGAAGCGAGCCCACGAGAACTGGTTGCAGACCAAATTCCGCCGGTTCCGATCGTTCCTCGGCGGGCTGATCCCCGGCCGTGGACGGAATCGGAGCGGCCCGCGGAAATAGAGGTGACAACACAATGGGAATCATCAAAAACGCACGACAGTACATCGGCGATCAATCGTTCGACGACTTTCTGCCCGACTGGTTTCTCGACTTAACAATTCGAGCACTCCCGCGGGCTTTCGGCTTCGGAACGCCAGAGGAACAGGTGACGAGTTCGATCATCCTTATCGGGTGGTCGATCGCGACGAGTCTGTTCACGGGCGGCGTGACGGCTGTGTTCGTCCTGTTCTGGCTGTTCTGGCTAAGTATCGGCGTCCTCCGCTGGAGTGACTGGTTCGGGGACAAGTTCGACAGTGCGCGCTCGAGCATCATCCCCGGCATGGGCTCGAGCGGTCGCTACCGAGTCCGACGTGGTGATGAGTAATCATGGCCCGGAAAGGTAGCGGGAGCGGCCCCCGAGGCCGCGGCAAACGCACAGACTTCATGAACGCACTCCGGCGGGGCGAACGAACGATTTTCGTCGCCGTCTCGAAGGTAATCGTGCTGGTCCTATTCATTCTGCTTGCTGGTATCTCGGCGGCCCGCGGCTCGCCGATCGTGGCGTCACTGGCTGGCGTCGGCGTCTTTGTTGTCGCCGCGGTGTTGCTCCCGGTCGATGCACTCCGGGACACCCTCGAATGGTTTACCAGCGGCAAGGCTGGTGAGTGGGCCTATGGCGGCTACCTTCGGATCATGCCCGGCCGATCATCCGACGACCGGCGCGGACGCGGACAGGCCACGCTCTCGCGGCTCCTCGCGCTTGCACTCACCGTCGCACTCGTCTCGAGTCTCCTCATGACCGGCATCGGGGCCGCCCAAGAGGACAGTGACGACCGGCAGTGTGCGACCGTAGTTCACGATGGTTATCTCGACGACGAGTCCTACGTAAGCGAGTTCGACGAGACCGCGAGCATCCAGTCTGACACCGAAAACATCCGCACGTCACTCGAGCAAACGGACGCGTTCGTGCGTCTGAAAGCCGAGAATCCAAACGCCTACTGTGTTGATATGACCGTCAAGGTCCACCCGGATATTATCACGCCAGCGGACGTGGGCGAACTCTCGGATACTGACGGCGACGTAGAATCGACGTGGCGAAACACCCACGATTTCGACCGCGACCAGTCCTACACCGAGATTACGTTTCGCATGGAGCCCGAATCCGAAGTGACGTTCGCGCCGAACCGGGTGCGTGTCCTCGGGGTCGCCTGGAAAGACAGCGCGACCGATCCGAGCGGGATTTTCGACCGGGTCAAATCCACACTCGGTGAGGCCGATCTCGAGCAACGAACCTACACGTTCAACTCGAGTGAGGGCGCGATCCAAACCGTTCCGCTCCAGAACGACGACGGCAAGTCGATCGACGAGTGGCAAGCGTCCTACCGCGTCGGTGACGGCAAGTGGCGACCGATTACGACCGACAGTTCGGACCCGGCGTTCTATCGAACCGTCGATAGCGGCGAGGCAGTGCAGTTCCACTTCGACACGGACACCTACGACGGTGGCGAGGTCGAAGTCGAGTTCGTCGCGAACCCGAACGGGGTCGATAAGGCCACTCACAACTACCGCAGCTACCGGACGAGTTGGTCTGACGTATTCAACTTCAACTTCGATTTCCTTTCGACGGTTTCGGTGACGGCTCCGGCAGCGGAGGTGAGCCGATGAACCTCGCACAGTGGATTACGGCCGTCCTCGTGATAGTTGTCCTCGGTGTGAGTCTGTTGAATCCCGGCGGGTGGATCATTGCCCTGCTAATCGTGGTCGCGATCCTGCTCTTCTATGCTGGAATCGAGTTCATCCCGGAGTACCTTCTTGTCACGAATCAGGGGAAAAATGCCCGCAAGGACAAGCGCCGAAAACGCCGGTCGCGTGGCCTGAACCCGTTTAGTCGCAGTTCGAAGCGCGAATCAAACAGTCACCAGTCACAGACCCAAACCGAGGGCGGTCGCGATGAGTGAAGTCGCAATCGTCGGGGCCGTCGCCGTCGGGAGTATCCTGCTCGCGTGGCTGTTGAGTCTGCGCTACCACAACGAGTCACGCCAAATCGAGAGTGCAGTCCGTATCCCGTTCAACCTCGCATGGATTCTCTCGGGCTTTTTCGTGCTCCTCGGTGGCTACTACAAGACCGGCGCGGCGCTGTTGATCCTCTGGGGGTATTTCTTCTTCAGTAACGCTCGCCGCGTCCGCGAGGGCGAGATCGACGCCAGCCCCGGCGGGTGGCGCAAACGGGCTGGCAACTGGAACCCCTACAACCGCTCAGACTAACGATTTCGTTTTCGTCAGCGTTTATAAATCGACCCAAGAGCA
>NZ_AOID01000018.1 GCF_000337195.1 Natrinema versiforme JCM 10478 | reverse complement strand
ACTCGACGACCGAGCGGGCGTCACCGAACTACCAAGGCTAACATCAGATCCCATCTGTACGGCGGACCGCAGGGGTGGAATCCTCATCTCGTTCGGATGTATTCGTAAGCCGTCCGGGGTACATAACCCCTTCGGACCGGAACCATCCGGGATGACGGGACGAGTTGAACGTCCCGTCGATCACATCTTCTTTCGCGTCTGTATCCAACTGCCCTCGTACATATAAGGGCGTCGGATTGAGACCACGCCGAAAACCGCATCCGGCGAGGACTTTCGCGTAGTCAAGAGTGCGAGCCCAGGTTATATAAGGGCATCGTACTGCAACGACGCCATTCGACGTCGGCCACGACGATCCGAGTACCCTCGAGAGAGGACATCCGAACCGAATCGGGTCCTCGACGAGAGATGGATACAGTGCCTACCTCCGCGCCGGGTTGCGGCCGGAGGGAACGTGGCGGCGAGCGCCACGTCGTTCGCATTACTGTCGAAAGCCGGGTAAACACATAAGGCCGTCGTCTCGGCGACGCAGTGCTCTACGTTGGGCATTCACGTGAACGTGGTTTCCTGCACGGTGATCACGAGTGGGTGCTGTCGGCAGATTCTGGTCGAGTGTCCTTCTCGAGCGCCACCAGCCGCTGATAGAAGGTCCCCCGCGTCGCTGTCGTCCCCGTTGGACGTTTTCGGAGCCACCACGGACGAGAAGAGACGGGCAAAACGAGGCCGCGGATTCGCGACGCGAAGCTAGCGCCGGACAAGTCGTAACTGCTGGGCCTCGATGAGCAAAACGGCGTCTGCTGGCTCTCAACGGGAAGATGGGTGGGAAGGGATGTAGCAAACCCGCTGTTCTATCGTCGATTCGGCTCGTTCTCCCTCGAGGCGGCCGACTCCCGTCCCAACAGTCCACTGACCGCTCGGTGGCTCGCTCGCAGGCACTCACGGAGGACCGGCGCGCCGTCGAGGAGCCAGACCAGCGCGGTGAAGCCGGCGAGACCGATCTGGAGCCACAGGTACGTCGAGAGGTTCCCCGCGAGGATATCGCCGGCGTAGCGGCCGAACAGCAGGAGAAACGCCTCGACAACGCCGGGACCGGGGGGCTGTCCCTCGACCGTCGCGATCGGCCAGAGCGCGAGGTCGATCAGGAGGTAGCCCTGCCGGAACGCAGTGTCCGCGATATCGGCGGGGAGGTGTGACAGGTATCCCAGTCCGAATGCGAGTCCCGCTTGCGGCCGTGCGCCCGCGTGGGCGATGGTTCCGACGAGGAGAGCAAGCGGCACCGCGAAAAAGATCGAGTGGCCGATCCCGTAGCCGACGTCGAAGACGCCGTACTCCCAGGCGAGTGGCTTGTCGATCAGGTCGGGCAGGACGGCAGCGAAGACGACGGCGAACGCCTCGAGGCCGCCGGGCGACTCGCGGAAAACGGTGTGACAGCAAAGTGAGTAGGCGAGATAGCCGACGATCGCGTGTTCCCACGGCCACATACTCGAAGACTTCGGCGTCGGACGAATAGTTATGGTTTGCTTGCACGGCCGGCGGCGGAACAGACGGCCCTTTGGGCCTGTGCTCGCTATTTCTGTGTCCGGTAGCAGTCGATTACACCGCAGTTTTCGACGGCCATCAGCCGTCCGGCAGTCGGGGCCGGCGATCGATATCGGCGAGGCGACGACCGACACGACTTATGTGCCGTAGTCGTAGGAGTAGCCATGGACCGATCGGGATTCGTCAAGCTCGCGGTCATCGCGTTCGCGCTCGTGCTCGTGAGCTTCTTCGTGCGCGGCATCGGCCGGATCGTCCTCGAGACGGAAACCGCGGAGTTGTTGCAGGCACCGCTTGCGGTCATCGGCTTCGGACTGCTGGTCTACCTGTTCATCAGAGCGACGCTCGACGCCGTTGGACTCTGGCCCGTCGAAGACCCCGACGCGTGAGCGGAAGGAAACCGTTTTTCGCCCGCCGCTCGAAGCCCGAGGCATGACAATCGACGTGCAGACGATCGCCGACCTCGGCCCGGACGATCGCGTGGCCTTCTTCGAGCGCGATGCCGGTATCGAGGCGGTGCGAGGAGACGTTCGCGAGATCGTCGACCGCGTCCGCAAGGAGGGCGACGTGGCCGTTCGCGAGTTCACCGGCGAGTTCGACGGGGTCGAGGTCGGAAACCTCGAGATCACCGACCAGTGTGAGCGGGCCTACGAGGAAATCGACGCCGAGATCCGGGACGCGATCGAGACGGCCGCGGCGAACGTCCGCGAGTTCCACGAGGCCCAACTCCCCGAGGATTGGCGGCGGGAGTTCGAGACGGGACGGAAACTCGGTCGCCGCTTTCGGCCGCTCGAGCGCGTGGGCGTCTACGTCCCCGGCGGCTCGGCGGCCTATCCCTCGAGTGCGATCATGGGCGTCGTGCCGGCGGTCGTGGCCGGCGTCGACCACGTGTCGGTCGTCACGCCGCCGGCCGACGACCTGAACCCGGTGACGCTGGCGGCGATCCACGCCGCGGGCGCGGACGCGGTCTTCAGCGTCGGCGGCGCGCAGGCGATCTCGGGGCTGGCCTACGGCACCGAGACGATCACTCGAGTCCAGAAGATCGTCGGCCCCGGGAACAAGTGGGTGACCGCGGCCAAGGCCGAGGTCCGGGGCGACGTCGAGATCGATTTCCTCGCGGGGCCGAGCGAAGTGGTCGTCGTCGCCGACGAGAGCGCGGCTCCCGACCTCGTCGCCGCGGAACTCGTCGCCCAGGCGGAACACGACCCCAACGCGTCGGTCGTAGCTGTCACCGACGACGAGGACACCGCAAACGCCGTGGCCGCAGCCGTCGACGAGCAGGCGAGCGCGCGCGAACGCGAGGACGTGATCCGGGAAGCGCTCGCGAACGACGCGAGCGGCGTCCTTCGTGCCCGGTCGATGAGCGAGGCGATCCTCTTTACCGAGGAATACGCGCCGGAGCACCTCTCGATCATCGCCGACGATGACGAGTCGATCCTCGCGCGCATCGACAGCGCGGGCAGCGTCTTCCTCGGGCCGAACACGCCCGTTGCGGCCGGCGATTACGCCAGCGGGACCAACCACGTCCTGCCGACCAACGGCGGCGCGCGGGTCGCCGGCGGGCTATCCGTCGAGACCTTCCTCCGATCGACGACGGTCCAGCGCCTTTCGAGCGAGGGCCTCGGCGAACTGGGCGAGACGATCACCACGCTCGCGGACGCGGAGGGGCTCGAGGCCCACGCCGAAAGCGTCCGAACCCGACTCGAGGACGGAACGGGAGAGCAGTAATCACCAGCGAACCCGTCATTCCGCAGCAGTTTCAGGTTACGGAGTTGCGAATTGGTTTTACGTAGCTGGAGGACGCAGTGACTACTGAGATGGAACCGCGTGTCGACCCGATGGACCGGCGCGTCCTCGAGCGCAACTACGACTACGCACAGCGGAACGTGCGGCTCCTCTCGATGTGGTACGACTGCGAGCTCGAGCGGATGCTCGAACTCCTCGCGAAACACGACATCGAGCTGTCGCGAAACGATGAACAGCAGTTCGGGACGTATTACCGGTCGCTTCGCCGCCGCTCGAGTTGCTACGGCGAGTGAATCCACGCGGCCGAGACGGCGCGTAACCGGATTCAGCTAGTCCGTTCGGGACCGAATGGCGTCACAGTTAACACCGTCGCGCCGGAATGAGTGGGTATGAGTACGGACAGTATGGATGGCGGGGAGGCTGACACGCGTCCGAAGATCGAAGTCACCGAAGACGCGGCCGAGCAGGCGCTGTCCCTGCTCGAGAGCGAGAATCTCGACGTGACCGAAGCCGGCCTGCGGCTGTTCGTCCAGCAGGGCGGCTGTGCCGGACTCTCCTACGGGATGCGATTCGACGACGAGCCCGACGAGGACGACACGATCTACGAGCACCACGACCTGCGGGTGTTCGTCGATCCGGCGAGCCTGAAGTATATCGAGGGCAGCGTCCTCGATTACGAGGACGGCCTGCAGGCCGAAGGGTTCCACGTGGACAACCCGAACGTCGTCAGCGAGTGCGGCTGCGGCGAATCGTTCCGGACGTAACGCGCCGAAGACGCGGCCGCGCCTCGGACCGTCGCCGCCGTCATCGGTTTTCGCTGCTGTGGCTCGTCACTCCGTAGTCACGAACCGCGAGCGACGGGTTCGAAAAAGTCGAAACGTGGGTCTCGAGCCGACACGGGGACCGGCTGCCTACTCCTCGAGTTCGAAGGCGACGGTGACCTCGGCTTGGTACTCCCGGTCGTCGGCGCTGGCGACTTCGACGCCCAGTTCGTCGACTTCGATCCACTGGACGTTCTGGAGGGTCGCTTCCGCGCGGTCGATGGCGTCGTCGGCCGCGGCGTCGAAGCTTTCGGGACTGGTGCCGATGAGCGTGATCTTCTTGAATACCATGGCTCCGGATCCTACGCACCGTGGGAACGTAAAACACGGCGTCCGTTCGGGCCGAATCGCGACGACTGCCCGCGAGACGTGGGATCAGTCGGACCGCGTCTCGAGGCGGTCCCGGATCGCACCCGTGACGTCCGTGAGGTAGGCACCGCCCCACAGCGCCACGACGAGGCCGCCGATCGAGTTGAAGACGAAGTCGAGCATCGTGTCGCCGAGTCCGTACTGCGTGAGGACGGCATTGATTCCCAGTGCCTGTGCCGACAGCGCGATGGCGAACTCGAGGATCTCCCAGAGGACGCCGAAGGCGATGACGAACAGGAGGATGAACACCGTGATGAACTTCCCCGGGAAGTGGACGCCCTCCGCGTGTTCGTCGAACGCGCGGACGGTGGCGTAGCCCACGCCGGCGACCAGCGACGCTGACAGCGCGTGAGTCATGTGATCCCACCACCAGACCTGACTGTAGAGCGTTCGGGTGGCACCCGGCAGGCCGACGGTCCCGAACGCGTGGAGGAAGACGGCGGTGGTGATCCAGAGCGTGAGCCGCGGGTCCATCGGAATCTCGTAGTCGCGCTCGAGCAGCGGCGGCAGCTGGGTCACGAGCAGCGCCACGCCGGTGTTGATCACGATTCCGCCGTTGCCGCGCTCGATGCCGACGAACAGCATGCCGATCAGCCCGATTTCCATGAGATAGGTGAGCTGGCGCTGGCGGTGCTGGGACGGGAGCCGGCTGGCGAGGTTACGCATCGTCCACCTCCGCGGCCGGGTGGATCTCGGCGGGAAGGCGGTGTTCGTGACGGACGAACCGTCTGAAGTACAGTTCGAAGACCACGCCGGCACCGAGACCGGCGAGGGCGGAGTAGACGAACTCCCACATCACCGCGTCGTGATCGGCGGTAAACGGAATGCCGAGCGTCTGGGCGGCGCTCCACCGTAGCAGCGCCCACAGCCCCGCGGCGGCCGTCGTCGTCACGACGACGAAGACGATGGCGAAGCCGGGGGTCATCTCCACAGGGGTAAACGACTGTAGTTCGACGGCCAGAACGAGCGCGATGGCTGCGACCGAGAGATACGACGCGAAGTGGCCGCTCAATCGGCTCGCGCCGAGGGCCATGCCGAGCACGGGGAGGGCGGCCAACAACAGCACCTCCCAGGGAAGCATCGCTAGCGACGACCGGAAGGCGATCGGCGGGAGCAACGCGAGGGCGACGAGGACCGCCGCGAACGTCGCCCACAGAACGCCGCCGGTCACGAGTTCGCCGACGCCGATGGCCGCGATCGCGACGACCAAGAGCCACGCGACCGCCGCGTTCGTTCGGCCGTCGGCGATCAGTTCCTCGAGTGAAGTCTGAGACACAGTGACTGGTATCGGCCGTTCTCACTAAAACGTATGTAGTCGTCGGGTGAAATACTGCTGACACCGATCGAGGCGCGCCACCGCTCACGCGGGAGCGGCGAACAGGTAGACGACGGCGTACGCTGCGAGCGCGACGGTCACCGCGGTCACGGCAGTGAGCGCGATCTCGAGCGTCGAGTCGATCGACGGTCGCGAGCGGATTCGGGACCGCAAGCCGGGACGGATCGGCGAGGTCGGGTCTCGGACGGCCCCACAGAGGAGCCCGACCCCGAGGATGGAGAAAACGAAATGATAGGAGACCTCGAGCGTCGGCGGCGTCACCGCGAGCGCGGCGACCCCGTAGGCCGCGCCGACCGCGGCTCGGCGGTCGACGAATGCGGGAAGCGACCGGTCGGTGAGCCGGCAGATCGTGACGAGCGCGAGCCAGATCGCGGCGAGTTCGATCGCGAACGCGCCGAGGAGGTGCAGCGTCGGATCGGCGTGGAGGACGACGCGGGTAGAGAGGAGCGTCGATTCGAACGGATAGAGCCACTCAGGGGGCGAGCCGGTCGCGAGGTCGCCCCACGGATGAGACCACAGTCCCCAAAGCGCCGCGAGGACGACCGTACTCGCCGAGAGCGTCGTTACGCGGGCGGCCCCGATGGCGACGAGAACGCCGCTCACCGTAAACAGGGCCATCACGAACGCGGCGACGGGACCGCCCTCGAGGAACGCGACCGCGACGAGGAGCACGAGCAGACCGGCCCCGACGCTACGGACGAGTCGAACGCGGCCCGAGTGCGGTCCGCGGATCGCGAACGCGCCGAACGCCGGCGCTGCGACCGCGCCGACGACCAGCGAGTGAGTGACCGACCGGTGGACGCCCCGGCTCGCGTCCCAGAAGGCCGTCGACGCGGCAAGCGCGCCGTCCGCTGCCTGCCACTCGAGGAGGCCGACGAGAGCGTACGTAACGTCGATATCCGGAATCGTCGCGAACGCGCCCGCGATGGCTCCGACCAGAAGCGCCTCTCGGCGCTCCCAGCCACGCCAGTCGGCGACCAGTGCCGCGAGGGCGAACGCGAGCAGGGCATGACCGATGAACACGACGTATCGGCTACGTGATGGGTGGTCTTATACTGATCGCCGGATCGTGTGAGAGAAACACACCCTGTCGAGTCGGTCGCGGATCGATACTTCGCCGCTGCCGGTAGGTCTTTGCGAGTGGCACTCGAGCACACGCCCATGGCTCAGGAAGCGCCGAACGAGGCGGCTCGCGCGCCATCCGTTGGCGAACTCACTCCGCCGGACCGAACCCTGATGGGGCCCGGACCGAGCGACGTGAACCCGCGCGTGCTCCGGGCGATGAGCACGCCGCTCGTCGGGCATCTCGATCCCTCGTTCATCGAGATCATGGACGAGGTCCAGGAGTTGCTGCGGTACACGTTCCGAACGGACAACCAGTGGACGATCCCCGTCTCGGGGACCGGCTCGGCGGCGATGGAGGCCGCGATCGGGAACGTCGTCGAACCCGGTGATACGATGCTCGTGCCGACGAACGGCTACTTCGGCGGCCGGATGGCCTCGATGGCCGAACGCGCGGGCGGCGAGGTCGTCGAGGTCGATGCACCGTGGGGCGAACCGCTCGAGCCCGACGACGTCGCGGACGCGCTGGCCGAACACGACCCCGACGTCTTCGGGTTCGTCCACGCCGAGACGAGCACGGGCGTTCTCCAGCCCGACGTGCCAGAGCTCACCGCCGCGGCCCACGACCACGACGCCCTGGTCATCGCCGACACCGTCACCTCGCTGGGCGGCGTGGAGTTGCGAGTCGACGAGTGGGACATCGACGTGGCCTACTCCGGCCCGCAGAAGTGTCTCTCCTGTCCGCCAGGGGCCAGTCCCCTCACGCTGTCGGACGAGGCGATGGACAAGGTCCTCTCGCGCGAGGAAGACCCCCGCTCGTGGTATCTCGACCTCTCCCTGCTCGAGGGCTACTGGGGCGACGAACGGGCCTACCACCACACTGCACCGATCACGAACGTCTACGCGATTCGGGAGGCCCTGCGACTGGTCGCAGAGGAAGGAATCGAAGAGCGCTGGGCGCGCCACGAACGGCTGGCCGGCGCGCTGAAAGCCGGCATGGAGGCGATGGGTCTCGAGATGAACGCCCCCGACGAGTACTGGCTGCCGAGTCTCAACGCCGTCCGCGTCCCCGACGGCATCGACGACGGCGCGGTCTGTGATGCCCTGATCGAACAGTACGACCTCGAGATCGCCGGCGGGCTGGGCGATCTCGCCGGCGAGATCTTCCGAATCGGCTGTATGGGCCACTCCGCGCGCCCCGAGAACGTCATCTACGTGGTGACGGCACTGGGCGACGTCCTCGAGTCGATGGGCGCGGCTGTCGATCCGGGTTCCGGTGTGACTGCGACGCGACGCACGCTCGAAAAATAAAGGAATTGCCGCGACGGCCGATTGGGCCGTCCGTACGACGCTGTTCTACGCTGTTACTCGTGGTCCTGGTGGCGCTCGTTCGACCTGATAGTCCTCGCCGTCGACGACCATAATCGCCCACTCATAGTTCGGATTCGCGCCCTCGAGTCGCGCCTCGAGATCGTCGGCGTCGTCCGGTTCGGCGACGAAACAGTGGAACTGTCCCGACGCCGACGACGGGAGCTCTCCCGTCTCGAGGACGGTGTTGACGTGAACGACTTTCCATGCTCGTTCGGCGCGGAATTCGGGGCCGTTACCTTCGACGGTGTAGCCCAGCTCAGCGAAGATCGACCTGGCCTGCTCGACGAGTCGCATGTTAACAGGACCCATTCACTACGACCTATGTCGGCATCCACCATAAATGTTAGTACGTAGCACGATGTCCCGCTCGGAGATGTCTGCAGATTATAACTCGGCGTATTTCGACTGTACCGCCCGGTATTGACCGATTATCAGTATCTAGCCGTTCGATAGTCGCCACGAGACCCATCGTCTGCTGTTCGATCGGTTTTCGCTCTATTCAATGTACATACGAGATGTTCCTCCACTGATTTCCTCAGTCTCTTCTCCGGTTAGGTATAAACACACACAGATGGACGCCACAACATCCAATGGGTGAGCGGGCGGTTTGATACACAATGTACCGCGACCGAATCGATCAGCGAGCGAGAAACAGTCGGACACAATAATGATCGGCCGGAGTCTAGCTCGAG
The DNA here is from genome assembly GCF_000337195.1 of Natrinema versiforme JCM 10478. Classification (GTDB taxonomy): domain Archaea; phylum Halobacteriota; class Halobacteria; order Halobacteriales; family Natrialbaceae; genus Natrinema; species Natrinema versiforme. The sequence continues at coordinate 29,400 of NZ_AOID01000018.1, read as the reverse complement.
TCGACCAGAGTCCACGGCGGAGACACTATGGGTAGCAAAGAGACCGGGTACACGGCGACGATCGACGGAATCGAACACGAGTTCGACTCGATCCGGAGCGTTCTGGCCAAGGCGAACGAGCGGAAGTCGGGAGACGAACTGGCGGGACTCGCGGCGTCCTCGAGCGCGGAGCGTATCGCGGCGAAAGACATCGTCAGTCGACTGACCCTCGAGACGTTGTACGAGAATCCCGTCGTCCCCGCGGACGAAGACGAGGTTACGCGGACGATCCGGGACGGCGTCTGCGAAGAAACGTACGCGGAAATCGCCGATTGGACCGTCGCCGATCTCCGGGAGTTCCTCCTCGCGGAGTCGACGGACGACGAAGCTATCCGGGCGCTCAGGGAGGGGCTGACGAGCGAGATGATCGCGGCCGTCACGAAGCTCATGTCGAACCTGGATCTCGTGGTCGCCGCTGCCAAGATGACCGTCGTCGCGCGCTGTAACAGTACGATTGGAACGGAGGGGACCGTTTCGTTCCGGCTTCAGCCCAACGATCCGGCCGACGAGACGGAGAATATCCTACAGAGTGTTCGCGAGGGACTGTCCTACGGCGTCGGGGACGCCGTTATCGGCATCAATCCGGTGAGCGACGACGCGGCACAGGTCAAAGAGATCCTGCAAGCGACGGCCGAGTTCATCGATCGGTGGGACGTCCCGACCCAGAACTGCGTCCTCGGACACATCACGACCCAGATGGACGCGGTTCGAAACGGCGCGCCGGCCGACTTGCTCTTCCAGAGCATCGCTGGCACCGAGCGGGGGAACCGAGAGTTCGGTATCGATGTCGAGCTACTCGACGACGCTGCCGAGTTGGGCCGGAATCTCTGTCGCGGGGACGGACCGAACGTCATGTACTTCGAGACCGGGCAAGGCGCGGAGCTTTCGAACGACGCGCACGAAGGCGTCGATCAACTCACGCTGGAGGCCCGGTGTTACGGGCTGGCCCGCGAGTACGATCCGTTCCTCGTCAACACCGTGGTCGGCTTCATCGGGCCGGAGTACCTCTACGACGGCAAGCAGGTCATTCGCGCGGGACTGGAAGACGTGTTCATGGGCAAACTCCACGGGCTGCCGATGGGAATCGACGCCTGCTATACGAACCACACGAAGGCCGATCAAAACGACATCGAGAACCTCGCCGTGTTGCTGACCGCCGCCGGTGCGAACTTCTTCATCACGGTGCCGATGGGCGACGACGTGATGCTCAACTATCAGTCCAACAGCTACCACGACGGACCCACCCTCCGGTCCCTGTTCGGGCTGCAAGCGGCACCCGAGTTCGAGGCGTGGCTCGAGGAGATGGGGATCACCGACGACGGGCGCTTGACCGAGCGCGCGGGCGATCCGACGATATTCACCCAGCCATGAGACCGAACAACGACCGGAGGAGCGGCGTCGAAGACCCGGAAGACGAACCCCGACTCGAGCGGTTCCGCGACTCCCACCCGTCTCGAATCGGCGTCGGCCGGGCGGGATCGCGGCCGCGGACGGAGACGCTCCTCGAGTTTCGACTCGACCACGCGAAAGCTCGCGATGCCGTCACCACGCACGTTTCGGACGACCTCGTGGCGGACCTCGACCTCGTGAGCGTCCGATCGCGAGCCGAAAGCAAGACGGAGTTCCTCGCGGAACCGAGCCGGGGACGTGATATCTCGGAGGAGACGGCCGAACGGATCCGGGAGGACTGCGCGATGGAACCACAGGTACAGATCGTGGTCAGTGACGGGCTCAGTTCGACCGCAGTCGAGACAAACGTCCCCGAGTTGCTGCCGGTGTTACGCGACGGACTGGCCGACCGGGGACTCGATGTCGGGACTCCGATTTTCGTAGAATACGGCCGAGTCGATGTGATGGACGCGATCGGCGCGGAACTCGGTGCGGATTGCTGTGTCAATCTCGTCGGCGAACGGCCCGGACTGGCGACGAACGAGAGCCTGAGCGCGTACTTCGTCGCCGATCCGGAACGGGGCGGCGCGACGTCCGAGAAGTCGGTCATTTCGAACATTCATCGCAACGGTATCCCGCCCGTCGAGGCCGGGGCCGAGATCGCGGCGGTCCTCGAAGAACTGTGCGAGGCCGAACGCAACGGATGCGATACGGGGGACCCGTGACCCGTCCGGGGAGTCCGTAGATGCCAGGTACCGAGACATTGACCAGCATCGGCATCGATATCGGCACCACGACAACCCAGGTGATCATCAGCGATCTCACCCTCTCTGCCCCCGCGTACAACGGTGCGGCGAGCGTCGACGTCCTCGAGCGCCGGGTCCGCTACCGGAGCCCGATCCGCGAGACGCCGTTCGCCGGCGACCGTGAAATCGACACCGCCGCCGTCGGCGAACTCATCGATACCGACGTGCAGGACGCGGGGCTGACGGCGACGGAAGTCGATACCGGCGCGGTCATCGCGACCGGCGAGGCGGCACGGAAAGACAACGCCGAGGCGTTGGTAACCCGGTTGGCCGAGCACACCGGCGAGTTCGTCGTCGCGACGGCCGGCGCGTCGCTCGAGGCGGTATTGGCCGGCTACGGGTCCGGTGCCGGGGCCCGAAGCGGTACCGATGGCTCGACGATCGTAACGGTCGACATCGGCGGCGGAACCACGAATATCGCCGTGTTCGAAGACGGCGAGGTGCTGCAGACGCGGTGTCTCGACATCGGCGGTCGACTCGTCCGGTTCGACGACGACGGTGTCGTCCGAGCGGTCGCGGAGCCGGTCAGGCGCTGTCATCCGCCGGACTGTCCCCCGATCGAGGTCGGGACGAAACGTCCGGAAGCGGACCGGCAGGCGCTCGCACGGGAACTGGCCGATCGGGTCTTCGACGCCGTCGAGGGACCGCCGTTCGACGAGGCGACGCGGGCGCTGGCGATCACCGATCCGCCCGAGAACGCGGTCGATATCGACGAAGTCGTGTTTACCGGCGGCGTCGGCCGTCTGGTTTCGGATCTCGATATCGACGACCGCGATCCCCTCGAGTTCGGCGATCTCGGCGTCTCCCTCGCCACCGCGATTCGAGCCCACGAGCGCTTCGACGCGTTGCCGGTCCGGCGGTCGGCCGAAGACATCCGCGCAACCGTCATCGGTGCCGGAACGCGGACGACGACGTTTACCGGTCGAACGATCGCCCCGGCGGCCGAGTTGTTACCGGCCAGGAACCTCCCAGTCATCGCCCTCGAGGGACTCGAGACGGCCGACTCCGTCGACGCCGTGCGAGCGCGAACGGCAGCGGCGATTCGTGCCGCCCGGAATCGTCGCGATATCACCGGGACGGCCGCCCTGTACGCGTCGAACGTCGGACCACTGACCTACGATCGGCTCCGACTCGTCGCACGCGGGATCGCCGCCGCCTGTGACGCCCGATCCGACGAACCGCGGCCGGTGATACTGCTGACTGAACAGAACTGCGCGAAAGTACTCGGCCAACTGCTCGAGTCGATGACCAACGCCGGACCGGTGATGGTCCTCGACGAACTCGCGGTTACCGAAGACGAGTACGTGGATCTCGGAACGCCGGTCGCGGAAAACGCCGCCGTTCCGGTAACGATCAAGACGCTCGTATTTGACGAATGATCGCCTATCAGGCGCAGGTAACGGCACAACTACTGTCGGATCGCGCCCCAATGTGAGGGTTTAACCCAATCGCGTCGCCTCTCTCCGAGTATCATGGGTTCGAACCGCGCAGCGAGCGAGTACGACCGGGTACGAGTGCTGTGGACCGATCTGAACGGCATCGCCCGCGGAAACGTCGTTCCCGCATCGAACTTCGAACGGCAACGCGAGGACGGGTTCGGATTCGCAGCGGGGGTCGCGGAGTTGACGCTCGAGCAAGGGCTTCTCGAAGATCCATCGTACGGTCCCGAGAGCGGGGATATTGTCGCTGTCCCGGACTCGGAGCCACCGATACCGGTCGCGTGGCGCGAGGGAGTCGGCCTGGCGTTTGCCGATCTCACGCGTGTCGATGGAACCGCGTTCGATCTCTGTAGCCGCAGCGCTCTCGGCCGCGTGATCGACACGCTCGAAGCGACCGGATACGTTCCACAGGTCGGGATCGAACTCGAATTTTCGTTGCTTCGTCCGACCGATGACGGCGGCTACGAACCGTTCAACGACCGAAGCTCGTACGCGATGGACGCGCTCGATCAGGCGGCGGACCTGATCGAGGACTGGTCCGAGGCGATGGGGGCCGCCGGGTTCGAGGTGACGTGTGTCCATCAAGAGTCCCAGCCCGGCCAGTACGAGGTCACCTTCGAGCACGGTGATCCGGTCGAAGTCGCCGACGGGGTCGCGTTCTTCCGGCACATGCTCACGTCGGTGTCCAGTCAGCACGGGCTGAAGGCCTCGATGATGCCGGCCCCCTATACGGGAGCGGACGCCAACGGACTACACGTTCACCTGAGCCTGTGGGACGATACGCTCGAGACGAACGCGTTCGCGGCCGAGACGACCGAGCTCGAGTTCCCGTCGGGAACGCGGCCAGCCGGCGGTGGGATTTCGACGGTTGCACGACACGCCATCGGCGGGCTCCTCGCGCATTCGAACGCGCTTACCGCCGTCTGTGCGCCGACGGTCAACTCCTATCGGCGCTTGCGACCCGGTTCGTGGGCACCGGTTTCGATCGCGTGGGGGCCGGACAACCGATCGACCGTGCTCCGCGTGCCCCCGCATCTGGGCCCCGCCACTCGTCTCGAGTTCCGCCTCCCCGATACGTCGTGTAATCCGTATCTCGCGCTCGCTGCCGTTCTCGCCGCCGGGCACGACGGTATCGAAACCCAGCGCGAGCCGCCCGCACCGACGACGGGAAACGCCTCACAAGAGGATCACGAACGGCTCCCGCGAACGTTGTGGGCCGCACTCGACCACCTCGAGGACGACGACATCTTGGCCCGCGAACTGGGCGAACCTCTCGTCGACTCGTTCGTCTCGATAAAGCGGGACGAGTTCGACAGATATCAGGGCGCTGTCTCCGAGTGGGAACGCGAAACGTATCTCGACGCGTTCTGAGCCGGCTCAGGTATGAGATGGGGCGTACTCGTCGGTCGCGGTGTCTCCGGTAGTCGGGCCGGCGTCGGTCAACAGAGGTAACACCGCCTCGAGTATCTTCGCTTCGGACCGACGGAGGTGTTTCCCGACGGTCGACGTGTTCGCCGAGTCCGTCTCGGCGAGCGTTTCGATACTACAGGCTCGTGGGGAGTCGTAATAGCCGTGTTCGATCGCTCGAGCGAGGACCTCTCGCTGTCGGGGGGAAAGGCTCTGGACGGCCTGCTTGATATCGGTCAGCCCGGTGAGTAGCCCGTCGAGTTCGGGCGCGCCGAGGGAATCGACCGTGATCGAGCCGAGACCCCGGAGTTCGTCGTGGGCTTGGCTCACCGCTTCGTTCGTCGGGACGATCACGCTCCAGTGTTCCTGCCCGTCCGCAACGGTCGCCGGAACGGTCGGGAAACACCGGTTTCGAAGGAGGACGTTCAGGACCGGTTCGGCGTCGTCGTCGTACTCGCCGACGAGCGAGACGTACGCGTTTTCACTCGCCTCGTCGTATTGGAGCAGTTGCGCCGTCGTCATCACCGGATGATCGCCGAGCCACGCGACGAGTTCGTCGATCACCGATTCCCGAACGTTGTTGAGTTCGATCATCGTGATACTGCTCCCGAGTAACCGGTAGGAGTAGATGATCGTCGCCGTGACATCCGGAAACGACTCGTTTATCGTCTCGGTCCAGCAGCCGTCGTGTCGTATGTAAAACGTGTATTCGAGCACTGTCGTGGCCCCGTTAGATTACATCCGTAACTGATTCGGGAACTATATACACATTTCGACCACCAATTCGAGCACACATTATATTATATATACGAATTTGGGCAATATGGGAACGAATGTCCGTTCGGGAATATGGGGCGGGATCGCGCGGCGGTCCGATCGGGAACCTCCGCTACGTCTCGGATCGCAACTCCATAACGACCGCGACGAGGAGCAAGAGAAGCGACACGTAGAAGATCATCGAGGCGAGCGCCGGAACGACCGGCGTAAAGCCCTGTGTCATTCGCCCGTGAATCCACGTCGTGATGGTGATCTCCGACCCCTTGAGATACGAGACGATGTAGTAGTTGTTCCACGAGAGGACGAACGCGAAGATGCCGCCCGAGACGATTCCGTTCGCGATCAGCGGTAACAGCACGTCTTTGTAGATCGTGAGCGTGTCGGCACCGAGATCGCGGGCCGCCTCCTCGAGGTTCGGATCGACGCCGAGTGCACTGATCGAGACGACGAACATGACGATCGGTGAGATCCAGACGGTTTCACCGACGATCGCCGGCACGATACCGTAGCCGAGGCCGGTCACGCTCGCCCACATCGACATCCCGAGTCCGAGCAGGATCAACGGGAAGAAGATCGGCAGGAGCGCGACGATCTTGAAGTACTCCCGACCGGGGAACGAATACCGCGTGTACGCGATCGCCCCCGCCGTGCCGATAACGGTGCTGAGAATCGTCACCGGAACCGAGATTCGGATCGTCGAGTCGACGGCGGACTGGACGCTGGTCGACGTCAGCGCGTTGCGGTACCACTCGAGCGTGAACTCGAACGGCAACGAGAAGGTCTGGCCGCTATCGAACGACGCGATGATGAGGCTGAGCAACGGCGTCATCAGGAACGCGATGATGAGTGCGAGGTAGCCGTACCAGAGCCCGGTCGAAATGCGGGGGAGCCGCGAGCGGTTCGATCGCGCGCTCATCTGGACCCACCTCGTGAAGCGATTTCGGTCAGGTCGATCGTCCGCAGGATTACGACGCCACAGACCGTCGTGATGAGCAACAGGCCGACGGCTTGTGCCGAGCCGAGCGGCCAGTTCTGTGAGTAGCCAAACGAGTAGCTGATGTTACTCGCCGCGGTGTAGATCGTTCCCCCGCCGAGCAGTTCGGCTTCGACCTCCGCCCCGAGGCTCAGGACGAATACGAACAGCGAGCCGATGATGACCCCCGGTTTCGACAGCGGGAGGATGACATCGACGAACTGTTTCGTCCGTCCGGCTCCGAGGTCCGACGCCGCTTCGAGGAGCGACTCGTCGATCGTGCTGATCGAGAGGTAGATCGGAAACAGCATGTAGGGAAGGTAGACGTACACCGTTCCGAGAACGACGGCGCTACGGGTGTAGATGATCGACGGGGCGTTCAATCCGACGCTCCCGGCGAGGAGGTCGAAAACGCCGTCGTTGATCAAGAACAGCACCCAGCCGTAGACGCGAATGTTGACGCTCGTAAAGAGCGGAATGATGAGCGCGATCAGTATGGGGAGTTTGAACCGGCGAACTTTCGTCGCGAGCGCGTAGGCGGCGGGATAGGAAACGACGAACGCGACGACCGTCGTCAGCGCACTGATAACGATCGTGTTGAGCGTCACCTCCCCGTAGACACCCTCGCCGCTGAGCGTGCCCTGTACGATCTCCCGGTAGGCCTCGAGCGTCCAGTCGGCCACGGAAAGCGAAATCACGTTCTCGGTCTGTACCGAGAACAGAACGATCGCGACGATCGGACCCACGAACATGAACGCCAACAGCGCGAGCAGCGGAAGCATGAGCCCGCCGGGCGGGCCCAACGGAGAGGCCGACGCGAGCCGGCGACCGGGCCGGTCGATAGCCGCCGGGACCTTCGAGCGAACGAATTCCCGGACCGACATCAGGAGCCGCCCCCGGGAAGCACGTGCGTTTTCTCTGGGTCCCACTGTAAGTACGCCTCGTCGCCGTCCGTCAAACCGATCTCCGAAACCCGATCGAGCGATATTTCCGAGACGTACTCCTCGTCGTCGCGTGTCCCCTTCGCCTCGACCAGCGCCGTGTTCCCCTTGTTGAGAACGTTTGCGATGGTCACGGGAATCCCGATCTCGGTCTCGAGTGCGGGGGTGACGACGGTGTCGTCGTGACGGACGACCAGATACTCCGGATCAGGCCGGTCGGCAGGCCCGTACGGGAATTCCCGCGTCCCCTCGAGTGCGTGGTGGTCGAGACGAACCGCGTCGTCGGTTCGCTCGACGACATCGATCGGAAACACGTTCGCGTCGCCCATGAACTCCGCGACGAACGTGTCGACCGGCTCCTGATAGATCTCGTCCGGGCTGCCACGCTGAATGACGGACCCGTCGTCGATGACGAACAGTTGATCGCTCATGATCAACGCCGACTCGAGCGAGTGAGTCACGTAGACGAACGTCGTGTTCAACTCGGCGTTGAGCTCGGTTAGTTCGCGCTGGAGTTTCTTTTGCAGCACGTAATCGAGCGATGCGAGCGGTTCGTCGAGTAACAGGATGTCGGGCTCGTACGCGAGCGACCGCGCGAGCGCGACGCGTTGTTTCTGTCCGCCGCTGAGATCGCTCACCGGCTTGTCGGCGTACTCCTCGGGATCGAGTCGAACCTGCTCGAGCAGTCGCTCGACCTGCCCGTTCGGTTCCAGGTCCCGCGCTTCGATCGGAAACTCGATGTTTTCCGCGACGGTCATGTGCGGGAACAGCGACCACGACTGGAACACGAGACTCGTCGGTCGACGCTGTGGCGGGGAGTCGGTGATGTCGATTCCGTCGAGTTCGATCCGCCCCGCCGTCGGCGACAGATGGCCGGCGAGCATTCTGAGGAGGGTCGATTTGCCACACCCGCTGGGGCCGACGATCGTCGCGAACGATCCCGATTCGATCTCGAACTCGACGTCTTCGACGGCGACGTTCGATCCGTACTCCTTTCGTAAGTTAGCAGCTTTAAGCATCAGTTAGTGCGTGATTTCGATGAATTCTAGTTGCGGTCAGGTCCCTCGCAGTTCACATCCTCGTCTTCGCTTCGCGCCAGATCGGTTCGAACTTCTCGAGGTCGGGAACGCCTTCGTAGAACACCGATTGTTCGATGATGTCCTCGATCTCGTCGATCCGGAGGACGCGACGCTGTTCGTCGTTGTAATTGTCCCACGCGGTCTGGTGGGGGACGACGTTCGTCCCGCCCGAGTCCGGCCAGGACAGTTCCAGGGCATTTTCGCCCCGCATCATGTAGGCCATGTAGTTGTCCGAGACGTTCGGCTGGGGGCCCTTGACGAACGACGTCGATTCGACCCAGATGATCGAGCCTTCGTCGGGAACGACGGCCTCGAATTCGTAATTGCCGTCTCGACGGAGCGAGCCGTTGATCCAGTTCCCGCTGATGAATCCGATATCGATTTCGCCGGAGGTCAGCGCCTGATTCATCGAGGCGAAGTCCGTCAGGAGGGTCGACGCGTTATCGAAGAGGTCGAAGGTCGCCTGCCTGACCTGTTCGATTTCCTCGTCGGTGTGTTCTTTGAACGGGTCGATCCCTTCGCGGAGCATGATGACCTGAATTCCCCAGAACATCAGATCGTAGATCCCGACGTCGTACTGGTCGGACCACGCGATGTCGTAGGACTGGTAGTCGGACTCCGCGACGGTATCCGTGTTCACCGCGAACGACGCCCAGCCGAACCGTTGGGGGAACGTGTATAGCGTCCCGTCGGCGTCGAAGGTGTAATCGTCCTCGTTGACGAACGCGTACTTGTAGCCGTTCTCGGGCTGGAAGAGGTCGATATACTGATCGAACGTGTACGGTTTCCAGCTCTCGTAATCGATCGGACGGATCAGTTCGGCTTCGGCGAGGCGGGGGACCCACGCCATATCGAACGTACACTGTTCGAACTGCCGCCATTCACCCGACTGCAGGCGGTTGAACGCCTGCGCGTTGTCGGTAAACAGGTCGATATTCGTATTGGCGTTGAACTGCTCGCGAAACGGCCCCTGGACGTTCTCCGCATCGTATCCTGTCCAGGTGAGATGAGCGAGTGTTTCGGACGAATCGCGTTCGGTCTCCGACGGCTCGTAGAGCGCCGGGTGTTCCTCCGCGGGAACCTCGGCGAGTTCGTCGGTTTGCCACGGCTCGGCCCCTTCTATTTCGTCGCCGCCGCCGAGACAGCCGGCCAGCGCAGCGACTCCCGACGCCGCTGCACCGCCGACGCCACGGAGCACGGCGCGGCGATCGAACGACGGCCGGTTTACCATCGCTTTTCCTCGATAGTCTCTATTCCTTTCGAGAACTGAACGGAATTGCTTTCAATACCCGTAATTGGGATCATACATACTCCTTATTCACATTTCACTTGTCGATTATGGCGTACATCCCCGACTATTTATATAGAAGAAAATATCGAACACACGAGATCGCGTGTGAGCCGCTGTCGCCGGTCAGTTGTACGAGCCGGCATCGACCGTGCGGACACCGTTGCGTCGAGATCGGGAACGATTGTACCGACGATATCGCTGTTCCCCAAGGGTTCTGGAAAAACGGACGTGGCCGACGTTACTCGTGGGCGGCGTCCCACTCGGTGGGCTTGCGGAAGTTACCACACCGGTTGCACTTGATGCGGCCCATCGAGTCCATCGCGTTATCCAGACTCTCGCAGTTCGTACAGAACCAGCCGTACCGGCGCTCCGCGTCGGAGGATTCGAAGGCGACGAGAAACGCCCCCTTCGATCCCCTGTCGCCGTCCGTCTCCGAAATGTAGACGGTTTCGCCGTCGTCGGTCGACAAGGTTTGCATGCTGGCCGTTCGTACGCTCGCTCCCGGTAAATGACTGTCTGTCCGGGTCGGATTCGCCGCCACGAGCCACAAGCCGTGCCGAGTCGGCGTTGAAATTCGACCACTGGTACTGGTCATCACATGAGACAGGTTCCCGGGGTAGACTGTCCGTACTGAAAGGTTTACCCGGCCGGAAAACGTTCGAACGGCTAATGTCGTTGGTCGTGGTTCCCGTTCGGTATCCGTTGTCAAAGCATTCGCGGCGAACGCTCGAGCAGGCTATCGAGGTCGCTCGCGAGCGCGAGGCGGCGTTGACGATACTCCACGTCGACCTCTACCAGAACGGGAAGAAAGTGACGCGTATCGACCTGAAAAACGCCGTCGAAAACGCGTTCGGTCGCGTCGAGCGGGCTCGCTACGTCGTCCGAACCGGCTTTCTCGTCGAGGAAAGTATCCTCGACGAAGTCGGCGCGGAGCGGGCCGATGCCGTCGTCATCGGCAGCAAACAGGCGAGTCGCCTGCGGCGGATCTTCCAGCGCTTTACCGACAACCCGGATATCGACCGCTACCTGCGGAGTCACCTCGACTGCGAGGTCATCACGGTCGAAAGCGCACGTGCGTAATCTCCGTTCTACTTCGTAGTCTCCACTCACCTCACTCGTTTTCGCCCGCGTTGCGGACGACGAACACCGGGATTGAGGCGTTGTCCACCACTCGCTCCGAGACGCTTCCCAGCGAGGTCACCTTCTCTCGCGGGCTCTTGCCCCGCGTCCCGATGACGATCAGGTCGATCCCCTGCTCGTCGGCGTACTCGAGGATCGCCTTCGAGGGAGTCCCCTGTCGCACGTCACTGACGGTCTCGAGGCCCTCGGCGGTCGCCTGCTCCTCGACGGTGGCGACGGCCTCCTGGCCCTCGTCCTCGAGCGAGTGCTCGAGGTCGGTACTGGTGTCTTCGTCGGCGGCGGCGGTGACGCGACTGTCGACGACGTACAGCGCGTGGACCGTCGCATCGTTGTCCGCGGCGATCGGTAAGCCGTGGGCGAGCGTCTCGGGCACCGTCTCGCTACCGTCCGTGGGAATGAGAATGTCGTCGTACATCTGTCGGCTGACTTCGAATTGAATCGGCGGTGGCATAAAACACCCCCACGAGATCGGACGCGATCGAACCCGATCAACGGTGTTCGATCGGGCGAAAACCGTCGTCAACGATCGGCCGGATCGGTGGGACTCTCGCTCGGATCGACCCGATCGCCCGGCTCGACCCGATCGCCCGGCTCGACGGGCGAGCCCGCGGCCGGTCGCTCGAAGCCGGAGTCGTCGACGGACACCCGCGCGACGCCGCTCGAGTCGTCGAAGACGTGGTGGCGATGCGGGTAGGCGAACTCGACATCGAGGTCCGCAAAGCGCTCGCCGATGGCCGTTTGGACCGCAGAGCGAACGACCACCTGTTTGTAGGGGTGGTTCATCCAGAAGTAGACCTCAAGGAGGACCCCGTTATCGCCGTACTCGTTGATGACGCAGTTCGGTGCCGCGGCGTATCGCGCGCTGCCGATCCGGATGTCCGGGCCGCCGGAGATGACGTTGTCGACGCCCCGGGCGGCCCGCTCGGCGGCCTGTCGAGCGGCCTCGAGGTCGCTGTCGTAGGTGACTTCGAAGCCGACCGAGATCCGCGTGCGTTCGTCCTCCGCGGAGTAGTTGATAACGTCGCGCGCGTGAATCTCGGAGTTGGGGATGACGATAAAGGAATTCTGCAGCGTGAAGATCTTCGTGTAGCGGATCGTGATGTCCTCGACGAACCCGCGGTGGCCGGCGTCGGTGACCTCGATCATGTCGCCGATCTCGTAGGGGCGGTCGGCCAGCACGTAGAGGCCGTTGATCAGACTGCCGACGAGCGGTGCGAGGACGATCGCGATCACGGCGGAGATAACGGTCACCGACAGGAGGATCTGGGTGCTGCCGACCCCGATGATCCCGGCGGCGACGGTCCCGGCCCAGACGAGGACGGTCACTTTGATCCCGCGCAAGACGGTTCTGGTGACACTCGGCCGCTCGATCCGGCGAGCGACCGTGCGGCCGGCGAGCCGAACGGCGAGTTTCGAGAGGTACCAGCCGGCGACGAGGACGACGAGTGCGAGGACGATTTCGACCGCCTGTTGGGGGACCCACGTTGGAAGTTCGGTCGTGATGTCCTCGGCGATCGAGCGGCCGTCCGATTGGAGGACCCCGCGCATACCAACAGGCTCAGGCCCGGTGTGGTTAAGCGTTCTGACCGTCAGTCTCAGGCACCGATACCGAAACAACCCGATTTCGAAAACGCGTGCTACTCGATGTATAATAAATCATTTAGCGGTCGGGGACATACGGTCCCGTATGGCACCAGACGAACTTCGCTCGACCGTCGAACGCGTCGGTGATCGGTTCAATCTCGGCGAGTACGAGATCGACGCCTACCTCACCGTGTTAGAGCAGGGCCAGCTCACGGCGAGCGAGATCGCGGACCGAACGGATATTCCCCAGCCGCGAGTCTACGACACCGTCCGCAGCCTGAGCGACCGCGGACTGGTCGAACTGCGCGAGTCCCGCCCGATGAAGGTCGTCGCGATCGACCCCGGCGAGGCCTTCGACGACGTCCAGACCTCCTTCGAGCAGATGATCTCCGAACTCGAGGCCCGATACACCGCGCCGGCTCGCGACACGGAGGCCGTCTCGCTGGTCAAATCCCGGTCGACGATCCTGCGCTACTTGGAGGAGGTAATCGACGCCGCGGAGTTCGAACTCTCCCTGTCGCTGACCCCGGACCTGCTGACTCGGTTCGAGGCGGAACTTCGCGCGGCCGTCGAGGCCGGCGTGAGCGTCGACCTAATCGTGACGCCGGCGACGGAGGCACCCGACCCGTCGGAGTTTGAATACGGCGAGGTCGCGTCGACGGCCCGCGCCCGGCGGGGGATCACGACGCCGGTCATCGCCGTCGCCGACGGCAACTACTCCGTCTACGCGACCCAAGACGCGCTGCGCGACGATCAGGACCGGTACGGCGTCATCTTCAACCGGTCGGCGCTCGGCTTTCTCATCTCCGGCTTCTTCGGGACCGTTCTCTGGACGACCGCCGAGCAACTGCTCGGAGAGGACGATACTGCCCGGACCTACCCCCGGAAGTACGCGTCCATCCGGCGCTGCGTGAAAGACCTCCTCGACGAGGGCGGCGAGTTCTACGCGACGATCGACGGCCGGGATGTCGAGGTCGGCGGCCAGCGGATCGTCCGTGGGCGCGTCCGCGACATCTCCTTCGAGGTCAGCGAGGAAGTCGCCAGCCTGACTATCGAAACCGAGGACGGCGAGGATGTCTCCGTCGGCGGTCGCGTCGCCGCCCTCGAGGACGTCGAAGCCCACGAGATCCGCATTGGTCGGAACGAACCGCCGGCGCTCGAGGACGACTGATCGCCGCGTCGAAATCACTCGCCGGAAGCCCGTTCGAAACGACTCCCCGTGACTCGGGCCGCTGAGTGGTAGGCCGTCGGCCGGCAGGTGCCGGCCGCGATCGGCAATCGAGAATTAGCGACTCGTTCACGGATCTTACCGAGTGCGAGCCGACAGCGTGGGTCGCCGGACTCGTCGATGGGTGACCGTAACCGAAACGATAGTCGAACACTCACACTTTATTACCATATTTATAGCTAACAATTAAGGCGGAGAACGTGGTCCGTTGCCGCGCATGGAACGCGATACCGCCGGCCGACGCGACCGCTCCCGTCTCAGACGGCGGTCGTTCCTGAAAGCTGCCTCGGCGTCGACAGCGGGAGCGGTCGCCGTCACCGGCTGTCTCGGTCGGGGTCGCGAACCGGGGACCGTCGTGATGACCGCTGCCACGGACGTCCAGGCGATCATGTACAGCGACGGCGACGATGCCTCGGTCCAGCAGGCGCTCTGGGACGCCGGCCTCGACGAGGATATTCGCGTCGAGATCCAAACCGTCGTCAGCGACTCCGCGTCTCGGATGCAGACCACCCAGTCGGCGCTCGAGGCGGGTCGCTCACCGCCGGACATCCACATGATGGACAGCGGCTGGACGGTGCCGTTTATCCTCCGGAACCAGACGGTCAACCTGACCGAACGCTTCTCCGAGGACACGCTCGGGTACGTCACCGACAACTACATGGAGGCGATCCTCGAGACGGCGCGCGATCCCCAGAGCGGGGATCTCCACGGCCTGCCCCTGTTCCCGGACCTCGGGTTTACCCTCTACCGGCAGGATCTCATCGAGGACGCTGGCTACGACACGAGCGGTTGGGGGACCGATCCGCCGCGCTGGGAGGAGTTCGCGTCGGCGATCCGCGACGCGAGAGACCAGGTCGGACTCAACTACGGGCTCACGACGCAAGCGGCCGCCTACGAGGGGTTGTCCTGCTGTACGTTCAACGAGGTGATGACCTCGTGGGGTGGGGCCTACTTCGGCGGGACCGAGAACCTGTTTACCGCCGGCGAACGGCCGATCACCGTCGACGATCAGCGGGTTATCGACGCGATCCGGATGATGCGGTCGTTCATCGAGGGCGAGGAGGAGAACACCCTCGAGGGCTATCCCCAGATCTGTCCGTCGCCGATCGTGCAGTGGACCGAACAGGAGTCGCTCAGTCCGTTCGCGGACGGCAACGCCGTCTCGAACCGCAACTGGTCGTACGCCATCGCGGAGACGGGCACGGAGGACGCCTTCGGCGAGAATCTCGGCGTGATGACGCGGCCGTACGCGACCTCAGCGGAGGAGGCCGAGTACGAGGGTACCGGCGGCACCGTCGCGGCGCTCGGCGGGTGGAACCTCGTGGTGAGCCCCTTCTCGGACCGACAGGAGGAGGCGATCCAGGTCCTCGAGGCGTTCGCGAGCGAGGAGGTCATGCTCACCGTCTTCGAACTGGGAGGCTTCCTCCCGCCGAACCTCGATCTCGTCGAGGAGGCCAGCACGGACGACGTCGGGCCCGTCGCTCGGTACGGCGACGTGGTCCAATCGGCCAGCGAGAACGCGGTTCCGCGGCCGGCGACGGACCTCTGGCCGGAACAGTCGGCGCTGATCTACCAGGAGGTTAACGCGGCGTACCGCGGTGCGAAATCGCCCGCGGGGGCGATGAACGACCTCGCAACGGAACTCGAGCAAAGCGAATCGGAGGTGGGAGACAATGGCAACTGATACCGAGACGGACGGATTGGCCGGCGGCGAGTCCGGGACGGATCGAGATCGGACCGGCAACGCCGTTATCAACTGGATGGAGAACCTGAGCGAGGCGGCGTACGCCTACCTCCTGTTGCTCCCCGCGTTCGTCCTGCTGGCACTGATCGCGTTCTACCCGCTGCTCCGGACGTTCGTCATGTCGTTGCGAGCCGACCAGACCCGCGGACTGGAGCCGCTCGGGCAGTTCGTCGGCGTCGAAAACTACGTCGACATCCTCACCGGGAACGCCCGGCTGGCCCGGCAGTTCCTCGACGTGGGCCTGACTTCGTCGTTCCCCTTCATCGAACTCGGGACGCCGTTCTTCCAGCAGGCGCTGTTCGTCACGCTCGCGTTCGCGGTCATCAGCGTCGTCGTGGAGACGGTGATCGGGTTCGGGCAGGCCTACGTGCTCGATCAGGACTTCCGGGGGCGGCGGTGGGTCCGCGTGGCGATCATCCTCCCGTGGGCGGTCCCGATCGTGATTCAGGGGATGATCTTCTTCCTGCTGTTCCAGCCGACGGTCGGGTTCGGCTCCGACCTCATGCAGAGCCTCGGGATCTTCAGCGGGACGCCGCTCGCGAACAGCCGGGACGCCTTCATCATCATCCTCGTGGCCGACATCTGGAAATCGTCGGCGTTCATGGCCCTGCTGATCCTCGCGGGGCTCCAGAGCGTCGACCGGAGCCTGTACGACGTCGCGCGCGTGGCCGGGGCCTCGCCGTGGCAGCGGTTCAAACTGATCACGCTCCCGCTCGTGATGCCGGCCCTGCTGGTCGCGATGCTGTTCCGAACGATGGACGCGATGCGGGTGTTCGGACTGATCGAGTCGACCGCGGGCTGTACGACCGTACCGTCGCTGACCTGCCTCGTCGTCGAGGCGATGTTCGGCGGCACGCGCATCTACGCGACGGCCGCCGCCGTGGCGTTCGCGACGGCGCTCGTGATCGGCCTGATAATCGGCGGCTACGTGGTCCTGTTCCGCGACACCGACGGAGGAATGTACTGATGAGCGATCCCAGAGACTCCACCGATCCGACCGACGCTGGTGACACCGAGACCGAACCGCCCCGCGATCCGACGCTCCGCCGCCCCGACGGCGGCGCGGTCCTCGAGGACGACCGCGACGCGGAACTCGACCGCGGGCCGTTCCAGCAGTGGGTCGCCGACTCCATCTCCAACCCCGAACGGGTCTACCGGGCGATGTTCTACGTCGCCGCGGTCTTCTTCCTGTTCACGACGCTGTTCCCGTTCTACTGGCTTCTGATGGTCGCGCTGACGCCGGAAGGCCAGCTGCAGGACATCGTCTTCACGCCCAACGGCTTCAATCCGGGCGCGTTCGTCGAGGTCTTTCAGGTCATCCCCTTCCACGTCTACATGTTCAACAGCTTCGTGATCGCGTTGGCCTCGACGGTCGTCGTCCTCGTCGTCGCCAGCCTCGCGGGCTACGCCTTCGGCCGCCTCGATTTCCCCGGCCGCACACCGCTGATGCTGTTAGTGCTGGTCATCTCCTTCTTCCCGCCAGCGGCCTTCTTCATCCCCCTGAACGACCTCTTCAACACCTCGTTTTTCTTCCTCGAGCCGATCACCGGCGACGGCACCCTCTATAACACGCCCTTCGCGCTCGTGACGCCGCTGTCGGCTATCTTCATGCCGCTGGCGATCTTCATTCTGACGACGTTTTACTCACAGATTCCGGACGGGTTAGAGGACGCGGCCCGCGTCGAGGGGACGACCCGGCTGGGCGCGCTGTTCCGGGTCATCATCCCGCTGTCGGCACCGGGCGTCGCGACCGCGGGCGTGTTGACGTTCATCGCCGTCTACAACGAGTTCTTCTTCTCGTTCCTGATGACCGATGGGCAACCCGAGAACTGGGCACCCATCCTCGACGGCATCCTCGCCTATCAGGGGCAGTATCAAGTGATGTACCACCTCATGGCCGCCGCGAGCATCCTCGGGGTGATCCCCGTCGCGATCCTCGTGGTCATCGCACAGGAAAAGATCGTCAGCGGCCTGACCGCAGGCGCACTCAAGGAATAACACACAATGGCACGAGTACGACTCGAAAACGTCACGAAACGCTACGGAGAAGAGACCGCAGTCGACGACATCAGCCTCGAGGTCGAGGACGGCGAGTTCGTCACGCTAGTCGGCCCCTCGGGCTGTGGAAAGTCCACGACGATGGAGACGGTCGCGGGGTTGACCCGGCCCACCGAGGGCCGGATATACATCGGCGACGACGATGTGACGACTCTCGCACCCAAAGACCGGGGCGTCGCGATGGTCTTCCAGAACATCGCGCTGTTCCCGCACATGGACGTCTACGAGAACATCTCCTTCGGGCTCCGTCTCCGGAAGTACGACGACGAGGAGGTCAGACGCCGCGTCGAGCAGGCGGCGGACATCGTCCAACTCGAGGGGATGTTAGACCGGATGCCGGCGGAGATGTCCGGCGGCCAGCAACAGCGAGTTGGCATCGCCCGCGCGATCGTTCGCAACCCGGACGTGTTCCTGATGGACGAGCCGCTGGCGAACTTAGACGCGAAGCTGCGGGTCCACATGCGGACGGAACTCCAGCGGCTCCACCGGGAGCTAGACGCGACGGTCATCTACGTCACTCACGATCAGGCCGAAGCGATGACGATGTCCAATCGGATCGCCGTGTTGAACGACGGCCGGCTCCAGCAGATCGCCGCACCGCTTACCTGTTACAACGAGCCCACCAACCTCTTCGTCGCCGGCTTCATCGGCTCCCCGTCGATGAACTTCGCCGAGGGTCAACTCGTCGAGAACGGCCTCGAGACGAACAATTTCACCGTGAACTTCGATCCGACCCAGGTGCCGGGGGTGACGGTCGGCGACGACGTAACGCTCGGGATTCGACCCGAGGACGTCCATCTGACGCGATTCGCCGAGACGGTCGGCTCGCCGACGGACCCGATCGGGGCGCGAACCGACGTCTTAGAGCCAATGGGCGACGAGGTCTTCGTCTACGTCTTACTCTCCGAGGCCGCGACGGGGTCGATGGAGCAAGACCCCGCCACGTCGCCGAACCAGTTGCTGATGAGCGTTACCCCCGACACGGACATCGAGGCGAACCAAGAGATCAACGTCGTCCTCGATCGATCGAAGATCCACCTCTTCGATACCGCGACCGGCGACGCGTTAGTCCACGGCATCACCGACCTCTCGGACCGAGAATCCGGGACCACACCGACGGAAGCCGACAGCTAACTCGTCTCGCTCGAGGGCACTCGAGTCCCCGTCTCCGAGTCGACTCGCCGACCCGCCGCCTCGTTTGGCGACGGACGGAAGTTGCTCGAGTCAAAGGATTCAATATAGCGGTCATGGGTGTATCAGTCCGAACCGACCCGGCAGTTCCAGACTCACAGGGAAATGACAGTGAACCGATCCGACATCGAAACCGGCATCGTTGGCCTCGGCAACATCGGCCAGTACCACGCCGAGCGGCTCGTCGACCTTGGCGTAACGCTCGCCGGCGGGATGGACATCGCCGCCGAGGCGCGAACGCGCTTTGCCCGACGGTACGACGTCGACGTCTACGACGACCACCAGGAACTCTACGACACCGTCGACGCCGTCATCATCACGACGCCCAACAAGTACCACGAGGAGTACGCGGTCGACGCCTTCGACCGGGGGCTGCACGTCCTGCTCGAGAAACCGCTTGGGCACTCGATCGAGAGCGCCGAGCGGATCGCCGAGGCGGCGGATGCGTCGGACGGCTACGCGATGGTGGGTTTTAACAATCGGTTCGCGAACACCGTCCGGATCGTGCGAAACCGGATCGAACGGGGCGACCTCGGCGACGTCTCTCACGTCGAGGCGAACTACGTCCGGCGGCGCGGCATCCCGGGCCGGGGCTCGTGGTTCACCCGCCGACAGATCGCCGGCGGCGGCGCGCTGATCGACCTCGGCGTCCACGCCATCGACCTCGCGCTCTACCTGCTCGACTACCCCGAGGTCGAAGAGGTAAGCGGCGTCGCCCGCAGCGAGTTCGGCTCCCGCGAGAAGTACGCCTACCTCGACATGTGGGCCGACGACGCGGGCCCCGCCGGGTTCGATGTCGATGACTCGGCCAGTGCCTTCATCCGCTGTGCCGGCAACCGAACCATCTCCCTCGAGGTGGCGTGGGCGACCAACCGGCCGGCGACCCACGAGTTCGTCGCCCGCGGCACCGACTCGGCCGCCCGGTTCGACCTCCTCGAGGGCGATCTCACCGTCCACTCGGCGAGCAAGGGCGAGCCCGACCACCTCGAGGACACGTCGATCGAAACGCGACAGAACGACACCCACTCCGACGAGCAACGGGAGTTCTTCGACCGGATCGCCGGCGAGGAGGATCGCGGCAACAGCGTCGAGGAGGCGCTGACGGTCCAGCGGGTCATCGACGGGATCTACCGCTCGAGCGATGAGGGCCACACCGTTTCGATCGACGAGTAAGGTATCAACGGATCGGCGGCTGCCGGGGCACCGCGTCTCGAGCGGGCAATCGCGCGCACGACGTTTACGGCGGGGAGTCACGAACGGGCGACCATGGACACACCGCCAGAACTGCGACACGTGGCCGGCGACGAGGACGAGATCACGATCAGCAATCGCGAGTACGAAGACGAGAGCGTCATCGCGGTCGACTTCGGTCCCACCGGCGAGAAGCCGACGGTCGACGTCGTCGACGAGACGGCGATCGTCACCGTCGGCGAGAAACAGTTCGAGTTCGACGTCCCGGCGGGGGCGACCGATGTCATCGTCAACGACGGCATTCTGACCATCAGGGGCTGACAATCTCTCGAGGACGGTCGACTCGAGTGGCCCATACTCGAAGGCCTCGAGTCCAACTCCGACGAAACCCGACCGGCGCTCGGCGACCCATCGTCAGCGAACGCACCCTGCGTCTTTACTTGTCCGGCTGTGGACGCTGTTTCCATGGAGATCGGCGTTCACACCCCGCCGCTGGCCGACGAACCGCTCGAAAGCGCGCTGCCCTATCTCGACGGACTCGGCGTCGGCGCGATCGAACCCGGCGTCGGCGGACATCCGGGACAGGACCACCTCGAGCGGGCCGCGTACCTCGATAACGAGAGCGAACAGGCCGAACTGCGCGATCTGCTCGAGGAGTACGACATGGAGATCAGCGCGCTCGCGATCCACAACAATCCGCTCCATCCCGATGAAGAGCGGGCCGAGACCGCCGATACCGAACTCCGCGAGGCGATCCGGCTGGCGTCCCAACTCGAGGTGGGAACCGTCACCTGTTTCTCGGGGCTGCCCGCAGGCGGGCCGAACGACGAGGTGCCAAACTGGATTACAGCCCCGTGGCCGCCGGAACACGCCGACGCGCTCGAGTACCAGTGGGAGCGGGCGATCGACTACTGGGGCGAAATCGCCGATGTCGCCGCCGAACAGGCGGTCGATATCGCCATCGAAATGCACCCGAACATGCTGGTCTACGAGCCCCACGGGATGGCGGGGCTGCGCGAGGAAACCGGCGAGCGAATCGGCGCGAACTTCGACCCCTCGCATCTCTACTGGCAGGGGATCACGATCACCGACGCGATCCGGTATCTGGGCGAGCGAGATGCCATTCATCACGTCCACGCCAAGGACACCAAGATCTACGACGCACAGGCCCGCGAGAAGGGCGTCTTGGATACGACCGCCTACGACGACGAGCAAAACCGCTCGTGGCTCTTCCGCTCCGTGGGGTACGGCCACGACGAGACCCACTGGAAAGACATCGTCTCGACGCTCCGCATGGTCGGCTACGACGGCGCGTTGAGCATCGAACACGAGGACTCGCTGACCAGTTCGCGCGAGGGCCTCGAGAAGGCGATCGATCTGCTCGAGCGGGCGGTCTTCGAGACCCAGCCCGGCGAGGCCTACTGGGCCGAGTGAGCCGACCGCCGGCGTTCCGGAGACCAGTACTCCGGTCAGCGGAGGGGGTGGACCTCGATATCGCCCCCGGGGCGGACGACGACCTCGTACCCCTCGTACTCGAGCCGGACCGCCACGCCGCTTGCGGTCCCGGTCGTGGTGTGGAACAGTTCGTCGAGCGCCTCCGGGTT
Source organism: Natrinema versiforme JCM 10478 (assembly GCF_000337195.1). Taxonomy (GTDB): domain Archaea; phylum Halobacteriota; class Halobacteria; order Halobacteriales; family Natrialbaceae; genus Natrinema; species Natrinema versiforme. Next base: position 7,519 of record NZ_AOID01000018.1, on the reverse strand, counting down.
GACGACCGTAAACAGCGAGTCGTAGGCCGGCGGCTCGACATCGGTGACGTCGACGCCCTCCTCGGCAGCGATCGCCTCGATGATCGCTTGGGTCGGCGACACCTCCCCATCGGGCGACGACATGTTGTCCGAAGTGGACATACTAGCTGCTATGAGGGTCCACGGGATAAGGGTGATGGCAAATATAATAGTTATATTCCCAGCCGTAATATCACGAGCCGGAATCAATACGAGAGGGGCAACAACTGGCGACAGCCCCGACGGCTCTCGCTTGCCGAGTGGATCAGCAGTTGTCAGGGACATCAGCGGAACTCGAGCGGACCGATTCGCGCTATGACCCCTCGCCGCGTGCGCGTTCGAACATCGCGATGGCCTGCTCCCGGCGGGTCCCGTGGTCGACGATCGGGGCCGGGTAGTCGGGGGCGATCCGCTCTCGGTCGTCGTCGGACAGTTCGTGCCAGTCGTGGATATCGTCGGCGGGCGCGTCGGCGAGTTCGGGCACGTACTCGCGGATGTACTCGGCGTCGGGGTCGTACTCGCGGCCCTGTTTCATCGGGTTGAAGACCCGAAAGTACGGCTGTGCGTCGGTCCCCGTCGAGGACGCCCACTGCCAGCCGCCGACGTCGTTTGCGGTGTCGTGGTCCGCCAGCGTCCGGCGGAACCAGTCGTAGCCGGCCCGCCAGTCGAGTAGGAGGTCCTTGGTCAGGAACGCGGCGACGAGCATCCGCACGCGGTTGTGCATCCATCCCTCGCGCCGGAGCTGGCGCATCCCGGCGTCGACGATCGGATACCCCGTCTCGCCGGCCTGCCAAGCGGCGAGCGCGTCGGGATCCTCGCGCCATTCGATCTCGTGTTCGTACCCGCTGAAGTTCTCGGTGACCGTCTCGGGGTTGAACGCGAGGACGTGGGCGTAGAACTCCCGCCACGCGAGTTGGCGCTGGAACTCTCGGACGCTCTCGCGGTTGCCGTCACCCTCGGCCCGCTCGGCGGCCCGTTCCGTCGCCGCGTACAGCTCCCGCGGGCCGATCGTCCCCCACTTCAGCTGCGGCGAGAGCCGGGACGTCCCGCTCTCGGCCGGGAAATCCCGCCGCTCGACATAGTCGTAGATCGGCCCCGAACAGAAGTCAGCGACCCGCTCTCGAGCCGCCGCCGTCGTCACCGTCGGCGGCGTCGCCGCGGGCTCGTTGAAGCCGAGCGCCGCGAGTGTCGGGGTCGGCTCGCCCGAGACGGCCGCGAGGTCGTCCGCGGCGGGTTCGGCGGCCGGGTCGCGCTTGTCCCGGTCGCGCCACTTTGTCCAGAAGTAGGAGAACACCGAGTAGTGCTCGCCCTGGTTCGGCGTGATCGACCCCGGTTCGTGATGGATGGCGTCGTGGACCGACTCCGCAGCGATGCCCTCCTCCTCGAGGGCCGCCCGGACGGCCCGATCGCGCTCGCGTGCGAGTCCGCTGTAGTCTTCGTTCCAGACGACTCGCGTCACATCGTACTCGGCCGCGATCTCGGGAACGACGGCGCTCGCCTCGCCGCGGACGACCAGCAGGTCGCTCTCTCGGTCCCGATACCACGACCGCAGGTCCTCGAGCGCCTCGAGCAGGCACGCGACCCGGACGGGCGAGGCGTGCTCGAGGACGGTCGGATCGAGGACGAAACACGGGACGACGGACTCGTCAGTCGCCGCGGCGCGTGCGAGCCCTCGGTTGTCGGTCGCCCGGAGATCCCGGCGATGCCAGAAGACGTTCACGGTCGCAGTCGGGACTCGAACACCGAAAGAATGGGGATGCCGGCGAGTGAAAACGACCCGCGTCGCCGACGCGAAATGCCACCGGCGACCGCAGCGGACACTCATGGTCTGATGACTGTAATCGACTACTGAATGTACTCACTACCGAATGGTAATGACTTGATGAGTGTCTTTCCATCACGTATACGGCGACCATAACAATAGACGCGATCGTCGACGCTCGAGTCGTGGAACCCGTTCCCATCCCGGCCGCGGCGGCCGGTCCTCGCTGATCGGTCGCGGTCGCGCCGGGGAACGGCCACGACAGACAGCTATGAAACTCGCACTCATCGGCTTCGGTCAAGCAGGCGGGAAGGTAGTCGACGAGTTCCTCGCGTTCGACGCCTCGATCGGCGGCGGCTTCATCGAATCGGCGATCGCGGTCAACTCGGCGACGACGGACCTCAAGGGACTCGAGAACGTATCGGAGACGAACCGCGTCCTCATCGGACAGGCCCGGGTAAAGGGCCACGGCGTCGGCGCGGACAACGAACTCGGCGCGGAAGTCGCCGAGGAGGACATCGACGAGATACAGGGCGCGATCGACCGGGTGCCGGTCCACGAGATCGACGCGTTCCTCATCGTCGCCGGCATGGGCGGCGGCACCGGGAGCGGCGGCGCGCCGGTCCTCGCGAAACACCTCCAGCGGATCTACACCCAGCCGGTCTACGGCCTCGGCATCCTCCCCGGGACCGACGAGGGCGGGATCTACACGCTCAACGCCGCCCGGTCGTTCCAGACGTTCGTCAACGAGGTCGACAACCTGCTCGTCTTCGACAACGACGTCTGGCGCAGCGCCGGCGAATCCGTCGAGGGCGGTTACGACCGCATCAACCGCGAAATCGTCGAGCGCTTCGGCCTCCTCTTCGCCGCCGGCGAGGTCGATCAGGGCGACCACGTCGCCGAGAGCGTCGTCGACTCGAGCGAGATCATCAACACCCTCTCGGGCGGCGGCGTCTCCACGATCGGCTACGCCAGCGAGGTCGTCGAAACCGACGACGGCCTGCTCGCCTCGCTGACCGGCGACGACGGCTTCGACGAAGGCGCGGCGACGAACCGGATGACCAGCCTCGTCCGCAAGGCCACCCTCGGCCGACTCACGCTGCCGTGTGACGTCGGCAGCACCGATCGGGGGCTGGTCGTCGCCACCGGCCCGCCGGGCCAGCTCAACCGCAAGGGCGTCGAGCGCGGCCGCCAGTGGCTCGAGGACGAGACCGGGAGCATGGAGATCCGCGGCGGCGATTACCCGATTCCCCACCGGGACGAGGTCGGCGCGATCGCCCTGCTGTCGGGCGTCACGGACGTACCGCGGATCGACCAGCTCCAGCAGGTCGCGATCGAGGCCCAGGAGACGACCGAAAACGTCCGCGCAACCGCCGAAGACGACTTCGCGTCGCTGATGGACACCGGCGGCGAACTCGACGCGCTGTTCTAAGCCCGCGGTGGACGAGTTCTTTGCTTCGGAGTAGCCGAGAACCGGCGTAACTTGTCGTACCGGAAAACGCCTCTCGAGTCAGTTCCGCGTCTCGGACGGGCCGACGAGGGTGTCGACCGCCGAGCGGAATCCGGGACTCTCGCGGTACCACAGCCAGCAGCCGACGCCGGCGGTGAGTAGCGAACCCACGATCAGTCCGATCGTCGACGCCAGAAATGCGGTCGATCCGTCGCCCGAGACGGCGAAGACGTTCGCCGGGTTGTCGTGAATGAAGAAGAAGTACGTGACGAACCACGCGTTCGTGAGCATCGTCGAGACCAACACCGGTGCGCCGTACGCGTAGTTTCGCACCCAGAGCAACCCGATCGCGACCAGCGGGCCGACCAACCCGACGATGGCGATAAACGCCGGTTGGCCCTGCGTGAGCGGGGCCGCGACCGTCGACTGAGCGAGGCCGAACAGCGCGCAGAGCGCCAAATAGACGAGAAACGGCGTCGTGACGATGATTCGTTGATCCACGTCGTATCGTGGTGACCTGTTCGTCTTAACTGTTATTCCCGGATCCTCGAGGGGACCGCGGTCGCTCGTGGGGACGATCACGTCGAGGCAGTGATCACGTCGCGATGACGATGGCTCCGCACGCTTGCTCGAGGGAAGACGCGGCAGTTCCTGGCTGAGGAAGCCCCCACCGAGCGGCTGACGACTGACTCGAGGGGGGGCGAGACGTATCACGAAGGCGAACCGCAGGCCAGCGCTGCGATTATAGGAACCGATTACCACGGCCGCGACTGCTCGGCGCTCGTGTCACTCACGATAACGAGACAATAACGAATTATGAGATTCACAACGGAACGGCCATGAGGGGTCAGAAGAACGACACCACGTCGCAGTCGACGGTGCGGAAAGCGCTCGAGGCGGTGCTGTCCCGAGGGACCGATCGGACGATCATCGAGGAGTGCCGGCGGTGTGGCACCACCCTCGAGTCGACGACGGAGTGTCCGTCCTGTGGCGGCGACGACATCGTCGAGTATCGGATTCAGTGAGCGTGTCCATCGACTCCGGCAGCCGCCGGCTGGCGGCTCACCGAGACTCGAGCGGAATCGCGCTCGTCTCGATGGCGTCCCGTCGCCCGTCGAGCACGGCAAAGTGCTCGCCGCGGCGCGACTCGAGCCAGTAGAGGAGCCGCTCGGCCCACTCGAGTTTGCGTACTTTCATCGGGCCGACCGCGGGGTCGTCGAAGTCCCAGCCGACGAAGACGAGTCGGGCCGCGCCGAGGTGATCGGCGAGAAACGCGGCTCGATCGCCGTCGGTAAAGCCGCCCACGTTGCGGACCGGGCCGCGCGGTGCGGCCTGCGTCGTCGGCAGCACTGCCTCGTGATCGCAGTCGGGGACCACGTCGCGAATCACCTCGCAGTTGTCGCCGTGGGCGTGAATCGCGACCGGAACGCCGCGGTTCGTGAGTCGGACGACGGTCTCCGGGTTCTTGTCGAGGTCCGTCACCATGTAGTCGGCGTCGATCCCGTGGCTCGCGAGGGTATCGACCGCAGTCGAGGCGGCGACGACGACATCGGCTTCACGAGCGCGCTCGAGGTCGCGGTCGGTCTCGAGGGACGGCCCGGCACCCGCGACCGCGACGGTCGCGTCGGGACCGATAGCCAGCTCTGCGGGAGCAAGCGAGTCCTCGAGTAGCGATGCGAGGAGGTCACGCCCCCGCTCGTCGCCGGCTCGGTCGTAGCCGAAATCGCGGAGAATCGCCTCGTAGACCGGTTCCCACTCGTCGAACGTCATGGCAGATACCCGTACTCGCCGCTCGAGCCGTTTGTGTGTTCGGTGTCGACAGTGGTTCGTCACCGTTTGGGTCCGTTCGGATCGGTCGGCGATGGGGTCGCGTTGACTGCGCCGACAGCCCCGGCTAATCGGTTCGATATCCGTCAGTTCCTCGCGAAGGACCCAGTCGTCACTGGGCGATGTAGCACCACAATAATTCCGTGTTATGGGCCGGGGGTCGCCTCCAAAGTACCCCTACCCGGGAGGCCGCCCGGCGTCCACTCCCTCCTTTCGAAGCCTCCGGCATAAGCTTTCTCTTAACGCAGCAGTGTTGACAGCTTCGCCCCGAGACCGCCGATACTACCGTTTTCGTCCTCGAGACGTTCTGATACGTCTGAAATAGTTCTCGTGGAACCCATGAGCAGGAGATCGCCGTCAGACGCGCGTTGGACATCCGCGCCGTGTTCTGTCGCGACCGCGATCAGCCGCTCGCTCGCATCGGGATCGAGGCCCTCGATCTCGAGCAGGTGGGTCCGCCAGTCGTCGGCGAACGCGGGATCGACGCCGCGCTCCCTGAACTGTGCGCGGAACTCACGGGTCGAGTGAACATCGAGTTCGGAGACCGCGACCCCGTCGCCGGCGACGCTCGCGCGTTCGGTGAAGGCCTTCCCGATCAGCGCCGCGTCTCGCGTCTCAGCCACGTCGTGGGTCCGAATCACGTGTGCGCCGCGCTCGACGGCCATCGAGGTCGCCGCGAGACTGACCGGCAGCCGCTCGTCGGTCTCGCGGCCCGCGATCTCGCCGAGGAAGTTCTTCCGGTTGATCGAGACCAGCATCGGCCGCTCGAGCGCCCGAAACTCCCGCAGTCGCCGGAAGGTCTCGCGGTCGTCCTCGAGGGTCTGTGCCTCGCTCCAGCCGCCGAAGGCGGGGTCGACGATCGTCTTGTCCGTCAGTCCGTTCTGCGTGAGCGCCTCGTAGACCTGCTCGACGTAGTCGGCCCGTTCGGCCCACTCCGGCGACTTTCGGGCGGCCCAATCAGTTTCCTCGACGGCACCCGGCCGCTCTATATCCGGCGGGCTCGCCATCTTTGCGACGGCGACGTCGTGGTCCGCACAGACGGTCGGCATCTCGGGGTCTGCGAAGCCGCAGATGTCGTTGACCATGTCGAACCCCCGCGAGAGCGCCTCGTCGGCCACCTCGGCGTATCGCGTCTCGATCGAGAAGATCGCGTCGCCGGAGACGCTCTCGATGGTCTCGAGAGCGACGTGAAGCCGCTCGAGTTCCTCCTCGGCCGAGAGCACGTCGAACCGTTTGTTCGCCGACTCGAGGCCGATATCGACGATATCGGCACCCTCGTCGATCAGGGACTCGTCGACGTACCGTGCCGCCTCGCCGGGGTCGTCGTAGACGCTCGGGTCGTAGGGGGACTCCTCGCTGACGTTCAGGACGCCCATGATCCGGGGCGGATGGTCGTCACCGATCCCCAAGCCGGCGGCGTCGACGCTGTTCATACCCCGAGTGAGGAAGCGAGACAAAAAGGCACCGCGGTTCCGGCGAACCGGTATCGCCTCGCAGCGGGCTCACCCTCGCGACGGAGCGACGGTTACCGCGTCGACGCGGCTCGAGTGGCTTCCGTCCCCGTTGCGAGAACGATCTCGTCGTTCCGGGACCGTACCGGGACGCCGGTGGCGATCCAGCGATCGCCGTCGATCGTCTCGGTCGCCTCGTCGGTCAGGGCCGATCGCTCGAAGTAGCCGTCCATGAGCGCCGGGCCGGCGATCGCGAGTTCGTCGCCGTCGGCGCGCTCGCGGACTCGCGCTCGAACGTCAGCGAGCGGCGTCCCGATCGTCTCGGACTCGAGGTCGGCCGGCGTTCTGCAGTGGGTGAGTCCGGTCTCCGGGAGTCCGAAGAGTCGGACGGCATCGCCGACGCCACCGGTATCGCCCGGCTGTCCGCCGATCGCGGCCGACGCGGACTCGACGACGGTGAGGTCGTAGTCGTCGGCCGGCAGATCGCTCGCCCGGAGGTCGCGGTACTGCTGCGGGGTGAGGAACGTTCGATCGATGTCTGCTGTCACGATCAGCGAGCGAATCGTCTCCGAATCGGGCTCCGCGATCGGGTGGTAGCGCCCGCCCTCGGCGAGCGTCGCGCTCGCTCCGTACATGAATTCGATCGGGTTCGAGAGCGGGAGTCCGCTGCAGTGGGACGCGAGGTTCCCGGTCACGTCGTCCGTCTCCTCCCGGCCGAGCGACGCCCCAGCAGTCGCGGCGGCGGTGAGCGTCGCGTGGGTGTGGACGACCGCCAGTGGCGCTTCGTCACCCCGGTCGACGGGCGGCGCGGTATCCCGGTCGACGTACGCGATCAGTGCAGGTGCGTCGTCCGGTCGACGCACCACGTCGATTCCGGTCCGCGAGTTCGAGCCGTTCATGCTCCCGTCCTCGAGCAGCGACGAGAGCGAGACGCCCATCCGGGTGTCGGTATCGACGGTGACGGCGACGCGCAGCGCCTCGCTACCTGTCTCTTATACACATCTCTGAGCG
>NZ_AOID01000017.1 GCF_000337195.1 Natrinema versiforme JCM 10478 | reverse complement strand
TCGCGCCATCAGAGATGTGTATAAGAGACAGCCGCAACCGCGTCCCCGGTCGTGATGTCCCTGTCCTGTAGGCCGCCCGCGAACGAATCCGTCGCGGACCAGAGCTGTGAAAACGTCATCGGCTCCTCGCAGGCCACCGCCGTCTCACCCGGCGTCTCCATCGCTACCGATTGTAGCTCTTTCACGAAGTTCGACATTAGGTTATAGTTCTCTATTGGATTAGTGAGTTATAAAATTTCACTCTGTCAAATATATCTGTACATATATATTATCTCATAGAGCAGGTCCGTTCGATCTGAGACGGTCTTCGGAACGACCGGGCAGAAACACAACAGGGGAGAAGAACCGGAAAGAGCGGTCGGCAGGCCGGAATCGAACCGTCAGTCTTCGTTCTCGTCCTCGAGGACGGCCAGCCGGGAGTCCCGTAAGAGCACCTTCCTGACGATCGAGGGGTTCTCGAGCAAGCGATGCTTCGCGTGTGCGCCGCGGCCGCGACCGCGGCCCTCGCGTTCGGACTGGATCACGTTGAGGAAGTTCTGTTCCTGGAGGATCTCTTGGACTCGCCGTTCGGAAAGCACGTCGAAATCGAGCCGGTTGGCGACTTCCTTGTACTGGTTGTAGATGATCTTCGTCGGGAACTCCTTTTCCGAACTGTTCTCGGTCAACAGCGTCAGCGAGTAGAGAATTGCCTTGGCCTGCTGTGGCGAGCCCTCGATCAACTCGTTGAATCGGTCGGCCTCGGTCTTTTCCTTGGCGTCGCGCACGTGGTCCGCCGTGACCCGCGTGTCGTTTCGCTTCTTCGCGATGCGGCCCGCGTTCCGGAGGATGTCGATCGCCTTGCGTGCGTCGCCGTGTTCCTGAGCCGCAAGCGCCGCCGTGAGGGGAATCACGTCGTCGGAGAGCACCCCGTCGTGGAAGGCGTCACGGCGCTTCTCGAGAATTTCGACGAGTTGGTTGGCGTCGTACGGCGAGAAGACGAGTTCGTCCCGCGAGAGGCTCGATTTGACCCGCTCGGAGAGGTGATCGGGGAAGTCGATCTTGTTCGAGATGCCGATGATACCGATACTCGAGTCCGAGATGCGCCGGTTCTCGCCGGCCCGGGAGAGTTTGCGGAGGACCTCGTCGTCCTCGAGCATATCGATCTCGTCTAAGATGACGATGGTGACGTCGGTACAGTGGTCGACGGCCTGCCAGAGGCGCTTGTAGTAGTCGCCGGTGCCGAGGCCGCGGTCGGGAACGGTCACCCCGCTCGCGTCGGGTTCGTTGACGATCTGGGCGATCGTCTTGACGATGGACGCCTCGGTGTTCTGCTCGCCGCAGTCGATGAAGGCGTACTTGACCGTGATATCGTCGTGGCCGGCCTCGGTGATCACTCGCTGTGTCACCGACCGCGAGATGAGCGACTTGCCGGTGCCGGTCTTGCCGAAGATGAACAGGTGGTTGGGCTCGCTCCCGAAAATCGCCGGATTCAGGGCGTCCGCAACCCGTTGCATCTGCTCGTCGCGACCGACGATCCGATCCGGACCGGGCAGGTGCGTGATCTCGAGCAGGCGCTCGTCGGCGAAGACCGGATCGTCGTACCGAAAGAGCGGGTCTCGATCGTCGTTGGCGGACATTGCAGTACCCGCCTCCTTCCAACTGGATTAAAATAAAGATGTGGGGATCGATCGCGGGTGTAAACCGCCCGTCTCAGCGACTCGAGTGAGGGACAACGGCGGCGTAACCGATACGCAGCCCCGCCGCCTCCCTCGCGCTTCTAACCGGCAATCGGGACGAGATCGGAGACGGACACCCCCGTCGCGCATGTAATTATCGCGGTGCGCGGCTCCTAATTGGTCTAAAACCGGTGTTCTCGGGAACAGTTCCCCGTGGTGTGAACGACGGTGGCTGCCCGCGAGTCCAACGAGAGTCGACTCGAGAACGGAGCGAGCGAGCGATCCGCCGATCCCGCGGGGGACACCCACCCCCGTCGCGTTTGTAACGGCGAGAGGGTGGGGGTTGGCGCGATGTATCCCGGAATATTCAGCAATTGATGCCGGTTTCCAGACGATCTTACAACCGCGACAACGGTGTGTTCCAAAACAGTACCCCCACACATTAGTCGCCTTACAAACGCGACGGGGGTGTGTCCCTCTCCCACGTATCGCTCAGCGATCACGACTCGAGCAATACCGTCGATAGTACGGCACAGGTTCCTTCTAACAGGAGTTACGTGTTCTCCATTTCGTTCACCTATTGACCGATAGATAATAACATCTAGGAACTAGTTACTAGTACTCTCTAGTACGGAAACAAAGACAGTATAGAGAGAGTAAGTGAGATATAGCCTAGCACGAACAGTCGGTGAATCGAGAAGCGAACGCGCTCCTTTTTGCGTTCCCGCTCGGTACTCCGGCTATGAACACACATCGTCGGGTCATCGCCGGTGACCGTCAGCACCGTCTTCACGATCGGTACCAAACCGGGACTGACCGCTCGAATACGAACGTCAAATCCACCGCATTACCGAGCAATGAATGACGAGTCGTCCGATACCGAGCGTCCCGTGAGTCGAACCCCGCCGGCCGTCGCCGTCGTCGACGCCCAGTCGCCCGGCAACGTCGGGACGATCGCCCGCGCGATGAAGAACTTCGGTTTCGAGAACCTCCTGCTCGTCGACCCGCCGGAACTCGATCCCGACGGCGAGGCCTACGGCTATGCGGGCCACGCTCGAGAGGATATTCTCCCGAACGCCGAGGAAGTCAGTTTCGACCACCTCGCCGAGAACTACCACACGATCGGCTGTACGGCGGTGACCAACGAGGACGACCGCGGCCATATCCGATTTCCCTACTCGACGCCCGCCGATCTGGCCGACCGACTGCCGACCGTCGACGCGCCGACCGCGCTCGTCTTCGGCCGCGAACGCGTCGGCCTGACGAACGAGGAACTCTCGCGGATCGATGAGATCTGCTCGATTCCGGCAAATGCCGAGTATCCCGTCCTCAATCTCGGGCAGGCCGCGACGATCACGCTCTACGAACTCCGCGGGCTCGCCCTCGCGGACGACGACACGCAGTTGCCCGACCTCGAGCGGGTCCGCGCCCCCGAGCCCACCGTCGATCGGCTCTACGACCAGTGGGCGGCACTCCTCGAGGAAATCAACCGCCCCGAGGAGAAGCGGGACAAGACGATGCGGATGCTCCGACGGGTGTTCGGCCGGGCCGATTTGACCGAGCGCGAAGCGAACACGCTGCTGGGACTCCTCCGCCGGGCGACCGAACGCCCGGCCGAGGACTGACCGCAACCGCGGACCGTCCGACACCTGTCAATCTCCTCAAAACAGCCGCGCTCGCGGCCAGTACAGTAATACGGCCACAGTGACCACCACCACTGAATGACTGACCTTCACCGACGGAAAGCACTGGGTCTGCTGGGCGGCGGGATGGCGCTTCTCGCCGGTTGCTCGGAAGCGTCCGACGATACCGGCAACGGAGCGACCGACGAAGACGACGGCTCGAACGAGCCGATCGACGGCGATCTCCCAACGTACGCCTCGATGCTGCCGACGAACGATCGCTCGGCCTACTTCTACGGCGCGATCGATGTCGGAACGATGACCACCCTGCTCGAGGACGAGGGTGCCGAGGCGGGCGAAGAGCCGACCGATCCGCTCGTCGGGAATCCGGTCGTCGTCGCGCTGCTCTGTTCGTTCGCGATTCAGCAACTCAGTTCCTCGGCCGGCCGCGACGCCTACCTCGACAACAACGAAACGCCCGACGGCGAGGAGCAGTTCGTCTACGCCGACGGCGTGTACGCGTTCGTCGGCTCGTACGATCGCGACGGCCTCGCGACCGACCTCGAGAGCGCGAGCTACACCGTCACGGCCGAGACGGACGCGTACGCGGTCTACACCAACGACGGGAGCGACGAGGTGGTCGGCGTCGCGGACGATGTCTACGCCTACTCGTATCCGAACGGCAGCGACGCCGACTTCGATCCGGTCGCGGCCGTCGAGCGAACGGTCGCGACGGCGGCCGGCGACCAGGAGCCGAAACACGAGGGCGACGCGAAATTCGAGCGATTGCTCCGGGCCGGCGAGAACGGCGGGATCGCGTGCTGTCTGTACACCGACAGCGACGAATTCGCCCCGGAGACCCTCTCGGACGACCAGGCGACCGACGAGGAGAGTCTGCAGTTCGAGTTCGGGGCCCTCGACGGGGCATTCGGTATCCACCAGCAACTCGTGGTGACGGGTACCGACGCGGCCGCGACCGCGAGCGCCGTCGTCACCTACAGCAGCGAGGCCAGCGTCGACGAAGCACGCCTCGAGTCGGCGCTCGGCACACAGGCGGAAACCGTCGACTTCGTCACGACCGGATCGTCGGTCGAAATCGACGCCGAGTACGGCGGGCAGTTCGCTCGAGAGTAGCCCCGGAAGAATAACTGCGGAGTCCTACACTCCGCAGGGTTGTCTTTCGCACACCGACAAACGTCTACCGCGATTCGGCGATCGACTCCTCGCGATTCTGTTCCGGCCGCTCTGCCTGTGACTCGTATCGCCCGGTTTCGGTGACGGTTCCGGCCCACCCGCAGTCCCCGCAGGTAAACAGCCCCTGCCCGTCGATCAGGGACCCGCCGCAGTCGGGGCAGGTGCTCGAGGTCGCCGACTCGAGTCCCTCGACCGTCTCGTCGACGGAACCGAACGGCGTCGGGATCTCGCCGGTTCGAAGCGTCGCGATCGCCTCGTCAGTGGTGTAGGTCTCCTCGGTGCCCTCGTCGGAGTGGGGGAAGACGCCGACCAGTTCGTCGCCGGCGTAGAGCTCGAGACACACAAGCGGCGTCACGAGTAGCTCGCGGGTCGTCCCGGTGACCTGCGAGGTCGTCGAGCGCTCTCGGAACGGCGGGCAAACCGTCACGCCTCGCTCGTCGGCCCACCGCACGAATCGCTCGTAATTCGCGAGGACTTCCTGATGGGGACTCTCCTCGGACAGCGCGACCTCCTTCGGCCAACTCCGGAGCAGCAGGTCGTCGATCGCCCCTTCGGACTCGCAGGCCTGTAGGGTCTCGATTTGCCGGTCAACCGGCTCGAGCAGTAGCGGCGCGCGCACGTGACAGACTGCGGTAAGTGCCGCCGAGTCGGTGTCTTTCGTTTCAGTCATCGGTCACGTGAGTCGGCAATGTGTATCCGCATAAATGTTTTCGACGGCGCAGATATGGAGTGTACCCAGTCGGCGTGACCATCAGGACGAAGCGAAGTCAGCCGAGTAGCGGAAGCGATACCGTCGGCCCCAGTTTGACCAGAACCCGCCGGTCCGCGATCACGATGTCGCGGTCGAGTGCCCCTCGAGCGCCGAGCGGAGGAGGGACCGAAGCGCGGTGCGTTTGATGACGACGAAGCCCGCGAGGATCGTCAGCAGGCCGACGAGCGTGAGCGAGTCGACGAGATAGCCTAAGGTGACCCAGCTCACGCCCATCGCGACTACCGGCTCGGCGTAGCTGACGAGGACGACCTGCGTCGCCCCGGTCCGCTCGAGCAGTTCGAAGTAGAGGAAGAACGCGAACGCGCCGGAGACGAGGGTCAGGTAGCCAAAGGAGAGCAGCATCTCGCGGGTCAGCTCGACCGACGCGACCGACTCACCGCGGAGGATCGACCAGCCCAGCAGGACGCCGGCACCGATGAGCATCGCCCACGCCTGCAGCGTCTCGATCGGCAGCGCCGAATCGAGCGGCCGAACGAGCACGCCCCCGAGCGCGAACGCGACGGCGGAGCCGAACACCAAGACGGCACCGACGGCGATGTTGCTTTCGAGCCCGACCGAGGTGGGCTGGACGACGGCGATCACGCCGACCAGTCCGAGTACGAAGCCCGCGACGCCGGCGGGTGCCAGCCGCTCCTCCGGGAGCAAGACGCTCGCGAACGCCGCCGTCAGTATCGGGGCCGTGCTGACGATGGTCGCCGCTACCGCTCCCGAGACGTACAACTCGCCGAGATACAGCAGACCGTGATAGAGTGCGATAACGAAGACGCCGGCGATGGCGACGGCCGCCCACTCCGCTCGACCGACCGGTCGGAGCCGATCGCTCGCCACGGCCGCGTATCCGAAGACGATCGCGCCCGCGATTGCGTACCGAGCGCCGGCGAACAGCAGCGGCGGGACGTACTCGAGGCCGATCTCGATCGCGACGAACGAACTCCCCCAACAGAGTGCCAGTATCGAAAAGAGCACCGCTTCGCGGTACCCGTCTGGCACTGAACGCAACAGTGTCATACTCCCTTCGAAACTGATGGCTGTATTTAGATCCTTCTACGAGAGTCCGCGGTCTGCCGAATTGAGAACCACACATATGGATGTGTTTCGAATACCACTCTACAGCCGACATATATATTGTAGAAACCTCCAATTACATCGGTCGACGAACATATGTGTGCCGCGGTCGTACCCGCTGCTATGGACGACCGCGACGTGCGCCTGCTCAAGGCGATCGCCGAACGCGAGACGGGGAGTCCCGAACGGCTCCACGAGGCGACCGGCATCCCGATCTCGACGATCCACTACCGGCTCAACAACCTCCGCGAGGAGGGGATCATCGCAAACGACCGCTACGATATCGACCTCGAGGCACTCGGACTCGGCGTCACCGTCCTGGTCGAGATCCACGCCGACTATCAGGACTCCTACGAGGAGTTCGCGGACCGGCTGCTGACCGTCGAGGGCGTCACGAATGTCTACTTCACGATGGGCGAGACGGATTTCATCGTCATCGCCCGGCTCAGCGATAGCGGAATGGTCGAGCGGCTGATCGCGGAGTTCGAGCAACTCGAGGGCGTCGAGCGAACCGACTCGACGTTCGTCATCTCGGCGGTCGAGGAACGCGACGCGCTCCAGAGCTACGAACTAGAGACGCTGCTCGAGGAACTCACCGACGAATAACGAGAATAATCCCGGACGCGGCGTTACGTTCGCTTCTGAATCTCCTCGCGCAGGAGTTCGCTCACGAGGTCGCCGTCGGCTTTCCCGCGCAGCGCGCCCATGCACTCACCCATGAGCCCGGAGAAGGCCTGCATGCCCTCCTCTTCGACCTGACTCTCATTTCGTTCGACGACCTCGGCGATCGCCTCCCGGACCTCCTCTTCGTCGGCACCGCCGAGTCCGGCGTCTTCGGCCGCTTCTTCGGCCGTCTGCTCCGGCTCCTCGGCGAGCACCGTGAGCAGGTCCGGCACGCCCTCGTTTGGCAGGTCGCCGTCCTCGACCATGCCGAGGACCCCCTCGAGGTGGTCCCGCGTCAGCGTCTCGACCGGCACGTCGTCCCGGCGCAGTTCGGTCAGCGTCGACTCGAGTGTCGATGCCGCGAGCGTCGGGTCGATGCCGTCGGCAACGACGTCCTCGAACAGCGGCATGTACTCGCCGTAGGCGACCTGCTCGGCCAGCCCCTCGCCGAGGTCGTACTCGTCTTGATAGCGGTCGACCTTCTCGGTCAGCAGTTCGGGCTCGGGAACCTCGCTCGGGTCGGGTTCGACGGGCGGCACGTCCGTCTCGGGGTACATCCGCGCCGCGCCGGGCAGCGGCCGCAGGTATCGCGTCGTCCCGTCGTCGTTCGCGCCGCGGGTCTCCTCGGGAACGCCCTCGAATGCGGTTTCGGCCCGCTCCGCGGCGGCCTCGATGGCCGACTCCGCGATCTCGGTGTCGGCGGCGACGATCGCGACGGCGTCCTCGGAACTGGCACCAACCGCATCTCGCAGAGCCGCAACCTCCTCGTCGGTCACGCCGTAGGCCGGCAGTTCGTCGGTGTGGAAGATTCCGCCCGCGCCGTGGCGCTTCGCGTGGTCCGAGAGTTCGGTGCCGAGCCGCCGGTCGGGGGCGATCTCGCGGCCGACGATGCCGTCGAAACCGTACAGCGGCACCGCCATCACGGAGCCGCCCGAACTGAGCGCGCCGCCGATGACGCCGCTCTCGGTCCCCTCGAAGACCGCGGTCACGTCCTGTACGTCGCCGACGGACGCCTCGCGTGCCGCGAGTTCGTCCCGAATCTCGACGAGTTCGGCCTGCCGGCCGACCTCGTTGCGCACGATGTCGTCGATGTCGTCGAGACTCTGGACGCCCTTGATCTCGACGCGAGCGCCCTCCGCGATGGAGACGTTGACGTCCTGTCGGATCGTCCCCAGTCCGCGCTTGACCTTCCCGGTCGAGCGCAGCAACATGCCGATCCGTTCGGCCGCCTCGAGGGCCTGCTCGGGGCTCGAGATGTCCGGGCTCGTCCCGATTTCGACCAGCGGAATCCCCAACCGATCGAGGCTGTAGCGCACGCCCTCGTCGGTCTCCGCGACGCGCTGGGCGCTCTCCTCCTCGAGCAGCATGTCCTCGATGCCGACGGTGCCGTCGCTGGTCTCGATCTCGCCGTCGGTGGCGATCAGCGACGAGCGCTGGAAGCCCGTCGTGTTCGAACCGTCGACGACGATCTTGCGCATGACGTGGGCCTGATCGACCGGACTCATGTCCATCAGTTGGGCGACCTCGAGGGTCGTCTCGAGGGCTTCCTCGTCGAGCTCGTGGGGTGGTTCGTCGTCTTCCTCAACGAGGCAGGTCGTGTCGTAGGCGAGGTACTCGAACTCGCGTTCGACCTTGCTCTCCTCGACGGCGGCGTCGTCGAGTTCGCCCAGTTCGCTCCGCGTCGGGTGGAGGTAGCGCGTGAAGCTGCGCGTCGACTCCTCAGGCTCGCGAAGCTCGGTCGGACACTGGCAGAACAGCTTCGTCGCCGTGTCGAGTTGCTGGTGGATCTCCAGCCCGGCGACGAGTCCGAGGGACTCGTAATCGTACTCGGTCATTGGCGGCCACTCGGTGGCGGAGGGGTAAAAAACCGTCCAGTCCGGCTCCCCGACGGTCGGTTCCGTTAGTCCTCGGACGGCCCGCTCGAGGACACTGACTGAGTCCATCGCGCGGCCGCTTCGGCGACCGGCTCGAGGACCGTCTCCGGCGTCGCCTCGAGCGCTCGCTCCCCGTTCCGATCCCAGCGCTGGTTCCGGTCGGCAGTATCCCGCATCCTCGGCTCCACGTACGACGAATCAACAGCCACCCGATCCCTGACGACGACGAGCGGCGGCGTCCCGTCGAGTCGCTCGAGGATCTCCTTACCGGCATCGCCGACGCCCGCAGCGACCGCCACATCGGCATCGCGAACCAACCGCTCGGCTTCGGCCCGGTCCGCGGGGGACAGGCCCGTGAACGGCTCGAGTTCGAGCGCGTCGATCCCGAGCGAGCGGGCCGTCTCGGCCGCCACGTCGCCGCTCGTGACCGGGCCGAGGGTCACCTCGATGCCCGCGGCCTCGAGTCGGGCAACGACGCCGGCAGCGGCCGAGCCGGACCCGAATACGTGTACGCGATCCGGAAGCGACGCCGCCCCGTGGTCGGTCGCGAACGCAGTCACCGTCTCGGTCCCCGTCACCGGATTCGGCGTCACGACCGCGTTCGCGTCGAACGAGTCCGCGAGCGCCTCGCTGGTCACTACCGCCGACGGGGGGCCGTCCCGAGCGACCGCGCCGTCGGCGAGCATCACGAGCCGGTCGCAGTAGCGCGCCGCCAGGTCGAGATCGTGGATCGCCGCGACCACGGTCCGGCCCTCATCGACCAGTTCGCGGACCAGTTCGAGGGTCTCGACCTGATGGTTGATATCGAGGCTCGCCGTCGGCTCGTCGAGCAGCATGACCGGCGTCGCCTGTGCGATCGCCCGCGCCAGCACGACCCGCTGGCGCTGGCCGCCGCTGATCTCGTCGATCGGCCGGTCGGCCAAGTCGGCCGTGCGGGTCCGCTCGAGGGCGCGTTCGACCGCGGCGCGATCCTCGGGCGACGGCGAGGAAAACCGCGAGCGGTGGGGATGTCGCCCCATCTCGACGACGTCCCGGACGGGGAACGAAAACGAGAGCGACGTGTCCTGGGGCACGACCGAGACGAGCCGACTCGAGGTCCGCGAGGACGCGCCGTGAACGTCGACGCCGTCGACCGCGACCGTTCCCGAATCGGGCTCGAGTGCCCCGCTGATGAGCCGGAGCAGCGTCGTCTTCCCGGCCCCGTTCGGCCCGACGAAGCCGACGAACTCGCCGGGTTCGATCGTGAGGGAAACGTCCTCGAGGACCGAGAGATCGCCGAACGACAGCGAGCAGCCGTCGACGCTGATCGTCGCCAAGTCGGGGCCGGTGATTCCGTCTCCGGATTCGACGTCGGGTCCGCTCACAGTGATTGCACCTCCCGGCGGGTGAGGAGAAACAGGAAGAACGGCGCGCCGAGCGCGGCCGTGATGATCCCGACCGGGACGACGGCTGGCCCCGCCCGGGCGAGGGTGTCGGTCGCGACGAGGAAGGAGGCCCCCGCGAGCGCGCTGGTCGGCAGCAGGATGCGGTGGTCAGGGCCGACGATCAACCGCATGATGTGCGGGACGACGAGACCAACGAAGCCGATGACGCCCGCGACCGCGACCCCGGCGGCGGTGACGACGCTCGCGAGCGCGAGCAGGAGGAGTTTGGTCCGCTCGACCTCGATCCCGAGGTGATGGGCGTCCTCCTCGCCGAGCAGGAGGACGTTCAGTTCCCGGCGGAACGCACAGAGGATCAGAACGCCGACCAGCGCGATCGGCAGGGCGAACTGCACGTCGCTCCACTGGCTGTTGTTGAGGTGGCCCATCATCCAGAAGACGGCCTCCCTGAGCGAGTCGCCGCTGTGGACGAGCATGTAGGAGATCATCGCGCCGAGAAAGGCCTGGACCGCGACGCCGGCGAGCAACAGCGTCGCGACCGGCGTTCGCCCGCCGTCGGTCGCGATGCCATAGACGAGAAACGCCGTCCCGAGCGCGCCGACGAACGCCGAGAGGTGGAGGCCGCCGAAAGGAATCAGCGCCGGGAACGCGATCGCGGCGACCGCGCCCGCGGCGGCCCCCGACGACACGCCGATGATCGACGGATCGGCGAGCGGGTTCCGAAAGAACCCCTGCATCACCGTCCCCGCGGCGGCGAGTGAGAGCCCGACCGTCGCCGCGAGCGCGATGCGTGGCAGCCGGATGTCCGCGACGATGATCTGACGGGTCGCCGGGATATCGAACGAGAAGACCGCGGCGTACTCGAGTCCCGGAACCGGAACCGAGACCC
>NZ_AOID01000016.1 GCF_000337195.1 Natrinema versiforme JCM 10478 | reverse complement strand
GCATCGCCATCGCGACCGTCACGAGGTCGATCCTGACCGGGCCGAGCGCGGCGCTCGTGAGGGTAACGGCGACCAGCAGGACGAGGAGCCCGGCCGACCACGCCGCCGTTCGGGCCGGTCGATACATACCCGACAAGCAAGCTTGCAGCAGTCAAATATTTGTTGAAGTGGGGTGGAGGGGGAGACGATGCGACGATACCTTGCCGTCCTCTTGGCCGTAGTACTCACCGTTTCCGCGTTCGCGCCCGCCGCAGCCGGGCAGTCGAACGACGGCGGCGAATCGACCGTCGACTGCGAGTTTCCCCTCGAGGTGACCGACGCCACGGGCGAGACGATCACGCTCGAGGAGCGGCCCGAGTCGATCGTGGCGCTCCAGCCGAGCGACGCCCAGACGGTGTTCGAGATCGGAGCCGAGGACCGGCTCGTCGGAATGCCCGACAACCCGGCGACGAGCGACCTCGAACTCGACGACCGAACGGCCGTCACCGACACGTACCAGCTCCTCCCCGAGCGGGTGGTCGATCTCGACCCCGATCTCGTCTTGGCCGCCAACTCGACGGACAGCGAGAACGTCGCGCAACTCCGCAACGCCGGCCTCACCGTCTACCAGTTCGACGACGCGGCGTCGCTCGACGACGTTCGCGATAACGTCCTGACGACGGGGGAACTCACCGGCGAGTGCGACGGGGCCGAGGCGACCGTCGACTGGATGGACCAGCAACTCGAGATCGTCGAGACCGCACTCGAGGACACAGAGCGACCGCTGGCCTACTACGCGATGGGTGACGGGTACACCGCCGGCACGGGGACGTTTATTCACGAAGCGATGACGACGGCGGGCGTCGAAAACGTCGCGGAGCGCGCCGGCATCGAGGACTACGGGACGATCAACGCCGAAACGGTGGTCAACGAGAACCCGGACTGGATCATCTATCCCGATGACAGGGAGGAACCGCCGATCCACCAGTCGGTACAGGCGACGACGGCGTCTCAGGAGGGCAACGTCCTCGCCGTGGACGCGAATCAGATCAGCCAGCCTGCGCCCGGAATCGTCGATGCGATCGTGAACATCGTCGAGACGGTCCATCCCGACGCCTACGAGGAAGCGAGCGACGAACTCGAGGCTGGCGGCGAAAGCGACGACGGATCTGGCGACGATGCGAGCGGCGAGAGCGCCATCCCCGGCTTCGGCGTCGCCGCCGCGCTGGTCGCCGTGCTGGCCGCCAGCGCGGTCGTCGCGCGTCGACGATAACCCGAACCCCGACAGCCGATCCCGTTCCGTTTTCGCGTTTGCCGCTCGAACTCGCGGCGAACCCCGACGTATCGTTTTGAAAAGGGTTTACTCGCCGGCCCTCCCAGCAACGCGCATGGTCGAGAACGTCATCTGGCCCGCCTATCTCGATGCGGCCCTCTCGCGGGCCGAGGGACGGCGCGTGTCCGAGGATCTGGCGGTCGAGGAACCGACGGTCGACGAGATCGCGAAGGCTGTCCAGCAGATCGGGTACGACGCCACGATCGAGCGGGACAAAGCCTACTCCCGAGAGCACTGGGCCGACCGAGGCCGGGTCGTCGTCCGCGGTGCCGACGACTCGACGAAGAACGACCTCGTGCAAGCCGTGGCGGCGTACGTCGTCGCGATGCGGGACTGATGCGCCGAGTTGGGTCCGTCGTCCGCACCGCACAGGGCCTCGCCGTCCTCCGGGCGGACGACACCGACGGAGACGACGCCGACACCGACGCGTTCCGCGACGAGATCGGCACGATGGTCCTCGACGACAACCTCGAGACCGTCGGCCGCGTCGTCGACGTTTTCGGCCCCGTCTCCAGACCGTATCTGGCGGTGACGCCGGACGACGGCGTCCACCTGCCGTCGCTGGTGGGATCGACGCTGTACGCGCGGTAGCACAGCGTTCGGTAACTGAGTGGCACGGTTGCACAGTCCTCGCCCGCATGGGGCCGGTGGCTCGCCGCTCGAGTCCCGACGAACCCGGAGTGGAAAAGCCAATACGAGCGGGGTGCAAACGCCGCGCTATGAACGACCGAACCCGGATCCTCGCCGCCGTCGGTGTGACGGTCCTCCTGTTTCTCGGCGTCCAACTCGGGGCGCTCGCGCTGCTCGAGCCCTTTACCGAGTCGGAACGGCAGGCCGTCGAGAACCCCCAAGATCCGACCAACAGCATCCTCTACGTCGGCGTCATGCTCGTCGCGACCGGGCTCATGCTCGCCGCGTTCAAGTACGATCTGGACAACCTCATCAGGCTCTTGCTCGTCGGCGTCAGCGTGATGATCTCGTGGTACGTCTTCGCCGAACTCGTCCCGTCGCTGGTCGGGCCCTTCGTCTCCGACGGAGTCGCCGACGCTCTCGCGATCGCCGCCTCGCTTGCCGTCGGCGCGGCGCTGTTGTGGTACCCCGAGTGGTACGTCATCGACAGCGCCGGAGTCGTGATGGGTGCCGGTGCCGCCGCCCTCTTCGGGATCAGCTTCGGCGTGCTCCCCGCACTGGTCTTGCTCTCCGCGCTCGCGATTTACGACGCCATCAGCGTCTACGGCACCGAACACATGCTCGACCTCGCCGAGGGCGTCATGGACCTCAAGATCCCCGTCGTCCTCGTCGTCCCGATGACCCTCTCGTACTCCTATCTCGCCGCCGGCAGCACCGACGATGTCCTCGAAGACGACGACGAGTCCGATGAGGCCG
This sequence comes from Natrinema versiforme JCM 10478, assembly GCF_000337195.1. Classification (GTDB taxonomy): domain Archaea; phylum Halobacteriota; class Halobacteria; order Halobacteriales; family Natrialbaceae; genus Natrinema; species Natrinema versiforme. Next base: position 116,097 of record NZ_AOID01000016.1, on the reverse strand, counting down.
GGACGGAAGCGGCGGCGTCCGACGCGGAACCGGACGCTGCTAACGCAGACGCGGAGACAGCCGAGACGGACGCCGAGGCTGCTGAGACTGACGCAGCGACCGCCGAACCCGACGCGGGTGCACTCGAGCGCGACGCGCTGTTCATCGGTCTCGGCGACGCGGTCATTCCGACGATCCTCGTCGCCAGCGCGGCCGCCTTCCTCGACGTGGGCACGCTCGCCGTTCCCGGAATCTCGCTCAATCTGCCGGCCCTCGGCGCGTTGCTCGGGACGATCGCCGGGCTGCTCGTCCTGATGTGGATGGTCCTCAAGGGGCGAGCCCACGCCGGACTGCCGCTGCTCAACGGCGGCGCGATCGGCGGCTACCTGCTCGGCGCGCTCGCGAGCGGCCTCTCGATCGCCGCTGCGATCGGGCTCTAGCGCCCACCGAACGCAGCAAGCGAACCCTGTCTTTTCGACGACTTCGGTCAGTTACTGGACCCGCCCCAGCCGTCGCTCTCAACGATGTCGACCTCGAGGTCGTCGTAGCTCTGCAGGCCGCCGATCAGCGTGTCGATCCGCTCCTGTTCTGCTTCCGTCGGGAGCACGTCCTCGAGCGGGTAGATCGCTGCGACCACGATGTGGTCGTCCTCGTGCTCGCGCTGGACGATATCGAGGGCGACGTCGATCTCGAACTCGCCCTGTAAGGTCGCGGTCCCCTCGTAGGACTCGAGGGAGAATCGCACACCCAGCCCCTCGAGTGCCCGGCCGCCGAGGGCGCGGACGATCTCGAGGCCTTCGTAGTGTCCCTGAATGCGGGCCGCGATCTCCCTGTCCGAGAGGTCGCTGATCGGGTTGAAGTCCTCGCCGCCGACGCTGACCTGCGGCGTCGTACCCACGCCGAACGCGCCGGCTCGGACCGGCTCGTCGCCGAACCGCCCGGACGGCAGATCGATCGATCGGTCGTACGTACTGAGGTAGCTCGTCGCCTCGATGTCCTCGCCGCCGACCTGCCGCTCGTCGACGCGTTTGCGCGTGCCCTGATACTCGTAGCCGGTTTCTGACGCCGCGTCCGCGGAGACGCGTGCCGGTGCCGCGGTAAACGTCGTCGCGTCGTCGGCGACCCCGCTGAGGCAACCGGCCGCCGTGCCGACGCCGCCGGCCGCGAGCGCGCCGATGAACTGCCGTCGGTCCATATCTCACTCCGACCAGCATCGAGGAAATAAGCGCCGCGGTGGTCTTCACTCCCTGATGACCGTTCAGCTGCTCGTCACTGACAGTAATACAGCCGGAATGGCGGCGGTATCGCCGATCCGGACCAGAACTGAGACCGACCGTTACTCGCCGGAGGGGAGCCGATACGTCGAGCCGTCGTCCGTGTCCTGCACTTCGATTCCCAGCGCCTCGAGTTCGTCGCGCAGTTCGTCGGCGCGCTCGTAGTTGCCGGCCTCGCGTTCCCGCTCGCGGACATCGAGCATGAGATCGACGACATCGCCGGCGAGTGCCGCCGATCCCGTCGTCTCGCCCACAAAGGAGAGTCCGAGCACGCCGCCCAGTTCCTCAAGGGTCTCGACGGCACGCCGGAGCCCGCGGTAATCGTAGCCCTCGTGAGCGTCGCGATCCCCGCTCTCGGCCTCGAGGTGCCGGTTGATCGCCGTCGCGACCGACAGCAGCGCGGACTGGGCCTCGCGCGTGTTGAAGTCGTCGTTCATCGCAGTCGTGAACGCCTCCCGCGCGCCGTCGACTTCCTCGCGGAAGGACTCGTCCGTGACCTTCGAACTCGCATCGGGCGAGTCGAGGGCCTCGACGGCCGCCTCGTAGCCCCGCTCGAGTTGGTCCCAGCGCTCCTCGGCCTCGGCGATCGTCTCGTCGGAATAGAGCTGTTTGCTGTTGTAGGAGCCGGCGGTCAGGAACGTTCGCATGACGTTTGCCCCCCAGCGGTCGATCGCCTCCTCGACCGTGACGAAGTTGCCCAGACTCGAGGACATCTTCTCCTCGTCCATCTGGAACAGTTCGCAGTGGAGCCAGTACTTTGCGAACTGCTGGTCGGTCGCGGCCTCGGACTGGGCGATCTCGTTTTCGTGGTGGGGGAAGACCAGATCCCGGCCGCCGACGTGGATATCTAAGGTTTCGTCCAAGTGGGTCATGCTCATCGCCGAGCACTCGATGTGCCAGCCGGGGCGGCCCTCGCTCCACGGCGAGTCCCATGTCAGGCCTGCCGGCGGGTCGCCGCCGTGGTCGACGCCCTCGTGGCGGTGTTCTGCGACCGCGCTCTCGTCGACGCCGCCGGCTTTCCAGAGGGCGAAGTCCGCCGGATTGCGTTTTTCGGTGCGCTCGTCGGGATCGCCCTGTGACTCGATCTCGCCGAGTTCCTGATTCGAGAGCTTGCCGTACTCGTTGAAACTGGTGACGTCGAAGTAGACCGAGCCGTTGGACTCGTAGGCGTAACCCTTCTCGATCAGCGTCTCGACGAGGTCGATGATCTCGGGGACGTGCTCGGACACCCGCGGGTAGACCTCCGCGCGCAGGAGGTTCAGCGATCGCATATCGTCGATCGTCCGCTGGATGTAGGTCTCGGCGACCGCGCTTTCGTCCTCGCCCAACTCGTCTTCGCCGACGCGGGCGACGATTTTCTCGTTAACGTCGGTGAAGTTCTCGACGTGACGCACGTCGTAGCCGAGGAACTCGAGCCAGCGGTGCATGACGTCGACGTGGACCCACGACCGCGCGTGGCCCAGATGCGGCGGATCGGAGACCGTCAGGCCACAGTAGTAGAGGAGAACGTTCTCGGGGTCCCGTGGCTCGAACGGCTCTTTTGCGCCCGTCAACGTGTTCGTCACGTGCAGGGTCATTACGCTCACTTCCCCCGGCCGAAAGTTAAAGCGTGTGATGACACCCGGACGAGGCGCTCGCGACGGCTCGCCGCGGACCAAGCGAACGTTTGGACGCATTCGTCAGAATCCCTTTTGACGTATTGGGTGACGTGACACGCAAGAATGATGCAGCACGACGTCGCCGTCTCCGGTGCTGTCCGCGCGGACGACGGCACGACCCCGACCAGAACCCGGTGGGAATCGATGCAGCGCCGCCACCGGCTCGTCGCCCACCTCGAGTCTCGAGCCGACCGCGCGACCGTCGATCGACTCGTCGACGCGCTGGCGAGCGACGACGAGGAACCGCTCGAGCGCACGCCGCTCCGGGTTCGGCTCGTCCACGTCGACCTGCCGCGGCTCGAGGACGCGGGGACGATCGCTCACGATGCAGACCGCGGCACCGTTCGGCTGCGCGAGGAACCCGACTAGTACCGACGCGGGAAGTGAGTTGTCCGTCGGCTCTCTTGGTGCTCGAGACGAAGGCGACGTTCCGACGAGACGACGGGGATGCTACGACAGGTCGGCCCGCCGACGGCGCTCTCGGGTCCCGTCGGTCCGCCCGTCCGCCGTCTCCATCGCGGCCTGTATCAGCATATCCAACCGTTCGGCATGAGCCACAGAGCAGTTCCGCCCGGTCGTTCGTTCGCAGCGACTCGAGTTTCGCCCGTCGCCGTCAGTTCGGGTCGTCGCCGCCGTGCGCGACGGTGTTCTCGAGCGCATCCTCGACCGTCCGCAGCGCCGTCGCCGCCGCAAGTCGGTCGACGACGACAACCAGCGTCCCGTCGGCGACCGCCGCGGCGTCCGGCGCGATCCCCTCGATGCCGAGTCGCTCGAGGACGGCCGCCGCGGCGGCCGCGTCGACCTCGCCGGTCGCAACGATAGCCGTCGAATCGCCGTCCCGGGGGCCGAACGACGCGCCGCCGATGGTCACGAGCGCGTCGTCGCGATCCTCCTCCTCGAGTCGTCCGACGCCGCTTTCCATCCGCACGCGAACGTCGCGGGAGTCGGTCTCGCGGGCGGGCAACTCGTCGGCGTACCGGCGCAAGGCCGTGGCAATCGCGTCGGTCTCGCCCTCTACCGGAAGCGAGCGGGCCGCGGCGGTGTAGTTGACGACGCCGGCCCGCAGCGCGGTCCGGAGGAAGGGGCGACGGTCGACCGCCCGGCGCGTCTCGGCTGCCAGTGACATAGCGGGGACGGCGTTGCGAGCGGGCATAAAGCCGCCGCCATCGCGGCTCGAGTTGCCGCGTTTCCCGTCCACGATCCCGGCACAAATCGATTCGACCGACAGTATATACCGTTCCGGGCCCTTGGCTCGCCCATGAGCCAGTCCGAGCCGGAGCAGTCGGCCGAGGACGCCGTCCGGGAAGACGTATCGCTGTTCCTCCGCCGGAATTTCCCCCAGATCGAGGCCCACGGCGGCGAGTCCGCGATCACCGAGGTCGACCTCGAGGAGGGACGCATTTCAATCGCCCTGTCCGGGGCCTGTAGCGGCTGCGGCGTCAGCTCGATGACGACCCAGGCGATCCAGCAGCGGCTGCCCGCCGAGATCGATCCGATCGACTACGTCGACGTCAGTACCGGGTTCGACGGGATGGCCGGGGGATCGTCGGGGCGCGACGTGCCCGACGACGTGCCGTTTTGAACCGGTACGCCACCGACCGCGACCGCGGCGCTTTTGCCGCGAGCGACCAACGCTCCCCTATGAAGCCAGCCGACGTCGAGGAGATCATCGAGTCGAACCTCGCGGACGCCGACGCCACGGTCACGCACGCACGCGACGAACACGACGAGGACCACCTTGCCGCGACCGTCGTCTCGCCGGTCTTCGACGGCCTTCCGCTCGTCCAGCAACACCAAGAGGTCTACGACGCCTTGGGCGATCACATGACCACCGACATCCACGCCCTCGAGCTGTCGACGTACACGCCCGAGGAGTACGACGACCGCGAGGCCGAGTAGCCGCGTCTGGCCGGGTTCCGCGTGGAACGAATGCCATCCCCGCGGACTCGTTTCACGCCGTGAAGCGGCTTCACGGAGCGATTCGAACACGAGGAGTGAAACCCTGACCCGGCGTGCATGGTTTTCTGGACAATTATATTCCTCTCCGGCCGGTAGCGCGACGTAATGGCATCGTCCTCGAGCGGAACGAACGAATCGACCTCGAGTAGCGCCCTTCCGGCTGCAGATGTACAGTCAGCTAGCGCGGCGACGTTCGACCGCGTTCTCGTCGCGATCGACGGCGAGACCGACGACGCGGTCGGGTCGGTCGCCGTCGCGGAGGCCGCTCGCCACGATGGCCGAGTCGAGACGCTGTCGGTCGTCCCGATGAACGCCTCTGTCGACCGGTGGGATATGGTGGTCGAGCGCCGGGAAGCAAGCGCCGAGGCGGCGCTGGATGCGGTCGGCGACGCGGCCGCCGAGGCCGATGTCCCGGTCTCGAAGCGGCTCCGATACGGCGACCCCGTCGAGGAAATCGTCGGCTATGCGAGACGCAACGACGTCGACCTCATCGTTCTGGGCGAACCGTCCCGGTCCGGTCTCCGCCGATTCCTTTCGCCGACGAGCGTCACCGAACGGGTCCGCAAATCGGTGTCGGTTCCCGTGCTTACGGTTCCCGCAAACGACTGAATGCCGTTCCAAACCCGCCGTCGGTGAGCCGATATTCGCAGCGTGTCCCCGGAACCGTAGCTTTATCCATCGGTATTGACACATATCAAACATGGAATCGCTGCATCCCCGCATCCGACTACTCTGGATCGCCCGCAGCGCGCTCGCTGCGGTCCTGCTCGCCGTCGCCCTCGTCGCCCTCGAGCAGTGGCTACCCGCCCTGCTCCCGGTCGATTTCGCCGTCCCGCCGGCGGCGATGGCCGCCGGCGTCGCGGTCGCGTTCGGTCTCGGAATTATCTACGCCGTCCGCCTCTATCAGGTCTGGCAGTTCGAACTCCAGGACGACGCGCTCTACCTCGAGCGGGGCGTCGTCACCTTCGTCGAGACCGCGGTTCCCTTTGTGCGGGTTCAGCACGTCGACACTCAGTTTGGTCCCGTCGAGCGGGTGCTCGGCCTCTCGAGCGTCGTCGTCTACACGGCCGGGTCCCGAAACGCGGACGTTCGGATTCCGGGGTTGACGCCGGACCGCGCCCGGAGCCTGCAGAACACGCTCCGCGAACTGGCCGTCGAGAGCGAGGCCGAGGATGCCGTCTGAGATGAATCGACTCCACTCGTTCAGCGCGGTTGCGATGGCGCTTCAGCGCGGCGTCACTGGCCTCTCGATGCCGTTTTTCTTCGTCATGATCCTCTCGAGTCTCTTCGACTTCGTGGACGTCGGCTGGACGTTCGTGCTGGCACCGATCGGGTTCGTCGCCGGCGTCGGCTACGGCCTCGCGTACTACTATCGCTTTACCTACGCGATCACCGACGACACCTTCGACGTGACGTCGGGCGTGTTCTCCCAGCGGTCCCGCGAGATCCCCTACGGTCGCATCCAGAACGTCGACGTCGCGCGGGGCGTCCTCCAGCGGGTGCTCGGACTCGCCGTCGTCTCGATCGAGACCGCTGGCGGCGGCGAGACCGAGGCCACGCTCAGGTTCGTCAGCGAGGCGGAAGCGAACCGCCTGCAACGCGACATCCGGCGGCGAACCGCCGCCGTGAAACAGCGCCGACGCGAGGCCGATTCGGCCGAGGCCGGCGCTGGCACCGCCACTGATACCGGCACCGATAGCGATCCGTCTCCCGGCTCGTCGCCGGCTCGAGCCGACGACACGACGGCGGCGGCGTCCGAGCCCGGACAGACGCCATCGGCCGACCGGACCCGCGAGGAGACCCAGTACGCGGACTCCCGACGGAAGCAGTTGTTCGCGCTCGAGCCGCGAGAACTCCTGTTGTACTCGCTCTCGTCGTTTCGGCCGGCCGCCGGCGCGGGGCTCCTCTTTCTTTTCGCCGTCGCGAGCGACCCCATTCTCGACTACCTCATCGCCGTCGCCCAGCCGTTCGGCGGTCCGGCGGCCCTCGAGAGCGGCTCCGTCGGCAGCTACGGCATCCTGACGCTCGTCTCGATGATCAACGCGATTGCCGTCACGTACGTCCTCAACGCCGGGTATACGTTCATCGCGTACTACGACTTCCAGTTGGGCCGTGCCGACGAGGACTTCGTCTACGAACGCGGCCTGTTCCAGCGCTACAGCGGCTCGGTCCCCGCCGACAAGATTCAGGCCGTGACGATCACCGACAACCCCCTCCAGCGACTGCTCGGCTACGCCGGCCTCTGGGTCGAGACGGCCGGCTACGGCCCCGAGAGCAGCGGCGGCAGCCAGTCGGCCGTTCCGCTCGCTGACACGAGTCGGATCCGTCGCTTCGCCGAGAACCTCACCGGCGTCGAGCCGCCCCAGTTCCGGCGGCCACCGACGCTCGCCCGCCGACGCTATCTCGTCCGCTACGCCATCGTCGCTGCCGTCATCGTCGCGATCGCGTTCGGACTCGCACAGGTCTCCGCCCTCGAGCGCTGGTATGTCGCCGCGATCGTCTTCGCGGCGGTGCCGCCCGCGGCGCACCTGAAGTACGTTCATCTGGGCTACTTCGTGGGCGAGGACCACCTCGTGATCCGAACCGGGTTCTGGAAGCGCCGGACGACCGTGATCCCCTACTACCGGATCCAGACGGTCTCGACACGGCGGTCGATCTTCCAGCGGCGGCTCGGGCTGGCGTCGGTGGCCGTCGACACCGCCAGCTCGCGGACGTTCAGTTGGGGGACGCCGACGATCTACGACATCGACCTCGAGGACGCGCGTCGCGTCCACGACCGCAGTCGAGAGAACCTGCAGGTGGCCCTGCGCGACCGCGCTCGAGACGACCTCGGGTTGTCGGTGGATTTCACCTGATGGACGCGAGACCACGACGCTTTTGCCCCGACCGTTCTACTCGCTCCGTATGGATGCAGACGGTCTCGACCGACCGATCGAAAGACGCGGTCGGATGTGGGTATGATCACCGACGCACTCCGGTACCCGGTCGGCGACCCCGTCGGACGGGCGGCGCTGCTCAGGAGTAGCGTCTGTGTCGTCGCGGTCGCGGTCGGACTGCGGTACGCGGCGGCGTTCTCGCCATCGGTCGTCGCGCTCGGGCCCGCGCTCGTCGCGGTCATCGCCACCGTCGTTCTCTCGGGAACGGCGGCGGTCGTTGTCGGAGCCGCCGACAAGCGGTCGCAACCGCCCGTCCGAGCGGTCGTCCGACCCGGCATCGAGGCGCTCGCGTTGTCGGTCATCTTTCTTGCCCCGCCGGTCGCCCTGCTGGCGCGATCACTGACCACGACACCGGCGGCGCTCGCACTCGAGGGCGGCGCGGGACTGTTCTCGCTCGTCTCCTCGACCGCCTCGTTGTTCTTCTTTGTCGCGTGTGCGTACACGTACCCGGCTGCGGTCGCCACAACTGCCTCGACCGGACGCCTGCGTGCGGCCCTCGAGGCCGACACGTTACTCCCCGTGTTGACCGCTCCGGCGTACCTCCTGCGGTGGATTACCGGGTTCTCCTTCGTCGTCCTCGCGGTGTGGCTCGTCGGCGTCTCCGCCCGTCGCGGCGACGCGCTGGGGCTTATCGCCGCGGCGGCGACCGCCTATCTCCTCCTCGCAAGCGCCCGCGTCGTCGGCGTCGGCTACGCTCGAGCGTCGGGCAGGTAACCGGGCTCGAGCCAAAAACGGCCGGCTAACACTCGCGGCGGAACGAAAGAACCAGCGCTGCAACCTGTCCGGCAACCGCCGGGTTCGGACCCGGTCCGCGCCGATCAGACGTTCGGGACTCGCGGCTCGTTGCTCTCGACGCGGCGGTTGTGAAGCGCCTCGTTGGTTTCCCCGTCGAAGACGTGCACCGCGTCCTCGGGAACGTGGACGACCACGCGGTCGCCCGCTTCGACCTGGCTCATGCCGTCGATCGTTGCGATGATCCTCTCGCTTCTGTCCGCACCGAGATCGAGGTAGACGATGTTCTCGTCACCGGTCGGTTCGACGACGGTGACCGACGCGGGGACGGTGTGGCCGTCGGCCCGCCGTTGGTCACCCTCGCTGCGTTCGATGCTGATGTCCTCCGGGCGGACGCCCAGGACGAGGTCGTCTCGATCGCCGATCGCCGTCGAGATGTCCGCCGAGACGGTATACTCGAGGGTCTCGTTGACGAGGACGGCTCCGTCGCCGTCCGCGTCGCGGCGCGTCACGTCGAAGAAGTTCATCGCCGGCTCCCCGATGAAGTCCGCGACAAATACGTTTGCGGGCTCGTGATAGCACTCGAGAGGCGTGCCAACTTGCTGGAGTTCGCCGTCGTTGAGGATGGCGATCCGGTCGCCCATGGTCATCGCTTCCGTCTGATCGTGGGTCACGTAGACCGTCGTCGTCTCGAGTTGCTCTTGCAGTTGCTGGAGCTCGGTCCGCATCTGGGCCCGGAGCTTGGCGTCGAGGTTCGACAGCGGCTCGTCCATCAGGAACACGGCGGGTTCCCGGACGATCGCGCGACCGAGCGCGACGCGCTGTTGCTGGCCGCCCGAAAGCTCTTCGGGCTTCCGGTCCAGCAGGGGATCGATCCCCATCATTTCGGCGGTCTCCTCGACTCGAGCAGCGATCTCGTCGTCCGAGAGGTCGGTGGACTCCTCGAGTCCAAACGCCATGTTCTCCCGAACGGTCATGTGCGGGTACAGCGCGTAGGACTGGAACACCATCGCGATATCCCGGTCTTTCGCCGGCACGTCGTTGATCACCCGGTCGTCGAGGCGAATATCGCCGTCCGAGATTGTCTCGAGGCCGGCGATCATGCGCAGCGTCGTCGACTTGCCACAGCCGGATGGGCCGACGAGAACGAGGAACTCCCCGTCCTCGATGTCGATCGATACATCGTTGACGGCAACGATCTCGTTGCCGTCGGTTTCCGTGAATACTTTTCGTACGTCGTCGAGTTGGGTTTCTGCCATCGTCAAATCCTCCGGTTCGATACCGTTCGTTGTCGGTCGGTCATGTCTGTACCCCCTCCGCGAACTTGTCGGCGAACAGCACGTAGACGAGCAAGGTCGGGAGTGCCGTGATGAACGCGCCCGCCATTCGGAGCGGGTAGTCCGTCCCCTCGAGCGACTGGCCGAGCCCTGACAGGATAAGGGTCGCGGACGCGGCCGGGTCGTTGGTGCTCCCGATGATCGTCAGCGAGAACAGGAATTCGTTCCAGATCTGGGTGAACTGGAAGATGAACACGACCGCGAACATCGGTATCGACAGCGGCAGGACGATCCGTCGGTAGACCCGCCAGACCGACGCGCCGTCGAGTCGCGCAGCCTCGATCATCTCGTTGGACATCGTCTTGTACTGCGAGCGAAACAGCAGCGTCACGATCGGGATCCCGTAGGCCGTGTGCGTAATGATCAACTCGAGGATCGTCGCGTAGTGTGGCTCGAGTAGCGGGAGCCCCCACAGGAACGAGAGTCGCGCGCCCAATTGCATGTACTGGCTCCAGAACTGGAACAGCGGGACGATCACGGCCTGGTACGGGACGAAAATACCCGCGATGAACAGCGCCAGGACGGCGATCTGACCACGCCAGTCGACGAGCGTCAGCCCGTAGGCGGCCATGCTGCCGAGGATCGCACACAGGATCGTCGAGGGGATGGTAAACAGCATGCTATTGACCATCCCGGGCGCGAGGTAATCGAACGCGACCTGCCACTTCTCGAACGTAATCCAGCCCGCGTCGAGGGGAGGAAGGAACGGGAAGGTGTTGTCAAGCCCGGTCGGCGTTTTGATCGACGTTACGAGTCCAGACTCGATCGGGAGCAGGTAGAACCCGACGAGGCCGATCAGCGTGGCGTACAGCCCCACGCGACCGAGCGTAATCCCGTCGGTCACGCGCTTCATCGCCGTCTGTTCCGCCGCCTCTTCGGTGGTAACTGATTTCTCGCTCATAGGTTCCCTCGCTTGTACTGGTTATACAGATACGGCGTGATGACTCCCAGCGACAGGACGAACAACATGAGCGCGATCGACGACCCGTACGCCCACTCGGACCGGCCGAACGACTCACGGACCATCTTGGTCGCCAGGATGTCGGCCCCGCGGCGGGGTCGGTAGCCGTCGAAGGTCGCGTACAGGAAGTCGAAGGCCTTCAGCGCGAACAGCACTAGCGTGACGGTCGCGCTGACCATCGCCGGCCGCAACTGCGGAATGATTACGCGCCAGTACATCCGAACCGTGCTCGCTCCGTCGGCCCGTGCGGCCTCGTACTGGTCGTTCGGGATCGATCGGAGCGCGGCGAGGTAGATGATCATCGTGTACCCGCTGAACTGCCAGACGAGCGCGAATATCACCGCCCCCAATACGAGTTTTGGACTCCCCAGCCAGCTGTACGGGCCGAGCCCGAACACGCCGATGAACTGGTTGATAATACCGTTGTTGACGTTGTACATCCACCGCCAGAACTGGGCCGTGACGATGAACGAAAGGGCGAACGGCAGGAGATAGATCGTCCGAAACGACCTGCTGAATCGGATCTCGCGATCGAGCAGCAGTGCTAAGAGCAGGCCGACAATCAGACAGACGACCGTGAATCCCACGAGCAAGACGAACGTGTTCCGCGTCGCCGCCCACATCCCCGGATCGTCCAGCATCGCCCAATAGTTCTGCAGACCGAGGTTGCTGTAGTCGGGGTCTCCGAACCCGGAGTACTCCGTCAGCGAGAGCAGGAAGTTCCAGCCGATCGCGGCGTAGACGAAAAAGCCCATCAACAGGAACGGCGGCAGCCAGAACGGTGCCGACTGTACGATATCGCTGTCGAGCCAGCGTTGGAACGTCGAGCGCTTCTCGCTCGTCCCTCCGTCCGTCATGACGCGTCGCTCGCCACTCGTCCGTTCGCTTTCGGGACCCTCGCCTTGGGTACGCCGAATGCTACGCAGTAATAGTAAAAAACGTTTCATATTTGAGGACTAATTAGACGCTGTCCATGAAGCCGCTCGTCGCACCGTCGACGTCGTAGGGGTCCGCGAAGTTGTTGTTGAGGACATCCTCGAGGTCGGCCTGCGTGCTCGTGTCCACGGCGAGACCGTGTGCGAGCGTCGGCGGCTTCTCCGCGGCGTTGTCGAAGTCGTCGATCGTGTCCGTGAGGTAGGGGTTGAACTCGTCGGTGGATACGTCCGTCAGCGTCGGGATCGATCCCTTGTACTGGTTGAACGCAACCTGTGCCTCTTCGGACCCGACGAACTGCAACCACGTCGCGGTATCCTCGGGCGTCGGGTTGTCGCTCGGGTAGATGAACGAGTCGATGTGGAGGGTGTAGTAGTCCTCCGTCCCGGGGTACCGGATCGCATCCCAGTCTTCGCCGTACGTGAGATCTCTGTCCGGGGAGAGGTATGCACCGGCGGCCCAGTTCCCCTGATGGATGAACGCGGCGTCGCCGCTCATGATGTCCTGGTTGACCTCCGTGAAGTCGACGGAGGCCGCGTCGGAGTTGATGTAGCCGAGTATCTGCTCGAGTTTCTCGAAGGTGTCGCGGACGGCGGCTTCGTCGCCGTTGCCGTCGATGAAGTTCGTGTAGGCCTCGTAGCCGTGCTCGCCGAGCATCGTCTGGGCCCACGTCTGGAGGATACACCACGGCGCGAGCGAGAACGCGAACGGCGTCGCGTCGGTCTCCGATTCGACGGCGTCGAGCGCATCGATCAGCGCGTCGGCGCTGTCGATCGACTCCGGATCGACACCGGCGTCCTCGAGGACCCCGACGTTGTAGAAGAGGTCGTTCAGGCGGTGGGAGCCGAGCGGAACCGCCGAGAAGCCGTCGTTGTACTCACAGAGTTCGACCGCTTCCTGGACGTGGGCCTCTTTCAGACCGGCCTCGTCCCAGACCTCCGACTCGATGTCGCCGACGGCGTCTCCGTACTGCTCTAAGTTCGCACCCGGCCAGCCGGCGAACGAACTCGGCGGATTGCCGCCCTGAAGGCGGTTGGCGACCGTCTGGTCGAGGTTTTCGTTGCCGCCGCCACCGATCGGATTCTCGTTGAAGTCGATGTCCGAGTGCTCGTCTTCGAACGCCGAAAAGAGCGCGTCGGCGGCATCGGCACCGTCGCCGCCGGTCCAGCCGTGGAGGACCTCGAGCGTATCGCTGCCGCCACCGCCCGTACACCCTGCGAGACCAGCGAGCCCCGCTGCACCTGCCCCTTTCAGCACCGTTCTCCGTGGCACCTTGTTAGCGTCAGTCACTGCGAATCACACATGATCGATTGTCTGGGTCCTACTTAATAGTTTTCAATATTAATTATGTTCTGAGTGAATGGTTTGATATGGTGGGAGTTAACATATGTCTACCAAGATGCCGACACAGTGAACGTCGGAGCGGTTACGTGGATTTCCGCCTCGGGACGCGGAATCAGACCGGTGGATTTTACGCACCCGCCCGTCAACGCACCGTACATGAGCGAGGATTACAGAGTCGAACGCGACAGTCTCGGCGAGATGCAGGTGCCCGCGGAGGCCTACTGGGGGGCACAGACCCAGCGCGCGATCCAGAACTTCCCCATCTCGGGGATCACGTTCAGCCGGCGATTCATCCGCGGGCTCGGCGTGGTCAAGAAGGCCGCCGCACAGGCTAACCGCGATCTCGGTCTGGTCGACGACGATATCGCCGAGGCGATCATCGAGGCCGCCGACGAAGTCATCGCCGGCGAACACGACGACCAGTTCCCGGTCGACATCTTCCAGACCGGCTCGGGGACCTCCTCGAACATGAACGCAAACGAGGTCATCGCCAACCGCGCCGCCGAACGCATGGGTAGCGAAATCGGCGACCGCGTCGTCCACCCCAACGACCACGTCAACTACGGCCAGTCGAGCAACGACGTCATCCCGACCGCGATGCACGTCGCCTCGCTCGAGGCCGTCGAGAAGGACGTCATCCCGGCGCTCGACACCCTCCGCGAGGCGCTCGAGGAGAAAGAAGAGGAGTTCGACGACGTGATCAAGACCGGCCGAACGCACCTCCAGGACGCGACGCCGGTCACGCTGGGCCAGGAGTTCAGCGGGTATCGAACCCAGGTCGAGAAAGGGCTCGCACGGGTCGACCAGGTGCGCGACCACCTCGGCGAACTGGCCCTCGGCGGCACCGCGACGGGGACCGGGCTCAACACCCACGAGGAGTTCCCCGGCCGCGCGGCCGAGTACATCACGAAAGAGACCGGCGTCCAGTTCCGCGAGGCCGACAACCACTTCGAAGCCCAGGCCGCCCACGACGCGATGAGCGAGGCCCACGGCGCGCTTCGGACCGTCGCCGGCTCGCTGAACAAGATCGCCAACGACCTCCGACTGCTCGCCTCGGGCCCGCGCAACGGGCTCGGTGAGGTCGAACAGCCCGAGAACCAGCCCGGTTCCTCGATCATGCCCGGCAAGATCAACCCGGTCGTCGCCGAGGCCGTCAACCAGGTCCACAAGCAGGTCGTCGGCAACGACGCCGCCGTCTCCGCCGGCGCTGCGGAGGGCCAGATCGATCTGAACCTCTACAAGCCCGTCCTCGCCCACAACTTCCTCGAGTCGGCCGAACTCATCTCGAACGCGAGCCAGGTCTTCGGCGAGCGGTTCGTCCGGAAACTCGAGGCCAACGAGGCCTACTGCGAGGAGCGCGTCGAGCAGTCGATGGCGATGGCCACCTCGCTGAACGTCCACATCGGCTACGACAAGGCAAGCGAGGTCGCCAAGACCGCGCTCAAGGAGGACAAGACCGTTCGCGAGGTCGTCCTCGAGAAGGGCTACCTCGACGAGGAGGAAGCCGACGAGGTCCTCGACCCCCGGAAGATGGCCGAGCGCGGTATTCTCGGCCAGGACGACTGAGACGGCAGGGTCTCGTTTTCGAGCGTAATCGACTCTCAGGGCCGCGCGATCAGGACCGACGCGTCGACCGTTCGAATCACGCGGTCGGTCGTGCTCCCAAGGAGCCGCTCTTTCACGCCCGAGCGCCCGCTCGCGCCCATAACGACGAGGTCGGCCCCGATTTCCGCGCTTTCGGTCGCGATCACCTCGTGTGGCACCCCCTCGCGGGTAACCCGTTCGCGGGGTACGTCCGCGCGCTCGGCCCGCGCCGTCGCGTCGTCCAGGGCCGACTCGGCCTCGTCCTCGAGCGTTTTCGTCAACTCTGGGGCCAGCGCCCCCTCGCCGGCGGCAGCCATCTCGGTTCCTGCGTCGACGACGTGCAGGAAGTGTACTGTCGCCGCCGCTCCGTCGGCGATCGCGACGGCCTCGTCGACCGCCGCCGCGCTCGAGTCGCTCCCGTCGGTCGGAACGAGGATGTCGTCGTACACGATCCCCGTTTCGGGTTCGGCGCGAAAAAAGCGAGAGCGCGCAGTCGCATGGTCGCGCGGCCCGTCGAGGGATGCTGCCGGCGATCAGCGATCGACCGGCTCGAGGTCAGCCTCGTCCAGCGGGTCCTCGATGTCGCCCATCACCGCCTCGAGCAGGTCGGTGACGGTGACCAACCCGACGACCTCGCCGTCCTCGATGACGAAGGCGAGTTCCTGGTTTTCGGTCTGGAACTGATCGACCGCGTCGCTGACGTCGGTGTCGGGCGAGAGCGTCATCGGCGGCGCGGCCAGTTCCTCGAAGTCGACGTCGCCGTCGGCCAGCGCCTCGCGGTGCCGGACGAAGATCGGCGTGTAGACGATTCCACGGAAGTCGGTCAATTCGTCGCCGACCAGCGGGTACCGCGTCTGGGGGCGCTCCTCCATCCGCCGGAAGTTCTCCGCGGGCTCGGCGGTCGTCGACAGGGCGACGATCTCGTCGGCGTCGATCATCAGCTCGCGGATGGGGCGCTCACCGATATTGAACGCGTTCATCACTTCCTCGCGACGGTCGTCGGAGAGATCGCCTTCCTCGAGGACGGAGCCGAGCCGGTTCCGGAGGTCGGCCCGCGTCTCGATGACCTCCTCTTCGGCCTCGGTCCACGCCTGGGTCATCTCGACGCCGAACAGTCCCAGCGTCGCCTTGGCGACCCAGTCGCCGAAGTGGATCAGCGGGGCGATCGCTTTAGCGAACCAGTACAGCGGCCGCGCGCCGTACCGACAGACCTGTTTCGAGCGTTCGACACCCAGATACGTCGGCGTCTGTTCGCCGTGCGTGAGGTGGACGAGGTTGATGAGCAGGAAGCCGAGGATCGATCCCGCGCCCGCAGACGCCAATGCCGTGTTCGCAAACAGCGGCTCGAACAGCGCCGCCAGCCCCGGCTCGGCGACGATACCGAGCGCGATGCTGGTCCCGGAGATCCAGACCTGACAGGTCGTCAGATAGAACTCGAGGTCGTCGGTCATCTCCCACGCCAGTCGCAGCCCCGGGGTATCGAACTCGGATTCCGGATACTGCCGGGCGCGCGTCAACCCGAACTCGACCGCGACGAAGAAGGCGTTCAACACGATGAGAACGATTCCGGCGACGATCCGTGCGCCGATCTCGATCGGTTCCATCGTTCGTCCGTTCATTCGGCGATCACTTATCAGTCGGGGAACCGACCGGAACGGTTAGCGGGATTCACTCGTCTCTCGTCGTCCGCCAGCGACGGTCCCATCGTGAGCTACCATCCGAGGGACAACTCGCGATCGCGTAAACACGGATTCCGACCGTTCTTTCTTCCCGACTCGTCTGCCCCAAATCGGGACAGCGAGGCCGAATCAGGGCCGTCTCCGGCGGAATAAAAGAACCCAAGCAGTTTTTGCGGATGCTCGCATGGGACGAAATATGCACACCTGTCGCAACTGTAATCAGTCGTTCCAGACCGAACTCGCCCTCGAGTTACACCGCGATACGTGCGGGGACGGACAACTCCTCTGTGAGGTATGCGGAGAGCGATTCCAGGAAGGAACTGCGACCGAAGACGGCTGGCACTACGAGTGCCCGAACGCCGACTGCGAGGGAGACGGACTACAGGAGGACCTCTATCGCGTCGGGAACGTCCGAACGGCCACGCAGTAACCTCCCTCGAACGCGGCTCGCTTCTCTCGTCGTTCGCCCGTGAGCGACGGCTCGAGAGGCCGTCCGGGCCGCGGCGACCGAACGGCTCTCGGAGACGGCATGTCTCCGCTGCGGACGAATCTGTCGAGCACCCGGCGGCCATCAGCGTCTTTCACCTCGTGAGAACTGCCGCCGCTTTCCCACCCTTTAATCGGGTAGTGGCCACACGATACGTATGGAACGGCTCACCCCGCGAGTGCGAGTCGTCTGGATCGCCCTCGCGATCGTTCGAGCCACGATTTTCGGTGGCTTCCTCGTGGGCGCGGCGATCGCCCTCATGCGGACCGATTTCTGGGACGCTGCACCCTCGATCCTCGTCCCCGCCGCCGTCGCGGTCGCCGTCGTCCTCGCGGTCGTGCGCGTACTCATCGCCTGGCGACGCTACGGCGTCTGGCGATTCGACCTTCGGGACGACGACCTCTACATCGAACGCGGCGTCTTCACGCGCGTCAAGACGATCGCTCCCTACGTCCGCGTCCAGCACGTCGACTCCCGGCGCTCGCCGCTCGAGCGAGCCACCGGTCTCGCGACCGTCGTGGTCTATACGGCCGGCTCCCGGAGTTCCGACGTCGCGATCCCCGGGCTGACACCGTCCCGCGCCGAGGAGGTCCAGGAATCGCTCCGCCGACTCGCGATCGAGAGCGCGGGTGAAGACGCCGTATGAGGTCGCTCCACCCGGCGTCGGTTGCCGTCCGCTCGCTCTCGCGGAGCCTCAACACCGGCTTCCTGTTTTTCGTCGTCGGCATCGTCGTCTCGCCGGGCGGGAACGGGACCGATCTGTTGTCGGTCGGTGCGCTCGTTGCGATCGGCATCGTGATGGGGATCATCTACGAGTTCGCGTACTACCGACGGTTCCGGTACGAACTCACCGAGAATTCCTTCGACGTCACCTCCGGAGTGATCGCGCGCAGGGACCGCGAGCTTCCGTTGGGACGCGTTCAGAACGTCGATATCAGACAGAACGTTGTCGGTCGGATTCTCGGCATCGCCGCCGTCCACATCGAAACCGCGGGCGGCGGCCAGACCGAGGTCAGCCTGCAATATGTCGCCGAGGACGAAGCCCATCGGCTCAGGCGACAGCTTCGAAGCGGCGCGAGCGCTGAAACGAGCGATGCGGCCGACTCGAGTCCCGACGAAACGGGAGCGCAGGCGACCGAGAGCAAACGGGAGGCGGACGACGAGAAACTCCTGTTCGAGATCCGGCCGCACGAACTCGCGATCCTGAGCGTCTTCACCATCGATCCGGGTGCGAGTCTGCTGGGCGGTATCGCGCTCTCGTTCGCCAGCGGCTTCGACCCCGCGACGTTGCTCCCGACCGACCGCATCGCGGGGCTCCCGGGGCCGGAATCGGGATTGCTCACGCTCGCGTGGGGGCTCGTCCTCTTCTTGCTCGCCGCGTGGGTCATCAGCGCGGCGCTTACCTTCACCCGGTACTACGGCTTCCGGCTCACCCGCGCCGGCGACGAACTCTACTACGAACGCGGCCTTCTCCAGCGCTACAGCGGGACGATTCCCCTCGGGAAGGTCCAGACGCTCACCGTCTCTGAATCGATTCCGTTCCGGTGGTTCGGCTACGCCGCGCTGAGCGTCGAGACGGCCGGCTATGCGCCCGGCCAATCAGATTCCCGCGGGACGGAATCCGCGATTCCGCTCGCCGACGCCGACCGCGTGGCCGAACTCGCGCGGGCGATCGAACCGTTCGGGCCGATCGACCTCGAGGCCCCGCCGCGACGGGCCCGCGAGCGGTACGCGGTCCGGTATTCGCTCGTCGTCGCCGCCATCGTCGGCGGCGCGTATGCGGTGGCTCGGTATACGGCGGTCGTCCGGCAGTGGTACGCCTTCGCCGCCCTCGTCGTTCTCGTCCCGGTCGCCGCCCACCTGAAGTGGTCGAACCGGGGCTACCGAATCGATGACCGGTACTTTCTCACGCGCACGGGCTTCTGGCGGCGGACGACCAAAATCGTCCCCTACTACCGGGTACAGGCAGTCCTCCATCAGGCGACGATCTTCCAGCGCCGTCGCCGACTCGCCAGCGTGACGGCCGATACCGCCAGCTCCGCGACGCTCCTCGGGCGGGCCGCAACCGCCTACGACGTGGACGCGGATCGGGGACTCGAGATCCAAGCCACTATCGAGGAGCGATTACAGAACCGACTCCGCGCGCGCCAGCGCGAACGGACGGTCGAGCGGTGGTTTCGCGACGACGAGTCGCCGGACGACGACCCGTCGGCGGAGCCCGGCGACGGCGGGTAAGCGTCAGCGCCGGGCGGCGAGGACCGATGCCGGTCGCTCGAGAGAGGTAGTTACATGGCCCCGACTCCGAAACGGCCATCGGAATGAGCGACGAGCACACGAAAGTCGCGATCGCCTGTCAGGGGGCGGAAGTCACACGGCGTTCACTGCGGGGGCGCTCCAGCGGCTCCTCCCGGAGATCGCCCGCCCGGAGTACGATCTCGTCGGGTTCTCGGGGACGTCCGGTGGCGCGATCTGTGCGCTGCTGGGCTGGTACGGACACGTCCATCCTGATCTCGCGCCCGGCGCACTGCTCGGCGAGTTCTGGAACGATCTGAAAGCGACCACGCCCGCTGAGCAGTTCGTCAACGATTTCGCGGTCGCGATGACCGAACTCAGGACGATGGGGGTCGGATTGCCCCAGTACAGCCCGACACAGACTCCCGCCGGGATGATGGCACAGCGGGAGCTTCGATCGCTGCTTGAGCAACACGTCGACTTCGAGCGCGTTCGATCGCTGAGCGATACGATCCGCGAGCGGCGGCGGACCGAGAACGCCGTCCTCCCGGCGTTACTGGTGAGCGCGATCGACGTGTTGACCGGCGAGTTTCGAGTGTTTCGCGGCCACGAGATGTCCGCCGACGCCGTCCTCGCCAGCGCCGCCGAGCCCGGCATCTTCGACGCCATCGACGTCGACGACGGCTACTACTGGGACGGGCTCTTCTCGAAGAACCCGCCGGTCCGGGACTTCTCGACGGCCGCCGACATTCCGGATCCCGACGAGGTCTGGCTCGTCCAGATCAATCCCTCCACTCGGTCGAAAGTCCCCCGCTCCCAGGCCGAAATCGCCGACCGGCGAAACGAACTCAGCGGCAATACCGCACTCGAGCAGGAGGTCGCGTTCATCGAACAGGTAAATGAGTGGGTCGATGCGGGCTATCTGCCGGACCGGTACACGCACACGGATCCGGCGGGTCAGGTTCGACGAGGAACTCCGGTGGTCGACGAAACTCGACCGGTCGCCGGCACTCATCGACGCGCTGTTCCGGACCGACCGCGAGCGAGCGGGGTCTTTCCTCGCCGACCGGGCCGCCGACGCACGGCCGACGAACTACACCGAGGTTCCGTGATTTCGGGACTCAGTAAGTGAGGCTCATCCCGCCCTCGTGGGTCATGTCGCCGCCGTTGAGGTGCTTGCTGTGATGCGAACAGCCCATCACGTACAGGTTCGCGACCTCGTAGGGCTCCATCATCTCCTTGACGCGAGTGCGCTCTAGCATGACGTTCTCGACGACCTCGTCGACGGTCATGTCGCGCCGGTCGGCCGTGTCGGGGAGTTGTTTCGCGACGAGCGCCGTCTTGACGTAGGCGGTGCTGACGGTAAACGCCCGGACCTTCCCCTCACCCTCGGCAGCGATCGACTGCGTGAGCCCCCGGAGCCCGAACTTCGTCGTGTTGTAGGCCACCTTGTCCCGGGTCACGATGTGGCCGTGGACTGAGCACATGTTCCCGACGACGCCCGCTCCGTCCTCGTTGTCGCGGAAGTGTGGCAGGCAGTGTTTGGCGAGGACCATCGGTGCCCGCTGCATGACATCGTGCATCAGGTCGTACTTCTCGAGCGGAAAAGACTCGATCGGCGCGACCGTCTGGATCCCAGCGATGTTGGCCAGATAGCGGACGCTGCCCGCCTCGGCCGCCTCGTCGACGATCCGCTCGAGGTCGGCGTCGTTCGTCAGGTCGGCGACGACCGTGTGGAGTTCGCCGGGCAGCGACAGGTCTTCGGACTGCGTCCGCGTTTCGGCCAGCCCTTCCTCGTCGCGATCGGTCGCAAGGACGGTGAGCCCGTTCGCGGCGAAAGCCAGCGCGGTCGCCTGTCCGATCCCCGAGCCGGCCCCGGTCACGATCGCGACGTTCTCCGCGATGTAGTTCGGGTCCTCGAGTTCCAGGAGATCGTCGCGCGTTAGTTCGGACGGCCCGTACTTTTCCATCGCTTCCTCGACGGTCATATCGGCCATAACAGTCCGGAAGGCCACCAGCAGGGAATAACTACCGCCGATGCGGACTGCGCTATGTTATCAACAGAGAAGGACCGGCTCCGATTCCGGTGACGGCACGTATCGTACCTGCAGGGAGCCATAGTTTCGAGGAAGCCGCGAACCGGTCGCTCCTATCCAGTCTCACCCCTTCGAATGAATATAGCGCTATCTACTTTATTAGTCTGGGTACGGACAGCGATTCCGTCCAGCGAACGGAATTGGAGAGGCCATCCCATCGACGCAGACTGTTCGAAGCGGACAGCCAGTCGTGCTGAAGTCTGCGGTGAAGGGACGATGTCGCATCGTGATGGACGCACACCACTGAAATCCGCTCAGCGGCGCTCTGAGAGGCTTCGAACTGAAGTGGGAATACTACTGAGAACGAGTTCAAGCCGGTGAGAGTGTCCGTTAGGAGAGTGACTGGGCTCTCCTGAGAGACTCGAGACCACCCCTAAAGCTGATCGCTCCGATGGAGACCGGAGATGGAGGCGGCCGAATCAGTGGCCTGTACCGTGTTCCTCGCACCATCCAGTGTCGAACCGGAGACTCCCTATGACAGTCGAGTCCGAGACAGGCACTGCAGACTGATGCTGTCGACAAACCGAACGAAGCGTCTGGAGAGGGTTACGACCCTACTCCAGTGAGCCATCGGCGGGACAGCGGCTCGACGTCCGCTGTAGTCGACTGAAACACCGATTACTGATCGATAATCGGCGACGTTTCCGCGACAGCATTACAGAGACACGAGAACGGTAGTACGACGACTCGTCGAATCGACCGGGGAGACACGCAGTCACAACCGTATTGCGGTCAATCGGCCTCGAGAGTCGATTTCGGGGTGGTATCGCGCTGTTCCTCGCTGACGGAACGCGCTTTTGTCGACGGAGTGGAGCAGGTCGACTCGAACTCGAGCCCCCACCCGAGGAACCGCTTGCCGAATTCCCGACCGAACTTTGGTGCTTGACCGCGCGGCGGAACGAGAACTCGAGCCGATCCCGGCCTGTTCGGATCGATAATCACGACTCATCGGTAGCCGGTCGGCTGCGGCGACGACCGCGACAGCTACACGGAAATCGCGACCCGCTCGAGCAGTTCCGAACCCACTCATGCGACCCGACATCCCCGCTCGAGTCCTCTATGAGAACGGACGGAATCGCATTCACTGGCCACCGAGTGAGTGATAGGTGACACGGTGTGCCATCGGGAGATCGATCGCCGGCAGTCTTCCCGCCAGTATATATCCCAAACCATAGGGCCACATATCAGAATTGCATATCTGAATTCGCGGGACTGCTACTGTAGTTAATATCTAACTATGTCACCACACTTCGCACAATACGGGGTTCGTATCTCGACATAAACTCACTTATCTCGGACTCTGTACCTTCCCATGTCTGCTGTAGGGTCTCCCTAACAAATTCAGACATTGATTTACCGCTCTGTGCGGCCGCAACACGCAGGTTTTCCTTGAAGTCAGATTCACACCGAATTTGCAAGAAGGTGTAGGAATCCGACTTATCGGTATTCTGTGCCATGCAGATAGTCTATCTACATCTCTGGACCTTAGTCTTTTCCATAACGTAGTGACATCCTAACAACCTCGTGGTGGATGTAATACAATCATTAAGCGGAATACGGTCTCCTAGAGCTTTATGTGTAATGACGTTCAATACATTGTGTATGTCGGTAGCCTCCGAAGGCCACAAGACGATTAGTGTCCGCATACCGCCAGAGCTTGCAGAAAAGTTAGAAGAAAAATCCGAAAGCTCAACTTACCGGGTCCCTCAGTCAGAGATTGTTCGTGCAGCGCTGCGCGAACACTTAGAATAGGCTACTGAATACGGTATTCTGTGCCCCCAGAGCCATGCACTTTCGGGGCACTGCTTTTCAAAACTCTCGAGCGACAGCGACGAGAATAAACCGCGTTCTGCTATAGCGTCTCGAGCGCCTGAGCCGTGACGTGGTCGGGGACCGGTCCCAAATAGTTCTCTCGGAAGGTCTCGCGGCCGGTAGCAGTCATTTTCCACCCTCCCCACGACATGACTAACTCCTCCGCTATCGGGACTCCCTCGAACGCCAAGCTGTAGTAGGTGTCTGTCGCCCATGTTCGACGTAGATCGTGCATCCCCAGCTTGCTGTAGTCTCCGTCAAGTTCGTCTCGAGCGTTGCCTATCCAGTTGCGGAGGGTCCGTTTAGAAACGTCAATGATCGGATCGTGCTTACCGAGGTCTTGGTCTGCCGCCTTCAGGTAGTTGATACGCTCTTTCAGGTCCGCGTCAATCGGCACCTCTCGAGCGCCAGTCTTCCCTTTCGGGATTTCAAGCACAAACTTCTCAGTGCCGTCCTGACGGGTTTCTATGTCTCGGAGGTGTCCCGGCTCGACTCTCACTATCTCGTCAGTACGTAGGCCGTGCAGGCCGAGTTGTAGGGCTATCCTGAGTCGTGGCTGGTCCTGAATGCCAGATAGGAGTTGGTCTTGCTCCTCTCGGTTCAGCCAGATTCTCTTACCTTCCTTCTTCTCGTAAGGTCGGGTCTGCATGAATTTCTATTGATTTCCCGACCATTTCACGTTTCCGGTATGGGCCGGTAGTTCTACCCTTCGCGGAAAATTGATCTGGCGGAATGTCTCTGAAAGTGGGTCAAACGAATAGAATGGGCTCGAGATCGCGGGGAGCGTGCCGACTATAACCAATTGTCGGAAAGTAGATTTCGAGACAAATGCCGCCTATAGCCGAAAGGCGGAACGTATCTTTCAGGGGAGATAGAAAAGAATCGGCCGCACACTACACAGCACTGGTCAGGCAAGTTGGACCATCGAACCGTTGCTTTTGATCCAGAGGGTAGAGTCGTCGGTGTTCTCCGCAGTCTGGCCCTCTCGATAGTTCGCCGCGCTTGGGGCGTTCCCTGTCCCTGCCGCTTCGAGGCCATGCCCTTCGACTGTGGAGAATTGGGATTGTGCAATCCCGTCAGATACCTGTTCGTGGCCGATATGAACGTCACTAACAGCGCCGGGGGCGTCCCATCCGTTGGTCGCGTTGTTTCGCGACCGAACCGACCCAATACAGACGTTTTCGTGGCCGCTGTTCAGGAACCGGCCGCCGTAATCGCCGCCACGGGTTTCAATATGGCCGATAAAGCCGTTCTGAACGTAGCGGTTTGCGGCAAACCCTATCTGGTCGTAGTTGATAAGCTCGGCCTGCCCGATCTGAAGCCCAGAAATGGGGTCCGATGAACTTGCATCGAAGTTCACAGCGTGCCGGTCGGCGGACCCCGACCAGAGTTGGCCGATTTGAAGGAGTCTCGCCCCGGTTTCGACCAGCATCCCGTCTGCGTTGACGCCCTCGTTGCTACCCGCCTTATCAAGCGTCAACTGTTGGATGAACAGGTCTTTGCTCAGTCCGTTGATGTGCAGGTTGTGGGATCCAGTATCGACAATCTTCAGCTCGTCGAAGATGTTCCCGCCGTCCACTCCCTCGGTGTTCCACACGAGTCCGATGTTCCCGTTAATCGCAGAGAGAAACGCCTCGCCGAAGTGGTTATCGTGAGTCTCTCCCTCTGCAATCAGGGGGTTATTCCGCACGTCCCGAACCTCCAGCTTCGTGAACTGGCTTTCTGCTTGTGTCTCTGAGGACCCCGCGGACCCGATTTTCACACCGTTGTAAACGTCGCGAACGTCGAAATGATCGTATTTCGACTGCTGCGTACCGGTGCAGTCCACGACGTAGGCGGATGATGTTTCGGCCGTCGGGTCGCGGATGGCGATCGTCCCGTCGAGACGAAAGCCAGTTGCTCCAAGGTCGAACATGGTGAAGTCAGCGGTAGGGCGGAACTCTGCGCCTGCTGGAACGTCCCACACACTCAGATCTGACGCAACTACCGTCTCGCCGATCTCGTAAACGCCCGGCTCCCACTCTATCGCTGAGAGTGTGCCCGCGTCTGAGATTTTCGTTTGAAGGTCATCGTCGGGGCCGACCGTCACCCTGTTGTTTCGGAACTCTGGACTTATCGATCCGCCGCCGTCGTTCGGTCCGCTGTGGCTATGCTCCTTCGTGGGTCCTCTGCCGATATCACTCATTGTTATTCTCCGTGTCGTTGTATTTCTCGATCTCTTTCGGCTTGATGCCGAGTTTCTTCCCAAGTGCTGCTACCGAGATACGGCCAGTTTCGGAACTTGGGACCGCTCCGAGCACGTAGCCGATAAGCACCGCTCCTATCAGTTCGTTCATGTTGCCTCTGTCCGCTCTTCGACTCGAGTCTCAACTGTCGAGAGACGGTTCAGTAGTCGCGCCTCGAAACCGATCTGAGCGACTTGGGCCGCGAGGATCGCCGCTAACAGTGCTTCCGAGAGTACGATAGCCATGCCTACCCACCGCCTCCAATCTGAATATCGAACAGTTGGCCGAACGCGACGACCGCGCCAATCGCCAGACCGCCGTAAACCAGAAGGTCAACCTTCCCCTGTCCGGTCTGAATGCCAAGCTGGTCCGTGATGTCGTTATAGGCGTAGCCGCCGCCAGCACCGATAGCTGCTGTGCCTCCTTTCGAGCCTTTCAGTGCGCTCCCGATCTTGGTGCCGAGTGTCTTCAGGCTCCCGGTCGGAAGGTTCTTGCCGACCTTCGGGATGAAGCTGAATGCGGCCATCTAATCACCGCCCAAGAGGGCGATAGCGACAGCGATCACTCCCGCGAGCATGACGAGGGGACCGAGGCCGCTGCCACTGCTCGAGCCGCCACCGCCGCCGATGCCGATGAACGGAATACCGCCGCTCGAGCCACCGCTGTTGGAGCCGTAATCTTCCTGTCCCCACTCGCCGAGATCGACGCCGCCACCGCTCGAGCCACTATCACTCGAGTCGCCGCCGGCGATAGTTCCGAGACCGATACCTCCAAGGAGGCCACCGGTCCCGATACCCGCAGGCGACTTTGCGAAGTTCGTGACTTTCCCGCCGATACTACCGCCGCTGCTTACGATTTTGGATAATCCACCGATCATGATTCATCACTTCCGAAGACGAAAGCGATCACTCCAACGACCGCGAGACCACCCACCGCGAGCAGTCCGGTCGGAAGTCCGCCTTCGCCGTCTCCGCTCTGTTGTTGACCCAGCAGCTTCTGGTACTGGCTCTTGAGCCGTTCCTTCGCTGCTGATAGCTGATTCTGCATCCGCTGCCGGGCCTGCTGGAGTTCGTCGCCTTGCGCCGGCTGTTCCGGCTGCTGGCCGTTGCCGGAACCTCCACCTCCGATGAACGGAAGGCCAGATAGCAGTCCGCCGCTCGAGCCGTCGCCGTCGCTCGAGCCACCGCCGAGTCCTGGAATCAACGAGAGCGGGCCGCCCCCGCCGTCGCCGTCACCGTCGCTCGAGCCGAGTCCGAGGCCACCGATCAGGCCGCCGATCCCGGCCGACGTCTTCGTCCCACCGGGCAGGAGCTTCGACGCCGCCGACGCAATCGTGCCGGCCGATCCGACGCCGGTGAGCGCTCCGGCGAATCCCGGCGCGCTGCCTATGGGTTCGGACGGTTCGCCCTCGGCAGTGCCGGGGTCTGCGAACTTGTCGGTCATCGTCTTCCAATCGTTGAAGAGATTCGTATCCTCGTCGCCGGTCAGGCCGCCGCTGAGAAGGCCACCGTCGCCGTCGTCGTCACCGCTTGAGGAACCACCGCCGCCGGTGAGTCCATCGGTGATGGACGTATCAGAATCGCCGGTGAGTCCGCCACTAAGGAGGCCTCCGCCGTCGTCATCGCTCGAGGAGCCGCCACCGCCGCCACCGCCTCCGAGACCGTCGGTGATACTGGTATCCTCGTCGCCGGTCAGCCCGCCGTCGAGGAGGCCACCGCCGTCGTCGCTCGAGTCGCTGTCACTCGAGGAGCCGCCGCCGCCACCGCCGCCGAGACCGTCGGTGATGCTGGTATCTTCGTCGCCGGTCAGCCCGCCGCCGATGTCGATACCACCGCCGCCGGACGACCCGCTGCTCGAGCCGCCGGACGACCCGCCGTCGTCATCGCTCGAGGAGCCGCCACCGCCGCCACCGCCTCCGAGACCGTCGGTGATACTGGTATCTTCGTCACCGGTCAGCCCGCCGCCGATGTCGATACCGCCGCCGCTCGAGGACGACCCGCCGGAACTGCCGCCGCTCGAGCCGCCGTCGTCATCGCTCGAGGAGCCGCCACCGCCACCGCCGCCGCCGAGGCCGTCAGTGATGCTGGTATCTTCGTCACCGGTCAGCCCGCCACCAATCATCTTAGTCACCCACCGCCAGCAGGCTCGTTTCTCCCTCGCTGTTCTCTGGATCGGTGATCTCGAGAACGTCGATCTCGAGGGTGTTGAGGACCCAATCGGGGCCTTTCGGCTCGAACGTGGTGGAGGATCCATCCTCGAGAGTGGCTGTTACCTCCTTGTCGTCGGGCAGAGCGAAAAACATCACTTCCTCGATCTGCCAAGCCGGGTCAACCGTGATGGGGTACGCCGATGCGCTTGCGCTCGTTGCGCTCCCGTACTCGTTCGTCTCGAGGCTGCCGGTCGATGACGAAACGTCAATCGGGTCTCCGCCGCTACCCCTGACTGCCTGACTGAATTGTTCCGATACCATTAGCTGAACACCCCGCTGATAGCGGAGAGAACACGGCTCGCGCCGCCTGCTTGGTCGAGGGTGACATCTACGTCAACATCGAACTGATAGCTGTCCGCCTCATGTTCGACTTCGATACCGATTTCGTCACCCTCTTCGACGGATTCGGCGACGTTGAACGTCCAGTAATCACCGTCGCCGTAGATTTTGCTTTTGCCGATAAGATCGACGAGCGTCAATTGATCGGCGTCCCGAATCCGGTAGGGGACTACTCCGATCTCGTTTTCCGCTCCTTGGTAGATGCGGACATCGATCTCTTCAACCGTCGCATCATAATCGAGTGTGGTCGATGCTGTTGCGGTCTCTCCGGGGCCAACGCTGACGCTAAAGCGCTTTGTTTCCTTCCGGGAAAAAGGCATATCAGGAACCCCCGAATCAGTTGTTGTACTCGGTGTAGTACATCCGAATCGAGCTATCGGATGCCGAGAGTTCATCCCCGTCGGATGCACTATCAGCGACGACGCGAAGCTCGAGGTGCTGGTCTTCGCGGGCGATGGGAACCTGAACCGGATACATCGGCCGCTCGGTGCGGTTGTCGTCCTCCGCAGCTGCCAGAGTCTCGAGGTCGCCGATCTCCTTCCGAGCGTGCACGTCTCGGCCCTCGCTGTCGGTGATGACAGCGTACAGATCTCCTTCGATCTGTTCCGGGGTGCTGTTCTGAATGCTCGCGTAGATAAACGCCTCAGGTCCGCTCTCGCGGTTGTCGGTGCCGTGTCCGTGCAGGTACGCCTTGTCGGCGGGCACCTTCGACTTCCAGACCGTAACCTCGTTGCCGGCGTTCATCGTCGCGCCGTCTTCGAGGTGGGACGACCGGATCGTTTTCGGCGAGCCGCCCTGTGCGAGATCACGAACGTCCGGGTCCGGGTGCCGCTGTGCGCGAGTGAGTTGGTCCGCCATCGTTATTCACCCGCCACCGGAATACCGGCCTCTGCCTCGGTGCCTGCCGCGGCGTTGCCTCGCTCGAAGACCCACGTACCGAGTGCGAGCGCGATAAGCGCGACGACGACGCCGATGGTGTATCCAACTACTTTACCTCCCAGTTCTGCGGGATTGGTCGGGTCAACACTGTCGTTGAACAGCGGGACCTGCCCTTTCAGATTCATTACGCTTCCATATATAGCGCCATAGGGTTTAAGCGTCCAATTACCTATAGGTAGGTATATGGGACTTATTGGTCTCGGAACCGTAACGCTTGCAGCGTTAATCCTTAGCGTTCGGTCGTCTAAGGTGGTAAATAAGGCGATAACGCTCCTGATGTGGGCTACCCTCGTCGTCGTAACTGCGGGGTGGGTGTGATGGGGCGCACTTGTCCTATCTGCGACTCCCCGCACGATACCGAGCATGGGGTAGCTATCCACATGGTCAACAAACAGGACGACGAACACGCCGCCTTCTCCGAGTTAGAGGACGCATATGGCCGGCTCTACACGGCCAAAGATAACGGGTCTGAACCGGCTACCCCTGACGGTGGTACCGGGCCGGGTGGAAACGGTAGTCAATCCGGTAGTCCCTCGAGCGGGGGCGCTCCTGAGTTCCCTGAGTCAGATGACGGGCCGAATGATCCGGTGCCGTCCGCGTCCGAGCCGGAGTGTCCGAATTGTGGGTCAAAAGATAACGAAAGCAGTGATGTCTACCTCGACCGAAACCGGGATCGTCTCGAGGACGACCACGTTAGGATGCTGAGGAAGGGGGATTACGTCTGCCTCGGCTGTGGGGGTGTGTTCTCCGATGAGTGACGATATGGATCCTCGAGCGGCTGCCGAGTTCGCAACGGGAGCGGGTGAAATGGGTGATTCGGGCGCAGAAGGCTCGCCGATGGACGGACAGATCGACATGGGTGGGTCGGAACCGGGTACCGATAGTGGTGGCTCTCCGTGGTTCATCGAGGGCCTGAAGAATACTGAACCGAATACGCCGATCTCCCAACTCGAGGGGCTGGATGACATCCGAGACCACTGGAAACGGTACGGTCTCCGGGGTCTCGAAAAGTGGGCCAACGTAGATGACGCGTGGGCCGGTGTCGATCTTGCAAAGTTCGCTATCGGAGCTGTCCTATCGGCTACGTCGGACGATGACGGCGGCTCGTCTGGGTCGGCCGGTGATACCTCCTCGAGCGGTGGGGGCGGTGACGGTGACGGCGACTCGGTGAATGTGTCTGGGCTACCGACTGTGGGGGATGCCTGATGCAAACGTACTACCTCACGGACGGGTCTCACGTCCTGATCTCGGGCGCGACGGGTGCCGGGGATGACTACGGCGGAAAGTCGGTACTGGCTAACTGGTGGTTCCAAAACAGCGTCGTGCAAGGGTGGCATGATGTGGGGGTATTCTACAATCCCAAGGGTCTCGGGTATGTCAACCGGAAGGATCGGGTACGGCGGGTTCGTACCCTGAAGGGGTTGGCTGAGTCCTACCGGGCGGGGTACCGGCTGTTCGACTTCTATCCTCGTGACGGTGGCTCACCTGCGTCCCATGAGCCGGTGATCGAGTTCCTGCGGAACGTGCCGGGTCGGAAGATCGTGGTACACGATGAGGCCCAGAGCTTCCAAGATTCGGAAGGTCTCGGCTGGTGTCTCGCGCAAGGCGGTAATATGGCCAACTCGAGCGAGCAAACGGACGATATTCGTTCTCTCGTCGTCACACAGCGGCCGTGGAACCTGCCGGAAGAACACCGGGCGAATATGCCGCTCAAAATCTGGGTGGGTCCGTTCGGGAATGAGGCCGAACACTTCTTCAGCGCCGAGCGGATGGGGCGCGCAGCGGATGAAGTGAAAGCGGCCACTGGTCCCTACCACTGGTCCGTCACGGACGGCGGGGATTACGTAGAAACGAACGCTCCGGTACCGGAGGAATTCGCATGAGCGAAGACCTATTCCCGTCCCAAGAGCGCGGACGGGACGCTTCCGAGTGGGTAGCGGCACAGTTCTCCCTCGAGCGGGCGGACGGGCGCGACTGGTGCGATCTCGTCAACCCTCGGACCGGCGCGAAACACGAGGTAAAGTCTGCTCGTCCTGACCGCAGGTTCCGTATCTGGGAAGATAACCACCGCTCGCTTACCGCGTCGGACGGCCAAAACGTCGCGTGGTACGACTTCGTGATTCTCTCGAGTGGGTCAACCCCTGAGCCACTGGACCACCGGCGGATGAAACCGGCGACCGTCACGCAGCTGGTGAAAGACCGGGGCGGCTGGAACCGTGCCGGTCACTCGAAACGGGACGGTCGGCAGCACAAGCTGCCCGTCTCCGAGGTGTTCTGATGGCGGAGATGGATACGCCGTTCGTAGATGTGGACGTTGATCGGGAGTTCGGCGTACTCGAGATAATCTTGATGCCGCTGCTCCTACCTGGTGTGTTCGCTGCTGTCTTCTGCCTTCGCGTCGGGATGTGGGTCGAGGAAAAGTATCGGGAGGTGTTCTGATGGGGGTCGTTGATCTCCTCGAAATCTACGGTCGCGTGGTCTTAGCAACGGGGGCGTTCTGGGTCTCTCTCGAGGCATGGATCAAGTTCTGTGGGTGGCTCGGGTTCCCGTTCGCTCGAGCGATTCGCAAGTACGGTGGTAGCTGATGGGGGAGATATGGATGGGGTTCTATATCGGCGTCACAACGACGATTCTGGCCCTCTGGGTACTTGCTTGGTCGCTGATAAGGGGTATCGACTCGTTCCTGAACGCTGATCTCGAAGAAGCGGAGTTGTAGGGTCCGGTTCCTGCCGCTTCGCGGAATGGATTATTTCACGAGGGTCAACCGTGTGGAACGACGTTCACTACAGCGTCATTAAGCAGCGTTAGGCCGTGTTGCTGGCTGCGCTGATAACATTCGTTTGGATGGTTCCAGAGTTGTTGAACGCATGGACGAGATCCCCTGCGGAATGGCCGTCGCTGCCGTCTGAACAGTAGATCATTGAGTCTCCCCCGTTCAGTTCATCAGTTGTTGGCTGGGCGCGCTGACTGTATTCGGTCCCCCCGCTTTGGCGGTCAACATTGCCGCGCTTGTCGCTATTTTTGTGAAATCGAACGTGAGAGTTGCTGGAGTAGTACGGCGTCCCGAACGCCAGATGGTCAGATCCGCTAACGGACCATGTTGGCTTGTAGCCCGACCGATAGTCGTAGCCAACCTTTTGTGAGTCGATGTCCTGATAGACACGTTTTACTTCGCCGTCTGTTCCGTTGTTGTATCGCAGTTCCATCGCTTCGCCGAAGATGAGATGGTTTAGGGCGAGGAACCGAGCGAAATCACCCTCTGTAACTGTATCTGTTGACTCTCCGGGGTCATTTACGATAAAACGAGGTTGCTTGTCGTTTGCAACACCCGTCTGGATATAGACCTGTCCTCCGTCTTGCGATTCAATAGCGAGATTTCCACCCGGAATCTCGTTCTCTATTCCGATGAACGTGTTCGACCCATCACCGCCGTCGAAGAGTTTGATAAACTCGTAGAACGTCCCATCATGGATCTGTGCGATACCACCGTTGTGACCAAGGATTAGCGGGGAGAGGCCATGAGAGTCGTCGGGGTCCCAGTGAAGCCCCATCCCTCCGTCGGAATAGGTCGAGAGGTCAAAGGGCTTCCAAGCCCCGACTGGGGTGCCATCACTTGCAACGTGTTGTTGTTCCTCTGTACTGAGCGAATCCGTTTCGACATCTCCAAGCTTTGCGTCCGTGCGGTCGGCGTTCCTTCTCAGGAATCGCGCAATATGTTCTTTTAATCCGATTGGAACTACCATGCCCTCTTATTTGTCGCAATCTAGAAAAAAGCTGGGGTCAGCGCTATTACGAGCGTTCCGGCGGCCCCCCGTTCGCGGAAATACCTCTGCGACGTAGAAGTTCACCTTCGGAGGTGATAGGCTGGCATTCCTCGTTATCGACTTCCAGCGTTGCCATAGCCATGAGCATATGATTCACGGCGTCGGCTATGTTCGTCTTCGTGAGTTCGCCTGAATCGTTCTGTCGAGAGTGGTAAGAGGCCACAGATAGCTGGTCTTGGGCCTTGTAGACGTGGTATCTCGACTCGAAGTTTTTCCAGTCTTCGCGCTTCTCCCACTCCTCCATGAAGCGGGCCTTCGCTCGTCGGGTGATACAGTCCCACTCGAGTTCCAGAAGGGTCCACTCGTCCCATTTCGTCGGTTCGTTCGAGGGGTTGTCGCCGCTCGTCTCGACCGTTGGCTCTCCACAGAACGGGCAGTAGTTCGCGGCTGCCGTCATGGTGCTACCACAGTCTGAACACTCCTGATCGTAGCTCATGGCGAACCACCTTCCTGCTCGTCCCCCTCGCCGGAAGCGTGCTCGAGGTGGTGGGTGATAGCCTCTCGTAGCCCCTCCATCTGTTCCGGCTTCAGGTTCACTTTCAGGGCCTTCCCGTCCTTTCGCTTCAGCATGATGCAGTGCTCGCCGTTCTCCCACGTACTGAACGACGTGTCCGGGGAGATGTAGGGGAAGCCGTTCGGTCCGCGTTCGGCGTCACTCATGGCTTTCCTCCTTATCGTCTATCGCGGAAGTCGGGTTACAGCGCGGGCAACAGTCGTTGCAGTAGCGTTCGTTCCCCATACCGGGCGCGTTCGGAACGAGACAGTCTGCCGGGTCTCCGCACAGCACACACTCGGGTTGTGGCCGCTCGAGTTCCCTACCCTCGTAGTACAGGTTATGTATCCCCTGAACTTCGGTAGGCCAGAGGTCACGGCCGCACCGTGAGCAGTGGAAGAACAGGTAGCTCTCGCCGTCGTCTTGGCCTGCTTCGACGTAGCCGGAATGGAGGCCAAGGCCACACAGGACTTTCCGCTTGAGCCACCGAATCATGGTCTAACACCCAGTTCTGAGGCCCACTTATCGCAGCCGCAACTCTCGCACATCCGGCGAAATTTGTTCGTCTCGGTGTCACACTCCGGGCAGAAAACAGGGTCAATCATCTGCCGGCACCTCCGGTGAACCGGAACCGCTGGTCGGAAGGTAGCGCGTCGGAACGCCGAACGGCGAACACGTCCGACAGAGGACGGTTCCTTCGCCGTTTGAGATACCGACGACCTTCCCGCACTCGTAGCAGTCAGTCATCCGCGACCGCCTCCGTCGGGGAGGTATTCTCGTCGTCTGCCGCTTCGATATCACGGAGTAGCTTTCTCTGGGCTGCCGACGACTCGCCGGCTGCGGTGGTGAGGATATCGGGGTCCATCTGCCGATCTCGACTTTTCGCACGGGTCCACATGTCGGGGTCGGCGGACGGCGGACGGGCGCGAACTTGCACCGGGTCGTTCGCGTACATGCCTGACTCGAGGCGCACGTGGTTGTGCCGCTCCATCCGCTTCAGGGTGCCGTAGATATCGTCCTTCGATATCTGGCTCTCCATCGCCATCTCGGGCTTGATATCGTCAAGCCGCACGTAGTTGGCTAAAACGTCGTGTCCGCCGTGTTGAAGGAGTGCTTCGTACACTCTCCGGTCACGGTTGCGTTCGGGGTAGTACGACGTGTCGGGGTTATCGTCAAGATCGGGGCCGACTTCTTGGCGGATTTGCTCTCGAATCCACTCCTGAACGCTCTCTGTGTCCATCTCTCGCTCGAGACCGGCTATCAGTTCGTCGTCGATTTTGGTGTTGACTTGCATGGTGTCTCGGTATCTTCGGGGGGTCGGGATATCCCGTTTGGATACCCCGATATTCGCATGACGGCGCTAAGTTCGGTACGTGAGGATATCTCCCCCCTTGGGGGGATATCCGAGGGAGTCGCGCGCGGGTGGCGCGTGCGTGGCTACAGCCTCGACTCCGGCCGTCCGAAGGTGCGGCCGTCGCTCCCGGCTGCCGGTGGGTCAATCAGTCCACCGTCGGTCATGGCTCGCTTGTCCGGCTCGATCTCGGTCCCTCCCTCGAGCGCGGATGAATCGACCGCTTCGATAGGCTCGCCGTTGACTGTCTCGAGCGGGGTAATCTCGCCCGGTCCCTCGGCTTTCCGAAGCGTGCAGAGGTGCGCGCAGGGGCTATTCTCGTCGTCTCGGTACTCGAAGCCCTTGCAGTCGCACCAGCCGACGTGTGCGCCGCGCTCGAGGGCGTAGTGAACGCGGTGGTACTCGCTGCCGCCTTGGAGCATGACTCGGAAGGTGATCGGATCGACTCGCTCGACGAGCGCGGCTCGAGGATCGGCGCGCTGCCAGCTGGTCGTTTGCTCGTCTGCCTCGTGGCGGAAATCGAGGTACGTCACTCGTTCTGCACCTCCCTGATGGGTGCGAAGAAGACCGCTCGCTGGTTCCAGTCGGTAGCTGTGATTGTCCATTCGGTGTCGGCGATAAGCGCGCCGTATGCGCTCATGTCCTTGGACACAGTCTCGAACGCGACGACGCTGTTACCGAGATCGCCGACTTGTTCGACGTGGTCTTTCTCCTCGAGCCGGCGAATGAAGCTCTCCTTCGTGTAGGTCATGCTTCCACCTCATCGAGTCCGGCCTGATCGTCCGCGATCTTCCGGCCGGTCTTGTTCTCCGGCTGCATCTCGAGGCACGCGGCCATGTGGTCGCCGAGTCGTTCGCGCATCCGCTCGAGCTTCCGGTCCAGTTCCTCGAGATCGTCGGCCGCGACCGTGACTTTGAACGAGTCGCGGTCGTCGGTGCCGGTCCCTCGAGTGAGGGATGTAGTCACGGAGAAAGCGGGTTCGTCGTCGCTCATCGAATACCACCGTCACAGTCGGAACAGACTCGGCGAGGGATGCCGCCGGGCGAGGTCTCGGTCGTGAGTTTCCCGCCGCACTGTGGGCAGTAGTTCATGCCTGATCCCCCGGATTCTCTGGTTTCTGACCATTACTCGAGGCCTGAAAACCGCCAGAGGGCGCGGCGGTTTCACTTTTTTGCATTGACTCACTTAGATCGAATAATGGGTAGATTGAAGATCACTGCGTTTGACGGATGGCGTATGAGCGATTCGGCGGATACAACTCGAAAATCTGTCAAAACGT
Organism: Natrinema versiforme JCM 10478; assembly: GCF_000337195.1. Lineage (GTDB taxonomy): Archaea > Halobacteriota > Halobacteria > Halobacteriales > Natrialbaceae > Natrinema > Natrinema versiforme. The sequence continues at coordinate 80,435 of NZ_AOID01000016.1, read as the reverse complement.
ACGTGCCGGCCTACCAGAAAGAGGAGTGGCAATCCCACGCCGATGATCTCGATATGAGCCAGAGCGAGTTCGTTCGAACGATGGTTCAAGCGGGGCGAAAGGGGTTCGAATCCGGTTCAGCGGAACCCAATTCTCCCGACCCAGACCCTGGGGGTAACGCCCTCGAAACACAAGTCCTCAATTTACTTTCGTCTGACACGTATTCGTGGGACGGACTCCTCGAGGCGGTTTCGGACGACATCGAGTCGCGATTGGACGAGACGCTCGAGGAGCTCCAGTCGGAAAACCGGATTCGATACAGCGGTCGCCACGGCGGGTACACGACAACCGACGGTGGTGGCGATGGCGACTGAACCCGGGACCGACGCGCCGGCGGACGTGACCGACCCCATCGAGTACTTCCTCGATGACCAGCGCTATCACGGCAAGAGCGACCGAACGCTCGAGGCCTACGAGCGGGTGCTTCGCCAGTTCGAGGTCTTCGTCCGGGAGCGCTTCGACATGGACGCGATCGGCGCGGCCGAGCGCCGAGAGTGTATGGCGTGGATTCACTCGCTGCGCGGCGAGTTCGAATCGAGTACAATCGCGAGCTACGCGTCCTATCTCAACCGATTCTACGACTATATGACCCGCGTCGGCGTCTTCGACGACAATCCGATGGCGCTCGTCATGGAGGAGATGTCCGAATCGATCGAAACCAACCCGACGAGACGGGACCTCTCTGTCGGCGAAATGCGGTCGTTCCTCGAGTCGATCGCTCACCCCCTCGAGCGGTCTGTTATCGTTACCCTCCTGAAGACGGGGATGCGCGTCGGTGAACTGTGTAACCTCGATTTGCGGGATCTCCACCTCGAGTCCGTGCAGGCGAAACTCGACTGCGAGTGGTCGCCGCGTGTCGGCCTCGAGCGCCGGCCATCGTCGCTGTTCGTTTCGGCCGAACCGGCCCGCGGGACGGCCGTCAACGGCGAGGAACGGACGGCCTCGAACAAGCGAAAGCGCGATACGGTCGTCCCCGTCGACGCCGAATTGCAGCAGGCGCTGCTCGAGTGGCTGGCGATCCGTCCCGACGCGACCTCGCCGGCACGGCCGCTCTTTCTCGACACCAGAGACTCGTGGGGCGAGCGGCTCACGCCGTCGGATGTCCGCTATATCGTCGAAAAACACGCTCGAGACCACGGTTGGTACCGGACCGGCGGTGGGACCCAGGAGAACGTCACGCCTCACTACTTCCGGCACTTCTTCACCACACATCTGCGGGATCGAACCGGCGATCGGGGGATCGTCCAGTACCTCCGCGGCGACGTCGCCGGCGACGTGATCGATACCTACACCCACAACTGGGGCGACCGCGTTCGTGAGACCTACCTCGAGCACATCTACGCTGTCACCGTGTAGGAAACTGGCCGCGCTGATTCGCAGCGCCGATGACCCGGAGAGCAGCAGGGTTTCAGACGGGCGATTCCGGCTGTATGCTGCACGCTATATCAGAAATTCACTACAATTATCTGTAACCCACACGCTCGAGATCGGACGAATAAATTGTATCTCGCTATATCAAATTCGGCACGAACACCCAACGCGATCGGTTGTCGAACGCATCGAACGGAAACGCTGCTGCATCGGCGTTGACATCGATATCAAAGCCGTTCCCAGCAAGTAGAACGGTCTCCAACCACTATCGTAACGGGATGGGACTGTAGCCGCACGACCGAACGGTAGTGACGTGTCTCCGCAAATTGGTGCCAGCAGTCTGAATCGACGAGCCTCGAGAACGGTGTCTACGGCTCGACGGCGAGTTCCGTCTCGAGGTCGCCGCCGTTCAGCAGGGAGCGGACGAGATCGACCGTATCAGTGGTTTCGGCCGTGTTTTCGAGCAACACTGTCTCGCTCGGGAAGAGCTGTTCGCCGAGCAAGAGCCCGTGTTCGCGAGCGGTCGAGCCGGTGACGGTCAGGTAGACGCCGAGTCCCGCGTCGGCGATGGCCGCCTCCTCCTCGCGGTCCTCGTCGGGGTAGCGAAAGTCGACGCCGTCGAGGGTTCGCGTGCCGAGTACCGCCTGGACGAGCCGTTCGTATCTGGGTTCGATACAGAGCGGTCCCTCGTAGGCCTCGAGGAAGTCCCGGTCGAGCGATCCGGACGACGGGGCGACCTCAGGCGTTGCCAACAACGTGTGATAGACCGTATCGCCGAGTCCGGTGACGACCTGAACGTCGGTATCGGCGGGATTGATCCGGGCGTTCACGTCGGCGATCCGGTTGAGCGGTTCCGGCCGGAGTTCGACGACCTCCTCGAGGACCAGATCTGCGCTGTCGAATCCGAGCGCGAACTCGTGGGTTCGGAGGGAGCGAAACGGCTCTTCGCGGCCGACGAGTTGAATCGCCGCGTCGTCGGGTACCCCTTCGATATTCGTCAGCGGAATCGTGACGCTGTCGAAGACGATCCGGCGGGGCTTCCCGGCGCGGTCGTCCCGCAATAGCGTGTATTCGGGCTCGGTCGGATCGTCGACGGAGCTGTAGTCGGCGAGACGATGGTAGACGTCCTCCTCGTCGGGATCGATAGACCCCTTCGTGAGTGCCTTTTCGTGGCGAAGCGTCGACGTGATGTCGTCCGCGAGTTCGGGGACATCGAGGCGGTCCGCGAGTCGGTCGAGGACCGACTCGAGGGGTCGCCCCTTGCGTGGAACAGCGATCGGTATCGTCTCGCCCATCGATCGGTTCTCCACCGGCGACGGATAAACGAGTTGTGTTTCCGGAAGAGCCGTGAGCCGTGCAGTCAGGGATTGAGCCGAGTCAGTCCGAGAACATCGATCCGAGCTGGTCGCGCCACTCCTGAATATCGGTCACGTCTTCTCGCACAGCCTCGAGTTCGTCTTCGACCGTCTCGAGGTCGTTGCCGACGGACGCGACTTCTTCCTCGACGGAGTCGACGTCTTCGCCGACGCGTTCGAGATCGTTCTCGACCGTGTCGACGGTATCTTCGACATCGTCGAGGTCGTCCGCGACCGTTTCGACATCGTCGTCGACCGAGTCGATATCGTCGGCAAGGTCGACGACGTCCGATTCGAGTTCGTCGACGTCGTCGCCGACCGCACGCAGATCGGTCTCGAGGTCGCCGTTCCAGTCGGTGAGGTCGGCGACGTCGCCTTCGATATCGTCGACCGTGGTCTCGGTCCCCTCGAGTCGGTCGTCGATCGACGCGAGATCGTCCTCGAGGGCGTCGATATCGGTCTGGAGTTCCTCGATGAGTTGCGCGCCGGTGCCGTTCTCCTCGAGGAACGTCTCGAGGGCATCCGTGTAGGCCGCGACCTCCTCGACGCGACTCTGGAGGTGCTCGACTTTGGCGATCTCCGGCCCCGCGGGCTCGAGATCGAGTTCCGACTGAATGGTCTCGAGATCGTCGTCGTCGATCGTTCCGTCGCGGATTTCGGTCGCGAGTCGGGCGGCGACCGAGCCGCCAAAGTCGGGATCCGGGTTCGGTGCCACAGCGGCCGTCGCGGCCGATTCGTCGGCGTCGTCGGCCACGGCTGCCGCGTCTTCCTCGGCCGACGGCTCGGACTCGGCGTCGGTCGTCGCCTCGAGCGATTCGGCCGCGGACTCGTCCGTCTCGGTCTCGTCCGGCTCGGCTTCGGCAGCGACGGAGTCGGCGTCCGTTTCGGCGTCAGCCGCTTCCGATTCTGGTTCGTCGTCGAGGACGGCCTCCTCGTCGACAGCGTCGCCTTCGTCGAGAGCGGGTTCGTCCACCTCGTCTGCCGCCGCGTCGCCTGTTTCGTCGGGTGCAGGTTCGTCCGTCTCGTCGGAGTCGGTCTCGGTTTCGGTGGCCGGCTCGGCCGCCTCGAGATCGAGATCGTCCGTCGCGTCGGCCGGTTGCTCGTCGTCCGTCTCCGCCGTGTCCGTCTCGAGGTCGTCGACGGCGTCCAGTTCTGTGGTCGATTCGTCGGCTTCGTCCTCGTCCTCGTCGGCGGCAGCCGCCGCTTCCTCGAGGTCGAGTTCGATTTCGGGTTCGTCACCGGCCTCGGAGTCGTCGGACACGTCCTCCGCGTCGTCGAACTCCTCGGTTTCGGTTCCGAGATCAAGATCGAGTCCGTCGGACTCGGCCGCGTCGCCGTCCGCGGCGTCGTCTTCCGGCTCCGGAATCTCTTCTTCCTCGAACCCGAGATCGATATCCGGCGCGTCGTCCGCATCGCCGTCGTCGTCCGTCTCGACGTCGACCGGATCGGGATCGACGTTGCCGAGATCGAGGTCGAGTCCGTCCGACTCGTCGGCCGGCTCGTCGTCGGGTCCCTCGTCTGTCGCTGTGGCACCGCCTGCGTCCGCCGTCGAATCGGCATCGACTCCATCATCCTCGTCGTCCTCGAGTCCGGGGACGGTGTCCGATTCGCCGGCGATCATGTCTTTGACCGCCTGATTCCGGTCCTCGGAGACGATGTTGCCGATGACCTCGTCGTCGACCTCGTTGGCGTCTGCCGCGCCGTCGTCGTCGGCGTTGCGTTCGACGATCGTCGGCTCGGTGAGAAACGCCGCGGCCCGGCTCTCGTCGTCGATCTGGATGCCGTAGACCGTCTCGAGTCGGCCGCCGGCCTCGAGCGTGGCGGTGAACTCGACGTGGTTGTCCTGAAACGCCGTCCAGTCGTCGCTGTGATAGTCCGGATGGAACCCGACCTTGTCCATCGGGAACGATTCGGGAATCTCCTCCGAAAGCTGAAATGTGACCGGCTCGTCGCGGTCCGATTCGATCTGGAACCGGATCGCTGGGACGGGGAACTCGTCCGCTTCGAACGTCTTTCGGACGGCTATCCCGTCGCTACTGACCTCGATCACGTCATCCGTGTCGGCGGTGCTACTCATATGGAACCAACGTTACCATACCATTACTATAAATTGTACGGACAGTCTCATATCCCTCCGTAGACAGATCCTATAGGTCGACGCGATCGCCGATTTCGCGGATCTCGAGCCGGCGCGGATACTCGAAGCTGTTCGCGTGGTGGTAAAGCGCCGTCGGGTCGGCGGTCAGCCCCTTCCACATGTCCCAGTGGCTCGGCAGGAGCCGCTCGCACTCGAGGGCGGCCGCACACTCGATAATCTGGTTCTCGTCGTTGTACCAGCGGGTTCGCTTCGGTTCGCGGGTCTGTTTGTCGGGGATCTGCCCGACGGTGCCGAACGCGAGCGCCGCGAGATCGATCTCGTACTCGTCGCCGATCCGTTCGAACTCGTCGCTTGGCTTCGTGTCGCCGCCGTGGAAGAAGGTCCCGGCATCGTGTTCGATCATGTAGCTCACGGGGTGGGTCGCGTCGGGATCGTTCGCCGCCTCGACGTGGACCGTGAACTCACCGACCTCGACCGTCTCGCCTTCGGCGACTTCCGTCAGCTGATCGTCGGTCACGTCCCACTCCTCGGTCCAGTTTTCCTCCTCGCGGGCGACCGCGAGACTGTCGTCGGGCGCGTAGAAGGTCGCGCCCGTGTTCGCGAGGATGGGGGCCTGACTCGGCCCGTCGACGTGGTCTGTGTGCTCGTGGGTCGCGAAGACGGCGTCGGCCGCCTCGACATCGTCCGGATCGAACGGAACGGGAATCATGCGGATCGTCCGCGGCGGACTCCCCAGGCCGACGTACGGGTCGATGAAGACCGTCGTTCCCTCGCGGCCTTTGAGGATAAAGCCGTTACAGCCGAGGTACCAGACCGCGACGCCGTCGGGTTCCGCGTCCTCTACGTCGCGAACGAGCCAGTCTCCCCAGTCGCTTTGGGTCATACTCGAGGGTGCGAGGACCGACTGGGTAAATGTTGTCGTCTCCGCTGACGGATCGACGTGCCGACAGTGTCGCGAACCGAGCTCAGGTCGAGAGAAGAGCGGACAGGACTGTGCGCGGGCGTCTGATCACGATATTACAGCGGGAGCTGCGACCGGCGGTCCATGCTGCGTGCGTCGAGTTCGTCGAGGCGGGAGCCGAGCATCTGACGCATGAGGACGACGAGTCCGTTGTGGGGTCCCTCGCCCAGGATCGCGGTTTCGGCGTACTCGCCGTCGTCCGCCAGCGGCTGGCCGAGGGTCCCGAGCATGATCGCCTCACGGTCGGCAAAGACCAGTCGACCCACCGACTCGCCTTCAGGCGGCAGGTTGAGCCAGTCGAGTTGGGGTTCCCAGAGGACGACCTCGGGCACGCGCTCGCCGACGAGTTCTCGCACACGCGGGTCGCGCGAGCCGAGGTAGACATCGACGCCGCGATCGACCGCGTCCTCGATCTGGCGGAAGCATCCCTCCTCGAGCAGCCCCGTCGTCGTAAACATCAAGAAGAGTTCGTCCTCCGCGCGCTCACAGAGGGACTGGCCGGTCGCGATGATCGTGTCCCGGCCCTCGAGCGTGCGGACGTCCGTCTCCGCCGTGCCGTTCACGGGCGCGTCGACATCGGTAGCGGCGTCGGTGCCAGTACTGCCGGTCGTCGCCAGTGCGCTGTCGGCAGGCTGGATCCACTCGGCGCGGACGGCCGGGTGGCCCTCGTAGGAGACGCGTTTCGTTTCGTCGGCCTCGTCGTAGCCGACAAGCGTGGCCTCGCACAACTGTGGCAGGTGCACGTGGACGAGCGAGACACGGACTTCGTCGACGCGTTCCTGAGACACCTCGCGCTGGGACACGTCGGCTTCGCGGGCCGCGACGTCGCGGGCGAGCGTCTCGGTCGCAATCGGGTGATATTGGTCGCTGAGGACGGCGAGAACGGTTCGCCGACGGTCGTCGGCGAGCGCCGCGAAGACGGCATCGAGTTCGGCCACGTCGTCGGTTCGGCGGCTCGAAACGGCCGCCTCGAGATCGAATCCGTCGAACGCGGGAGTGTCGGCAATCCGAATCAGTTCGTCGTCGGTCTCCTCGAGCAGGCCCGCGTCCGTCAGGCGGGGGAGCAGTCGGTGGTGGAGGTCGACGAGCGCTCGCTGGTGGTCGTCGTCGGTGACCGACGCGAGCCGTTTATCCGAGGTTACCGCCGCGAGGTGGAACGCAAGATCGTCTTTCTCGACTCCCTGCGGCGATCGGTCGCAGACGAGACGGAGGACGGTTCGGCGGCGGGCGTCGGCGAGGGCGGCAAAGTAGTCGTCGCGGAGGGCGGCCGCGGATCCGCTCGGATCTGAGTTACTCATCGACTACTCGTCGGGGACTAGCGTGCAAAAGAACTGCTCCAAACCACTTTGGATTCAGTACCGTATTACCCTTCTTTAGAGAGATATTCAACAATATATACTATTATTTCGATGAACGTAGCATACGGTTCCGATACGCGTTCCGAATAGACAGTCGAAGCCGAAACTACTCGATCGGAGAGAGTCGTCCGTGCTGTACCGAATCCGACGGGAAAAACGAGGATCCGGCGCGCGTTCTACGGGCCCGCTACCAGGTACCGTGGAACGTGTCGAAGGAGAGTTCGTCGAGTGGCTTGTTGCCGACCGCGATCTCGTACTCGCCGGGGGTCAGCATCGGCTTGTGGAACTGCGGTCCGTCGTCGGTCGTGATCCGCGGACAGCCGGTGTTGACGAACGCGTCCATGTCGAAGTTCCGCAGGCGGTCCGGCGTCACCTCGTCCATCGTGATGAGGTAGGCGTTCTCGTTGTCTTCGAGGATCTCCTGGGCCATCTCCCAGCGACCCTGCCCGATCTTGGTACAAAAGATGACGCCCCACTTCTCGGCGTCCATCGCGCGGTGGATCGCTCCGTAGCGCTGTTTCATGAACTTGTCCGTGTCCGCGACGGTGACAACGTTGTTGACCGGGTCCGCGATGACGACGTGCTTGTCCGGGTGTTCCATCGCCAGGCCGAGCGGGTGGAACTTCCCGCCGCCGACGTAGAGTACCTGGTCCGCGGGCACGTCCGCGCTCGCGTAGTTGCAGCCGAGCACCTGTCCCTCGTGGGTCAGTCGCTCGTCGCCGCGGCGGCTCTGGACCTCGTAGCCCTGCTCCTCTAAGAACGCCTTCATCTCGTCGTACAGGTTCATGTGCTGGGCCGTGGTGACGAGCCCGACGCCCTCGGTCTCTTCGGGCGGCTCGAGGGTCTCGAGGGATTCTTCCATGATCGGCGTGACCTCGACGTTCGAGAACAGCGGCACGTAGATCACCTTGTCCGTGTCCTTCATCGGGGAGTGACCGAAGTGAACGAACACGTCGGTGCGTTTCATCAGATAGGTATCGAGGTCACACGCCCCGTAGCAGGGCTGGCCCGAGAGCATGAACGTCACGTCGTCGTCGGACAGTTCGCGGAGGTCGTCGGCGACAGCCGGGCCGCGACGTTTCAGTCCCTCCGGGAACTGCAGGCCGACCTTCTTCGCGTCTCGCTCTTCGATGGCTTCGACGATCTGCTCGAGCTCGTAGTCCCACTCGCGGTCGTGCTTGAGCTGCATTCCGGTGTTCCGGAGGTCCCCCTCGGTGTACTCCGACTCCTGACTCATTGACCGTTCTAACGACCACGGACGTATATACTGCACGCTGTCTCGAGACGCAGGAATTCGCCGGCGTTCCGGTCGGTCCGCGTTCGCAGTCACCGAGTACCCACCGATTTCGTGGGGCGACAGGCAGGGTCGTCGGCCGGTCTCAGACGGGATGACGGGCTCGAGGCCCCCTGTGGCCGGACTCGGCCGCGCCGGCGGCGACGGTCGGTGTCGGTTCCTTTCTCGTCCCAACAGTCATAGTACTGGAGTGTAAACGGGGGGCTAATGGCAGCGGAACAGGCCGCAGACGGCTATCTCTTCGACCTCTATCGTCGATACATCGGTGAACCCGAGGACCGGACCGACGTCTACGTCGGGTTCGGACTCTTTCTCGGCGGGATCGGGCTGGCAATCATCGGACTCCTGCTCTTTCTGTGGGGCAATACGTTCGAGGCGCGATCCGGCGGCTACTTCGCGTGGGTCGGTCCCGCGTACGCGCTTGCGATGACGGCACTTCCCGTGACGATGCTCGGCATCGTCGTCCTCCTGCCCTCGGAGCGGCGGATGCTGTACACGTCGATCGCCGGCGTCGCCGTCACGATCGGCGCGGTCGTCGGCTTTCTCGTTGCCTATCCGGACAACTGGAACGGCTACGGTGCCGATTACACCGTCGAAGTCATCGCAACCTACGCTGTCGGCCTCGCGGCGATCACCGCCTCGACGGGCGCGGCGCTCATCGCCCACTACCTCGACATGGCCCAACAGGCCGAGGTCGTCGCCACCGAGACGGCCGACGCGGACGACGATCCCGAACTCACCGACGAGGAAATCCAACAGGACATCGACGATGCGATGGACGGCGTCGAACTCTCGTGGGGCGGCGTCGAGAAGACCGAGCACAAACGGCTGAACTTCTCGAGCGACGACCTCGACGATGTCAGTATTGATACCGACGCCGGAACCACGACCACCCGCTCGTCGGGGGTCGACGCACAGGTCAGCGGGCTCAAGGGGCTGAAAGGCGGCGAGACGAAAGAGACGACCTCGAAATCGACGGTCGACGATCAGACGGCCAAGCTCAAAGAACTCCGCGAACAGCAGCGTGCAGAGGAGTTGGCGACGGCCGACGACGACAGTGGCGCTGTCGATACCGTGCGGAAACCGGTGGCCTCCCTCCTCGATCGGTTCCGAAACCTCCTAAAGCGTAATTAATCGCCGCCGCGGAAAGAAATATTCTGTTACGACGTAGTATCAGATCCGAATGTAACGCACATAGATTTATAATCCGTCGGTGGCCTTGCCCACACATGGCCAAAGGCCTGGACGTCGGTACGATGAACATCCTGTCAGCACAACAGGATGGGAACGACACGGTTTTCGTGCAACAGCGTAACTCATTCGTCGAGATCGAGTACTCGGATATGGCCGAGCAGATGCTCTCGCGAAGCGAAGTGCTCCACATTCGCAAGGACGATAAGGTCTACGTCGTCGGCGACGACGCCCTGAACTTCGCGAATATCTTCAACAAGGAGACCCGCCGGCCGATGAAACACGGGATCCTCTCGAACGACGAGCAGAGCGCGATCCCGATGATGAAGCTCATCATCGAGCAGGTCGTCGGCGAGCCCGCCTATCCCGACGAGAAGCTCTATTTCTCGTCCCCCGCCGATCCGATCGACTCGGATCTCTCGACGCTGTACCACCAGAAGACGATCGAGTCGTTCCTCGACGACATGGGCTACGACTCCGAACCGATCAACGAGGGGATGTCCGTCATCTACAGCGAACTCGCGGACAACAACTTCACCGGACTCGGCATCTCGTTCGGTGCCGGGATGACGAACGTCTGTCTCTCCTACTACGCGGTCCCCGTCATGAAGTTCTCGGTGGCCCGCGGCGGCGACTGGGTCGACGAACAGGCCGCACGCGCGACGGGAACCCCCGTCGACAAGGTTACCTCGATCAAGGAAGACGACTTCGAACTCGACTTCACGACCGATGTCGGCGGCGTCGAAGGGGCGCTGTCAATCTATTACGAGAACCTGCTCGACTACGTCATCGAGAACATCGTCACGGAAGTCGACGAGGAAGACGTCGAGGAAGGACTCGACGTCCCCGTCGTCGTCACCGGCGGGACCTCGAGCCCCAGCGGCTTCGAGGCCCTGTTCAAGGACCACCTCGAGGACGCGAACATTCCGTTCTCGATCAGCGGTGTGACCCACGCGAACGAGCCGCTGTACAGCGTGGCACGCGGTGGCCTCGTCGCGGCCCGGTCCGACGAGGATATCGACCACGACGAAGCCGACGAGGAAGCAGAAGCGGCGGCCGCAAACGAGTAACTCGTTGGCCGGTTAGAACCCGTTTTTTCACACTTGCGTCTCGGAGAGTAGTGACTCGGATCGCGGATCGACCCGAACCGACCGCGACTTCGAGGACCGTCGACTTACTCCTTGTAAAAGCGGTTGAAGGCGTCTCGCCACGACTCCGGCTCCTCACCGGCGGGTAGGTGTTCGACGGGCACGTCGGCGTACCCACAGCGGGAACACGTCACCGTCGACACGTCGCCGAGCGAGAGTTCTTCGATCGCTCCCCCACACCGTGGACACTCGTCCATACCTGTAACTTTCCCGGGCCGTCCTTAACTCTATTCGAAAGTGTCTCGAAACCGTGATTTTTCGGCCGGCCTCCGGAACCCGCACCCACACGCGCCGTCGCATCGGCTCGAGTGTATTACTACTACGTATTCAACAATCTTTTTGTATGCAAGCCATGTATGGTCTGGCAATGAGTACGACATCATCCCACGCCCGTGCGATTGATGGTTGTCAGCCCGCAGACGCCACTCCCGTCACCCTCGAGGCCGACGCGCTCGAGTCGACGTCCCCGGAGTACCTGCGCGATTTCAAGGGCGAACTGACCGCGGAAGGGTTGGTCCCCGCCGAGCTGACCGTCGAGGCCTGCTTCGACGAGGACTGCTCGCTGGCGACGCAAGAGGAAGTAGACCGCATCCGCGGCTACGTGCGCGCCGGCTCGTTCCTCGGCGTCGGGACGGTCACCGTCGCCGTCGACGACGTCGCGGACCCCGAGAAGGTCCGCCCCGCGCTGGCGGCCTGTGCCGAACGGGCCGACCGCGAGGGACTCGCGTTCGAGCTCGAGGGACCGATCGCCGTCGGCGCGTGAGATGGCCGGCCTCGCTCGGCGCACGCTCGCCCGCCGCCTCGAGTCGGTCGCTGACTTTTCCGATCCCAACGCCGACTTGGAGCAGTATCTCACACCGGCGGAACTCGCCGCACACCTCTGTCATCTGGCCGGGTTGCAAGACGACCTCGAGCGACGGGTTATCGATTTGGGAACCGGAACCGGGATGCTCGCGATCGCGGCGTCGCTCGCCGGTGCCGGGCGGGTCGCGGGGATCGACGTGGACCCGGCTGCGCTCGCATTGGCTCGCCGAAACGAAGGGGAGGTACTGTCCGAGCGCGGCCGCGGACGCGCGATCGAGTGGCTCCGTGGGGACGTCACTCGACACCCGTTTTCGACGACCGACGCGACCGTCCTCTCGAACCCGCCGTTCGGTGCCCAGCGGGGGAACCGCCACGCCGATCGGGAGTTCCTCGAGACGGCACGCGAGATCGCATCCGTCTCGTACACGATCCACAACGAAGGAAGCCAGGAGTTCGTCGAGTCCTTCGCCGCCGACGCGGGCGGCGATGTGACTCACGCGTTTCGGGCCGAGTTTCCAATCGCGAAGCGGTTCGAGTTTCACACCGAGGCCCAAGCGACGCTCGAGGCCGAGGTCTTCAGAATCGAGTGGGAGTAACGGGTCAGCTTCGGTTGGGACGGAGTGGAGAGCTGGAATTGCCTCGATTGCCACTGCCGACGCGTCTGATGGCGGCCTCCACGAGGTATCCGAGAACTGCGAGCGGGAGGCCGATGACGAGTGCAGCGCCCAGCCCATCGGCGATCGCCTCGGACAACGAGACGGTCACACTCATGTTTCCGACGGCATATTCAGTTCCGTATCGTGCGAGTCCGATGCCGAACGGGACGCTGGCGACCAGCGAGAACGCCGGAATCAATCCGGCGTTGAGAGCGCCACTCACCGCGGCGACGCCGACGAGCAGGCAGGCGACAGCGATGATTTCGTAATGGACTGTGGCACCGCGCCACGTTTCGACGGCTGCGTCGGCAACGCGGTCGCTTCCCACGGTCATTCCGACCCCCGCTGCAACCGCGAGCGTCCCCACGGTCGCCAGAAAAACGATGGTCAGGGATCTGGTGGGATTGTGACCGACCAGCCAGGGCGGGACCGCTGAGACGAGCGAACGCCCCCGTTTGCCGAGCCTGTCGATTCGAGTGTCATCAGATGACATCAATCTAACCACTACGTTCTTTACTAAAAAGTAACTGGTTCACATCCCGAGAGCGCAATCATCCGACCTGGTCGTACGCCTCCTTGCTCGCGACCGCAACACGCGTTCCATCGGCGGACGCGTAGACCGTCTCGTTGCTGCGTTCGAAGGTGAGCCCGCCCGCAGCCGCCGTCTCGTTCGCTTCCGGAATCGGCGTCGTCGCAACCGCACTTTCGCTCGAGTCGACCTCGAAGACGAACTCCCCGTCGGCGGAGTCGATCGTCACGTTTCGCCCGGCGATCCGAGCCTCGGCTCGCGACTCGTTTGATTCGTATGCGAGCCGTCTGTCGCTGCCGTCCTGCCACAGCCAGACCTGANAGACGGTCTCGTTGCCGACCGGTTCCCAGCCGGTGCGCTCGACGTGGACCGCCTCGCGCCAGCCGGGGCCGCCGACGGTGACCGTCTCCTCGCCGGTAAAGGACAGCCGCTGGGCGCTGACCGCCTCGAGCCAGACGTTGCGTTGCTCGCTGGCGACGATCACCCCGCTCGACTCGAGGCCGTCGTCGCTCTCGAGGGCTTCGATGCCGATCCCGGAGACGAGCCCGTTCGGAACGCCCTCGACGTACTCGACGGTGTAGTCCTCGATCTGGACGGCGGCGTCGGAGGACGCGGTCGCGTCCTCGACGACGAGGAAACTGGCGGGAATCGCGACTCCGGCGAGGATCGCGAGGACGGCGACGACCGCGAGAAACGCGGCTTGTTTGCGTGTCAGGTCCGACAGCGCGCTCGAGTCAGTAGCTCCGGCGGCTCGCGTTCGAACTCCCGACGCGAGTTCGCGAACGCGCTCGAGTCGGTCGTGGACGGCGCTATCGGCGGGACTGCCGGCGAGTTCGAACGGTCGCTCGAGCGTCGGCTGCCCCCCGTTCGGCCGCGGGCTCGCCCGTTCCGATCCGGCGAACAACTCCTCGACTCGCGCCGGAACGAGCGGTTTCTCGGAGGCGGTCATCGAGAGGGTGACCACCAGCGCGAGTATCGAGACGACGGCGATGCCGGGGCCCTGAAAGAGGATGTACGTGTTCTCGCCGCCGAACCAGTAGATCGCCCACAGTCGCTTCGAGAAGCCAAAGAGGAGGACGGCGAGCCACAGCCGCAGCGGATTCGGACGGGACCCCCGGCGCTCGAGGAGCGCGATGCCGAGGACGAAGCCGATGAAGAGGCCGAGCGCGTGGCCCTGAATGGCGATGCCGGCCCACGAGGGTGCAGACGGCGGACTCGGCTGTGCGGTGTAGACGCTGATCGGCTCCCGGAGCGCGTAATAGAGCCGCAAAATCACGCTCTGGACGCCGAGCGTGCCGACGATCGTGACGATCGGATAGTGGACGATGGCGAAGCCGGCGAGGGCGAAAACGACGCCCGAGAAGCCAATCACGGGGCCGAGCGAGAAGAGACTTGTCGCCAGTCCGACGGCGACGACGGCCAGCGGAAAGAGCACGAACGCCCGCAGCCGCGGATTCGTCCGCCACGAGTCGGCCTGGTTCGGGTCCCGGTCATCGGGATAGTGGCCCCACGCGAACTCGACGAGCGGGGCGACGACGACCGTGCCGGCCAGATTGCCGAGCAGGTGGCCCAGTCCGGCGTGAGAAAACGACGCCGTTGCCATCCCGAGCGGGTAGAAGTACGACCACGTGCGGTAGGGGATCGTCACCGGATCGGACACGTCCGCGATGCCGTCCTGGACGAAGAGATAGACACAGACCACGAACGCGATCACGATCAGCGACCCCCACGGGACCCCGTACACGAACCGCGACTCGAGGACGTCGCGCCAGCGCCGAGCCGGCCGGTGGACCCGCCTGACGACCGCGACCGACCCCAGCAACGCCGCGATCACGACGATCGTTAGCAGGGCCGCAAGCGAGAGCATATCCCGTGGTTCGAACGGCGGCGTATAGTGATTTGCCTTCGCGTGCGGTCCTCGAGCGGCGGCTTCGAAAGGTACAAGCAGCCGACGAACGGACTCCGTGACATGGAACTGCGGGTCACCGAGAGCACCGAGGACGAACTCTCGATCGAAATCGCCGGCGAGGATCACACATTCATGAACGTGCTCAAGGGCGCGCTGCTCGAGCACGACGACGTGAGCGCAGCGACCTACGACGTCAACCCCGAACAGTCGGGCGGCCAGACCGAGCCGATCCTGACGATCAAGACAGAGGGTGGCGCGGATCCCCTCGAGTGTCTCGAGGAGGCCGCCGTCACCGTCCGCGAGAAGGCGAACTCCTTCCGAGACGCGTTCGAAGCGGCCGCGTAACTCGTCGATCGCAGGGCTCTCGATCGTTCTTCTGTTCTCTCTCGTCATTCGAGTCGGCTCACGGCCGGCGGAGAGATAGCGAGATGATACCCCTTACTGAATTGCAGCGCTGAAATAATGCGTCAGTTGCCGATGTAGGTTAGCACGCCGCATAGAAGGCGTAGACGTCCCCGTTCGGCGCGACGTGAACGTCGATACCTTCGGCGTCGAACCCGGTCCGCATGTCGTCGCCGTACTGCGAGCGCAACGCCGAGGCGATATCTGCGGCGAGTCCCGACTCGTCGGCGTAGTCGTCGACCGAGACGTCCGTGAGGACTGCCGGTGCGCCTTGGACTGCAGCTTCGCAGTTGTGATCGAACTCGTCGGCGTTCACCCGATCGGGGGTCCTGTCCTCGAATTCGATCACGACGATCCGTTGGTTCTGGTACTCCGCGTAGCCCGCGAGCCCGTCGTCGTACGTTCGGCGTTCCGACGGCTCTCGCTCTTCCTTGAGTCGGTCGTGGACCGCTTGATCCACTGCCTCGAGATCGAGTCCGGACGCTGTCGAATCCTGTCCCGGCGCGTCGGGCGGCGACGGCGGGCCGATCCCCGGCAGGATCGTCGGCGAGACGATCCCCGTCGCGAACAGCGCGACGATCACGCCGATGGCGACGAAGATCGGCAGGTAGGGCTTTGCGACCTCGAACCAGCTCGGCGTGTCCAGATCGCGTTCCAGCCCCTCGTAGGTCTGCTCGACCCGCTCGAGGTCGGGGTTGCCACAGCGAGAACAGGGCGGGGTGTTCCGGACGTGTTCCCGTCCGCAGTTCGTACAGGCCCAGACGTACTCCGGACCGGTCTCGACGGTGCCCGAGGGGATCGGCTCGCTGCCGCTGCGTTCGCCGCCGCTGCGGTCATCGCCGCTCTCGTCGACCCGGACGATCGCCTTCTCGAAGGCGTTGTGGCCGCACTCGTCACAGGGCGGGTCGTCTTCCGCGTGCGGTTTGCCACACCGCGTACACCGCCATTTCACTACCGAAACGGGGGACCGGGACGGAATAAACGTACTGGATGCCCGACCGGATCGCCGGGGTCGCCGACGCCGGGCGATCGGAGTCGAGAACGGGCTCAGAGGCGGACGGGAACGTCGCGCTCGTCGAGATACGCCTTCGTCTCCTCGATGGAGTACTCGTCGAAATGGAAGATGGAAGCCGCGAGGCCGGCGTCGGCACCGGCCTCGGTGAACACGTCGTACATGTCCTCGGGGCCGCCACAGCCCGAAGAGGCGATGACCGGGGTGTCGACGGCATCGCAGACGGCCTCCGTCAGGGGGAGGTCGTAGCCGTCTTTGGTGCCGTCCTTGTCGATCGAGTTGACGAAGAGTTCGCCCGCCCCGCGGGACTCGGCTTCTTGGGCCCACTCGAGGACGTCGATCCCGGTCCCCTCGCGGCCGCCCTTCTTGGTGCACTCGAACCAGCAGGACTCGCCGTCGATTTCGACGTAGTGTTCGCCCTGCTCGTCGAAGCGCCGTCTCGCGTCGACGCTGATGACGATACACTGGTTGCCGAAGGCCTTCGCGCCCTCGTTGATCAGTTCGGGGCGCTCGAGCGCGCCGGTGGTGATCGAGACCTTGTCCGCGCCGGCGCGCAGGGTCTCCTTGATGTCTTCGGTGGTGCGGATGCCCCCGCCGACCGTGAGGGGAATGAAGACCTCGTCGGCGACGCGCTCGACAACGTCGAGCATCGTTTCGCGGCCCTCCGCGGAGGCGGTGATGTCGAGGAAGACGAACTCGTCCGCGCCGGACTCGTTGTAGGCCTTAGCCATCTCGACCGGATCGCCGGTGTATTTCAGGTCCTCGAAGTTGACGCCGGTGTAGACCGCCGGGTTCCCGTCCTCGTCGAGATCCACGTCGATACACGGGATGACTCGCTTGGTCAATACCATGTGATACCTACCGCACAGTTCGCACTGGGGGTAGTAAAGGGGTCTGGATCGTGTTCGCGAGCCGAGACGACCCGGAATCGGGACGCGCGTCGACGATCCGTGTAGGTGTTCTTAAGTGATCGAACCGAGAACGAGCACGTATGGCAGACGACACCGAAACCCCCGAAGGTGACGACACGGGAGCCGACGTCGGGCACGATCTCGACGCCGAGCGAACGACCGCACCGATGAGCGACTACTCGTCACGGGCCGTCCTGATCGGGTTGGTCGTCGCGCTGGTCGGCGCGGCGATCGCGTTCGGAATTCCGTTGCTCGCGGTCGGGATATAAGCTAGAAGACGTACTCGTCGTCGTGGCCCATCATGCCGTCGTCTTCGAAGCCGGTCCCGCCGGTTCCTGCTCCCTCCTCTTCGTCGGAGGGTCCACTGGTCTTGTAGGCCTTGATGCCCGTCGAAAGGAGGTCCTCGATCGCCTCCTCGCGGTTGACGAACTCGCCGCGTTCGACCATCTGGGCGATCTGCATCTCGAGGTGCTCCGGTATGGTGATCTCTACTTTCGGCATCTGATTCGGCTTTCGGCGAGGGGGTATTTAGGTTTGACGGGGAACCAACAGCGGCCGAAGCGGAGTTTCAGTTCGCCAAGAGGAGCGACCGCTCGAGCGGCGGCCGACAGCGTCGCGGGAACCGACGACGAGAAAGCGATGCCGGCTCGAGTTAGCGGTTGCCCATCATCGAGTCGAACGCGTTCTTCAGCTTTGTTCCGGGCTGGGTCAGCGTGTCGAGTTGCTGGCGCATCTTGCGCTGGTTGAAGTAACTCGCGAACGCGAGGATGGTCGGCGGCCAGAGACCGATAAACGCGCCGAGCTGGCGCTCCCCGCGCATGAAGAAGTAGTATAGCGAAAGGCCGACCGATGCGGCCGACGCGATGAACGCAGGCCCCATCGCCTGTTCACCGACTTCTTCCGCTGGCTGTCCGGACATCTCTCGTTCCGTTAGTTGTTGTCTGCTCGCCATGCAGTGATTTCCCTCGGCGAGACTGTACTAAGTGATGGCGAGGGTTTCGCGAGAAACCCCCGAGTAGTCCCGGCCGACGGACCGTTTCGATCAGTTTCGAACCCGATCTCGTCGTGCCAATTCGGGGTTAGTCGAGGCGTGGCTTCGCGATCGTCCCAGCAGTCCGGAGTCACGGGTCGAATCGGCACGCTTTCCGCGGGGTGGACTCCGAATGACCTCGCCAAATGTGAATCGTCCACCGGGAACGATCACTGGAAACGATCGAGGAAACAGCCGATGCGTCACATCTACGTCCGTCGGGACGTACGAACGCACATGGACACAACGGACGTTACGGACCTCTATCAGGAGTTCGGCGACGAGCGACTGCCGCCCGGACAGCGCGAGACGTCCGCGTTTCCCGTCCTCTCGAAGAGCGGGACGCCAAACTGGGACCCCGAGACGTGGGAGTTCACCGTCACCGGCGCGGTCGACGAGGAACTCTCCTTCTCGTGGGACGAGTTCCGGGACCTGCCGAGTGTCACCCAGCGACAGGACTTCCACTGCGTGACCGGCTGGAGCAAGTTCGACTGTGAGTTCACTGGCGTGTCGTTCCCCGAACTCGCCGAGCGGGCTGGCGTCCACGACGACGTGGTCCACGTCATGTTCTCCGCGCTGGACGGCTACACGACGGATCTCCCCCTCGAGGACTGCATGCGCGATGAGGTCCTATTGACGTGGGAATTCGACGGCGAGTCGCTCCCCGAGGATCACGGCGGCCCGCTTCGGGTGGTCACGCCCCACCGGTACGCCTACAAGGGCGCGAAGTGGGTCGACGGCATCGAGTTCCTCACCGAGCCCCAGCGGGGCTACTGGGAGCGGCGGGGCTACTCTCAGACCGCGGATCCGTGGCAGGAAGAGCGGTACAGTTAGCGTGACAATCTCGGTCAGCCACCGAATAGTTAGGCTGAAGGCGAGGCGGTCCTGACCTGTGGTCGATGGATCGATCGTCGGGCGATGGTCGACTGGCGGGTGAGACGGCTTCGACTGCAGCGGCTGACGGCCTCGTAAGCCGGAGCCGCGAACTCGAGGACGTCTCGTTCAGCGCGATACTCGACGGCAGCGCCGAGTCCCGCGTCCAGTGGGCCACGCCCGACGGTCTCGAACTCGTCGGTCGGGGCGTCGCCGCGCGGTTTACCGCCGCCGGTCCCGACCGATTCGATCGAATTCGCACGCAGGCGAGCCGCGCGTTCGACGGGCTCGCACACGACGGTCCCGAGGCGGCTCGGCCGCGAGCCGTCGGCGGCGTCTCCTTTCACGACGGCCACGAGCCGGACCCGCCGTGGACCGGGTTCGACGCGGCCTCCTTTGTCGTCCCGGAGATACTGGTTACCCGAACCGACGAGGGAACGTGGTTGACGGCCGTCGGACCCAGCGCCGACGAGGTCGACGACCGACTCGAGCGCTGGCACGAGCGCGTACAGGACCTGCCGGCGATGCGACCGAGCGGCTCGACGCCTGGCGTCGCCGCCACCCGCCGGACGACCTCACAGGCCGACTGGACCGCACAGGTCGAGGCCGCCCTCGAGCGGATCGCCGACGGAACGCTGACCAAAGTTGTCCTCGCACAGGCCCTTTCGGTCGAACTCGAGGGGCCGATCGACGTGCCTGCAACGGTCGAGCGACTGCGCCGCCGGTACCCGAACTGCTACCGATTTTTGGTCGGCCACGGGATCGGCGGGACGTTCTTCGGCGCGCCGCCCGAACGGCTGGTTTCGAAACGCGGCGACCGCGTCGAGACGGAAGCACTCGCCGGCTCGGTCCCCCGCGGGGAGACGCCGGACGAAGACGAAGAACACGTCGAGCGGATGCGCGCCGACGCGAAGTTCCAGCACGAACACGGGCTCGTCGCCGACGCGATCAGCGACCAACTCGACCCCTTCGCGCGCGAACTCACCGTCCGCGAGCAAACGATCCGCCGGCTGGCGACGATTCAGCACCTCCGGACGCCGATCGAAGCGAGACTCGAGGGGAACCGACACGTCCTCGAACTCGTCGAGGCGTTGCATCCGACCCCCGCGGTGGGCGGGGTGCCGCCGGACGCGGCGTGGGAGACGATCCGTGAGACGGAGCCGTTCGACCGGGGGTGGTACGCCGCGCCCGTCGGCTGGTTCGACGCTACGGGCGACGGCGAGTTTGCGGTCGCGCTTCGCTCGGGCGTCGCGGCCGACGGGACGGTGACGCTCTTCGCCGGCAACGGGATCGTCGCCGACAGCGATCCCGACGAAGAGTGGGCCGAAGTAGAGCTGAAGTTCCGACCGATCCTCGATGAACTGCGATAACACCTGAGATGAGCGCACCGAACCGCGCGACTCTGTGGGGTCGCATCCTCGTCGACGAACTCGCGGCGGGCGGCCTCGAGGCCGTCTGTCTCGCGCCCGGGAGCCGGTCGACGCCGCTGACGGTCGCGTTCGCCGAGCACCCGGAGATCGATGTCTACTCGCATTTAGACGAGCGTTCGGCGGCCTACTTCGCGCTCGGTCGCGCCCGCCGGACCGGCGAGCCGACGGCACTGGTCTGTACCTCAGGGACGGCGGCGGCGAACTTCCACCCCGCCGTGATGGAGGCCGATCAGGCCCGCGTTCCGCTGTTGGTTCTCACGGCCGATCGGCCATCGGAATTACGCGATAGCGGCGCGAACCAGACCGTCGATCAGGTCAAACTCTACGGCGACGCGGTCCGGTGGGACGCCGAACTGCCAGACCCCGAACCCGACGAGCGGAAAGTACGGAGCCTCCGGACGACCGCGGCTCGAGCGCTCTCGGAAACGACCGGCGTCCCGCCGGGTCCCGTCCACCTCAACTGTCCGTTTCGCAAGCCCCTCGAGCCGCTCGAGGTCCCCGGCGACGTGCCCGACTCGTTCGCCGAGACGGCGTCCGGGCGGGGACGCGACGGCCCGTTCGTCGAAACCACTGGCGGGACGCAGACGCTCGCGGCCGACGACCACCGACGGCTCCTGGGTGCGCTCGAGGCCGCTGATCGACCGCTGATCGTCGCGGGGCCCGCCGATCCGACGACACTTGGCGACCTCGAGCCCGCGGCCGTGACCGACCTCGCGGATCGACTCGGCGCGCCAGTCCTCGCGGACCCGCTTTCGGGACTGCGGTTCGGCCCGCACGTCGGACGCGAGGGTGGAGCCGCAATCGACAGCGAGGGCGGCGGGGACGGGATGAGGAACGGAAAATCGCGTTCGATCTACGGCGGCTACGATACCTACATCGAGGAGTTGCCGACACCGGACGTCGTCCTCCGATTCGGGGCCTCTCCCACGTCGAAACCGCTCCGCCACTGGCTCCGCGACGCCGACGCCCGCCAGTTCCTCGTCGATCCCGCGGGCGCGTGGCGCGAGGCGACGTTCACCGCGACGGATCTGCTCGCGGCGGAGCCTAGAACCGTCATCGACGGGTTGCTCGAAGCGCTCGGAGACGCCGATGGCGATCCCGATACCGATCACGGCCGGCCCGATGCCGGGTGGCGAGCCCGATTCGACGCGGCCGAGCGACGGCAATGGGAAATCTACGACGAGGCGCTGTCCGCCGATTCGCTCGAGTCGGAGCCGTTCGAGGGCGCGATCCTCGCGTCGGTACTCTCGAACGCGCCCGACCCGGCGACCGTCTTCGTCTCGAACAGCATGCCGATCCGGGATACGGATCGATTCGCTCGGCCGCGAGCCGCCGATCTGACGGTGCTCGCGAACCGCGGCGCGAGCGGCATCGACGGGATCGCGAGCACGGCGCTCGGGGCCGGAAGCGCGACCGACGAGCCGTTGGTGCTCGCGACCGGCGACCTGTCCCTCTATCACGATTCGAACGGCCTCCTCGCGGTCGACCGCTGCGACGTCGACGCCACGATCGTGTTGCTGGACAACGACGGCGGCGGCATCTTCCACAAGCTTCCGATCGAGGAATTCGACCCGCCATTTACCGACCAGTTCAAGACGCCCCACGGCCTCGAGTTCGAGGACCTCGCCGGCGTCTACGACATCGAGTTCGAGCGCGTGACCCACGCGAACTTCGCGGCCGCCTACCGGCGCTCGCTCGAGGCGGCGGGAACGCAACTCCTCGCGGTCGAGTTCGATTCCGAAGCGAACCACCGGCGGCGCGACGCGCTCGCAGCGCGCGTGCGAACCGCGGTCGCGAGCGATCTCGAGACGGCGGGCGACGGGTCAAACTGATCTCGAGTCGGTACGCGCTTCCCAGTAATTCATGCCGAGATGCGTGTTTTGACTGTTTTCGCGAGCCGCTCGCACTTACGGCCGCAGTATCCACCACAGCGCGATGGCATAACCGAAGGGAATCCACGCGAATCCGAGCGCGAACAGTCCGAACAGGGAGAGCGGGTCGATGGCCGTCGACCACAGCATGCCGACCGGAAAGAGGACGCTCCAGCCGCCAAAGGCCGCGGCCGCGATCCGGGGCATCGTCAGCAGATAGCCGATCAGCGCGAGCGTACAGGCGGCGATGATCGCGTTGATCGACAGCGAAAACAGCGGCGTGAGGCTCGCGGCGACGAACAGGGGATATAGCAGCGCCACGGCACCGACCGACATCGCCGTCGTCCGATCGATCGCGGGTCCCTCCCACTCGAGGTCGACCTCGCCGTTCCAGTCGTGGACCGAGTACTCGGGTGCTGTGTTTTCCTGCGTGTCTTCGGTCTCTCCCGGTGGTGTATCCGTCGTCGCACTTGAGGCACTGGGGCCGTCGCTGTCGAACGGCCAGTCCCCGGCCGCTCGTTGCTTCGCGCGTTGTCGGCGTCTCTCGGACCGTTGGCGAGCGTGATGGCATGCCGTCCGATCGGTGCCATCGCTCTCGGTCCGCATACTCCCGGCGTTCGTTCGGACCCACTCGGCCCATTCGCTCGGTCCTCGAGCGGTCGCGTTCGTCCGTCTGTCGCCGGTGTCGGACGACCCACTGTTCGACCCGGACGATCCCGCATTTGTGGTCGACGCTGTGCTCGTACCGTTTGTGGTCGTTTTCCCACCGGTCGATGTCCGCCCCGTTGTCGTGTGACGGCTTTCCGAATCCGACCGTGCTGCTGTCGCGTTCTCTCGGTTCGAGTCGTCGCTATCCTGTGCCTCTCCGCCGTGGGCGAGTCCGACGTACGACTCGTGGCCAAGCCGATCGTAGCGGGCGCGTTCGGTTCCATCGGTGAGCACCGACTTCGCCGTCGTCACCCGCTGGAACTGCTCGGCCGCGTCGGGGTCATCGGAGTGATCCGGATGCGTCTCGAGGACCCGTTCTCGATAGGCCGCCTCGATCTCGTCTCGAGTGGCCGTCGGGTCGACCTTGAGGACGTCGTAGTACGTCTCGCCCATCTCGTACGGACCACTCGAACGTTCGCGTAAAAAACCAATCGGGCTAGACGACTGTCGCTCGTGGCCGATAGTGTCCTCGCCGTATGACTTGTGCTAGCAACTACCCATGTCTCGTGGCGGCCACATAAATCAAATAAAGATATACAGAACGAGAGGGGCGAAGGACGAGCGATCGAACAGCGGGCTAGACTCGTACGTTGGCCGGTCGACGTCGGACCGCCGGGCAATCCGCCGGAAGACGGTGCAGCGAGACTCACGTATCGAAGCCACGACACGCTCGAGTATTCGTCTACCCCCTCGATACGGAGTATGAGTTCAGTACGGGGATTCACCGAACAGGGGCCTTCGCTCACGATGGGCGCTGAGTTCATCCATCAATTGCCACTAATTGACATCCTCCTCCGCGTGAACGCGGAGGAATCCCGAGCAGTGGGAGTTTCAGGTTTGCAGTCCAATTACCGGACTACCAGTTCTTTCGGGCACGAATAGTCCCACAGCATCGAACTGGTGGACTGCTGGCGGTGCCAAACCGCCGTTACCCCTATCCTTGACCGTGTATGGCATCCCGGTGTTATTTTTGCCACAGGGACGCCGGCAGGCGTCAACAGAGTTGGGGATATCGTGGTGCTCGCTTTGAGCAGTCAGCACAGACACACGCTTCAAGCATCTGCGTTCACCGACTGCCCTCTTTCGAATACTGCCTCGTTATGTGGGCGGACAAGCCGCCTCCGACGGACGGTTCGGAATCCACTCCGTTCCGACCGATTCCTCTCTCCAAGTATAGCGGCTTATCACTTAAATATCACTATGGAAAACTCGGAGAAGGCGTTTGAACGGTGGACTGTCTCATGGAGTGACGGCACGTATCCACGGCCTGAAGGCCGCGGTGTTACGCCTGTTCAGCCTATAGTCGATACATTCCCAAAGAGCTGGTAGAAAAGCGGCGGTCACGGCGGTTATCCTCCGATAATAAATTCGATATCGAGGAAGGGAGCAGCGACGACACACAGCAATACGAGAATCCCCGCGGAACGGAGGACGCCTACTGCCCGTAGCCGGGTCTCCGGGAGGGACTCGGCGATACCAGCCAGAGCAGTTCCGACCACCATAAAAAGTAACCACCCGCTCGAGCCAGCGTCGCCGGCGCTCCAGGCATACGTGTACATGCTCAAGAAAGCGAGTGACACGCTGCAGTGAACAAGTGCTAGGCGACGGCCGGATGGCTCACTGAATAGAACCTCGTCGATGTAGGGCGGCATCACCGACGTATCCTTGTGCAGGATCTAAAATAGTGTCTCGACGTCCCCCTAGTCGAACCCATCTTTCCCGCGCTGAACAGTTCGCCCGCCGAAGGCTGACGTGACACCATGCGCGATTCGCACAACCTACTGAGCAGTCGACAATCTGCGCCGTCTGAATGAAACCACGCTGCGTTCACATCGTATGGGTTGGGTGGACCGGCCTCAACTGCTGAAGAGATCTCGACGCGAACCTATTTCATATCCCGCGACCCAACGTCGAGCAAATGGTTTCGGAACTCTTCGACCCGGAGCAGTGGGAGCCGGTCGCGGACCTGAACGACGAGTTCGACGATATTACCTACCACCGCGCGGTCGACTCCGGCACGGTTCGGATCGCGTTCGACCGACCGGACGTTCGCAACGCCTTCCGGCCGGGGACCGTCGACGAGCTGTACGACGCACTCGACCACGCCAAGCGCCAGACCGACGTGGGCTGTATCTTGCTAACTGGCAACGGACCGTCTTCGAAAGACGAGGGCTGGGCCTTCTGTTCCGGCGGCGACCAGACGATCCGCGGCGAGGACGGCTATCAGTACGAGGGTGACGAAGAGCGAGCCTCCGAACAGGGGCGACTACACATTCTCGAGGTCCAGCGGTTGATTCGCCACATCCCGAAGGTGGTCGTCGCCGTGGTGCCGGGCTGGGCCGTCGGCGGCGGCCACTCGCTGCACGTCGTCTGCGATCTCACTATCGCGAGCGAGGAGCACGCGAAGTTCCTCCAGACCGATCCCGACGTGGCGAGCTACGACGCCGGCTTCGGCTCCGCGTACTTAGCCAAACAGATCGGCCAGAAGAAGGCCCGCGAGGTGTTCTTCCTCGGGAAGACCTACGACGCCGAGGAAGCCGCCGACATGGGCATGGTCAACGAGGCGGTCCCACACGACGAACTCGAGGAAACCGCCCTCGAGTGGGGAGACCGCATCAACTCGAAAAGCCCCACGGCGATGCGGATGCTCAAGTACGCGTTCAACATGACCGACGACGGGATGGTCGGCCAGCAGGTCTTCGCCGGCGAGGCCACCCGGCTGGGGTACATGACCGACGAAGCGGCGGAGGGACGGGACGCCTTCGTCGAGGGCCGCGAGCCCGACTTCGACGACTTCCCGTGGCACTACTGATCGGCTGATCGGTACCGACTCGAGTGACGACCATGAATCGACGAACGTTCCTCCGACGGACGGCACCGATCCCGGCCGCGCTCGCCGTCGCCGGCTGTGCGGCTCCGGGTAGTGAGAGCGACGGTCGGAACGCCAGCGGTGACCGCGAAAACGGGGGGAGTAGCGATGACGACGTTACGGGAACCGCGCCGATCCCGATGCTCGAGGACCCGCCGGAGGCGGTCTATCTCCCCGGCCACCGGAAATCGATGCGAGCGCTCGAGCCGATCACTGCCGGCGACTATGCGATAGCACCGATGCTCTCCTACCCGCATCCGTTCTGGGTCGTCACCGGAACCGACCGCCGGCTGGTCGAACCCGAGTCCGGACGCGGCGTCCACCTCATGCTCGTCTGCTGGGATCGGGAGACGGACACGGTCCTCCCCGGTGGGGCCGAGCCGACGGTGACGATCGAAGGCGACGGCGAGCGACTCGCATCGCGGTCGCTGTGGCCCATGCTCTCCCAGGAGATGGGGCTGCACTTCGGCGACAACGTCTCCCTGCCGGCCGACGGGACCTACGCCGTCAGCGTCGAACTGCCGCCGCTGCCGACCCGTCGAACCGGGTCCCTCGCGGGCCGGTTCGCGGACGGCGGGACCGCGACGTTCGAGTTCACCTACGACGAGGCCTTTCGCGAGGAAGTCGTCGACGGCATCGAATTGCTCGATCGGGAGCGATGGGGCGAACAGGGTGCGCTCGAGCCGATGACTCGCGGCAGCGACGGAGGAATGGACGGAATGGCCGAAATCCCATACTCCGCGCTCCCGCCGGCCGAGGAGTATCCCGGAACACGGCTGGTCGACCCAACCGCGGACCCAGACGGCGCGTCCGCTGGTGATCTCCCCAGAAGCGGCGACGCGGCCTTTGTGGTTACGTTGCTCGAGTCCGGCTCCCGGCTCGCCGACGGCGACGGTCGATACCTGCTCGTCTCGCCGAGGACGCCGTACAACCGCGTACCGCTGACGAACACCTCGCTGCGCGCCGTCGTCGAGCGCGACGGCGAACCGGTCGGCGACAGCCCGGTCGAACTGGGACAGACCCTCGACGGCGAGGTGGGGCTGCACTACGGGCGCTCGCTCGCCGATATCCGAGCCGGCGACGCGGTGACGATCGAGATCGAGTCGCCCCCGCAGACGGCGCGCCATCAGGGGTACGAAACGGCGTTTTTCGAGATTGAGCCACTCGAGCTAGCGGTCCCCGACTAGCTGTTCGCCCGCGGGTGACGACTCGCAATGCCAACGTTGACACTCTCTCGAGTGGGACACTCGAGCCATGAGTTCGGCCGAGGTCGAGATATCACGGACGAAGGCGTGGCTGATGGCGGCCCGCCCCCAGACCTTGCCCGCGGCTGCGGCCCCGATCATCGTGGGGACGGGACTCGCAGCCACTGAGGGCGTGTTCGCGCCGCTGCCGGCGGTGATGGCGTTCGTCGGGTCGGCGCTGATACAGATCGGGACGAATTTCGCGAACGACTATTACGACGCGATCAAGGGTGCCGACACCGAGGACCGCGAGGGCTTTACCCGCGTCACCCAATCGGGGCTCATCTCCCCCGAGCAGGTCAAGCTCGCGACCGTCGTGACGTTCGGGCTGGCGATCCTCACCGGGACGTATCTGGTCTACGTCGGGGGACTTCCGATCCTCGTCGTCGGGCTCGTGAGCGTCTTCTGCGGGTGGGCCTACACCGGCGGCCCCTACCCGCTGGGCTATCACGGACTCGGCGATCTCTTCGTGTTCGTCTTCTTCGGCCTCGTCGCGGTGACGGGAACGTACTACGTCCAGGCCGCGGCCGTCCTCGCGGAGCCGCTGACGACGACGGTTCCGGCGGGAACGGTCACGCGCGAAGCCGTCCTCGCGAGCCTGCCCGTCGCCGGCATCTCGACGGCGATCCTCGTCGTGAACAACGTCCGCGATCTGGAGACCGACGCCGAGACCGGCAAACGGACCCTCGCGGTCCGGCTGGGCTATGGATGGAGCCGCCTCGAGTACGTTGCCATGCTCGCACTCGCCTACGTCGTCCCGGTCTGGTTCTGGCTCGGTTCGGGATTCGGCTCGGGTGTGCTACTGCCGCTTATCACGCTGCCCTACGCCGCGATGGTCGCAAAGACCGTCTGTACACGAACCGACGGCGAGGCCCTCAATCCGGCCCTCGAGGGGACCGGCAAACTGCTCGCGATGTACGCGGTCACGTTCGCCGGGGGATTGGTGTTGTTATGACCCCAAACGACGACCTCACGCTCGAGTACCGCCCGTTTTCGCTCGACCTCGCCGAGCCGTTCGAGACGGCGGGCGAGACGATCGACTCCCGCGACGGCTTCCTCGTTCGGCTGGCCGACGAGGGAACGGACGCGTCCGACGCGGGCGACGAACCCGCCGTCGGCTACGGCGAGGCGACGCCGCTGCCGGGCTGGACCGAATCCCGCGAGGACTGCGAGCGGGCCCTCGAGCGCGCACGGGAGGCGATTCGAACGGGCGGGCCGAGCGAGGCCCTCGAGACGGTCGACCGGCAGGTCGCGGCCCGGCACGCGCTGTCGCTCGCCCTCGCGGACCTGCAGGCCACCCGCGACTCGACGCCGCTCTATCGCTACCTCGGGCAGGGGCCGATGGTCGGCCGCGTTCCGGTCAACGCGACGATCGGCGACGGCTCGCCGGCCGAGACCGCGAGCGAGGCCCGCGAGGCCGTCGACCGCGGGTTCGACTGCTGCAAGCTGAAAGTCGGCCTCCGGAGCGTCGAGGAAGACGTCGAGCGCGTCCGTCGGGTGCGCGACAGCGTCGGCGAGACCACGGAACTGCGGGCCGACGCGAACGAGGCGTGGACCTACGAGGAGGCCGAATCGGCCCTCGAGGCCTTCGGCGAACTTGGCGTCTCGATCCTCGAGCAGCCGTTACCTGCCGGCGCGCTCGAGGGTCACGCCGACCTCCGAGCGGGGAACCACGGCGTCTCGATCGCGCTCGACGAGGGGCTGCTCGAGCACGGCGTCGATTCGATCTGCGAGGCCGACGCGGCGGACGTAGTCGTCCTGAAACCGATGGCACTCGGAGGCATCGACGTCGCGCGCAAGGTCGCGGCGTGGCTGACGGAACTCGACGTCACGCTGCTGGTGACGACGACCATCGACGGGGTCGTCGCGCGGACCGGCGCGGTCCACCTCGCGGCGGCAATTCCGGATGTGCCCGCCTGCGGGCTCGCGACCGGCGACCTGCTCGCGACGGATCTGGGACGGGATCCCGTCTTGCTCGAGAAGGGGTCGGCCGTCGTCCCCCAAGCGAAGGGACTCGGTGTACAGGGTGTCTGGAAGGCATGACGGGCGAGCCCGTCGACTGGCCGACGCGCGATCCGGTCGCCCACCGCGTGGCGGCGACGCCCCAGCGGACGGCCCTGATCGACATCGAAACCGGCGCGGCGTGGAGCTTCCGCGAGCTCGATCGCCGCGTCGACCGCGCCGCGTCGGGGCTGGTCGCCGCGACTGAGCAGGACGATCGTGCCCGGATCGGCGTTCTCATGGACACTAGACCCGCCTTCGCGACCCTCTTTTTCGCCGCGATGCGGATCGGGGCGACCGCGGTCCCGCTGAACGTCCGCGAGACGGCCGGCGAACTCGCGTCGAAGGTCGACCGGACCGATCTCACCGCGATCGTTTGTGAGGCGGACACGGAGGAAACCGCACTCGAGATCGCGGCCGATCCGGCAGTCGTCGTGCGCTCGGTCGACGACCCGACCGCTGACCGGACGGAGCCGCTGATTCCGTCGGAGAGGAAGGGTGGACCCGGGCCCGGCTCTCGCTTCGATCTCGAGTCCGAATCCGCGCTTGAGCCCCAGCCAGAGTCAGAATCGCGGTCCGTCGACCCGGTCGCCCTCGAGCGCGAGGACACCCAGCTGATCATGTTCACGTCGGGGACCTCCGGCGAGCCGAAGGCGGTCAGGCTGACCGTCGGCAACCTCGTCGCGAGCGCGACCGCCTCGGCGTTCCGGCTGGGCGTCGATCCGAGCGATCGGTGGCTGTGCTGTCTCCCGATGTATCACATGGGAGGGCTGGCACCCGTCATCCGGTCGGTGCTGTACGGCACCACCGTCGTGATCCAGCGCGAGTTCGGGCCAGAAAGCACCGCACGCGCGCTCGCAGAGCACGACGCAACCGGCGTCTCACTCGTCCCGACGATGTGCAAGCGGCTGCTCGACGCCGGCTGGGAACCGACCGACGCGCTGCGGTTCGTCCTGCTCGGCGGCGCGCCCGCGTCGGACGACCTGCTCGAGCGCTGTCGCGACGCGGGCGTTCCGGTCTCCCCGACCTACGGGATGACCGAGACCGCGTCCCAGATCGCGACGGCGACGCCCGCGGAGACCGCCGCGCACGAGGGAACCGTCGGACAGCCGCTGCTCTTTACCGACGTCTCCATCCTCGAGGACGGTGAGCCGGTCGCGCCCGGAGAGCCGGGCGACCTCGTCGTCTCGGGGCCGACGGTGACGCCGGGGTATCTCGACGAGGAGGCGACTGCGGCGGCGTTCGGCGCGCGCGGACTCCACACCGGCGATATCGGCTACAGGGACAGCGACGGCCGGCTGTGGATCCTCAACCGCCGCAGCGACCGCATCGTCACCGGCGGCGAGAACGTCGATCCCGGCGAAGTCGTCGCGGCGCTCGAGTCCCATCCTCGCGTCGACGCGGCCGCGGTCGTCGGGCTGGCAGACGAAGAGTGGGGCGAACGAGTCGCGGCGCTCGTCGTCCCCGACTCGGAGCCGAACTCGAGCAACGGTGGCTCGCTCGAGCCCCGGTCCCTGCGCGCCCACTGCGACGACCGCCTCGCCGGGTTCAAATGCCCGAAGACGATCGCCATTGCCGACGCGCTTCCCCGGACGGCCTCGGGGACCGTCGACCGGGACGCGGTTCGGGAACGGCTGCTCGAGAACGGAACGGACGTAACCGAGTCGTCGTAATCCCGACGGCCCACCTCCTCGCAGACTGCCGCCGGACCCGGAGTTAAGGCGCTGGCACCCCTACCGCGAGTCGTGTGTACGCTCACGCTCGCGTGGCGGGTCTTCGACGACGCACCGGTCGCGGTCGCCGCGAACCGTGACGAGGCACTCGAGCGCGAGTCGAAGCCGCCCGCCGTCTACGACGACCCAGTGATCGTCGCGCCCCGCGACGCCGCGGCCGGCGGGACGTGGATCGGCTACAACGAGTTCGGCGTCGTCGTCGGCATCACGAACAAGTGGACCGACGCCGATCTCGCCGGCGAGCGCTCTCGCGGGCTGCTCGTCGCAGATGCCCTCACAGCCAGATCCGCGGCGGACGCGAAGTCGATCGTCGAGGACGCCACCGCGGCCGACGAGTACGGCGGCTTCTACCTCGTCGTCGCCGACGCGGCCGAGGCGTTCTGCTACCAGTGGGACGGCGACCTCGCCTTGACCGAGTTCGATCCGGGAGTCCACGTCGTCGTCAACGTCGCCGTCGACGACGATGTCGACGCGCCCTCGATCCGCCCGGATGCGAGCCGCGAGCAGGCGGAAAACGCTCGAGCGGTTCGAGACGCGCTCGCCGCCGAACCGGGAGAGACGGCCGCGGACTGGCTTGAGCGCGCCGGCGGCGTCCTCGGCGATCACGAGTATGGCGTCTGCATCCACCGGGACGGCTTCGGGACCCGGTCGTCGTCGCTGATCGCGCTCGGTCCCGAGACGACGCGCTACGCCTACGCGCCGGGGCCGCCCTGTCGAACGAGCTACGAGGACGTCGACCTCCCTGATCTCGACGGTCCCGGTCCCGCCGCCGGTGCTGACAGCGACCGCCGCGCCGAGGACGCCGAGGGCGGCGACGACCCGTCGCTCGAGGGGGAAGGGCACATTTAAGCGGCTCGCTCTCTCTGTTGTGGATATGGACGCACTCCTGCCAGTAGCGACGCGCACGGCGAGGTGGTCACCGTGAGCGTTTCCGCGGCCGAAGCCGAACTCACCGAGGACGAACGGGCCGGCCTCGAACTCGTTCGTGAGTCCGGCGGCATTCACCAGAGTGATTTCTGGAAGGAACTGGACGTCTCCTCGCGGAAGGGCAGCCGGATCGTCGAGTCCCTCGTCGAGAAGGAACTTGTCGATCGCGAGGACACCGTCTACGACGGACACAACACCTACTACATCACGCCGACCGCCCGCGATCTGGATTTCACCCTCCTCATGGCCGGCGACATGCTCTCGCCGTTTATCGGCGAGGAAGAGGTCGATCCCAACAGCGACGCCTTCTCGCAGTGGATCATGAACCTCGCCTACGAGGAGTAACGACGTCTCGGGACCGGGTGACCGGTTCCAGAACCAGTTTTCCGCGCTCGAGTCTCCGAGAGCTACTCGTAGAGGTCGAATCGCTCGATGAGAACGAACGGGTCGCGTTCGCGGTTGTAGTGGGGAACGTCGCCGTCGAGGGCTTCGATGAGGCGACGGTGGACTTCGCGTGCGGCCCGGCCTTCGTCGGGCTCTAAGTGGTGTTGGCCGCGCATGTCGGTCCAGAAGCCGCCGTCGAGCCAGAGCAGCGTCTCGTCGTTGGACTGGTAGACGACTTCTCCCTGTTCGGTCAGGCCATCGATCGCGAGTTGGCGACCGGAGAGCTGTGCGCGGGCGAGGACGGCGATGAGCTGACGGCGCGAGACGGGCGCGGACAGCGCGATATCGTCGATGGTCTCGCCGAAATACGCCTCGACGAGGTCGCATGCCCGCGAAAATTCGTCGAACTCGACTTCGTGATCCTGTGTGAGGTTCATGACATTCGATCCGAATGACTCGTTCGGTACCACTACTATCACGAAATAGTATAAAAGTTTATCCGTTATGTGAGTGCGGCGACACCGTCGACCGCACCCGGCCCCCTGAGTCGCCGGCGGTTAGGCGAGCGCGCTCGCAGCCCGGATCAGCCGCTCTTCGCCGAAGGCGGGACCGACGAGCTGGAGACCGACGGGAAGGCCGTCGGTCTCGCCCGCCGGAACCGAGATGGCCGGCAGATCCGCGAGGTTCACGGGGACGGTGTTCGCGTCGGCGAGGTACAACTGGAGCGGGTCGTCCAGGCTCTCGCCGAGTTCGAACGGCGGCACCGGCATCGTCGGCGACGCGAGCACGTCGGCCTCCGAAAGCGCCTCGTCGAAGTCCTGTTTGACCCACGCACGAGCGTCCTGTGCCTTCTTGTAGTACTTGTCGTGATAGCCCGCCGAGAGCGCGTACGTGCCCAGCAGGATCCGGCGCTTGACCTCGTCGCCGAAGCCTTCCTCGCGAGCCGTCGCGAAGGCTTCGTTCCAGTTGCCGTCGTAGCCGCCCGAACGGCCGTAGCGAACCCCGTCGAACCGCGCGAGGTTCGAGGAGGCCTCCGACATCGCGATCACGTAGTAGGCCTCCACGGCGTGTTCGACCGACGGCAGACTGACTTCGTGGTACTCCGCGCCGCGGTCCTCCAACTCGGCGAGGGCATCCCAGAACGTCTCGACGACGCCCTCGTCGGCCCCCTCGAGTAGCTCCGTCGGAACGCCGATACTGAGCCCGTCGACGTCGCCGGTGGCGGCGTCGGCGTAGCTCTCGTCGGCCTCGAGGGGCGTCTCGCGGGTGGTCGCGTCCCGGTCGTCGCTGCCGGCGATCACGTCGAGCAGCGAGGCGGCCTCTTCGACGGTCTCGCCGAAGGGGCCGATCTGCTCTAAGCTGTTGCCGTAGGCGACGAGGCCGTACCGCGAGACCAGCCCGTACGTGGGCTTGATACCGACGACGCCGCAGAAGGCGGCGGGACAGCGGACCGAGCCGCCGGTGTCGGAGCCGAGCGCGAGGTCGGCCTCGCCGGCGGCGACCGCGGCCGCGGAGCCGCCCGAGGAGCCGCCGGGGACGTGCCCCGGTGCGGCGGGGTTGTCCGTCTCGCCGAAGTACGACGTTTCGGTGGTCGTCCCCATCCCGAACTCGTCCATATTTGCTTTGCCGACGATGGTCGCACCGGCGTCTTTCAGGCGGGAAACGACCGTCGCGTCGTAGGGCGGGACGTAGTCCTCGAGCATCCGTGAGCCGCAGGTCGTCCGGACGCCTTCGGTCGAGATGTTGTCCTTGACCGCGACTGTTTTGCCGGCGAGCGGCCCGTCGTCGCTGCCGTCGATCCGCTCTTCGGTGATGAAAATGTTTTCCGACATGGTTACGAGACGTTCGGCCCCTTGAAGTAGCCGTCCTCGGTTTCCGGCGCGTTCCGGAGCGCCTCCTCGCTGTCGAGCGAGGCCCGTTCCTCGTCCGGTCGCATCACGTTCGCGAGGTCGGCGTCGCGATCGACTTCCGGCACCTCGTCTAGGGTCTCAAAGTACTCGAGGATGTCCGCGAACTGCCCGGTGAACCGGTCGACCTCGTCGTCTGCGAGGTCGACGCGAGCCAGCTCCGCGACGTGGCGGACCTCCTCGGGACTGACGGCGTCGTCGCTCATACGTGTTCGCACCGGCCTCCGGAGAGTAAGGGTTTCGATACCGCCGGCGCGATCGCAGTCGCTTCGGCCGTGCTCTCAGCTACCGGCTCTCGCTCCGCTCCTCCCGAGGTGCGGGTCCGTGACGCGGCTGCCCAGCGCGGTCGACGGCCGCTCGAGGCGACTCGTGGAATAATCTGAATCCCCGCGGGAACCGCTCGAGGGCGAAGCTAAAACGTCGGAGCGACTTCCCGGTCGAACCATACGCCAGGCTGTCGGGTCAATCGCGAATTACCGCTTCCTAATTCGGTATTACCGGGACGAGCGCTCGAGTACAACCAGTATAATAACTGTATACTCAAGACCGATAGTGGCGATCGAACCAGTATGCACTGCGATAACTGCGACGCCGACGAGGTCGCGTACACCTTAACGACCTACGTCGAGCCAGATGGGCAGGACGATGTCGAACTGCACTTCTGTTCGACCGACTGTCTCGACGTCTGGACCTGACGGCACACGGGTACGGATCGGATACTATCGGGAGACGAGCCGATCCGCCCCGAACTTCAAACGAACGGATCTCGGACAGTCGCTCGAGAAAAGGAGCCGCTGTGTGCGGGCGGTGCCCGCTCACGGATCTTCGTCGTAGACGTCTCGAGTGGGTTCGCCGTCGACGCTGACGACGCCGAGTGCGCCGNGCTCACGGATCTTCGTCGTAGACGTCTCGAGTGGGTTCGCCGTCGACGCTGACGACGCCGAGTGCGCCGCGGCGGGCGGCGCGGGTCAGGGCGTGGTCGACGATTTTGACCGGGCCGGGGACGGGGAACTCCATCTCGGCCGCGGCGGTGGTGCCGGGAGCGACGGGCGCGGTTTCGATGTTCAGATCGGGGTCGGTCAGGAGGTCGCCGTCGCGGTAGAAGCGACTCCAGACGTTCCCGATGGGGTGCCACGAACTCAGGAGGTTCGGGCCGCCGTTGGCGAAGTACACCCGGGCGGTTTCGCCCGTGTTAGCCTGCATAGGCTGGCCGCCATCGGGGGCGAAACCGTAGGCCTGGCCGTTGAAGACGACGTAGGTGGGCTCTTCCTTGAGCATGGCGTCGAAGTCGAACTTGTGGTGGCCCTCCTCGCCGAGGTCGCCGTCCGTGTAGATCTCGTGCTGGCCGAGGTAGTACTCGGTGTCGACCTCGGGGAGGCCGTCCTCGGGTTCGACGAGGATCGAGCCGAACATCCCGCTGCTGATGTGCTGATCCATGTTCGGGATCGNAAGCTGATCTGGGTCGGGTCGTCGCCGGGCGTGATCGTCGTCGCGTCGGCCCCGCCACCGGGGCCGTAGACCGCGTGGAAGTCCATGTTATGGGCGGCCGTGTTCAGGTCCTCCGGCACGTCGAAGGTCAGGTTCACCCGGTCGCCCCGGCGGACCCGGACCATCGGCCCCGGCACCTGCCCCTCGAAGGTCATGTACTCGAACGTGACCCCCGGCTCGATCTCCGCCGTGACTCGTTCCGTCTGAATCGTGATGTCGTGTTCCCGGGGCTCGTTCCAATCGACCGGGTCCGGAATGTCCGTCGGATCCCGCGCGATCCGGTCGACATCGACGTCTTTCGCCGCCGGCAGCCCCTCCTCGCTCGCTGACTGATCGCCTTCCGCACCGTTCCCCTCGGTCTCGCCGCCGAGACAACCGGCCACCGCAGCGACGCCGGTCGCCCCGAGCGCTTGCACCATCTGCCGTCGGTTGAGTCGAGTATTGGTCATCGGTCTTCCTCCTCACTTGGTAATTCGGGTGGACATATGATCAACCGCGGCGACGGTTCTCATCGATTAGTAATCCAATCGATCGATCCCACTATATCAGGGTCAATTAAATACCCCCTCGAGTCGACTCCCGTCCGAATCGGATTCGACTGGGCATCGGCGGCTTTCGAATCGGCTGTCGATCGCTTGAGGCCGGAGCACACACGATCGCGACCCAACCGATATGCCGATCCGCGATGCAGACTGCGACGATGCGATCGACCGAACCACCGGTGGCGGAAACGGACCTCGAGTCTGTCGTCCCACCAACGGTCACGGCGGAGTCGACGGTACGGACCGTCAACGGGGTCGAGTTACACGTCGTGGCCGCCGGCGATACAGCCGATCCGGCGGTCGTCCTGCTCCACGGCTTCCCCGAGTTCTGGTACGGCTGGCGAGCCCAGATCACACCGCTCGTTGAGGCCGGCTACCGCGTGCTTGTGCCCGATCAGCGCGGGTACAATCGAAGCGAGAAGCCGACCGGCGTCCGGGCGTACCAAACCCCCGAACTGTCGGCGGACATCGCCGCCCTGATCGCGACCGAGGGGCGCGAGACCGCACACGTCGTCGGCCACGACTGGGGCGGGATGGTCGCGTGGGACCTCGCGCTTCGGTATCCCGAAACTGTCGATCGGCTCGCCATCATCAACGCGCCGCATCCGGTCGCCTATCGCCGTCAGCTCCGCTCGAACCCCGAACAGCTCCGTCGGAGCTGGTACGCGATGGGGTTTCAGCTCCCGTGGCTGCCCGAAATCGCCTGTCGATACGACGACCACCGCCTGCTCGAGCGAGCGCTTCGAGACACGGCCGCACCGGGGACGTTCAGCAACGCCGATCTGGACCGCTACCGCCGCGCGTGGGGGCGAGACGGGGCGCTCACGGGAATGCTCAACTGGTATCGGGCGGCCGCGCGGTATCCGCCGCGCCCGCCGACGGAGCGGGTCGACGCGCCGACGCTCGTCATTTGGGGCGAGGACGACGCGGCGCTCGTCTCCGCACTGGCGATCGACAGCGCGGGGTTCTGTCGGGAACGCCGCCTCGAGTTACTCCCGGAGACGAGCCATTGGGCCCCCCACGAAGCAGCCGAGGCCGTAACGGCGCTGCTGTGCGAGCACTTTGGGGCCAACGCGGGAGTCAGGTCCGCCAGATGACAGTGACGACTTCGTCCTCGAGTTCAGTGGTCTCGTACTCGTAGCCCCGGTCCTCGAGTTTCGGGTAGAGGAACTGCGGGGCGCGGTCGTTGCGCTGGATCAACACCGTCTCGTCGGGTAGTTCGACGAGCAACTCGAGGGTCTGCTGGAGCGGGTTCGGCGGGCCGAGCGACCGCACGTCGAGGGTCTCCTGCGGTCGGTCGCCCGGCGCGTCGGTCCGGTCGACGACGGTGGTGGGTGAGGCCATACGTGCCGATTGGGTCGCCCGCTAGCTATCTTTCGTCCCGTACGTGTTCGGCGGCAGTGCAGTCCGGTGGGAACCGACGAGAGCGATACCGTCGGTCATGGAGCGCCGTTACGCCTCTCCCTTCGGGAACGTGGCGACGAACTCGTCGGGAGCGACCTGTTCGACCTCGTAGCCGTCCGCGTCGAAGCTGTCGACCTCGGCCTCGAACTCGTAGAACAGCGGTTTGGGTTCGTGGTCGTTGATGATCTGCAGCGACTCGCCCGGCTCGAGGGCCTCGAACGCGTCGTGGATTTTCGGATGGCGGTTCACCGGCGGAACGTCCCTGACATCGAGTTCCGTCATGCGGTTCGTACTCGGAACGAACGATCCATCGACGTTTGGGCGAATATGTTCGGTCTCGGTTCGGCCGGCTACGTGTGCTCGATGACTACGTGCCAGATACCGCCGTCGCGTTCCTCGCTCTGATGGTCGAACCCGCGGTCGTCGAGGACCTCGTAGAGCGGTTCCGGCTCGAAGGGGGCGATCAGCCGCAGTCGTTGCTGCGACTCGAGGCGCTCGAGTGCGGTCATGATGTCGTCGAACGGCGGTCCGTCGATCTCTCTGACGTCCAGCGTTCGTTCGGTGGATTCGGTTGCCATCGGTTTTGCGTTCGGCTCGCGACCCGTTGGGCGTTCGTCCGAACGTGTTCGCTACCCGTGATCTTCCCGCCCGGCGGGAATTCGACGAACATATTCGTAGCTACCGGCATATAGATGCGAACGGAACACGTTCGTAT
Source organism: Natrinema versiforme JCM 10478 (assembly GCF_000337195.1). Classification (GTDB taxonomy): domain Archaea; phylum Halobacteriota; class Halobacteria; order Halobacteriales; family Natrialbaceae; genus Natrinema; species Natrinema versiforme. The sequence continues at coordinate 42,271 of NZ_AOID01000016.1, read as the reverse complement.
GGCTCAAGCCACGCTCACTCTCACGATGCCCGAGGAGGTCTGGATACAGCAGATATCGACTGATCACCCCGAGTCGACCTTCCGGGTCCTCGCCGCCGTCCCCGGCGCAGAGTCCGGCTTTGCGCTCGTCCGGATCACCGGCCCCGCCGTCCCCGAGGTAATCGATGACATGGACGATCACCCGCAGCTTACCGAACTCACGCTCGCCCAGTGGAGCGACAACGAGGCAACGATCCACTTCGAGACGACAGCGCCGCTCCTGTTGTTCTCCTCTCGAGAGTCGGGGATGCCGATCGAACTCCCGGTCGAGATTCAAGACGGCGAGGCGACGATCGACGTCACCGGCTCCCGGGAACGGTTGGCCGAACTCGCCGAACAGCTCGAGCACTTCGGCCTGCAGTATCGGATCGAGCACGTCCGCGAGCGACTCCACGAGAGCCAACTGCTTTCCGAACGCCAACTCGAGGTGATCGTCGCGGCCGTCGACGAGGGCTACTACGACACCCCGCGAGGGTCGTCGCTGACCGAACTGGCCGACCACCTCGACATCGCCAAGTCGACCTGCAGCGAGACGCTCCACCGTGCCGAGGAGGCGGTCATCAAGCGGTTCGTCGAGGATCTGCCGAGCGTCGACAGCGAGGACTCGCTCGAGGAGGAACTCGCGAGCACGTAATCAGGACTCGCTGCGATGGAATTCGAGGCGCGGCCGCTGTCACTCTCTCGTCGGTTGTCCGTCTCGTGGCGGCGAGACCTCAATTTTTGTCCGGGCATCTTTCTTCTTCGATCATAGATCGAATCGAGGGCTCAGCCGCTCCACTGCTCGCTCGAGCCCGGTTCTTCGCCGGCCGTGTCGTCGGCGCTTACTTAAATGCACGAATATGTTCGCAGTCATTCTCACGCGATGGAAATCGACTCGATACTTCATCCGAGTACGGTTGTGAGACGGGGAACGAGGAGCAACAAATGAACGATTTGAAGTGCATGCTTTCGAGTACAACCAGCATGACACCAGCGTCATATTCAGAGGTGTTCTGATCTAATGAGTACGGACGATGAATCATTCCACCCGCTCGGCGAAGAGTGGGAGGACGAACTCGAGACGATGCTCGACGATACCGAGTACGACAGCGACCTCGGTATGGAAATGGCCCAGGATGCGATGCGGGTCACGAAGGGCGAACTCTCCGAGGCCGAATTCCACGAACGCTATCACGAGGACGTGATGGAGGAGTTCGGCGAGGACGAACGCCCGACCAAGGAAGCCTACGAGGCTGCCCAGGAGGAGGCGAAAGGAACCGTCTCCAACATGCTCAACGCCTTCGACGGCGACGACGGAGAGACCCGCCGCGAGACGATGAAGAAGATGGGGGTCGGCGCAGCGGCCGTCGGTGTGGGCGCGTTCGGTGCTGCTTCCAACGGTCCCGAGCAGAGCGTCACCGCGGCCGAGGAAGGACACGGCCCCCGACAGGAGACCACCGAGGAGTCCGACACCCAGTGGGGGATGACGATCGACCTCGAGCGCTGTGACGGCTGTCTGAGCTGCATGACGGCCTGTTCCGAGGAGAACGATCTCGACCAGGGCGTCAACTGGATGTACGTTATGGCCTGGGAAGACGAGAACCACCACGGCCAAGAGGGCTCCGAATACGACGTCTACACCGACTTCAATATGGGGAGCGACTTCAACATGCTCGTGCGGCCGTGCCAGCACTGCACGGACGCTCCCTGTGAGAAGGTCTGTCCGACGACGGCCCGTCACACCCGCGACAAGGACGGACTCGTCCTGACCGACTACGACGTCTGTATCGGCTGCCGATACTGTCAGGTCGCCTGTCCCTACGGCGTCAACTACTTCCAGTGGGACGAACCCGACGTGGCCTACGAGGATATCGACGGCCTCGAGGATCCCGACAATCCCGACCAGATCACGCACGCCGAGTACGAACACGGCGAGCGCTGGGTTGACAGTCGCGCACCCCGGGGTACGATGAGTAAGTGTACGATGTGTCCGTCCATGCAGGACGGCAAGCAGGGCGAAGACAAGGTCGGAACGAGCGCATGCGAGTCGGCCTGTCCGCCGGGCGCGATCCAGTTCGGGAACGTCAAAGACGAGAGGAGCGATCCGTCCCAGCACCGCGAGCACCCGGTCAAGAGTCGCGCGATCGTTCACCTGACGAACAGCACTGACAGCACCAAAACGGCTCCATCGGCTGACCAGATCAACAGCGCCCTCAGCGAGGGCGACGATCTCCAGACCGCGATCGATCAGATCGAGGGTCTCACCGTGGATATCCTCGCGATCATGAAGTCGATTGAGATGGTCAGCGAGGGCACCGAGCCCGGCGACGAGGAGAACAACTCCATCCTCTCGGCCGAACAGGATATCCTTTCTGCAGTCGAGGCCTTCCAGCAGTACGTCGACCTCGAGACCGAGGAGGCGTACAGCGAACTGGGACTCGGGGATGGCAGCGAACAGCAGGCCCACTTCCGACTCGAGCAGTACACGGGCGACCCGAGTTCGTTCCAACTGCTCGAGGATGTCGGTACCAACCCGAACGTCACCTACCTCGGTCAGGAACCCGGTCCGGAAGCGCAGCAGGTCGAAGGACCGACCAAGTACGAGGACGTCGGGCTGCTCGACGAGCGACAGGAGTACCTCGACGAGGGCACCGTCGGGCGCATTGATGGGGTGTCGTTATGAGCACGAAGACTCCCTCTGAGGAGGACATCCTCCGCCCCATCAACACGCTCACGAAGAAGTACTTCATCCTGTACGGCGTTGCGGCCCTCGGCCTCGTGGCCTTCCTCGTGGCGTGGGCCTACCAGCTTCAGCAAGGGCTGATCGTCACCGGCCTCGGCGACTGGGGCTCCGGCGGCGGTTCGACGTGGGGGCTGTACATCGGCGCGTTCATTTGGTGGGTCGGTGTGGCACACGGCGGTATCATCCTCTCGGCCGCCGTCCGACTGCTCAATATGGACCGGTACATGCCGGTTGCCCGACTCGCAGAGATGACGACGATCGGTGGCCTCTCGGCCGCCGGCTTCTACATTCTGGTCCACATGGGCCGGCCGGACCGAATGGTCACGAGCGTCATCGGCCACTACCACATCACGGTCAACAACTCGCCGCTGGTGTGGGACGTGACCGTCATTACGGCGTACTTCGTGCTGTCGGCCACCTACCTCGGCCTGACGCTCCGGTACGACATCAGCCGCCTGCGTGACGATCTTCCCGACATGTTCGAGCCGGTCTACAAGATCCTGACGCTCGGCTACACTGAAGCCGAGGACAAAGTCATCGACCGGATGGTCTGGTGGCTCGCGGCGGCGGTCATCATCATGGCCCCGCTCTTGCTCCACGGTGGCGTCATCCCGTGGCTGTTCGCGCTCCTGCCGGCAATGCCCGGCTGGACCGGTGCGATTCAGGGGCCGATGTTCCTCAGTATCGCGCTGATGTCGGCGATCAGCGGCATCATGATCATCTCCTATGCGTTCCGTCGCGCCTACGACTGGGATCACATCATCACTGACGACATTTTCCGCGGGCTGCTCCTGTGGCTCGGGTTCTTTACCCTGTTGTTCCTGTGGTTCCAGCTCCAAACGATCATCAACGGCGTCTTCCTCGGCCCGACCAACAAGGCGGTCGCGATCGAGGCCAAGATCGCCCACCCCATCTACCAAGTCGCGATGACGATGATCTTCGGCACGCTCGTCTACATCTTCCTGCAGGGGATCCGTCCGGCCCTGTTCAGTAAGCGGCGAGCACTGATCGCCAGCGTGATCGTCCTCACCGGGACCCTCACCGAGAAGATCCTGTTCGTCGTTGAAGGGTTCCTGCACCCGACGTTCGACATCTACGCCAACACGCCCGGGACCTACTTCCCGAGCGCGATCGAGTGGCTCTCGCTCGTCGGCACGACTGGGCTGGTTGCACTTTTATTCCTCAACCTCTCGAAGCTCGTCCCAGTGGTCGAACTCCACGCAATCGAACACCTGCGCGGCGATCACGAGCACGGTGAGGAAGCGACCGAACCGGAGGTGGAAGCATGAGCTCAGCACTGACAACGATTCCGTTCGAACTCCTGTACCACGGCTACGACGGGACGGCCGGCTTCACCGGCTTCGCCAACGAAGGGACGTGGATCATCTTCGCCGTCATCCTGGTCCCGGTCTACATCATGCTCGCGGCGTGGTTCCTCGGTGAACCCCGCGACACGAAGACCGGACTGACTGGCGTGAGCTACCTCGTCGGTCTCACGACATCGATGTGGGTCGGCATGTTCGTTCTGACCGTCCTGATCGGTATCGTGTTCTACGGCGGCCCACCGGAGCCGTTCAGCAGCGTCGGCCCGCCGTAACCGTCGTCGAATCGCAGCCGAACTGACCGCCGGTTTCATTTTTTACAGCGGACAGAGCAGGCCCGATAGCGCCGTCGCTCGAGTCCCGAACCATCACACGTATCCCGTTCGACCCCCTCCATTCGGCTAGCACAGAGTCACTATGAGTATCACAGAACACGAACTCGAAATCAAACTCGAGGCGGTCGAAGATCCGGACCTCGGCGAGGATATCATCTCGCTGGGACTGGTCAACGACCTCACGATCGACGACGAGACGGCTCGGATCTCGCTCGCGTTTAACGCGCCGTATGCACCCTCCGAACTGGAGCTGGGCAACCGGATCCGCGACGTCGTCGAAGAAGCCGGGCTCGAGGCCGACCTGCGAGCGCACGTCGGTGAGGACCACGGCTTCGACGAGGAGGTACTCCCGCAGGTTCGCAACGTCATCGCCGTATCCTCCGGGAAGGGTGGCGTCGGCAAGACGACGGTCGCGGCCAACCTCGCGGCCGGGCTCGAGAAACGCGGCGCGATGGTCGGCCTGCTCGACGCCGACATTCACGGGCCGAACGTGCCCCAGATCCTGCCGCCCGAGAGCGATCCGGGCGTGACGCCGAACGAGGAGATCGTCCCGCCCCGCTCGAACGGGGTTCGCCTCATCAGCATGGGGATGATGATGGAAGACGACGACGATCCCGCCATCCTCCGCGGTCCGATGGTCAACAAGTTCATGGTCAAGTTCCTCGAGGGCGTCGAGTGGGGCCGACTGGACTACCTCATCGTCGACCTGCCGCCGGGGACCGGCGACGCGACGCTGAACCTGCTCCAGTCGATGCCGGTGACCGGATCAGTCGTCGTCACGACGCCACAGGAGATGGCACTCGACGACACCCGAAAGGGGATCCAGATGTTCAACAAACACGACACGCCGGTGCTCGGCGTTGTCGAGAACATGAGTTCCTTCATCTGCCCGTCCTGTGGCGACCAGCACGGCCTGTTCGGAACCGGCGGTGCAGACACTATCGTCGACAAGTACGACGTCCCGCTGCTGGGCCGCATCCCGATCCACCCCGACTTCGGTGCCGACGGCAGCGAAGGGGCGCTCGTCAAGGACGACGACAGCGAGGTCCAAGGTCACCTCGAGGACGTCGTCGGCGAAGTCGCCGACCGGATCGGCGAGCAGAACCGCCGCAAGGTCTCGGAGAACGTCACCTACGAACCGCAAAACAAGCTGCCGACCGAGACCGAGGACTGAGTCGACGCGGCGCGAGGTTGCGGCGCAGCGACGCCGATCTCTCTTCTACTGCGATCTCTGGTATCGCGAGGCGAGCCGCGCCGTTCGATCGCTCTCGCAAGCCTCTCCGCCGCCGTTTTAGTGGTCCCCGTCGAATCGAACGATATGCTCGACGAATACGCCGATTCGATCGCCGACCTCGAGCCGGGAGACGGCGAGGTCGCGACCGGGGAACTGGTCGTCACCGACGACGTCCTCGTGAAGGCCTTCGCCCTCGGCCCGGGCGCGGAACTCGAGGCACACGACCACGCCGAGAGCACGAACGTCTTTCACGTTCTCGAGGGGACGGTGACCGTGATACAAGGCGAGGAGAGCGAACGGATCGACGCGCCCGGTGTGGTCCACCACGAGCGCGGCGTCGGCCACGGTGCGAAAAACGAGACCGACGAGACGGTGGTCTTCACCGCGAGTCTCTGTCCGTTGCCGTCGTGAGAAGGGAGTGGGATATCACTCGGACGGGTCGCTATTGCCGTCCTCGAGCAGCGACGCGACGTACTTCGTGACGTGGTCGTCCATCCGGCGCTTGTAGCCGGCCTGCCGAGCGAGCCGGTCGAGTTCGCGGGCGACGAGGCTGCCGTACTGGACCGCCTTCTTGTCCCGGCCGGCGACTTCGGCCGGCAGGTACTCCGACGCGACTCGTCGGAAGCCGCGCTTCCGTTCGTCCGCGTCGGCCAGCAGGTCGTCGGGCAGTCGGAGCGCGGCCTCGACGACATCATCGTGGAGGAACGGCGCGACCGGCTCCAACCCTGCCGCGTCGATCGTCAGCACGTCCCGCGGAAGCTGATCGGGGAGGCTCCGGATCTGTTCGCGGACGGCTCCGCGGACCGTCTCGGCGTCGACCCGATGGTCGAGCCTGACAACCTTCTCGTAGCCGCCGAACAGTTCGTCGGCTCCCTGCCCGACGGCGAGCGCGTCGAAGCCGTCCGCGGCGACGCGTTCGCCGACCAGATACAGCGGGAGCGCGATCTGGATATCCATCGCGTTCGTGCGCCCGGTCGCCCGCGCCACCTCGGGGACGGCGCGCTCGAGATCGGCCGGCTCGAGGTCGACGACGGTCAGGTCGCGGCCCATCGCGTCGGCGGCCGTGCGCGCGGCCTCGATGTCGTGGCTGTCCGAGAAGCCGACGACGTACAGCGGCGCGTCGAGCAGTTCGGCGACCAGCGCCGAGTCGACGCCGCCGGAGAAGGCGACGGCGATCTCGCGGTCGTCGTCGCGGACGGCGTCGGTCGCCGTTCGGATCGCCTCCTTGAGCGCCTTGAGCGCGGCATCGCCCTCGAGCGGCTCGGGATCGGGCAGCGGCCAGTGTGATTCCGGTTCCGGGAGCGGGCCGTCGGCGGGCACGGCCGCACCGGCCGGGAAGAGCGTCGGCTCCTCGAGTGCGGTCGGCTCGAAGGCCCACGCCGGGCTGTCGCCGCGCTCGGAGTCGCTGTCGACGAACAGCGGGACGCGACCGAGCACGTCACGAACGAGGCGGCCGTCGACCGCTCCCGCGAAGCCGGCCGTGCCCGGGAACGGGTCGGCGTCCTCGAGTGCAGTACGAACTGTCGTCGGGTCGGCACCGCGGAGCGTCGGGTCGGTCATTGGAAGAGTTTCAGCACGTGGCTCAGTCGTCGCGTGACGCCGCCGGCGAACTGCTGGACGCTGATCCGCCACGGCGTTCGCTTTCCTTCGACGGTCGTCCGCCCGTCCGCGATGGCCGCGAGGATCGCCTCGGCGGAGCGCTCGTCGGCGTCGACGCGGGTGACTGCTTGCCCGACCATCTCGCTGATGTGGGCGTCGCTGCCGGCGGTCATCGGCAGGTCACGCGACCGAGCGTAGCGTTCGGCCTGTCGGTTCGCTCGTCCGGTGAATAGCCGGGAGTTATAGACCTCGATCGCGTCGCCCAGCGCGAGTTGCTCGCGGGAGATGCGGGCCATCACGCCGTGGCGCGACTCCTGAAACGGGTGGGGTACGACGGCCAGTCCGCCCTGCTCGTGGATCGCCTCGAGCGTCGATTCGAAGGAGAGCCCGGGCGGAACGGCTTCCTCGAGGCCCAACCCGAGCACGTGGCCCGCCTTGCTCGAGATCTCCATGCCCGGAATCCCGACCAGCCCGTAGTCGGCGGCGCGCTCGGCGGCCTCGAGACTCGCGTCGATCTCGTCGTGATCCGTCACTGCGATCGCGTCGAGACCGACGGCTTCGGCCTGCTCCAGGATGAGTTCGACCGGGTCGCGGCCGTCGTAGGACAGCGACGAGTGCGTGTGAAGTTCGACCGACAGCACGAGCACACGTTTAGGCGGCCTGATCAAAAGCGACTCGGTCCGCGACTCGACGGTCGTGCGGCCGCCTACTATATCCACGAACGTGCATATGGAAACCCATTTACCGACCGACTTTCACCACTTAGATGAATGAGTCTTGCCGATTCGGACCGCGAACTCGTCGTTTCCGAGCTGGGGCGGGAACCGACTCGAGCGGAGGCGGCGCTGTTCGAGAACCTCTGGAGCGAGCACTGCGCGTACCGCTCCTCGCGACCGCTGCTGTCGGCGTTCGACAGCGAGGGCGAGCAGGTCGTCATCGGGCCGGGCGACGACGCGGCGGTCGTCGCGCTCCCCGGAAACGAGCCGGGAGACGGTGACAGCACGTACATCACGCTTGGCATCGAGAGCCACAACCACCCCTCCTACGTCGACCCGTTCGACGGCGCGGCCACCGGCGTCGGCGGCATCGTCCGGGACACGCTCTCGATGGGTGCCTACCCCATCGCGCTCGCGGACTCGCTGTACTTCGGCGAGTTCGACGACGACCACTCGCAGTACCTCTTCGAGGGCGTCGTCGAAGGGATCAGCCACTACGGGAACTGTATCGGCGTGCCGACGGTCGCCGGCAGCGTCGATTTCCACCCCGACTACGAGGGCAATCCGCTGGTTAACGTCGCCTGCGTCGGCCTGACCGACGAGGAGCGACTCGTCACTGCTGAAGCCCAAGAACCCGGGAACAAGCTCGTGCTCGTCGGCAACGGCACGGGCCGGGACGGACTCGGCGGCGCGAGCTTCGCCAGCGAGGATCTCGCGGAGGACGCCGAGACCGAGGACCGACCCGCGGTCCAGGTCGGCGACCCCTACTCGGAGAAACTGCTCATCGAGGCCAACGAGGCGCTCGTCGACGAGACCCTGATCGAGTCCGCTCGCGACCTCGGTGCCGCCGGGCTCGGCGGTGCCTCGAGCGAACTCGTCGCCAAGGGCGGCCTCGGTGCACACATCGAACTCGAGCGGGTCCACCAGCGCGAGCCGAACATGAACGCACTGGAGATCCTGCTGGCCGAGTCCCAGGAGCGGATGTGTTACGAGGTCACACCCGAGAACGTCGACCGCGTGCGCGAGATTGCCGAGCGGTTCGATCTGGGCTGTTCGGTCATCGGTGAGGTCACCGACGGCAACTACACCTGCACGTTCGAGGGTGAGACCGTCGTCGATGTGGATGCGTACTTCCTCGGCGAGGGCGCGCCGATGAACGACCTCGCGTCCGAGGAACCGGCACAACCGGAAACGGACCTGCCCGACATCGATCTCGAGGACGCGTTCGACGACGTCGTCTCGAGCCCGAACACCGCCTCGAAGCGGTGGGTCTACCGCCAGTACGACCACGAGGTCGGCGTCCGGACGAGCGTCGGACCCGGTGACGACGCAGCGATCGTCGCGGTCCGGGAAGCCCAGCAGGGGCTGGCGCTTTCGTCGGGTGCCGCGCCGAACTGGACCGCCGCCGCACCCTACGACGGCGCTCGTGCCGTGGCGCTCGAGAACGCGACGAACATCGCGGCCAAGGGCGCGACGCCGCTGGCCGCTGTCGACTGTCTCAATGGCGGGAACCCGGAGAGGCCGGATGTCTACGGCGGCTTCAAAGGAATCGTCGACGGGCTCGCCGAGATGTGCGAGACGCTGTCGACGCCGGTCGTCGGCGGGAACGTCTCGCTGTACAACGACTCCGTCGCGGGGCCGATCCCGCCGACGCCGACGCTGGCGATGGTCGGAGCTAAGGACGGCTACGACGCGCCGCCGCTGTCGGTCGAGCCGGCGGGCGATCTGGTCCTCGTCGGCGACCTCGGTCTCGAGTCCGACGAGGCCCGCCTCGGCGGCTCCGAGTACCTCGCGCAGTTCGGCGGCAGCGACCGCTTCCCCGAACTGCCCGCCGACCCCGCGAGCCTGATCGAGGCACTCGCTGCAGTCGCGGACGCGGACTCGACGCTCGCGGTCCACGACGTCAGCCACGGCGGGCTCGCCGTCGCCCTCGCCGAAATGGTCACCGCGGACGCCGGCCTCGAGGTGTCGATCCCGAGCGCGGATTCCGCGGGCGCGCTGTTCGGCGAACAGCCGGGACGGGCGCTGATCCAGACCGAATCGGTCGAGGCGGTCCGCGAGGCGTTCGACGGCGTCGCGCCGGTCGTCGAACTCGGCGTTGGGACCGACGACGGAACTCTCACGATCGAGACCGGTGATCGAACGATCGAGACCGACGCAGCCGCGATCCGCGAGCGACGCGCGACGATCGAACGCGAACTCGAGTGAGCCGAGCCGGGCGATCGATTGCGTCGGATTCGAGTTCCTTTCTCGAGAATCTGCCGTGGGAATGCGGCAATACCCGTCAACGCCGCCAGTTTCGCCATCTATTGTCCGACATATTGATATACAGCCGCCATAAGTAGTCCAACGAGCCGACAATTTCGGAGGATTCGATGACTACCGACACCCCATCCGTCCTGATCGTCGAAGACGAGCCCGACCTCGCGAACCTCTATGCCGCGTGGCTCGAGGAGGTCTGTGCAGTCCAAACGGCATCGGACGGCACCGACGCGCTGGCGGCGATCGACGAATCGATCGACGTCGTCCTCCTCGACCGGCGGATGCCGGGACTCTCGGGGTCGACCGTCCTCGAGACGATCCGGGAGCGAGACCTCGAGTGCCGGGTCGCGATGGTGACGGCGGTCGAGCCCGACTTCGAGATCATCGAGATGGGGTTCGACGACTACCTGATCAAACCCGTCTCGCAGGACGAACTGGTCGCGGTTATCGACCAACTGCTGCTCCGGTCGTCCTACGACGAGCAGCTGCGGGAGTTCTTCGCGCTCGCCTCGAAGAAGGCGTTACTGGACGATCAAAAGAGCAGGGCCGAACGCCGCTCGAGTCAGGAGTACGCCGAACTCGAGGATCGGCTGGCCGTCCTTCGAGTCGAGGTCGACGACACGATGCAGGAACTCTTGGCCCAGGACGGCTACCGCCAACTCTGTCGCGATATTACTGGCAACTCGGTCGTTCAGGAGTGACGGCGCTGGGTCCTCGGTGGCCAATCGTCTCGTGCGTTCAGTGGGGTCCCGACGAACTAGAGCACACATACATGACGCAACCGAATCGGACCGACGACGCTGTCAAAGACCTCGTCCAGCAACACTGGAACGACCGCGCCGCGACGTTCGACGACGCGAGCCACCACGGCATCCACACCGACGAACAGCGCGAGCGGTGGCTGTCGGTGCTCCGCGAGTGGACCGGCGGCGACCCGCTGCGAGCCCTCGATCTCGGCTGTGGGACGGGGGTCGTGTCGCTACTGCTGGCAGACCTGGGACACGACGTTACGGGCGTCGACTTCGCCCCGGAAATGCTTGAGCGCGCACGGCTGAAAGCCGACCAGACCGACCGCTCGGTCGCGTTCCACCGCGGGGACGCGGAGACACTCGCGGTTCCCGACGACGCGTTCGACCTGCTTACGGCCCGGCACCTCATCTGGACGCTCCCGAACCCCGGCGCGGCGATCGAGGAGTGGCGTCGAGTCGTTGAACCAGGCGGTCGCATCCTCCTGATCGAGGGGTACTGGGACCACGACGAGCCGTGGGACGAGTACGAGGCGATCCACGACGACTTACCGATGTACGACGGCCGCCCGCCCGCCGACCTCCGCGAGTTCCTGGCGGGCAACGATCTCCGGGAACTCGAGTACGAATCGCTGTCGGACCCGGCGCTGTGGGGCAGAGAGCCACACCACGAGTATTACGTCATGACCGGGACGGTTCCCCGGTAACCCCCGTCTCGCCGTTCTCGCTCCGCCTCGGTCGCCCTCCTACTCGAGCCGGCGCTCGAGGGTCGTCACGTCGCGAATCTCGATCCGCGTTCCGCCGTTCGCGCCGTTGGAGACGGTACACTCCCAGTCGTGGGCTTCGGCGATGGCCCGGACGAGTGCGAGGCCGAGTCCGTCGATCGCGGTGTCGTCGTCGCGGGTCGGATCGAGCACGCGTTCGTGTGCGTTCGGGGGGATTTCCGCGGCGTCGTCGAGGAGGAAGAAGCCGCGACTGCCTCCGTCTTCGAATCCGACGAGGCCGATCTGAATCGTCACGTCACCGTCGGCCCGCGCGACGGCGCTGTCGAAGGCCGTCTCGAGGAGATGGACGAACCGGTCCGGATCGGCCCGGAGCGCGGCCGCGCCGTCGACGATGATACTGTCCTCGTCGAGACGTGACTCGCCGACGGCGTCGGTGATCGCGGACTCGAGGCGGAGCCGGCTGCGCGGGCCGATCGCGGAGGCGTTCCGGGCGAACTCCCGCACGTCGTCGACGAGCCCCTCCGCGCGGTCGAGCGTCGTTTCGACGGTGTCCTCGGCGAGCGGGAACTCCCACTCGTCGGCCGTGTCGTCCTCGAGCGCGTCGGCGACGGCCGTGAGTTGATCTTTCAGATCGGTCGAAAGCACGTCTGCGACGGCCTCGAGCCGTTCTGTCTGGCGCTCGAGTTCGGCGGTTCGATCCCGGAGGACCCGTTCCCGATCGGCTCGGTCGAGAGCGGCCCGCGTGTTCTCGACGAGCGTCGAGATGAGGTCAACGTCGGTCTCGTCGAATCGGTTGGGGTCGAGTGCGCCCGTCATGAGGACGCCGTGGGTCCCGATCGGGGCGATGATCTCCGATCGGAGCGGCGTGTCCGGATTGTAGAGTTCGCCGACGGTCTCGAGGTCGTCGAACCGTTCGACTTCGCCGGCCTCGAAGACGTCCCAGACGAGGCCTTCGCCGGGGTTGAACCGCGGCAGGCCGCCGAACTCATCGTGTGCGCCGGCGGTCCCGGCCACGGGCTCGAGATAGCCCTGCTCCTCCTCGAGCAGCCAGACGCCGCTGATCGGAAGGTCGAGCAGGTCGCTGCCGGCGTGGACCGAGATCGCACAGATCTCTTCCGGATCGTCGGACTCGAGGAGCCAGCGGGTGATCTCGTGGAGCGACGTGACGACGCGGTCGTACTCGTGTTGGTCGGTGATATCGCGGACGACGGCGGCGACGGTCGCGGTGTCGTCTTCGATCGGGACGAACCGGAACTCGCCCATCCGGTCGTCGCCGTCCGGACCGGTGTAGGGCAACTCGAGTTGTCGGCGATCCGCGTTGCCGACGTCGACGTCGGTAATCGCCCGGCCGATATCGACCGCGTGCTGATCGTCGATACCCGCCAGTTCGGTCAGGGTTTCGACGTGCTCGCCGTCCAGCGTCGACCGATCCGCGCCGAGGAGGGTTTCGGTCGCGCCGTTGATCGCGACGATTTCGCGGTTGCGATCGAGCGTGATGACGGCGTCGCGGATCGCCTCGACGACGGCGGCGTGTTGGGCCACCGTTGTCTCCTGTGCCCGCCGCTCGGTGACATCGCGCATGTACACCGAGAGCCCGTTCTGAGACGGGTAGGCCCGCGCTTCGAACCAGGTCTCGAGATGCGTGTGATAGATTTCGAACGACACCGGGACCTGCTCGTCCATCGCGCGGTGGAACCCGTCCGGAAACTGCGTTTCGACGGTCTGGGGGAATTCGTCCCACATGACCCGTCCGATCAGGTCCTCGCGGGAGCGTTTGAGCAGCGTTTCGGCCCGCTCGTTGAGATAGGTGAACCGAAAGCCGGTATCGAGCGCGAAGAAGGCGTCCGTCACCCGGTCGACGATCGGCACGGATCGCATGGTCACGACTCGCCACCCCCGCCCGACGACGGACGGGCCTCCCCCCCACGTTCGAGGCAATCGCCGCTCGCGGCCGTTGATCTCATCGACAGACAGTCAGCACATAGTTTGTGCAACCCCTATTTCAGTGTCGTGGCCGAGCACTAGTATGTCAATTGATGTCATGATGTGTCTCCGATCGCGACTCCGTCTGCCGCCCCGCACCGAACGGATACCCACGGTCAGCGAGCCGTTCAGAACCGGTCGGTCAGCGCAACCGCCGTTTCGGGGAAGAGCGTCGACATCGTCTCGAGCGAGGCCGACTCCGCTGCCTCGAGTCGCCCCGTTCGCTCGAGAGCGCTCGCCGATCGGAAGCCAACGACGAGCTGAGAGAGCGCGCCGATATCGAGGCGGACGTCGGCGGACGACTCCGGAGTTGTGCGGTCACCCAGTCGGCGACACTCCGCGCGGCCGTCCGAGACCGCGAGCCGGAACGTCCCGTCGTTCCACTCGGCGAGCGAGTCCTCGACGGCGAGCGTTACGGTCGCCTCGCGGTCCGGATAGGCGAGCGCAGAGAGCGTCTCCGCAACGTCGACGACGCGGACCATCGGCCCGTTCTCGACGGTCGTCTCGATCCGATCCGGCTCTCGAGCGATCGCACGAATCGGCACCGCTTCGGGCACGCGGAGGCGAACGCGCTGCACCTGGGACTCGTGATCGTAGCAAAAAGACAGCAGCGCCACCACGGCCTCGTGGTCGACGGCGACGAGTTCGGAGACGACCATCGTCCGGTCGCCGTCCGTCCCGTCCATCGTGTAGACGAGGTACCCCTGCACCCGCCCGTCGCGTTCGTACGCGTAGACGAAGGGATCGCGCTCGTGGCCGGCGAAGACGCGGTGTCGCCACCACTCCTCGTCGCGCTCGAGGGCGAGCGAGTACCGGTCGGCGTACGTCTCGTAGGCCGACTCGAGCGCGTCGTACTCGTCGGCCTCGAGTCGGCGGAACGAACCCGCGTCCCGGTCGACGGCGTCGGCCGCGACCGAGAGCACGCTCGGGTCACACTCGTGGGTCACAATCTGTGTGCCGGTGTCCCAGCCGTACTGCCGGTAGAACCGATAGCGGAACGGCCACAGGACCGAGAACCGCACGTCGTGGTCGCGGTACTCGGCGAGCGACCGGGCGAGCAACTGCCGGACGTAGCCGCGACGGCGGTACTCGGGTGGGGTCGCGACCGACGCCAACCCGGCGGTCCGATGGCCCTCGTCGCGCACGCGGGCCTCGATCCAGTAGTGCCGACAGACGCTGCGCGGCTCCGCGTCGTCTGCCGCCCCGTCCTCATACACGCCGCGCCGGGAGCCGAGGGTGTCCCGTGGCGTTTCGTGGTCCGCGGGATCGTACGCCGGAACCCCCTCCTCGGGCCGGAACGCGTAGCTGCGATACTCGTGGAACACGTCCCGTTCGTCCGGAATGGGACGATAGTCGACCATACTACCGAGAGCGCGGGCGACCGAGAAAACTGTTCGTGATGCCACCGCCGCCCGAGTCTCGGCTCACAGACGGCGCGAGGCGCTGTTGCGTTCAGTATCGACGGCAAAAAACGAGGCCGACCTCAGACGTGTTCTTCGACGAAAGCTTCGATCCGATTTAGCGCCTTCCGCAGGTCCTCGAGTCCGGTCGCATAGGAGATTCGCAGGTGGCCCTCGCCGCCGTCGCCGAAGACGTCGCCGGGAACGACGGCGACGCCCTGTTCGCGCAGGACTTCCTCGGCGAACTCCTCAGCGGTAAATCCTTCGGGAACCTCGGGGAAGCAGTAGAACGCCCCCTTGGCCTCGAAGACGTCCAGCCCGATTTCGCGGAATCGCGAGAGGACGAACTGCCGGCGGCGGTCGTACTGATCGACCATCTCCTGAACGTCGTTCGCACAGGAGTCCAAGGCCTCGAGTGCGGCGTGTTGGGCCGTCGTCGGCGCGGACAGCATCGTGTACTGGTGGATCTTGTTCATCGCGCCGATGGCGTCGGCGGGGCCGAGCGCGTAGCCCAGTCGGAGGCCGGTCATCGCGTGGGCCTTCGAGAAGCCGTTGAAGACGATGGTGCGCTCGCGCATGCCCTCGAAGCTCGCGATCGAGGTGTGCTCGCCGTCGTAGGTCAACTCGGCGTAGATCTCGTCCGAGAGGACCGTCAGGTCGTGCTCGCGGGCGAACTCTGCGATCGGCTCGAGGTCCTCGGCGGGCATGATCGCGCCCGTCGGATTGTTGGGATAACAGAGGACCAGCATGTCCGCGTCGGCCGCGCCGGCCGCCTCGAGGCCCTCCACGGTGAGTCGGAAGTCGTCTTCCTCTTTCGTGGGGACCGGCAGCACCTCGCCGCCGGCGAAGATGACGCCGGGCTCGTAGGAGATGTACGACGGCTGGGCGATCGCGACCGTGTCGCCGGGATCGACGAACGCCCGGAAGGCCAGATCGACCGCCTCGCTCGCGCCGGCGGTGACGAGGATCTCCTCGTCGGGGTCGTACCCCAGTTCGAACCGGTCGGCGACGTAGTCCGCGATCGCCTCGCGGAGTTCGCGCTTGCCACGGTTTGCCGTATAGGAGGTCTTCCCCTGCTCTAAGGACGTGATCGCCGCGTCGCGGGCCGCCCACGGCGTCGCGAAGTCGGGTTCACCGACGCCCAGCGAGATGACCTCGTCGCGTTCCTCGGCGATCTCGAAGAAGCGTCGGATGCCCGAGGGCGGCACCGTCTGCACGCGGTCTGACAGTTCGAACGTCATTGTCAGGGTGAGAACGAGAGGCGGTCGTCGCCCTCGCCGTCGCCGAGTTCGATCCCGTTCTCCTTGTAGGAGGTCATCACGTAGTGAGTGACTGTCTGGGTGATCTCGGGGACCGGCGCGACCTTCTCGCTGATGAACTGCGAGACCTCGCGGATGGAGTCGCCCTCGACCTCCATATCGAAGTCGTAATCGCCGCTGATCAGCCGCAGGGCCTTGACCTGCGGGAACCGTGCGAGGCGCTCTGCGATGTCGTCGTAACCCGTCTCGCGGTCGAGCGTGACGTTCAACTCGACCTCGGCTCGGACGCGTTCGTCTTCCAGTTTGTCCCAGTCGACGACCGCCTGGTACCCCCGGACGACGCCCGCTGCCTCGAGCTCCTCGATGGTCGCCTCGACCTCGTCTTCCTCGAGGTCGGTCATTCGCGCGATATCCGCCGTGGAGTACCGCGCGTTCTCACGAAGCAACTCGAGCACCTCGCGTTCGCTCATATGCACCCTCATCGCAGGGTGGGCAAAAAGGCGTTGCTACTCGCCGTCGATTTCGGTCCCGCTCGAAACGCTCGAGAGTGGTTCCGAATAGAACCGTCTCGAGGGTGTTTCCTAATGCAGCGACGACTCGCAGCGCGGACAGATTCGGGACTGCATCGGCACGCGCCGATCGCAGTCGGGGCAGGTGATCTCGTCTTCCAGCTGGAACCAATGTGGGCGACCCATCGTAACCGCTCCGAGGGTTCCACGTCCGGCGTATAAACCCCACTGCACGAAATACCGACTATCCAGACAGAAATATAGTCTCGAGTTCTGAACCGATCGAGCGCTATCGGTAGTTCTTGAACAGCAGCGCCCGCACGTCGTCTTTCGTCTGGACCTGTTCGCTCGAGCCGTCCGGGAGTTCGACGGTGTATCGGAAGTCCGCCGAGTCCGATTCCGTCCACTTGTCGTCGTGGGTCTCGAGCAGGCTCATCATCTCGTCTAACATCTCGTCGTCGTCGGCCGAGCCGTCGCCGTCTCCACCGTCGTCGCTGTCGTCGGCTGCCGTCTCGCCGTCCCCGTCGTCAGCGTCCGATTCGCCGTCGGAGTCCGCTCCGTCGGCGGACTCGTCCGCCGCGTCCGCCGATTCGTCTTCGCTCGAGGCGTCGTCGTCTGCCCCGTCCGTCTCGGAATCGGGGTCGTCGGCATCCTCGTCGAGCACCTCGTCGGCCGCCGGTGTCTCGCCTTCGACGTAGGAGACCTCCTCGAGTTCGTGGGGGTCGTCGTCGCCCTCGATCGCGGCCCCGACGGACGCCGAAACGTCGTCGGTCGCCGAGGAGTCGAACTCGCCGTCGATATCGATCTCGATGTCCTCGTCGAGGTTATCGATCAGGAACTGCACGGCGTCCCGTTCGCGGACGAACCCGTACTTGCCGACGACCGAATCGGAGATTTCCTCGCGGAGGTACTGGATGAACGCGTACTGTTCGTCGGTGACCTCGAGCGTCTTCATACCCAGTCGATGCGGCCCGGGGGTACTAATATGTAAGTCGTCGCGCGTGGTGTCTGAATCGAATCGCACGGAACGACACCGGAATTAAGTGGCTCCGGGAGCCAGTGTCGAACGGCTATGGACGAGGTACTCGAACTCGCCGACGTCGTCGCCGATTCGGAACTCGAGGGCCTGTTCGTCTGGCTGCTTCGACTGGTCGGCCTGCTAGCGATCCTGGGCGGCCTCGGACTCTGGCTGCTGACCGACATCAGCCTGCTCGTCCCGCTCGCCCTGATCGTCGGCGGGATCGCCCTGCTGGTCGTCCCCGGCTTGCTCCTCAAGTTCGCGGAACTGTTCGGCTAGGTGTCGCGGTCGGGGTCGACGGGACGTGACCCGACTCCCCCGAACGTGACGATTAAGGACGAACGACACGAACCGGTCGATATGGTTCTCAAAGAATCCGAATCCGAACTCGAGGCCGGCGACGCCGCGCCGGCGTTCGAACTCGAGGGCGTCGACGGCGAGACGTATTCCCTCGAGAACTTCGCCGACGACGAGGCGCTGCTGGTCGTGTTCACGTGTAACCACTGCCCGTACGCGCAGGCGAAGTTCGACCTGCTGAACGAGGTAGCCGAGGAGTACGACGACGTGTCGGTCGTCGGGATCAACTCGAACGACGCCGAGGAGTACCCCGAAGACTCGTTCGAGAAGATGCGGGAGTTCGTCGACGACGGAAGAGTCCAGTACGACGCCTACCTCCGGGACGAGAGTCAGGCCGTCGCCCGCGAGTACGGCGCGGTCTGTACGCCGGACCCGTTCCTGTTCGCACGCGAGGACGGCGAGTTCCGACTGGCCTACCACGGCCGACTCGACGACGCGCCGAACCCCGACGACGACCCGAGCCGGTTCCAGATCCGCGAAACGATCGACGCCGTCCTGGCCGGCGAGGACGTCGACCTCGAGTGGCAGCCCTCCCGCGGCTGTTCGATCAAGTGGAAAGACGAGTAAGCCGTTTTCGCCCGGGAAACCCGGACACTGCGTCGTTCGGCCCCAGACTTTAGTCGCCCGTCGGTGTGGAAGACAGCGGTATGAGTCAGGAACCGCGCGGTAACGCGCTCCGCGAGACGCTCGAGAACGACGAGGTCGCACTGGGCGTCCTCGAGAACACGTACAGCCCGGCGGTCGTCGAACTCTACGCGACCCTCGGCGCGGACTTCGTCTGGATCGACCTCGAGCACGGCGGGCCGAGCCCGCGGGACGCAGAGACGCTGGAAGCGCTTCTGCGGGCGGCCGACGGCACCGACACGGAGCTACTGGTGCGCGTGCCCGACACCGATCCGTCGCTGGTCCGGAAGGTACTGGACGCGGGCGTTCGGAACGTGTTCCTCCCGCGGGTCGGCAGCAGCGAGGAACTCGAAGCCGCAGCCCGAGCGGGCCGGTTCGAGTACGACGGCGAGCCCGGCCGGCGCGGGATGGCGAACCCGCGCGCGAGCCGCTGGGGACTGACCGACGACTACGTGACCAGCGAAGACGACTCGGTCGTCGTCGGCGTCACGATAGAGACCGCCTCGGCGCTCGACGACCTCGAGTCGATCCTCGCGGTCCCCGAACTCGGGTTCGTCTTCATCGGCCCGCTGGATCTCTCGGTCTCGCTCGGTCATCCCGGTGAGTTCGACCATCCCGAGGTCGAGGAAGCCATCGAGACGATCCGGTCGGCGGCCGTCGAGGCGGACGTGCCGGTCGGCGGGCTCGGGTTCGGTATGGAGGACGTCAACGAGAAGGCGCGGAACGGCTACCAGCTGCTGAATATCGGGACGACGACCGGCGCGTTACAGTCCTCGGTCACTGGCTGGCTGGACGACTACGACGGCCGCTAACCGGACCCGCTGGCCGTCTCTCGGCGATTGTCCGGCCGACGAGACCGACTGACAGCGATAGGGCGGTTGCAACTGCCGGGATGGCTCTCAAATGCTCCGACTCGCTACTATCGACGCCGGATGTTCCGTGTCCTCTCGAGCGTCTTTCCGCTTCGATCGTCCCTCCGACCGGAGCCGATCCCGTGGCTACAGGAGACCTATCTGTCGTCGTTCGAGGCGCAGGTGGTCGCGACGCTGCTGGTCGTCGCGGTACTCCCCGTCGGGATCAGGGCCGCCTCGCACGTCCGCTCGATCGTCCGCCGCCGCAACGGCAGGCAACTCGCCGAGGCGAGCGCCGTTCTCGTACTCGCAAGTATCGTTTTCCTGTCAGTCTACGCGTTCAGCGTGATTTGGCAGGTTACCTATGTGCTCAGCGTCACCCTCGAGACGATGCTGATCGATCGGTGGCTCGCCGCCCAGCAACTGATCAGCGTCGCGGTGGTCGTCATCGCCTATCTCGCGATCAGGTTCGTCAACCGGTCGATCGACAAGTTGGCCCAAACGAACGCGCTCACCAAACACCAGAGCGAGGTCGCCTATCACGTCACGGATATCGGGATCGTCGCCTTCGCCGGGACTGTCTTGCTCACCCTCTGGGGAATCGACCTGACCAACATCTTTATCGGCGCGGGTGCGATCACGGCGGTCGTCGCGCTGACGGCTCGCGAAACGCTGACGGCCATGCTCGCCGGATTCATCCTGCTGTTCTCGCGGCCGTTCGCCGTCGGCGACTGGATCGAGGTCGACGAGACGACCGGCATCGTCACCGATGTCACCATCTTCACGACCAAGATCCAGACGTTCGGCGACAAGCACGTCCTCATCCCCAACGATCAGGTCACGAACAACCCGCTGACGAACTACTCGAAAAACG
Source organism: Natrinema versiforme JCM 10478 (assembly GCF_000337195.1). Taxonomy (GTDB): domain Archaea; phylum Halobacteriota; class Halobacteria; order Halobacteriales; family Natrialbaceae; genus Natrinema; species Natrinema versiforme. The sequence continues at coordinate 21,696 of NZ_AOID01000016.1, read as the reverse complement.
ACCAGCTCCGGATCGATGTCGACGTCGGTGTCGACTACACTGACGACCTCGAGCACGCCCGGTCGGTTATCGTCGACGCCGTCGGCGACCTCGAGGAGATCAAGAACGCGCCCAATCCGCAGGTGATCGCAAAACGGTTCGACGAGTCGGCGGTGGTCCTCGAATGTCGCGTCTGGATCGGCGATCCGACGATGCGACGCAAGCTCGACGCCCAGACGGCGATGATCGAGGCGATCATGGACGCGTTCGACCGCGAGGGGATCACGATCCCCTACCCCCAACGAGTCCACGCCGCTCGCGACGATTCCGGGTTTCGGGTGAGCGGTCCGAATCCCGAAGAGACGGGGATCAGACCGATAAACGACTGAGTGTGCTGAGAGCTGCGATAGACCCGGAGACTACCGCTGGACCGCGCGACGGTACTGGACCGGCCACTCCTCGGCGACCGCCTCGGGATCGCGCTCGAGGTCGCCGGCCGCGCGCAGCCCGAAGTACGGATCGCGGAGGAACTCCCGACCGACGAGGACGAGGTCGGCCCGGCCGTTCCGGACCAGCGCGTCGGCCTGTTCGGGTTCGGTGACGCCGCCGACCGCGCCGACGGCGACGTCGGCTCCCTCGCGGACTCGCTCGGCCAGTGGCACCTGAAAGTTCGGTCCCGCCGGGGGCGCTTGGTCAGGGTGGAGTCCGCCCGAACTAACGTCGACCAGATCGACGCCCAGTTCGGCGAGGTCGTCGGCCAGCCGCACCGACTGCTCGATGTCCCACGAGTCGCGGTCGTCGAGCCAGTCCGTGCCGGAGATGCGGACGAAGACCGGCTTGCCATCGGGCCAGACCTCGCGGACGGCCGCGACGACCTCGCGGACCAGTCGCGTGCGGTTCTCGAAGCTGCCACCGTACTCGTCATCGCGGTCGTTCGTGACCGGCGAGAGGAACTCGTGGAGCAGGTAGCCGTGTGCCGCGTGGACCTCGGCGATTTCGAACCCGGCCTCAAGCGAGCGCTCGGCCGCGGCGCGGTAGGCGTCGATCACGCCCTGAATGTCCTCGGCGTCGGCCTTCCGCATCGCCGGCCGGTCGCCGTCGAACGGCGGATAGGCCTCGGGCGACGGCGAGAGGACTTCCCAGCCCGACGCGCCGTCGGGGTCGGTCTCGTCCGGCCCGATCGGGACGTTCCCGTCCCACGGGCGCTTCTTGCTCGCCTTGTGGCCCGCGTGGGCGAGTTGAATCCCCGGGACCCCGCCTTGCTCGCGGACGAACTCGGTGATCGGCTCGAGCGCGGCCGCGTGCTCGTCGCTCCAGATGCCGAGGTCGTGGGGGGTGATCCGGCCCGCGGGGGAGACGGCGGTCGCTTCGGTCATGACGATACCGGCTCCGCCGACGGCTCGACTCCCGAGGTGGACCCGATGCCACTCGGTCGGCAGCCCGTCGGGGTCACAGGAGTACTGGCACATCGGCGAGACGGCGATTCGGTTCGATGCCTCGGAATCGCCCAACGACAGCGCAGAGAGTGCGTCGGTCATCGACCGGGCGTAGTCACGTCATCGGGAAAACGACCGCGGACGGGGATGGCATTGCCGCCTACTGTGGTACCGGATAGCGAGTCGCGCCCGCGGCGGTCCCACGACCACTTATCCCGATCGCGGGCAGAGAGCCGGTATGACCGCCTCGAGTCCGTTCGACGCGACCCCGTCGGATTCGGCCCTGTTCGAGACCGGCCGCCCAGTCATCGGCATGGTTCACCTCCCGCCGTTGCCCGGCGCGCCGGGGTTCGGCAGCGGGACCGAAGACGAGAACGGCCGCGAGGCCGTCCGAACTCGCGCGCTCGAGGACGCCGCCCGGCTCGAGGCGGGTGGAATCGACGGCATCATCCTCGAGAACTTCGGCGACGCGCCGTTCTACCCCGAGGACGTACCCAAACACGTCGTCGCGGAGATGACCGCGATCGCGACGGCGCTGACCGACGCCGTCGACGTGCCGGTCGGGATCAACGTGCTCCGCAACGACGCCGCGGCGGCGCTGTCGGTCGCCGCGGCCGCCGACGCCGACTTCGTCCGCGTTAACGTCCACGTTGGCACCGCTGCGACCGATCAGGGGATCCTCGAGGGCCGCGCCCACGAGACGCTCCGGCTGCGCGAGCGACTCGAGGCCGACATCGCGATCCTCGCGGACGTCCACGTCAAGCACGCGACGCCGATCGGCGAGACCGGTATCGACCGCGCGGCCCTCGAGACGGTCGAACGCGGCGGTGCCGACTGCGTCATCGTCTCCGGCCCCGGAACCGGCGCGGAAACGCCGCTCGCGGACATCGAACGCGTCGCCGAGGTGCTCGCCGATCCCGACGGCGACCGTGCGCCCGTGTTCGTCGGCAGCGGCGTGACGACCGAAACGGTCGCCGACTGTCTCGAGGCGGGCGCGGACGGCGTCATCGTCGGCACCGCACTCAAACGCGGTGGCGAGACGACGAATCCCGTCTCGCAGGAGCGCGTCGAGAGACTCGTAGCGAGCGCTCGAGCGGCCGGCTCGAGCGACGACTGAATCAGATCGGCGGCGAGTCAAAGACCCAACATTAGCGGCCCGATCAGCACGCCCATCAGATGCACCCGTCGGCACCGCAATCGAACCGGGACCAATCCGATCGCGGTCGCCGCGGCGAAGATGACGATGCCCAGCGGGCCGGTAAACAGGTACGAGAGGACGAGCAACAGGACGAGAACGGCGGCCGAAATCTTCCAGTAGGTGAGCCGGCCGACCACCTCGAGGTAGGCGTCCCCGACGACGATCACGAGCGCGAAGCCGAGCAGGCCCGCGAGGACCACGCCCGCGAGCAGGACCGGCAACTCGAGGGGCGCGGCCGTCTCCTCGAAGGCGACCAACACGCCGGTTCGGGGCTGACCGAGGGCGACCAGTGCGAACAGCGCGAAAATCGTGTTCGCCGTGTCGACGCCGCTGGTCGCGACGATGTAACCGCGGTCACTGGCTCCGTCGGGGACGACCGCCAGCACCGCGACGGCGGCGATAGCCGCTGAAATCCCCGGGATGTAGCCGACCACAGCCCCCGCGAGCGCGCCGGCGACCGCCGTCGTCCCGACGAACCGCCGAGATGTCGTGACTCCCTCACCGTCCTGTGGCGGAATCCCGCTCCCGCGAATCGCGTCGATCAGCACCGGCGCACCGAAGAGACCGGCGAAGAGGGGAGCGAGGGTGCCGCCCGCCTCGAGCGGGGCGTCCGCCGAGAGGTCGAGCGTGAGCGTGCCGAGGCCAGTCGCGAGCGCGAACGAGGACAGCCCGCCGAACCGGCCGCGCCACGTGGGTTCCGAGGCGATCAGCGCGACCGCAACCATCGCGAGGACGAGCGACAGGTGCGCCCGGATCGTCGGATAGGCGGTCGTCACGGCTCGAGTTACCGGGATGGCGAGCGGGACCGCCGCGAGCACGGCGAGGATACTGCCGAGCGCGGAGAGCCGGATCGCTTCGGAGCCTCGACCCTCGAGCACCAGCCGGTGGCCCGGCAGCGCGGTGATCGCCATCTCGGCGTCGGGTACTCCGAGCGCCATCGCGGGGACCGCGTTCAGGAAGGTGTGGACGACGCCCGCGGCGAGCATCGCACAGCCGACGAACAGCGGCGGGCCGGGGACCGACGGCGCGACCCCCGCGAGCAGGAACGCGAAGTTGTTGGCGTGGAGCCCCGGGACGAGCCCGCTACAGCTACCGAGCAGCGAGCCGGCAAGCACCCACGCGAGGAGCTGCAGGGTCAGCGCCGGCTCGGTGACGACCTCGACTGGGGCGGGCATTGCCGGCTCTGGCCGCGCCCTCGGTTATAGGTTCTCGGATCGCCACTCGCCGCTCAATCCAGCAGTCGGGCTGGTTCGAGACGGACGGCGTCGCCACTTGCCCTCGAGTCGAAAGAAAAATCGGTGTTGACAGATCGTCGAAACCGGATCGACGCGACGTTATCCGAAGAGTTCGCCGAGGCCTTCGCCGTCTGCCTCGTCGTCCTCGTCGTCGTCGTCCGTCGTGTCCGGCACGTCGCTGGTCTCTTCGGCTTCCTCCTCGGCTTCGTCGCCGCCTTCGTCAGCAGCGGCCTCGCCACCCGCGGCACCGCCTGCGGCGGCCCCGCCAGCGGGGACAGCTGCGGCCTCGGAGACTGCCTCGTCGATGTCGACGTCCTCGAGTGCGGCGACGAGCGCCTTGACTCGGGATTCCTCGACGTCGACGCCGGCGGCGTCGAGCACGTTCGTCAGGTTGTCTTCGTTGATCTCTTCGCCCGATTCGTTCAGGATGAGTGCAGCGTATACGTATTCCATTGTTGTGTCCTCGTGTCGTCGTTATCCGAACATTTCGCCGAGACCGGCCGCGCCGTCGCCGTCGTCTTCATCGTCGTCATCGTCGGCGTCAGCATCGGCGTCTTCGGTCTCAGCGTCGTCTTCGGTTTGGTCGTCGGCCGATTCGTCCTCGTCGTCGGCTGCCGCCGGCTCGGCGGCCGCCGCGACGTCCTGAAGCTCGTCAGGAAGCGCCTCCTCGTCGTCGATCTGGGCAGCGATCGCACGCAGCTGTGCGTCGGCCTTGCTGACGAGGTCGGGCATGAGGGCTTCGTCCTCGATTGCGGCCTGCAGGCCGAGGCTCTTGGCCTCGCCCGTGGCCTTCGCGACGAGCGTCGGCGCGGTCGACTCGGTCGGGTAGCTCGCGTTGACCGAGAGGTTCCGAGCGCGAGCGGCCGCCGTCGACACGTCGCTCCGGTAGGCCTCGATGTCGATGTCGAGATCCTCGGGGTCGAAGAGGACGCCGTCGGCGATGACGGCGCGAAGGTCGAGACCGACCTCCTTGGGCTCGATCCCGAGTTCGTTGAGGACGTTCGCCAGATCCGCGGAGACTTCTTCGCCGGCCTCGAGGACCGTCGAGTCTTCCATGACCTGGATCGATCCTTCTTCGATGCGCGCGTTCGCACCGATACCTTGGAGTTCACCGACGAACGGCCCCGGGTCGACACCGGTGTCCCCTTCGGGGATGACGATGTCGTTCGGGGCAACCTCGCCCTCGTTGATCGGGGCGGGCGTCTTCGATGCCTCGAGTTCCTTGTAGAGCGAGAACGGGTTCTCGTTGGTCGCGATGATCCCGACCTGTCCCCCGATGTGCTCGACGAGGTCGCCGAATCCGGCGTCCTCGAGGGCGCGCGTCTGCAGGGTGTTGCGGCTGACGCGCAACACGGCGGTTCCGTGCAGGTCGCGGCGCATGTCCTGAAGCTGTTTCGAGGGGATGCCGGCGATGCCGACGACGCCGACGCTCTCGTAGTCGTCGATGATCTGGCCGAGCTCGTCGACTTCCTCTCGCTTCCACTGGGGAAGGTTCTCGGTTTTGCGTTCAGCCTGTGCGCTCATATTAGGCTACCTCCACGGACGGGCCCATCGTCGTCTTGACGTAGACGGCGTCGATGTTCTGGGGCCCCTTCTCGAGGTCGGCGTGCAGTCGACGCAGGATGACGTCGATGTTGTCGCCGATGTCCTCGGCGTCCATGTCTTCGGCACCGACGAGCGTGTGGAACGTTCGTCGGTCGCCGGAGCGAAGCTGCACGGTGTTTTTGAGTCGGTTGACGGTTTCGACGACGTCGTCGTCGGGCGCGAGCGGGTCCGGCATCTTCCCTCGGGGACCGAGAATGGTACCCAGGTGCCGGGCGATGTCTTGCATCATCGCCTCTTCGGCGATGAAGAAGTCCGTCTCGTCGGCCATGTCCTTCGCGTCGTCGTCGTCCAAATCGGCCACGTCGTCCACCGAAAGGACCTCGTCCGCCGCCTCCTCGGCGCGGACTCCAGTCTCTCCTTCGGCGATGACGACGATCCGAGTTTCCTGGCCGGTTCCGGCCGGCAGGACGATCGACTCGTCAACGCGGTTCGACGGTTCGTTCAGGTCTAAGTCGCGCAGATTAATCGCGAGGTCTACCGTCTCGGTAAAGTTCCGGTCCGGCGAGTCCTCGAGTGCGCGGGCTACTGCTGTTTCAATATCCGAATCTGCCATCGTTCACCTCCGTAGTACGCAGGGTATGCTCCTACGGGTCAGTGAAACAGGCGATGCCTGTCTCCCTTGAACCAAGTGCCATCCCGAACTTAAACCCGTCGAACTGCCAGTACGATCGTCACACGACACCGTGTACGGTCTCGCCGTCCAACGCGGTACTGTGCTGGTCGAGACTGAAACGCAGCTGGCCCAGAACCGTTGCGTTCCGTGACAGTATCCGAATAGTAAATCTCTCAATAACCGAAAGTTCTATAATTCGAACTGCTGTAACGTAGTCCATGGGGCCAGTAGACTTATATACTATAGTTGGGGCGGCAGCGGTCGACTCGGTCGCGACGCTGGCGGGCGGCGGCGAACTCGAGGCGTATCGATCGCTCGAGCCGCTCGTTCGCGTGGGGATCCAATTTGCGGGGACCGTCCTCGTCGCGATAATCGTCCTCGGACTGTGTCAGCGATCCGGCACGCAGGCCGTGGCGAAGTCGCGTCGCAGTCCGATCATCTCGAGCTGTATCGGACTGCCGAGCCTGCTCGTCGTCGTCGGGCTCGCGAGTACGGGCTACCTGATCGTCGACTCGAGCATCGGGACGTTCTTCGGGATTCCGCTGGTGATTCTCGGCGTCGTCGTCCTGCCCGTGGCGACGGCACTCGGCCTCGTCGCGATCGGCCGCACCGTCGCGTCGCGACTCGGTGACGACCGGCTCGGCGTCGGGGTTCTCGCGGGCGCGCTCCTCTGTGGGATTGCCGGAGTGTCGCTGCCGGCGACCGTTGTCCTCGCCGGTCTCGCCGGCGTGCTCGGCATCGGCGCGAGCATCCGCGTCGTGTTCGGCGCGACCGGGGCGGCCCGGCCGGACGATCGAACCGTCCCGCCCGCGAATAAAATCTAGTCACGCGCGACCGCGACGCTCGAGTCGGTCACCCCTTTAGCCGTCTGTCGCAACACGCGCCGCTCGTTCTCGGTTCGGCGACACTGCCGAGCGACCGTACTCGATACTCGAGACTGGTCGGTGACTGGTCGACATCGATCGAGAGACCACTGGCTCGAGCGGGAGGTCAATAGAGAAATCCGGCGACGCGTTTCCGAACGGCCCCGAACAAGCGGGTGCTCGCTCGCGTCTCGAGCGCGTCGATTACGCTTCCGCTTCAGCCGCAAGCACGTCGTCGTACTCGCCGTCGTCGACTCGCTGCTTGAATTCTCGAGCGTCGTTGCCCTCGATCGTGACGCCCATCGAGGCGCAGGTGCCGACGACTTCCTTCGCGGCGTTGATGGTGTCGTAGGCGAGCAGGTCGGGGTGTTTCTGCTCGGCGATTTTCTTGACCTGTTCGACGGAGATGTCCGCGACGAAGTCCTTCTGGGGTTCGCCGCTGCCGGTCTCGAAACCGGCCTCGTCTTTGACCAGTGCGGCCGTCGGTGGGACACCGACGTCGATCTCGAAGGAGCCGTCGTCCTCGTAGTCGACGGTGACGGGGACTTCGGTTCCGTCGAACGCTTCGGTTTGGTCGTTGATATCCTGCACGACAGCTTGCACGTCGACGGGGGTCGGTCCGAGCTCGGGACCGAGCGGTGGGCCAGGGTTGGCCTGGCCACCCGGAACGAGCACTTCGATGGTTCCAGCCATACCCGTCACAACCCGTGCGCGAGTTTTAAGGGTTGCTAATTCGGGCAGTCATCGTCTGTGAGCGACTGACGTACGCTCCCCGCGGCCGCGATTACTCGATGCTGTCCGCTCGCCAGTCGGCGAACGACTCGAGGATATCGTCCTCGTCGAAGCGCTCGATACAGGGGAATGTCGTAGGGGCCCGCACGCGCGAGACGAGGTCGATCGGAGGCGTCGTCGGTCGTCTTCGTGAGCAACACGATTTCGTCGTCGCGGTGATCTCGCCCTCCCAGCGGTATAGTAGCTCTTGAAAGTCAATGCACACCCGATCGCGGATAGCGTTGCGATCGATGTGTGAATCGTTTCAAGAGCTACTAGAGGTCGAGGTCGTCTCGAGTCGATTGACGCAGGCGGCGAGTCGCTCCTCGACCAGCGTTTCGGCGAGTTCGTCGGCCGCGTCGGGCGGCGCTGTAATGTAGGCAGTCGGCATGGGGGTCGCTACGCTCGAGTCGGGCAAAAGCGCTCCTTTCGAGGCGTCGATCAGCTATCCGTCGCGTCGACCGGCGTGAAAGTGCCGGTGATATCCCACTCATGAATACAATGTGGATTGCCGACCTGTTTCTCGCCGTCGTCGCGGGCGATCTGCCAGGCCTCGAGGTCTTCGTCCCACTGTTCGCCTCGACCGCACGCTTCGCATACTCTTGCCATCGGTTTCCGTACCTGTGCGCTCATTACCCAACCGTGAGAACTCGACACATATAACGGTATTCGTGTACGGCAAGCGCCGCTCCGCAGTTCGGGGGTCGAATCAGGTCTGAAAGCCGGGGTCGTTCGTGCGTCGATACGTCCGAGGGTCGCTCAGTAGACGGCGTCTCTGATCTCCTCGCGGAGTTCGTCGAACTGCTCGAGGTACTCGCGGCGGTCGGCGCGCAGCTCCGCGACCGCGTCGTCGTAGTCGTCGACGTGGTCGGGGACGTAGTAGTCCTCGATGTCGAGTCCCGGAACGGAGTCGGGGATCGTCAGCCCCGTTCGCTCGTCGTGGGTCCACTCGATGGTGCCGCGGGCGGTTTCGGTGAGGATCGTCACGGATTCGGTGACGCCGATATCTTTCGATTGCTCGCCGAGATAGCCCGTATTGATCACGTAACAGTCGACGTCGAGGATATCGATGAGTTCGTGGAAGATGTTCCCTTCCTCTCCCTCGGGGCCGATGATGAAGGGGTTCGTTCCGACGACACGGATCGACTCGCCGGCTCGCGACGGGTCGCCAGCGCTGGTCTCGATGGACTCGCCCAGCATGAAGGCGACGGCGGCCTGTTCCTCGTCGAGTTTGGCTACCGGCGGCATCAGCGGGTTTCGGGTGATGAAGAAGGCCTGATCCATCCGGTCGAGATCGATCTCGTCGGCCGCGCTCTCGAGTTCGTCGCGGCGGATGATCGCCCGGGAGTTCGCGGTGTATCGATCCTCGTCGAAGTGGACGGTGCCGTCGTCGTCGACCGCGACGTTCTCGAGGATCGCCGACTCGCTGGTCGCGGCCTCGTAGAGTTCCGGCTGCTCGTCCTCGTCGAGGCCGATCGTCTTGATGAACAGCCCCTCGCCCTCGCTGCCGGCGACCGAGCCGTCCGAGAGGAGGCCGCAGACGTCGTCCTGCAACATCGCGGCGTCTTCGGGCTCCTCAAGCCAGCAGCCGTGAGAGGTCAGGGTCGATTTGCCGGTCGCGGAGAGGCCCATGAACACCTGTCCGACGGTCTGGAGTTCGCCATCCGCGTCGCGAACGCGGACCCGTTTGCTCCCCGCGTGAAGCCCGAGGCCGCCCTGCTGTTTGATCCGGTACATGTACAGCCGGAGGAACGATTTCTTGGCTTCGCCGATGTAGTCCGTCCCGAGGACGGTCGTGACGCCGGTGTCGGGACGGACGCGGATCGCGGTTTCGTCGTAGTCGGGCAGGTGGACGGTGTAGAGATCGGGATCTCGGCCGTCGGTCGGCTCGAACAGGCTCGCCCACGCGTAGGCGATTCGAGCGTGTTCGACGGGGACGAACAGGCGACAGCAGAACGTCGCATCCGAATGACGCCCCATCAGTCGATCGACGCAGAGCATCTCGCGGTCGCCCACGAGGTCGATCGCGTCGTCGACGAGGTCGTGATCGCGGTCGGTAAAGTCGTCGTCGACGGCGTTTTTCGTCAGATCCGCGCTCCGCGAGCGGGCCTCGCTGACGTACGACGCCGAGCCGAACTCGGTCGTCGTTTCGGCGGGCGCGGCGAGCTCGCGCAGTTCCTCGAGCGATGGATTGTACCGAACGTTCGACGCTGTGGTCGGATCCGGCAGCTGTCGGACCAGCGGACGGGTCTCCGTCCCGGATTCAGACATATACGTGACCCACCACTGCCCTGATGTATAAACATGGAGGATTTTGACCGTCGTGTGTCACGACCTACCAGCGACGCAGTGTGATATGGCGTTTCATACGCTGTATAGGGGTTGAATAACCGTTTCATTATCAGTCAGAAATAGTCTGATCTGGGATAGGTTTGGAATAGGTACTCGAGTAAGAAATAATTCTAATCGGAATATCTGGGACCGGACCGACGACCGATGAGAACCGATTTTCACATCTGGTATTGTGGGGCGAACTTCCAAGGGGGCGGTTCGAGTTGCCGAGGACATGGATTACGGTCTCGATATCGGACCGGAAGCGATCCGGGCCGCCAGCGATGCAGGCGACGGCCCGACGATCGAATCGGTCCCGCCGATCGCGATGCCGGTCAAGGACGCGCCCGACGCGACGGAGCTCTCCGGGGAAGGGAACACGATCGAGGCGGACGGAACGACGTACGCGGTCGGCTCGGCCGCTCGAGCAGCCGCCGAGGAAGCAGACGAAACACCACACTCGCTGTTCGCGAACGGCGTCCTCGAGACGGCAACGACACCCGACGCGACGGCGGCCGTGGCTGCGCTCCTCGACGACGTGCTGGCGGGTGCGACGGATGGCCGGCTCTGTTACACGACGCCGGGCCCGTTCGCCGACGCGTCGGCGTCGACCGACGCCCACCGCGATGCGATTGAGTCGGCCCTCGCCGACCGCGGGGTCGACGTGACGCCGATCAGCAAGGGATTCGCCGTCGTCTACGACCAGCTCGCGGGCGACAACTACACCGGTCTCGGCGTCTGTCTCGAGTCCCAGACGACCAGCGCCACGCTCGCGTACTACGGCGTCCCGGCGATGGCCGTCTCGATCCCGAAGGGACGCGAGTGGATCATCGAGCGCGCGGCGGGCGACACGGGTCACGATCCGTCGCAGGTCGCCGGCGTACTCGAGGACTTTGTGCTCGACCCCGACGCGGCCGCGGGCGGGATCGAGAGCGCGCTCGCGGCGGCCTACGACGACCTGCTCGCCGCGTTGATCGACGCGATTCGGGACGAAGCCGACGAGAGCGACGTCCAACAGGGGCTGTCCGTCCCGATCGCGATCGGCGGCGAGGGCGCGATCGAGGGCATCGAGTACCTGATCGGCGGTCGGTTCGACGCAGCCACGCTCCCGTTTTCCGTTCGCGGGGTGCGACTCGCGGACGACCCCGCGACGAGCGCCGCCAGCGGCGCGCTCGCGGCGGCTCGAGACGACGTCGAGGCCGACGCGACGATCAGCCGGTCCGCCGCGGATGCCGAACGCGACGACATTCCCGACACCGACGATCCCGCGAGCCCGGACGAGGCGATCCCGGCGAGCGACGCGACCGAATTCGCGTTCGACGACGGATCGGCCGAAGATCGGGCGACCGAACGCACCGACGACGCTATCGACCAGTTGTTCGACCGCCTCGCGAACCGCGACGCCGAGATCGAATCCGTCCGCGAGGATCTCGAGGCCGTGTTCGAGGACCTCGAGTACATCGAGGAACGAACGGCCGCGGCCGAAACGGTCGACGAACTCGACGAGCGACTCGAGTCCTTCGCCGACGAGCTGACCGATCTCGAGGCCGAAAGCGAGACCCACGCGAGCGACGACGCGGTCGACGACCTCGGCGACGATCTCGAGAATCTCGACGACGATCTCGGGGAACTCTCGGAGTCGATGGCGGCGCTAACGGACGAAGTGAACGACCTCGACGCCGAACTCGAGGCCGTCGAGACCGCCGCGGCTGACGAGCGAACAGCCCTCGACGAGCGGCTCACCGACGCGACGGCCGACTTCGAGACCGTCGCCGAACGGACGGACACGGTCGAAGACGGACTTGAGGCCGTTCAGACTGGCCTCGATGAGATTCGGACCGCTCTCACCGACCTCGAGGAGACCGCCGCGACCGAAGCGGCCCTCGAGGAGGTGAACGACCGCGTCTCCGAACTGACCGGCGACCTCGCCGACCTCGAAACGGACATCGACCGTACCGAAACGAGGGTCGACGGGGTCTCCGGACGACTCGAGGAACTGAGCACGCGGATCGACGGCGTCTCCGGCCGGCTCGAGGAGCACTCCGAGCGGACCGACGCGCGGTTCGACGCGGTCGAATCGACCGTCCACGAGGGGATCGCGGCCGTCGATGACGAGATCGAAGCCGTCGACGACGAACTCGAGGCTGTCCGCGAGACGGTCGACGACCGCGCCGCCGCGCTCGAGACCGATCTCGAGGCCGTTCGGGACGTAATCAACCACCTCGAGGAGACCGCGGCGGCCGACGAGCGAGTCGATGCCGTTAGCGAGGATTTAGAAGAACTCGAAACAGCGGTTTCAGACCTCAACGACGCGACCGCCGACGTTTCGGAAACGCTGGATACCCTCGAGTCGCGAGCGGCCACCGCGGGGACAGTCGACGAACTGGCAGCCGACCTCGAGGACACCGACGCGGATCTCGACTCCCTCGAGTCGGACCTGCGATCGCTCGAGGAGACCATCGAACAGCAACTCGACGAGACGGCCGCGGACCTCGAGAGTCGGATCGAGAGTGCGATGGACGCGATCGACGACGATCTCGCAGGGCTCGAGGCAACTATCGAGTCGCTCGAGGCCGAAACGGTGGCGGACGACGAACTCGACGAGGTGCGCGACTCGCTCTCCGACGCGACCGACGAGGTCGATGCAGTGACCGCGTCCGTGGACACCGTTGCGACGGATCTCGAGGCCGTCGCGGACCGGGTGGACGACCTCGACACCGAACTCGAGGCGCAGGTGAGTGAGCTTCGGACGAGTCTTGACGACCGAGTGAGCGACGTTCGATCGACGGTTGCCGAGGATGTCGACGAGGTAGCGGAGACAGTCACCGAACGGGTTGACGAAGTCGAGGAAACGGTCACCGATCGGATCGACGACGTGGAGGCGACGCTCGAGGAGCGAGTGACGACGGTCGAAACCGATATCGACGGCGTGAGCGATGACCTCGCGACGCTCGCAGATCGGGTCGACGAGACTGCCGAGACCGCAACCGCCGCCGCAAGCGACGACGGCCTCGCAGCGATCGAGGAGGATGTCTCGGGGCTGGCCGACCGCCTCGAGTCGCTTCGAACGGACCAGGACGATCTCGCAGAGGCCGTCGAATCGCTCCCCGACGACTCGGTGATCGAGACGCTGGATAGCGACGTTCGGACCCTCGACGGCGAGGTTCAGACGCTCAGCGGCGACATACAGGCGGTCGACGACGACGTCGATTCGGTGGACGAGCGCGTGACGACGGTCGCCGAGCAACTTTCGGGGCTCGAGCAGCAGGTCGAGGGGATCGAGACCCGAGTCAGTGATGTCGAGACGGAGACGGGCAAAACCGAGGAAATCGAGGCGCTCCGGGCAGATATCGAGACCGTTCGATCGGACGCGACCGCCGAGTCGTCGCTTCCGCAGGCGGTCGTCGCGGGCGGTGGCGGCGCGGGCGTCGTGGCCGGCAGCGTCGCCGCGCTCGCGGGCGATGCGATGATCGGCGGCGGCGCGGTCCTCGTCGGTCTCGTGCTCATCGGGGTCGCGGTGCTGCTCGCTCGCTGAGGACTGCAATCAGGTGTGACCTCGCTCCGCGGCGCTGGCGGACCGGCGCGACCGCTCGAGGGAGCGGCTATCGGTGCGGCCGATTCCGGCTGTCGTCAGTCGCGGACCAACTCCACGTTTCGCATCTCGCCCCCGCACTGCTGACAGGTGCTGAGGAGGGCGTCCCCGACGGTCTCCCGCCGCCCGCACTGGACGCAGACGTACTCGCGTCGCTCCTCGAGTGACATATAGTCCCATATTCGCGGAAGTGTGTTAACCCTTTGCACGGTGGCGTTGCGGGTACTTCCGTCGCAGTAGTGTCCCACTGTGACAACGGATCGAGTGTGGGTGGGCCAGTCCCCCAGCGGAATCACTCCTGTTCGGAAAGCAAGAGCAGGCCGGCGAGGAGCGTGGCACCGACGATGGCCGCCGCGAGCAACCAGAACGCAGCCCTGAAGCCGGCGGTTTCCGAGAGCGCGCCGACGATCGCTGGTGCGATCGCGCCGGCACCCATCAGCAGCGTGCGGACGACGCCCAGTCCGCCGCCGGCGACGTCGTCCGGGATGGCGGACATCAGGTACGCGCCCCTGACGGGCCGGAAGCCGTGCGAGCCGATCCCGACGGCGACGAGCAGTCCACCGAGCAGGACCGGGTCGCTCGTCCCGGTCAGGGAAACGAACGCGACCAGCGCGACCGAGGCGAATCCGAGCGTCGCGACGATGATGGGCAGTCGTCCCACCCGATCGCTGAGATTGCCGGTCACCAGCTGTACCAGACTTGCGAGAAAGAGGCTACTGTAGAGCAGGCTCGCAGTCGCCGTCGCGAGCCCCGCTTCCGCGGTGAGGTATCGCGGCGCGAACGCGACCAGCCCGTTGTAGGTGAACGAGAACAGGATCGTCACCATGGCGAACGTCGAGAACCGCCAGTCCCGGAAGAGCGACGCGTACTGTGCGATTCCGTCGCCACGCTCGCTCGAGGTCGGTTTCACCCCAGTCGACTCGTCTGGAAGCCGTCTGGGAACCCGAACCCGGAACGCCGCCGCGAGCGCGATCCCGACCAGCCCGCCGCCAAGAAAGAGCAGTCGCCAGCCCGCGACCGGGCCGAGCGCAAGCGACGCGACGGCGACGACGACCGCGGGCGCGACGACGCCGCTGAGCGCGCCGAACGTGTCCAAGACGCCGAGCGCTCGCCCCGTCCGGGCGGGGTAGGCTCGAGAGAGGAGGCGGACGGCGACGGTCTTGTGCGCGCCGGTGCCGGCTCCGATCACGAGCATCGCGCCGACGAGGACGACAAAGGGGGAGTCGACGACCAGTGCGAGCGCGGCGGCGGCCGCGACGGCCGCACCCGTCGTGATGACGGTCACCGAGCCGAGCCGGTCCGCGAGCACGCCGGAGGGGAACTGCATGGCCGCGTAGACGAGCAGCAGTCCGGAGAACGCGGTACCGAGGACCGCGTCGGAGACGCCGTAGCTCGCCTGAAACGAGTCGAATAGCGGCGGAAAGGCGTAGCGCAGGAATTTCGCGAGAAACCAGATCGCGGCAGTAAGGACGAGGGCGTCGTAGCGCACAAGTCGCCCCACCGTTCGTCGAACCGACATTCGTTCGGTCCGTGAGTCGCGACCGGACGACCGAGTATCCACCGATTCCGGCCCCGTCCGCCGGTGGCAGACGCAGGGAAAGTAATCGGGTCCGTGGGACGGTGGCACAGTCGGGCGGCGACCGGGGGTAACACAACGCGGAAGGCCGAGCGGTCCGGAACGATCGTATGGGATTTCACACGTACCCGGTCGACCGCGCCGACGCCCTCGAGGACCCGTCCCGATACCGGTACTGCTGTCTCTTATACACATCNGAGATGTGTATAAGAGACAGACCGACGGCGTCGTGGCGGATCTCGGCTCGGGAACGGGGTTCTACGCGGACGACGTCGCCCCGTTCGTCGACACCCTGTACGCGGTGGACGTGCAGTCGGCGATGCACGACTGGTATCGGGAGAAGGGCGTCCCCGATGTTGTCGAGTTCGTCACGGCCGAGGTGTCGTCGCTCCCGTTCGACGACGGGCAACTCGACGGCGCGTACTCGACGATGACTCACCACGAGTACGCGTCGCAGACGGCGGCCGATGACGCGGAGCCGACTCCGGCCGCCGAGACCGACGGCGCGCTCGCCGAACTCGCGCGAGTCATCCGGCCCGGCGGCCGACTGGTCACGGTCGACTGGTCCGCCGACGGCGAGTCGGCAGCCGGCCCGCCGCTCGAGGAGCGATTCGACCTCGCGACGGCAAGGGCCCGACTCGAGGCGGTCGGCTTCGATATCGCGTTCGCCCGCGATCGCCCGGAGACGTTCGCGGTCGTCGCGACTCGGTAAACCCCTCGGCAATACCCAAGTGGACATATGTCCAGTATGTAATCGTATTTAGTCCCTCCTTGTTGTATATACGATCGTGTTTGAACCTCCGTAACGCTTTTTCGCGATGAGATCCCAATGTGTGGTATGGTGTACCAAGATCCATACACGCCCGAGCGGTCGTACTACGAGTGTCTGGACTGCGGCCACAGAGAGCGAGCGGACTCCCTCGAGTCCTGCCCAGAGTGCGGCGGTCGAACGCGGAACATCGCGGTCCCTCGAGAATAGCGACTCTCACTCGGTCCAGCGATTGCACGCCCGTCTAACAGCTGCCGGTCAGTCGAAATCGGGCAGGTCCTCAGGCGGCTCGTATTCGGCTTCCCAGTCGACGTACTCCTCTTTGAGCGTGACCGAGACGATCTGTCCGAACTCGGTGAGTTCGGCGTTGATTGAGGAGACCGTCCCCCACGTGTCGAGGTCGGGGTGGTACTCGCGGGCCTGCCAGTCCTCCGGAATGCCGGGCGCGTGGTAGCCGACACGATCGGCGAAATCGTCCCAGAAAAAGTCGAAGCCGGCGAAGAGATCGAGGTCGCGCGCGATCCCGTATTCGTTTTCCTCGAGGTCCGTGTCTGCTCGCCACTCGTCGAACGCTTCCGTCCACGCGCCTTCCTCGAGGAACGCCTGTAACTCCTCGCGGCGGTAGTCGATCTCCTCGGCACCGTCGGCGCTGACGGTCGCGTCCTCGTACTCGTTCGGATCGACGAACTCCAACTCCGGCGGCTCGGGGGGTTCGACCTCGAGTGTCATGGTCGGTCGTAGGTCGGGTTCCCGGATAAGAATTCCCACCGCTCGGCGGGTCGCACAATCGGTCACCGCGTCCTCGGCCGGTTGCGAAGGGCGGTCGGGATCCCGGATGGAACTCCCTTGAGCTGTCGAGCACCAGCGCGATGGGGGCGAGAACCCCCGGGGCGATGGTCCAACCGACGCGCTCGCCGGACCGTCCCGACGGGCAACCAAACACTCAATCGCCGGCCGGTCGTACCGGGAGACGATGACCGAGTACGAGGCGGTAATCCTCGACGTCGACGGAACGATCGTCCGAGGCGAGGAGTTGCTCCCCGGCGCGACCGACGGAGTACGCGCGCTCGAGGCGGCGGGCTGTTCGCGACTGCTGTTCTCGAACAACCCGACGCGGGGAGCCGACCACTACAGAGAGCTGCTCGCGCCCCACGGAATCGATGTCGACCCGGGCACCGTCCTCACGTCCGCGACCGTCTCGGCGGAGTACCTCGCGGCGACCCACCCCGACGCGGCGGTGTACCTCGTCGGCGGGGAGCGACTCGAGGCGATTCTCGAGGACGCCGCGGTCGACGTGACGACGGACCCCGAGGCAGCGGCGGTCGTCCTCGGCTCGTTCGACAAGCGGTTCTCCTTCGGCACGCTCTGGGAGGCCCTGCGCGCCCTCGAGGGCGACGTGCCGTTCTACGGCACCGACCCGGATACGACGATCCCGGTCGACGAAGGCGAGATGCCGGGCTCGGGCGCGATCCTCGCCGCGATGGAGGCCGTCGCCGACCGCGAACCCGACGCGATCCTCGGCAAGCCGTCCTCGGTCGCGGCCGCGGCGGCCATGAACCGCCTGGACGTCGACCCACGGAACACGCTGGTCGTCGGCGACCGGCTCGATACCGACATCGAACTCGGGAACCGCGCCGGCATGGAGACCGCCCTCGTGCTCACCGGGGTCACCGACCGCGCGGATCTCGCGGCGGCCGACGCCGACGCCAGACCCGATCACGTCCTCGAGTCGCTGTCCGCGGTCGACGAAATCCTCTGAGATCCCGTTCAACCTCGGGGCTCGGTCCCACTGTGTGCGCTCGAGAGGTATATTTATCCGTAATAGTCACCATTGTCGACACATGAGAGAACGTATTACCGCAGTGTTGCTCCGCGCCCGATACGCGGCGATCGGCGCTGCCGTCGGCGCGGCGATCGGCGGACTGTTCAGTCGAAACGCGGCGAGTACCGGCGGTGCGATCGGCGGGCTCGTCGGCGCGACCGTCGCGGATACCCGCGGCACCCTCGACACGCTGCTCGAGGACGTCAAAGAGCGCGATCCACGGTCGCAGGAACCCGATACGGAGTAACGGTCTTAGCGAGAGCCCCGAGCGTATGAATCGCTATTTTTCGCGACCGGAGATCCGTCGGGCCGGACATCGGGTCTCGACTCGGATTAGTCGGCCCGCCCCATCTCGTCCGCGAGCGCTTCGTCTCGAAGCTGCTCGCCCTCCGCGGTGCTGACGGTCAGTTCGGGGACCGTCGTCGGCACGTTGTCCTCGTCGATCGCGACGTAGACGAAGTACGATTCGGTGGTCCGCTCGCGCTCGCGGGTCCGGAGGTTCTCGCGCTCGGCGACCAGCCGGACCCGCACGCTCGAGGTGCCCGCGTCGTAGACGTACGCGGTGATGTAGGCCGTGTCGCCGACGGGAATCGGCCGCTCGAAGTTCATCTGATTGACTCGCGCGGTGACACACATCTCGCCCGAAAACCGCATCGCGCTCATCGCGCCCACCTCGTCCATCCACTTCATCACGTTGCCGCCGTGGGCGACATCGAGCATGTTCGCGTGGTTCGGCTGGACCATCTCCCGGTTCTCGATGACGGTCTCCATGAGGTCGGTCATTGGCGGACGTTTCCCGACGCCGACAATCAGTCTTGCTTTCAGCGCGCCGGGCGCGAGGATTCGGGACGGCTCGAGGCGGCCGGGCCGCCGTCAGTCGCCACCGCGATGTCCAGTCGTTTTTCAGTTTCGTGTCCGATACTGGTAAAAGTCGCCGCCCAGTTGGAGCCAGTAATGAGCGATGCAGGCGAGGCCGACGTGCCGGAGCCGCCAGCCCCACCCGACCGCGAGCGCGGTTCCGTCGAGGTCCTCGGGACGGCACACGTCTCGCAAGCGAGTGTCGACGAGGTTCGCGAAACGATCGACCGCGAGGACCCCGACGTCGTCGCCGTCGAGTTGGACGAGGGCCGGTACCGCCAGATGCAGGGCGGAACGCCCGACGACATCGAAGCGGGCGACCTCCTCTCCGGGAACACGGTCTTCCAGTTTCTGGCCTACTGGATGCTGTCGTACGTCCAGTCGCGGCTGGGCGACCAGTTCGACATCGAGCCCGGTGCCGACATGCGGGCGGGCATCGAGGCCGCCGAAGCGAACGGCAGCGGGGTCGCCCTGGTCGACCGCGACATTCAGGTGACGATCCAGCGGTTCTGGAGCAGACTTTCGTTTACGGAGAAGCTGAAGATGGTTGGCGGCCTCGCACTCGGCGTCACCGACCCGCGAACGCTCGGGCTCACCTTCGGTGCCGTCGCCGGCGCGCTCCTTGGATTCCTCGTCGCCGCCTTTCTCGCCCCGCTGCTCGGATTCGGCGACCTCCTGCTCGTCGGGTTGAGCGACCCCACGATACTGCAGTACGCCGGCGGCGGCGTGATCGGCGCGGTCGTCGGCGCGTTCGTCGGCCTCGTCTTCCTCCCCTCCCTCGAGTCCGCCGGGCGGTACACCGGCGGCTACCTCTCCGGGTTCTCGGCCCGGGTTCTCGCCGGGCTCGCCCTCGGTATCGGCGGCTGTCTCGCGCTGGTCGCGACCGAGACCTTCGTCGGCCCGTTTTCGGCGTCGACTCTCGAGAGCGCCGGTATCTACGCGGTCCGCGGGGCGACCGGGACGCTGGCCGGTCTCGGCGTCGGCGTCGCCGTCGGTGCCGTCCTCGGACTCTCTCTCGATACCGTCAGCGGCGATGTCGAAGACGTCGACGAACTCGATATGGAAGAACTGACCGACGGCGACGTCGTCAACGCCATGATGGAGGAGTTCCGCCGGTTCAGCCCCCGCGGCGCGAACGCCCTGATCGACGAACGCGACGCCTACATCGCACACAACCTCCACGAACTCCGCGAACAGGGCTACGACGTCCTCGCCGTCGTCGGTGCCGGCCACAAGGCCGGGATCGAACACCACCTGCTGAACCCCGCGGAGATCCCCTCGCTCGAGTCGATTTCGGGGACCGCCTCGAGCCGCCGGTTCTCGCCGCTGAAGATCGCCGGCTATCTCGTCACGGTCGGCTTTCTGGCGTTCTTCTTCCTGCTGATCATGGCGGGCGTTCGGAACACGTTCCTGCTGAAGCTGTTCGGGGCGTGGTTCCTGTTCAACGGCGTCTTCGCGTTCACGCTGGCGCGGTTGGCCGGCGCGCGCTGGTCCAGCGCCGGCGTCGGCGGCGCAGTCGCGTGGTTGACGAGCATCAACCCGCTGCTCGCGCCCGGCTGGTTCGCCGGCTACGTCGAACTCAGACACCGGCCGGTCAACGTCCGGGACATCCAGACGCTCAACGAGATCGTCGGCGACACCGAGCGACCCGTCGGCGAGGCCCTCGATTCGATGTTCGACGTGCCGCTGTTCCGACTCATCATGATCGTCGCGCTCACCAACATCGGAAGCATGATCGCGACGGGGCTGTTCCCGTTCGTCGTACTGCCATGGCTCGCCCCCGAGATCGGCGGCGTCAACGCCCTGATGGGTGAACTGATCGCCGGGGCCGAAAACAGCCTCGAGCTACTCCGGGGGCTCCTCTGATGGGCTACCGTGCAACGCAGCAACACGAACCCGAACCGGAACTACGCTTTAGCGATACAGAGTTGCGCGACCTCGCGGTGGCGTGGACCGCGCTGAGCGTCGCCTTCGCGTTGTTGCTCGCACCCGTCCACCGCGGCGGGGCGAGCCTCGGCTTCTTCGTCACGATGGTCGGCCTGAGTTTCGTGACCGTCGGCGTCGGCTTCCTCCTCCACGAGATCGCCCACAAGGTGGTCGCGATCGAACACGGCCAACTCGCCGAGTTCAGGGCCGACTACCAGATGCTCTTTCTGGCGCTCATGGGGGCGCTGGTCGGCTTCCTCTTTGCCGCGCCCGGGGCCGTCTACCACCGCGGACGGGTCACGCAGCGGGAGAACGCGCTGATCGCACTCGCGGGTCCGGTGACGAACCTCCTGCTCGCGTTGCTCTTCCTCCCGATGGTGCTCTTTCCCGGGATCATCGGGACGGTCGGCCAGATGGGGATCTGGATCAACCTCTTCTTGGCCGCGTTCAACATGATCCCGTTCGGCCCGCTCGACGGAAAGTCCGTCCTCGAGTGGCATAAGGGCGTCTTCGCGCTGGTCTTCGTCCCGAGCGCGGCGCTTGCCCTCTTCGTGATTTTCCGAGTCGGGATGTTCTGAGACCCGCCTCGAGACGCAACCGCTGTGCCGGACCGGTGACCTTTTGCTCGCGCCGGGAGGTCGTTCGGGTATGACCGAGACGGACGACGAGCGAGGCGATTCGGAGGGACTCACCTACGCCGAGACCGGCGTCGACATCGAGGCGAGCGAGGACGCGACCGCGGCGCTGCTCGAGGCCTTCGGCAGCGACCTGCGAACCGAGTACGCCGGCCTGATCGACATCGGCGACCGCTATCTCGCGCTGGCGACCGACGGTGTCGGCACCAAGCTGCTGGTCGCCGAGGCGATCGAGGACTTCTCGACCATCGGCATCGACTGCATCGCGATGAACGTCAACGACCTCGTCGCGGCCGGCGTCGAGCCGGTCGCGTTCGTCGACTACCTCGCGATCGATGAGCCAGACGAGGAGCTGACCAACCAGATCGGCGAGGGCCTCGCGGTGGGCTTAGAGCAGGCCGACCTCACCATGCTCGGCGGCGAAACGGCGGTCATGCCCGAAGTCGTGAAAGGGTTCGATCTGGCGGGCACGTGTGCCGGACTCGCC
>NZ_AOID01000015.1 GCF_000337195.1 Natrinema versiforme JCM 10478 | reverse complement strand
GATGCGCGACCACGAGGTCCGCGCGGCGGCCCACGTCACCGGCGGGGGCTGGACGAACCTGCTGCGGATGGGCGACCGCGAGTACGTGATCGAAGACCCGCTCCCGGCCCAGCCGATCTTCGAGTTCGTCCAGCAGGAGGGGAGCGTGACCGACGAAGAGATGCACCGCACCTTCAACATGGGGACTGGATTCGTCGTCGCGCTGCCCGAGGAGCAGGCCGAGCGTCTCGTGGCCGAAACCGACGGGCAGGTCATCGGCCACGTCGCGGACGGCGACACCGTCGACATTCGCGGGCTCTCGCTGGCCTGAGAGCGGGGGTCTCTATCGAGGGCCTCTCGAATTCGATCTCGAGCGGGAAAGCGAGAGCGCTCGATTCACAGCTGACGAACTCTTTTTCAGCCAGCTAGCAGTAGATATAGGGCACAACAGGTCAACCAGTATACTGGAAGCCGCGCTCCGGAAACAGGGGGCTGTCTCGAAATGCCCCGGGTGCAGGAACACCCGAGACGTGGCTTCCATCCGAGCGGATTGAAGCCATGTTTGCGTTGATTCTTCCGGGATATAAACATCCCGCACGGCGGCAGAATCGCCCGACACGACTAGCGACAGCGTTGCAGCGCCGATTACTCTCGCGGGGGAGACGGTATGCGTAGCGAGTCCGACGAGTGTGACGACGACGGCGACGACTCGTCACCGCTGCCCGACTGCCCGCGCTGTGGCGAGCCGGTCGGGTTCGTCACCGCGACCGGCCCCGTGACGGCCTCGGCCAGTCCCTGCGGCTGTTCCGTGCCGTTCGGGCTGGGACAGCGCGACGACTGAGTCGGGCTCGGGCTCGAGCCCCGCCGATCGGCCGGTCGCTCGGCGATGGGGACGAAACCACCACACCACCCCGCCGACATCGGTCGTCGAGCGGCCGGCTCGGAACCGGGGCCTCGAGTCACCGATCCGACTCGCTTGCTTCGATTAGTTCGAGTGCTCGGGTTCCCCGGTCGCTGCCCGAATCGTGTCGTACTCCGCGTCGCTGTAGGCGATGAGCCGCACGTCTTCGAGCGTGTCCGGCTCGTAGAACGCGATCTCCTCGCCGATAATCTCCACACCCGTCGCGAGGTCGAACCCGGCGACGCCACAGCCAAGCGCCGGGATCACGAGCGACCGACAGCCCAGGTCGTCGGCCCGCTCGAGGCTGTTACGCGTGGCGTTTCGGATGCTCTCGGCAGTCGCCTGCCTATCGCCGTAATGGGGCATCGCTGCGGCGTGGATGACGTACTCGGCGTCGAGATCGTAGGCGTCAGTGACCGCGACTGCGCCGAGGTCGATCGGTCCCTTTTCCATCGCATCCTGGTTGATTGCCTCGCCCGCGCCGCGGCGGAGCGCGCCGGCGACGCCGGACCCCATCCGGAGGCTCGTGCCGGCCGCGTTGACGAGCGCGTCGGCGGACTGTGCGGCGATGTCGCCCTGAACGACGTCGTACTCCATACGCGAGACTGACGGATCGAGAGCAATGAAACTGATCGTCGATTGGGGTCTCTCGAATCCGGTGCGATTCAGGCGGCTCAGTCCGTCCGAATCCAGTCGTCTCGTACCGGTCGAGGCGCGATGTCGGCGTTTGCGATCCCGTAGAACTTCTCGCGGCCGACCGGCGTCCGAAGCCGGAGGACGCAGGTGTAGTCGGTTACCTCGAACGCGGTTACCGTTCGAGTGGACCGTTGATGAGCGAACCGAAAGAGCTGCGTTGCCTCCGCACCGGTGGTGACGCGATCGCCGAGCGGCCAGCTCAGCGACTCGACGTGTTCCAGCTCGATGTCGAACAGGGAAGCGATCAGATCCCGACCGTGTCGCCCCATTGTCCCCTGTGACCGGTTCTCGTGTGAGCTCATACACCGATCCTTTCGCTCCGTCCCGAAAAAAGATGCCATTTCGCGTGGCCATCTCTCGCACGGATACCTCGGATCGCTCGAGCGAGAACGAGGAGAGAGACGGTGCCGCAACGTCTCTGAACCCAATTCGTAGCCAATGAACCGATCACAGCAGCGACAGCGGTTGCGAGGGTTGACTCGGTCCACGGTCTTAGGCCAACCAAAACCTTTTTAGATTTAGGCTCACCTAACTCAACCTGATGGACGTACCCGCCCGCAGGCAGGACCCGGAACCCACCGAGGAACTCGAGGAGTCGGCGGCGGTCGTGACCAGTCACGAGACCCGCCCCGGAAAGATCGTCTTTACCGAACGAGACAACAACGACGGCTGGATCGCGACGGACCTGACCGTCGATCTCGAGCCCTGAACGCGCCGTTACTCGAGTCGATTACTCCCGACCCAGTCCCGACTGCGAACGTCTCGCTGTTCTTCTCAGCCGCAAAAAACTGATTCGACGGTCCGACGCTCGCCGACGCGGTTCCGTGCGTCTCGATCTCAGTGCGTCGCTTCTTCGAGGACCAGCGTGTCGTCCTCGAGGTAGTGTTCGAAGTGGTGGCCGTCTTCCTCGAGTGTGACGAGGATCTCGCGCAGGATCTCGGCGGTCGCGGGGTCGCCGAGATTCTCGGCGAGTTCGATGCTGCCGCGCATCGACTCGATAATGTCGCCGTACATCTCGAGGTCGTGTTCGAACATCGTGCGGACGTCGTAGACGTCTTCGCCCTCGAACTCGACGGTGGCACGCTCCTCTTGGTTCGACGGGCCGGAGACGGGGACGCCGCCGAGCGCCTGTGCGCGCTCGGCGATGACGTCTGCCCCTTCCTCGACGTGTTCGTACGCTTCCTCGAGGAACTCGTGGAGCGGCAGGAACTCGGCCCCTTCGACCACCCAGTGGTGTTTCTTCAGCTGGTGGTAGAGGACATAGGAGTTGGCGAGCTCCGTGTTCAGTGCGTCGACGATCTGCTCGGCCTTGTCTTGCTCGAGGCGAAGCGCGTTCTCCTCGACACTGTCAGCCGACTGGCGGACTGTCTTTTGGGTGCTCATCCTATTTCATCATACACGCGCGCACCACTTAAAGATTATCCTTGGGAAAACATTTCTTTGGTATACCTAAAGAATCGTTTTCTGGTCGGGCACTACATTTGGGTGTCAGGGCCCGTGAATGTGTTGCCGAACGACACCGTCAATATACTCTTTGTTTTTTCGCTGCTGAGTAAACATTTTCAGTGAGGGGGTCCAAAGGGCAGATATGGCAACGAGAATCGCACAGCGGCGAGAGCGGATCTACGTCGACGGCGAGTGGATCGAGACCGACGACGAACTGTCGGTTTCGGATCTCGCCGAGGGAGAGACCTTCGCGCGGGTGGCCGCCGCGGGCCCGACGGAGGCTCGAGCTGCACTGGCCGCTGCCCACGAGATCAAACCGGAACTGCGCGAGACGACGGTCGTCGAACGCGCCGAGTGGTGTGAGACGATCGCCGACGGACTGCGCGAGCGCGAGGAGGAACTCGCCGAGGTCATCGTCCGCGAGGCGGGCAAACCGATTTCGTCGGCCCGCGGCGAGGTCGGACAGGCGGCCGAGCGTTTCGACCGCGCGGCCGAGGAAGCGCGCAACATCGTCAGCAAGGGCGAGTACCGCGAGGGCTCGACGGCGGGCCACGAGGGCTGGCAGGCGATCGTCAAACACGAGCCGATCGGCGCGGTGCTGTGTATCACGCCGTACAACTACCCGCTCGCCACGACGGCCCTGCAGGTCGCACCCGCGCTCGCGGCCGGCAACAGCGTCCTGCTCAAGCCCGCGAGCAAGACGCCCATTTCGGCGGCGATCCTCGCCGACGTCATCGCCGATGTCGACGGGATTCCCGACGGCGCGTTCAACTTCGTCCCCGGCGAGGCGAGCGAGATCGGCGACCTCATGTCCGGCGACGACCGCATCAACGCGATCGCGATGACCGGCTCCTCGGGCGCGGGCAAACATGTCGCCCGCGAGAGCGGCATGGTCAACCTGCACATGGAGCTGGGCGGGAACGCCCCCGCGATCGTCTTCGACGACGCCGACCTCACCGACGTCGCGAGCAACTGCGCGAAGGGATCGTTCAAGTACGCCGGCCAGCGCTGCTCGGCCATCTCGCGGGTCCTCGCTCACGAGTCCGTCCACGACGACCTCGTCGAGCTGATCGACGGCCAGATGGACGCGTGGCAGGCCGGCGACCTCTTCGACGAGGACACCGCCTTCGGCCCGCTCATCAGCGAGGAGCAGGCCGACTGGGTTGCCGAACTCGTCGAGGACGCCGTCGAGAAAGGCGCGGAGATCGTCCGCGGGGGCGAGCGACGCGCGCCCGAGGGCGTGCCGGACGACCTCGCCGACCAGTTCTTCGAGCCGACGCTGCTCGCGAACGTCCCCCACGACGCCCGCATCGTCGACGAGGAGCAGTTCGGCCCCATCGCCGCCATCACCACTTTCGAGGACGAGGACGAAGCCCTCGAGATCGCCAACAGTTCGGATCTCGCGCTCGACGCCGCGGTCTTTACCAGCGACTACAAGCGCGCGATGCGGATGGCAGAACGCGTCGACGCCGGCGCAGTCCGGATCAATGGCGCGCCGAGCCACGGGCTGGGCGACGTTCCGTTCGGCGGCAACAAGGACTCGGGTATCGGCCGCGAGGGCCTCGACGCCTCGATCCACGCGATGATGCGCGAGAAGAGCATCATTCTGTAGGCCGGCCGATCGCTCCCGATCAGCTCTCCGTCGTTCTTTCTCTACTGGCGAACCGCGGCGAGACCCGTCCTTGCCGAGAGTAATCCGCGGCACGAAACCCGTATTATCGTTTGCCAGTCGACAAAACTACCCTCGTCGCCGGCTCACGACCGAGCATGGCCCGCGAGGTGCTCGTCGCCGGCGAAACGCTCATCGATTGCATTCCTGAGCGGCCGGGGCCGCTCGAGGACGTCGCTGGATTCGAGCGCCGCCCCGGCGGTGCGCCGGCCAACGTCGCCGTCGCGCTCGCCCGACTCGAGAACCCGCCGCTGTTCTGGACCCGCGTCGGCGACGATCCGTTCGGTCGATACCTCGAGCGGACCCTCGCCGACCACGACCTGCCGACCCGGTTCGTCGAACGCGACGCGGACGCGAAAACGACGCTCGCGTTCGTCACGCACGATGAGACCGGCGACCGGGAGTTCACCTTCTACCGGGACGGGACCGCGGACACGCGCCTCGAGCCCGGCCGAATCGGCGACGAGACGCTGGCCGACTGCGAGTGGGTCCACGCCGGCGGGGTGGCGCTGGCCAGCGGGTCGTCCCGGCCCGCGACGATGGGCCTGCTCGAGCGCGCCGCCGACGCGGGGTGTACGGTCTCGTTCGATCCGAACCTGCGGCCGGAGCTGTGGACGGATACCAACGCGTTCGCGGACGTGGTAACCGAGGCGCTCGATCACGCCGGCGTCTGTTTCGCGACGGTCGAGGAACTCGCGGCGCTCGGCTTTGCGGGCGAGTCGCCGACGGCGACCGCACGCGCGGCAGTCGAGCGCGGGCCGGTTCATACCGCCTTCGTGACGCGGGGCGGCGACGGTGCGGTCGCGGTCGCGGATGCGGACGCGCCGTGGCCCGCAGCCGCGGTCGACCACGCCGGCTTCGCGGTCGACGCGGTCGATACGACGGGGGCCGGCGACGCGTTCGTGGCCGGCGCGATCACCGCCCTGCGAGAAGGGCACGATCTTCGGGAAACGCTCGCCTTCGCGAACGCGGTCGCGGCGACGACGACCACCGCCCCGGGTGCGATGACGGCCCTGCCGACTCGAGCGGATGTCTCCTCGCTGCTCGAGCAGGAGTAGACCACCCGACGCGGGCTACGACGGCGACGCCACCGAAGACCGTGTGGTTGCAAGCCGGACCGCTATCCCGGCTTCTGACGGACCTAGGGTATGGGTATCAACGTCCGCGGCGCGGTCCCGTTCGCGAAGTCGGTCGTCACAGGGATCAGCGAGAAGAACGCGACGTTCATGGCGGCGAGTATCGCGTATCAGGCCTTTATCTCGCTGATACCGCTGCTCGTCCTCGTCTTCTTTCTCATCTCGTTCGTCGGCGACGAGGCGCTGGCCCAGCAGGTCTCGTCGACGACCGAAGGGTTCCTCCCCGAGAGCGGCCAGGTGATGCTCGAGCAGGGGATCGAGGGCGACACCGGCAGCGTCGGCACCTCGATCATCGGGATCGTCGCGCTCCTGTGGGGGTCGCTGAAGATCTTCCGGGGGCTCGATACCGCCTTCTCGGAGATCTACGCCACGACCGACGAGAACTCGCTAGTCGACCAGCTCCAGGACGGGGCCGTCGTCTTCGGTGCGATCGGGATCGCGCTGGTCGCCGCGGCGCTGACGACCATCGTCTTCGCCGTCTTCCCGACGATTCCCTTCCTCGGGCTGTTGAACCCGGTGTTGCTCGTCGTCGGGCTGACGCTCGCCTTCCTGCCGATGTACTACCGCTTTCCCGACGCCGACCTCACCGTCCGACAGGTGCTGCCGGGCGTCGTCGTCGCCGCCGTCGGCTGGGCGCTCCTTCAGTCGCTGTTTCAGGTCTACGTCGCCCTCTCGAGCAGTTCCGACTCCGCGGGGCCGATCGGCGCGATCCTCCTCTTGCTGACGTGGCTCTACTTCGGCGGCCTAATCTTGCTCGTCGGCGCGATCGTCAACGCGACCCACTCGGGACACATCGAGATCGAATCCGACGAGGCGGAGGGTGGACTCGAGGGGGTCCCGGAGGACGCGGACCGCGGCCCGTTCGTCGACTCGGCCCGTCGCGACCGCGAGCGACTCGAGGCCCGACTCGAGCGACTCCGGCGCGAGCGCGATCAGCTACAGAACGACCGCGAAGCCCAGCGCACGCGTCGCTACCGGCTCGAGGACCGCGTCGACGATCTCGAGGCGCGCCTCGAGACGCTCGAGGCGGAAAACCGGGCGCTCGAGGACGAAAACGAGCAGCTTCGACGCGACCTCGCGAGCCAGCAGGGATCGTCGTGGCAGCGGCGATTGCGCGGCGCGCTGGCTCGGGTTCGGACGGTAAACGTCGGCGTCGTCGAGAACCGCGACGAGTAGCGCCACCGCACCGCGATAACGGCCTCCGAGTCGGGACACCTTAGTGAGTTCCCGTCCCACCGAGTACCGTGTCCCATCCAGTCCGGGCCGCCCGGCGTCGAATCCAGTCGGAACACGTGTCGGTCGTCGACGCGATCGACGCCTGTGCCGACGCGATCGCCGACCCGTGGGATACCTCGCGAACCACCGACGGCGACGCGGTCGCCGACGGACTCCATCGCGCCCTCGAGGAGGGGGGAATCCTCCAAGTGCTTCCCGGCGTGCTCGCCGATGTCGTCGCTGCGACGGGCTACGACTTGCAGGCCGATCCCGTCCCGGGGCCGCCGTACGTCGTGGTGACCAGCCGCGGCCCCGTCCTCCGGGCGACGATCGATCCCGGACGGCTCGTGATCCGGTTCGACGCCTTCGAAATCGTTCGCGACGCCGACCCCGGTCGCAAGCCCGCCTACCGGCGACTCGACGGGATTCAGGTTTCGGTCTCGCTCGAGTAGAACACGGGTCGCCGTGTGTGACACGCGCAGTCGGATTCCGACCGCGACGCTCCCGTCGACGGTGATAATAACTCGAATCGCTATATCGCCAGTTTTTGTTAACAGACCTGGCTTCTCGACTCGAGAGTTAACAATAATACCCTCTTCGATAATAACTCTTATACTCCGGTAGGCCAAGTCTCGAGTATGGATCTGACACGACGGTCACTGCTGAAGACGGGTGCCGGCGCGGCCGCGGCCGGCACCGTCGCCGGCTGTCTCGACGATATCGATCCGGCCGATCAGGAACTCGACGCCGGTTACGCCGCCTTCTTCACCCTGTGGGACTGGGCCGAAACGGTGAGCGGGGACGCGATTGCGTTCGAGGACCCCGTCGGGGCCGGACAGGCCGGCCACGGCTGGTCGCCAAGCGGCGACCTCACCCGGGAGATCGCCGACGCCGGTGCCTTCGTCTATCTCGATACCCCCGAGTTCTCGTGGGCACAAGATATCGCGGCGACGCTCGAGGCCGACTACGACACCGTGACCGTCATCAACGGGCTCGAGGGGCTAGACGATCAGTTGCTCGGCTGGGGTCACGAGGTCGATGCGGGGGGCCACGACGGGGACGACGGCCACGGTCACGATGGCGAAGACGGGAACGAGAGCGGCCACGACGGGGACGACGGCCACGGTCACGATGGCGAAGACGGGAACGAGAGCGGCCACGACGGGCACACCCACGATCAGTCGTCGGTCGACCCCCACGTCTGGCTCGATCCCGTCATCGCACAGGATATCGTCGACACCATCGCCTCGGGGCTCGCCGACGCCGACCCGGACAACGCCGAGACCTACGAGGAAAACGCCGACGCGTACACGTCGGACCTCGACTCTCTCGACCAGCAGTTTCAGGACGTGATCGACGGGGCAGACCGGCAGGTCGCCGTCTTCGCCGGTCACGATTCGTTCACCTATCTGCAGGAGCGATACGGGTTCGAACTGCACACGCCGGCCGGGGTCTCACCCCAAGAGCAGATCACCAGCGAGCAGATCGCCGAGACGATCGACCTCGTCGACGCGGAAGGGATCGACACGATCCTCTACAATCCCTTCATCGCGCCCGACGGCTCCTACCAGCTGGTCGAAAACATCCTCGAGGGGAGCAACGCCACCGACACCATGCCGATCACCCACCTCTCGGGGACCCTCGCGACGTGGCGAGACGACGGCTGGGGCTACCGGGAGCAAATGGAAGAAATAAACCTCCCGGCGCTCAGAGAGGTATTAGACGCACAGTGACCATCGTCGATCTCGAGAACGTAACGTTCGCCTACGGCGAGCAGCCGGCGGTCCGAGACGTCTCGCTGACGGTCGAGCAGGGGGATTTTCTGGGGTTAGTCGGACCCAACGGCTCGGGCAAGACGACCCTCTTGCATCTCATGCTCGGCCTTCACCGCCCCGACAGCGGCTCGATCGACCTCTTCGGCGAGCCCGTCGACCAGTTCGACGACGGCGAACGGATCGGCTACGTCTCACAGCAGGCGACCAGCGGCGGCGGGTCGATGCCCGTCACGGTCCGCGAGGCCGTCACCATGGGTCGGTTCGCCCACGCGGGCCACGGACGCCTGACCGACGACGATCACGCGACCGTCGACGACGCCCTCGAGACGGTCGGCATCACCGAACTGGCCGACCGGCAAGTCAACCAGCTCTCGGGC
The DNA here is from genome assembly GCF_000337195.1 of Natrinema versiforme JCM 10478. Lineage (GTDB taxonomy): Archaea > Halobacteriota > Halobacteria > Halobacteriales > Natrialbaceae > Natrinema > Natrinema versiforme. The sequence continues at coordinate 67,141 of NZ_AOID01000015.1, read as the reverse complement.
GGCCAGCGCCAGCGAGCGTACATCGCACGCGCGCTAGCCTCCGAGGCCGATCTGCTGGCGCTCGACGAGCCCACCGTCGGCGTCGACGCCGAATCCCGTGACGCGTTCTACCAGTTGCTCGAGTCGCTCAACGAGCGGGAGATCACGATCATCCTGATCGAGCACGACATCGGCGTCGTCACGGACCGGGCGAACCGGATCGCCTGTATCAACACGGAACTCTACCACCACGGGGACACCGAATCGTTCGTCGAAAGCGACGCGCTGACCGAGGCCTACGGCGCGACGGGCCAGGTCGTCCATCACCACCACTGATGAGCCGGACCGGATCTCTCCCACTTCGTCGACGGCTCGAGCAGGTCGGGGTCGGGCTGACCGCCGTCCTCTCGGTCGCGATGATCGCCCTACTTACGATCGATGCCCTGCGGGCGTATCCCGTCGTCGGCGGCATCTACGATCAGGCTCGGATCGCGGGTCGGATCGCGGACTACTACCTCGGGACGAGCGTCTTCTCCCATCCGTTCATGTGGCGATCGATCGCGACGGGGATCCTGATCGGCGTCGTCGCGCCGCTGGTCGGCACCTACCTCGTCCACCGCGAGATGGCCCTGATCGGCGAGACGCTGGCGCACACGGCCTTTGCCGGGGTCGCGGTCGGCCTCCTCGTGAGTTCGGTGACCGGCTGGAACGGCTCGCTGATGCTCGTCGCCCTGGTCGTCGGCATCCTCGGTGCGCTGGGCGTCCAGTGGCTCGCCGAGCGGACCGACACCTACGGCGACGTGCCGATCGCGATCATGCTGACCGGCAGTTTCGCCGTCGGGACGCTCGTCATCAGCTACGGTGACGGGATGACGGGAATCAACATCGAGGACTACATCTTCGGCAGCATCTCCGTGGTCACCCCGTCGGGTGCCCGGCTGATGGCCGTCATCAGCGTCGTCGTCGTCCTCGTCACCGTCGCGACCTACAAACAACTTCTGTTCATCACCTTCGACGAGCAGGCCGCCCGCGTCGCGCGGCTCAACGTCACGTGGTACAACACCCTGCTGATCGTGATGACGGCGGTCGTCGTCGTCGGCGCGATGCAGATCCTCGGCGTCATTCTCGTCGCCGCGATGCTCGTCGTTCCCGTCGCGGCCGCCACGCAGGTCGCCCACAGCTTCCGCGAGACGCTGTACCTCTCGATTCTCTTCGGACAGGTCTCGGTCATCGGGGGCTTCGTTTTCTCGATCTCGCAGGGGCTGCCGACCGGCGGCTCGATCGTCGTCGTCGCGATCGCCTGCTACCTGCTCGCGGTGCTGGCCTCGAGTCGGTCGACGGCCGCGATTTCGACGCACTAAGCGCCGTCAGGCGCGGTTTTCAGTACGAAATTCGTCGACGAGGTGGAGGACCGCACCGATTCCGGAGCACCCGATACCGACCGGAACGAGCAGGAGTCCGATACCCGAACCCGACGTGAGAACTGCGGGCGGAAGCCCGCCGACGACCTGTGCGATCAGCATCGGAACGACGAGCAAGACGACGGAGCAGCTGCCGGCAGCGGCTCCGATCGAGAGTAACTGTCGTGTCCGTTCGGTCGGGTCCCGAAACTGCGCGAGGAGAACCAGGAGTCCCGCCTCCGCGAGCGTGAGCACGCCGATGACGAGACACAGAATCACGAAGAGACCGGTGAGACCGGCCGCAAACCCGTCACCGGGCGGGTTTTCGGGAATCGTCGTGAAATACAGCGCCGCGGTCAGTAGACTGACCACGCCCAGCACTGCGGTAACGGCGGCGATCGTACGGGGAAGCGGGCGGTTCATGGGGACACCGCTCGGTTGACATGACACCGTCATAACGGTATCGACAGCGACGGCCGATCGGACCTCGAGCACGGTGGCCTCGGACGGCTGCGCTTCGCCCGCGGTCTGACCCCGCCGCCGTGGCGCGAATCGGACCGATACTTGAACGGTCCCGCGACTCCCCGCGGGCTGGAACACGCCACACGCTTAACACGCTACTCGGCCAACCTCCGGGCGATGGGACGGTTATCCGCACTCTTCGATCCCGAGACCGTCGCCGTGGTCGGCGCGACCGACCGCGAGGGCGCGGTCGGTCGCGCGATCCTCGAGAACCTGCGCGACGGGTTCGCCGGCGAGGTCGTACCGATCAACCCCTCGCGCGAGGCGGTCCTCGGGCTCGAGTGTTACGAGGACGCGACGAGCGCGCCGCCGATCGATCTGGCGGTGGTCGTCGTCCCGCCAGATATCGTGATCGAATCGATGCGCAATCTCGCCGCGGCCGGCACCGAAAACGTCGTCGTCATCACGGCCGGCTTCGCCGAAACCGGCGGCGAGGGCGCACAGCGCGAACGACAGCTTCGCGAGATCGCCGCCGAGTACGACCTCAACGTCGTCGGTCCCAACAGTCTGGGGATCATGGCCACGTCCACGGGGATGAACGCCACGTTCGGCCCCGAAGACGCCCTCGAGGGCTCGATCTCCTTCATGAGCCAGTCGGGGGCGTTCATCACCGCCGTGCTCGATTGGGCCAACGAGCAGGGAATCGGCTTTCGGGACGTGGTCTCGCTGGGGAACAAGACGGTCCTCGACGAGACGGACTTCGTCCGCGAGTGGGGCGATGACCCCGAGACCGACGTCATCATCGGCTACCTGGAGGACATCGACGACGGACGGGGCTTTATCGACGCCGCCCGCGAGGTGACCGACGATACCCCGATCGTGCTCGTCAAGTCCGGCCGCACCGACGCCGGCGCGCAGGCGGCCTCTTCTCACACCGGCGCGATCGCCGGCAGCGAGCGGGCCTACGAAGCTGGCCTCGAGCAGGCAGGGGTCCTCCGGGCCCGCTCGGTACAGGAACTGTTCGACTACGCGCGGGCGCTCTCGGGGCTTCCGGAGCCCGAATCCGACGGCGTCGCCGTCGTGACAAACGCGGGCGGCCCCGGCGTGCTCACCACCGACGCCGTCGGCGACTCGACCCTCGAGATGGCCGACTTCGCCGACGAGACGATCGACCGGCTCGGCGAGGCGATGCCCGACGAGGCCAACGTCTACAACCCGATCGACGCGATCGGTGACGCCGACGTGGAGCGCTTCGGCGAGGCCCTCGAGATCGCGCTCGCGGACCCGAACGTCGGCAGCGCGGTCGTCGTCGCCGCGCCGACCGCGGTGTTGTCCTACGACGACCTCGCCGAGACGGTTATCGAGAGACTCGAGGCACACGACACGCCGGTCGTCACCTGTCTGATGGGCGGTGAGCGGGCCCGCAACGCCGAGAAGACACTGCGCGAGTCCGGGGTTCCGAACTACTTCGATCCCTCGCGTGCGGTGTCGGGACTCGACGCGCTCGCTCGCTACCGAGATATCCGGGATCGGACGGTTAAGCGCCCCGAAACCTTCGACGTCGACCGCGAACGGGCACGCGAGATCTTGGCGCGAACCAAACGCCGAACGGACAACCGCCTCGGCGTCGAGTCGATGGACCTGCTCGAGGCCTACGGGATTCCGACGCCGGACGGCGAGATCGTCGACGATCCCGACCGCGCCCGCGAGGTCGCCGCGTCGATCGCGGGCGACGTCGTCATGAAGATCGTCAGTCCCGATATTTCCCACAAGTCGGACATCGGCGGCGTCAAGGTCGGCGTGGCAGACGAGGACGTCTACGACGCCTACGAGGACGTCGTCGCTCGAGCGCGCAACTACCAGCCCGACGCGACGATCACCGGCGTCCAGATTCAGGAGATGCTCGACCTCGAGTCCTCGACGGAGACCATCGTCGGGATGAACCGCGACCCGCAGTTCGGCCCGCTACTGTTGTACGGACTCGGCGGCATCTTCGTCGAAATCCTCGAGGACACGTCCGTTCGCGTCGCGCCGATCGACGAGGGCGAGGCCCACGAGATGGTCGACGAGATCACGGCCGCGCCGCTGTTGCGCGGCGCTCGCGGCCGCGAACCCGCGGACGTCGACGACGTCGTCGAGACGATCCAGCGGCTTTCCCAACTGGTGACCGACTTCCCGTCGATCCTCGAACTCGATATCAACCCGCTCGTGGCGGGTCCCGATGGCGTACAGGCGATCGACCTGCGACTCACCGTCGACGCGGACGAACTCGACACGGAGGAACTATGACTGACACCGACCCAGATTCAGAACCCGCGGCCACCGACCACGAAACCGCCAGCGAGACCAGCACCGAGACCACCGACAGCGAACGCGGCGCGGACGCGACCGCCGCTGACGGCGGCGATACCGACACCCTGCTCGTCAGTTCGCTCGAGGAGAGCACCGGCAAGACGGCGATCACGCTCGCACTCGCCCGGCTCGCGGCCGCCGATGGCGAGCGCGTCGGCTACATGAAACCGAAGGGGACCCGACTGCAGAGCAACGTCGGGAAGACCTTGGACGAGGACCCGCTGCTCGCCCGCGGCTTGCTGGATCTCGAGGCCGAGATGCACGACTTAGAGCCCGTCGTCTACTCGCCGACGTTCGTCGAGCAGGCGATCCGCGGCCGCGAGGACCCCGCCGAACTCCGCGAGCGCGTCACGGAGGCGTTCGACACGCTCGCGGCCGACTGCGACCGGCTGTTCGTCGAGGGCGGCGGCCGGTACGACGTCGGCGGGATCGTCGATCTCACCGACGCCGACATCGCCGACTTGCTCGACGCTCGCGTCCTGCTGGTCGCGCCCTACGAGATCCCCGCAGACGTCGACGACGTGCTCGCCGCCGTCCAGACGTTCGGCGACCGGCTCGACGGCGTCGTCTTCAACGACGTACCCGACGCGGCCTACGACCAACTCGAGACCGATGTCGTCCCGTTCCTCGAGGGCCGAGGAATTCCGGTCTACGGCGTGCTCCCGAGCGAACGGGAACTGTCGGGCGTGACGGTCGCCGAACTCGCGGACGAACTCGGCGCGTCGATGCTCGCCGAAGAAGGTCGAGACGCCTACGTCGAGCGCTTTACCGTCGGCGCGATGGGGCCCGACAGCGCCCTGCGGCACTTCCGCCGGACGAAAGACGCCGCCGTCATCACTGGCGGCGACCGGGCCGAGATCCACACGGCCGCGCTCGAGGCCCCCGGCGTTCGCTGTCTCATCCTCACCGGCGGCCACCGGCCCTCGGGCGCGATCGTGGGACAGGCCAGCGAGCGGGGCGTCCCGATCCTCTCGGTTCAGACGGATACGCTCACGACGGTCGAGCGCGCGGAAGACGTCGTTCGCAGCGGCCGGACGCGAGATGCCGACACCGTCGACCGGATGGAGCGGCTGTTGTCGGATCACGCGGCCGTCGATTCGATTCTGGGGAGGGACTAACCGAGTGCTCGTGTCGGCTTCGTTCCCGCTCGAGTTGTCCATCTCTGCCGCACGTTCGCTCCGGTGACTGTCGTGTCTGACCAAAAGTTAAGAGTCCGCCACGCATGAGCCCAGACATGGACGACATTCCCCAAGAAATCACGTCTCTCGTCGGTCGCGAGGTCTACTCGAACAACGGCGTCTTCGTCGGCGAAGTGGAGGATCTCCGGCTGAACGTCGACGGTGAAGCCGTCACCGGACTGGCGCTCGCGAACCTGAACGGCGAACTATTCGCCGACGAAGCCCGCAGCGGACAGGGCATCATCGTCCCCTACCGCTGGGTCCGCGCCGTCGGCGACGTGATCCTGATCAACGACGTGGTCGAGCGCGTTCGCGACCCCGACGAGGAAGAAGACGAACTGCTGGCCTGAGCCGACTCTCGACTCGCGTTTTCATTCGGTTCTCAGCTTCCGTTCGAGCCTTCGCTGCTGCCCCCTTCGACGCCCATCGCGTCGAATAAGGTTCGCTTGACCGCTTCTTCGGTCAGGTCGAGGAGGGTGTCCCGCGTGTCCTCGGAGATTTCGATCCCGGTAAAGATGCCCAGCGGGATCTCCGCGCTGGCTTGGGTCGAGTGGCCGGCCGTCTCGCCGATCTCGCCGTAGGCGTCGGCGAGGACCTTGCCGATGTTGATGCGAATGTCCTTCGAGCGCCCCGCGAGGAAGATCGTCTCGTCGGCGATGCCGAAGACCGCGGTCGTCGTGACCCCCTCGAGGTTCAGCAGGTGGCTGGCGGCCTGGGTCAGCGCCTCGCGGTCGCGGACGAAGCCGGCGTTCGAGACGAGATGGCTGCCCTGTACGTCGCGGTTCGTGATCGCCTCTGCGAGCACGTCCAGCGTCTCGGGGGACATCGACGGCGACTCCACCTGCTCTAAGGTATCGTGGTTCGCGAAGGGGTAAAGATAGGCGGCCGCAGTGAGATCGGCGGGGGTGGTGTCGCGTTTGAAATCCAGGGTCTCCGCGCGGATGCCGTAGAGCAAGGCCGTCGCGACCTCCTCGGAGACGTTCATGTCGAACTCCTGGATGTACTTCGTCATGATCGTCGACGTCGAGGACATGTTCGGCCGAATGTCGACGAATTCGGGTTCGAACTCCGACTCCGTCTCGTTGTGATCGATGACGATGTCGACCGGGAGCTCCATCTCGCTCGAGGTGGCGTGATCGACCAAGGCGACGGTGTCGTAGACCGAGTGGTCCTCGATCTCGTCCCACTGGACGAGGTCGATACCCAGCAGGTTGACGAACGCGCGGTTTTCCTGATGACCGACATCGCCGAGGTAGATGATATCGGATTCGACGCCGAGGTGCTCGGCGATCGCCTGTAGCGCCGCCGCGCTGGCGATCGAGTCCGGGTCCGGGCTGTCCTGCGTGATGATCGCCAGCCGGGTCGAGGTCTCCTCGACTAACTCCGCGAGTTTGCCCGCGTTGTACTCGAGTTCGCCGGACTCGAGGGCGCGGAGCGCCGATTCGGCGATGACCGAGGACGGGTTGATGACGATGTCGGCCCCGAGGTCGGAGAGTTCGTCGCCGGAGACGGGATCGCTCGCACGGGCGACGATGAACTGCGTGTCGCCGTTGTTGCGGATGTGCTCGACGGCGCGCTTGTTCGATTCGACGTCCGAAGCGAGGATGAGGACGACGTCGCGGTCGGCCACCAACTCGGCGATCTCGGACTCGCGAATGTCGGCGGTCTGGGCGTCGAGGTCCTGATCCCGGAGGGATTCGACGCGGCTCTCGTCTCGGTCGATGATGGACACGTCCTTGCCCTGTTCGACGAGTTCCTCCGCGACCGCGTACCCCACGCTCCCACAGCCCAAGATAGCGTAGTCAGAAATCGACGAAATCGTAACCCCCGTGCTCATATGCCCGAGTGGTCGGACCCGTCGCACTTAACGCTCCCGAAGCGTCCTATGCCGTGAAACTTCGAACCGGACGGCTCGAGGGCAGTGACGCCCTCGTGGACCACTGCCACGGTGCCCGCCAAGGGAAACGTATTTGAACGACCGAGGGAAAGTCGGAGGTACAGGGCCGGTAGCTCAGTCCGGCAGAGCGTCTGACTCTTAATCAGACGGTCGCGTGTTCAAATCGCGCCCGGCCCGCTACTCTGCTGCGAACAAATTCGTGAGCAGCAGGTCGCTGAACCGGCGGGATTTGAACGCAGGGAGAGCGCAGTCTCGCGAACGGAGTGAGCGAGGAAGCGATCGACCGTGTGTTCAAATCGCGCCCGGCCCCACTCTCGAGTCATTGCCTCGAGACGACCCGCTCAAGGCGATCTCCATTCTCGCGGAAAATCGTACCACTTGTCAACTACACGACATCCGACGATTGATACTCATGGACCGGAAATGCTTTGTCCGGTTCGTCAAACCGTCTTGACATGAGCGCTGACAGGATCGATCCGCAGGCGAAAGCGGCACTCGAGCGCCAGGGGCGGATCCCGATGCCACACAACCGCTACGGGCTGAAACTCCTTCGGCTCCTCAGCGGACCGTTGATGCGGCTCCGGAACCGAAACGGGCCGGCCGTCGGGCGGACCGTCGATCGAACGATCCCCGGTCCCGCGGGCGACCTCGAGGCCCGCCTCTATCTCCCTGACTCGAGCGGGCCGTACCCCACGGTCGTCTTCTTCCACGGAGGTGGGTACGTACTGGGGAGCATCGAGACCCACGACTGGCTCTGTCGGCATCTCACTCGAGAGAGCGGCTGTGCCGTGCTCTCCGTCGACTACCGACTCGCCCCCGAGCACCCATTCCCCGCGGCGGTCGAGGACGCTTACGCCGCCGTCGAGTGGGTGGCCGCACATCCAGAAGCGGTCGCCGGGGACGGCAGGATTGCAGTCGCGGGCGATTCCGCCGGTGGGACGCTCGCCGCCGTCGCCGCGCTCATGGCCGCCGAGCGCGACGGCCCCGCGATCGAGTATCAGGCGCTCTGCTATCCGAGCGTCGGCGTCGAACAGGATCAGCCCTCCGTCCGGGAGCACGCCGGCATCGTCCTCTCGGAGGCCGATATGGAGTGGTTCCAGGAGTGCTACTACGAGAGCGAGATCCACAAGCGCAACCCCTACGCCGATCCGACGAACGCCGGTGACGTTTCCGGCGTCGCTCCGGCGACGGTCGTCACCGCCGGCTTCGATCCGCTCCGTGACGGCGGCAAGGCCTACGCCGAACAGTTGGTCGGCGACGGCGTCCCGACGCGCTACGAGAACTACGACGACATGCCCCACGGCTTCATGACGCTTCGTGATGTCGACCGCGCCCGCGAAGCGATCGCGGACGTGGCCGGCGATCTGGCCGACGCGTTCGAGAGCGACTAACCCCACGCTTGCGCGATCGCATCCGGCTCGAGCCGCGCCGACGAAGGACGGCCCGCGACGAGCGACGCGACCGGCGCAGTGCCGATCTCGGAGTCCGACGGCCGACTTATAAGCCGACCCGGCCCGTACATTCGAGCGATCATGTCCGCCGACAGCGTCGACTACGAGACCCTGACATTCGACCGACTCGGCCACGCGAGCGTCCGCCTCGAGACCGACGACGGACTCGTCGTCTACGTCGATCCGTGGGGCGAGGTGCTCGCGGACGAACCGGGCGACGGCGACGTGGTGTTCGTCACGCACGACGATATGGACCACTACGATCCGGATGCGCTCGAGGCCGTCGCGGAAGCCGACGCCACCGTCGCGGCCTACGAGGGGGTCGACACCAGCGATCTCTCGTTCGAGGTCATCGACCTGCCCCTCGACGGCGAGACGACCGTCGCGGGGATCGACGTGCGGACGGTGCCGGCCTATAACGACCCCGAGGGGGACCACCTCGACGAGGACGGGGAGCCGTTCCACGCCGAGGGTGAAGTGACCGGCCTCCTGCTCGCGCTCGAGGGGACGACGGTCTTCTTCCCGTCGGATACGGACTTCCTCCCGCACCACGAGTCGATCAGCGCCGACGTCTTCGTCCCGCCGATCGGCGGCCACTTCACGATGGATCGCCGCGAGGCCGCGGCCTTCGCGCGCAGCGTCGATCCCGACCTCGTCTTGCCCGAACACTACGACACGTTCGACCCGATCGAGACCGACGCGGCGGCGTTCACCGACGACCTCGCCGCCGACGGGATTCGCGTCGAACTGTTCTGAGACGACTGTTTTCGGCGGCCGTCGGTTCACCGGGATCGCAATCAGCCTTCTGATTCGAATATACCTGCCCGGATTTAAAGACCCATCATTCAGTGGATTTCGGCGGTAGCGTCCCCAACGCGTGGGAACGTGCGGGTTCGGTTAAAGAATAGAGTGAAAACGTCGTCGTGTATGCTACTGAAACGCTCCGCCACACGAGGTGGTCGGTGATGAGTCTCTCGCGACGCGATTTCCTGGCGGCGGCCGGGACGGGGTCGGTCGGTGCCCTGCTCGGCTCCGCGTGGGGAGCGACGCAATCGGTCGACACGATCACGCAGGTCGACAACCCGCTCAAGTCCTATCCCAACCGGGACTGGGAGCAGGTCTATCACGACATCTACTCGTACGACAGGGTCGACTGGACGGTCTGTCACCCCAACTGTACGCAGTCGTGTGCGCTGAACTTCTACATGAAAAACGGGGTCCCGATTCGGGCCGAACAGATCTACCACGAGGAGGAGGGCAGCCCCGGACCGGGAAGTCCCGGCGGGTACGAGGAGGCGGGCGTCAGCCGCCACTGGAACCCGCGCGGTTGCATGAAGGGGCTGACCCTCCACCGCCGCACGTTCGAGCCGAGTCGCATCAAGTATCCCATGGTCCGCAAGGGATGGAGTCCTGACGACCCCAATCCCGAGGGCCGCGGCGAAGACGAGTTCGAGCGCGTCTCGTGGGACGAGGCCATCGACCTGATCGCCGAGAAGATGGCGAGCCTCGAGGACGAAAAGCGGTTCCACATCTTCAACGCGATCAAGTCGGACGGGCTGATCACCCGCCACGGGGCCGGGCGACGGCTGGCCTCCATTTTCGGCGGCTGTGAGTGGACCGAGTACGACTGGTACGCCGACCTGCCACCGGGCCACGTCATCACGACGGGCTACCAGACGAGCGACGCCGACGCGTCGGCCTGGCGGGCCGCCGACTACACTATCATTCAGGGGAAGAACCTGATCCACAACAAGCTCGCGGACAACCACTTCCTGCAGGAGACCCGCGAGCGCGGCGGGAAGATGGTCGGCGTCTACCCGGACTACTCGCCGACGGTCCAGAAGTGCGACCGCTGGCTTCCCGTCCGGCCGGGCAGCGACCCCGCGTTCGCGCTGGGGGTGGCCAACGTCATCATCGACGAGGAACTGTACGACGCCGAGTTCATGCGGAAGTTCACGACGCTGCCGCTGTTGATTCGGCAGGACGACGGCAAGTACCTCCGCGCACACGAGGTGTTCGCGGACCACGAGCCGCCGGCCGAGGACAGCGAGCAGCGCCACGAGGAAAACGACTGGGGCGATTTCGTCGCCCTCGACGAGAACGGCGACCCCGTCCCGGTCACCCGCGAGGAGGTCGGCGACGAGACGCCGACAACCCCCCAACTCGAGGTCGATACCGAAATCGATCTGGCCGACGGCGAGTCGGTCGGCGTCCACACGGACTTCACCCGGCAGAAGGCGAACATCATGGACAACTACGATCCGGAGACGGTCGAGGATATCACGACGATCCCGGCCGATGCGCTCCGGACGACCGCCCGGGAGTTCGCCGACGCCGAGAAGGGCCAGTGGTTCACCGGCGAGGGGATCAACCACTGGTTCCACTCGAACGACTCGCTCCAGCGGACGATCTTCTTCGTCCAGTCGATGCTCGGTAACATCGGCGAGCGGGGGGCCGGCTACTACAACTACTCCGGCCAGTACAAGATCGAGATGCTCGACGGCTACCCCGAGTACGTCAACCCCGACGGGAACGCCGCCCACGGGATGTATCCCGGCTACGCGTTCGCCTTCTTCGGCGGCGAGCAACTCGATGCCCACGAGATCCGCGGGGACTTCGACCGCGAACTCGATCTGGTTCCACAGGGCGACGCCGAGGAGCCGGTGATGCCGACGAACGCGGAGTCGTACACGATGTCGAAGCCGACGATCCTGTGGACGATGAACTGCAACCTCCTGAACCAGACCAAACATCAGGAGCACGTCATCGAGAACTTCGTCAAACATCCGGACACGAGCAACGAGCTCTCGATCGTCTCGGACATGCACATGACCTACTCCGCGCGCCACGCGGACATCGTGCTCCCGGTTCCCTCCTGGCTCGAGTGTGACTACCCCGACATCACGGTCGGGCCGGAGAACCCCTTCATCCACATGGACCACGGGGTCATGGACTCGCTGTACGACACGAAACAGGACGGCGAGGCCGTCGCGCTCGTCGCCGAGAAGTTAGACGAGAAGATCCCGCCCGAAGAGCGCAACGTCGATTCCTACCGGTCGTACTTCGACAAGTTCCTCGACGACGACAAGGATGTCCGCGACTACATCCAGCAGACCCTGGACGCGGGGATGACGACCCGCGACATCGACGTCGAGGACATCGAGGACGGCCCCGAGCGGCTGCAGCTAAAGACGTACCCGAGAATCCCCTTCTACTCCCAGATCAACGAGGACCGGCCGTTCTACACCAAGACCGGCCGCATGGAGTTCCACAAGGAGGAAGACCGCTTCCTCGAGCTCGGCAGAGCGGATCTGGACCACATCGAGAGCCCCGAGGGGACCCCATACGGGGTGAACCAGAAGTGGGAGGACGCGAAAGACGAGGAGAACCCGCTGTACCACGACGAGGAGTACCAGTTCTACTACAACACGCCCCACCCGAAGTACCGGACCCACTCCTCGTGGGGGATGACTGACTGGAACCTGATCTGGTCGGCGCGGGACTTCGGCTCGACCAACGCCGACCCAGAGGGGACCGAGCGGCTGGTGGACGACTTCTCGTTCCCGCAAGGGGAGGGCGAGACGGAGGAAACCCCGCCGTTGGGCGAGGCATTCGTCGAGATGCACCCCGAAGACGCCGCGAACATCGACGTCGAGAACGGCGACTACGTCCGGATCAGCGGCAAGCGCGGGGACCTCGTCGTCCGCGTGATGGTCAGCGAACGCCAGCGGCCGCGCTCGGCCGGTGACATGGGCCAACTGACCCTCTGGCACGGCTGGTGGCCCCAGCAATTCCCGGACGACGAGGAGCAAGAGGACGGGATCAAGGGGTACAACGTCACGACGAACATCTGGCTCGATCCGGCCCAAGAGACCGACGACCTCGTCCACAAGGCCGTCTTCGGCGATCCGAACATCTCCGAACACGTCGAGGACGACATCGCGTGGAAGGGGGCCGAACTCGAGCACGGCTACGAGGAGACCGTCTGGGCACCGACCGGCACGAACCGGGACGACCTCGTGGAAGTCGAGAAGTACGAGGAGGCGGACTGGTGGCCGGGCGACGCACGGAAAGACGAGTTGGTGCAGGACTATATCGGCGGTTCGTTGCAGGGAGGTGACAGCTGATGCCGGAAACCTACAATCCACAACTCGGGCGCGAGCACAGCTACCCGTACGAACACCGCGAGGAGGAACGCGACTGGCACTGGGGGATGATCATCAACATCAACCGGTGTATCAACTGCAACACCTGCTCGTTTGCCTGCAAGTCCACGTGGACGAGCGGGGAAGGCGAGGAGTACATGTGGTGGATGAACGTCGAGACCGAGCCCTACGGCGGCTACCCGATGGGCTGGGACATGCGATTGCTCGACGATCTGGGTAAGGACGAGACGATCTTCGAGGCCGCCGAGGAGGGCGAGGCCGCCAAGGGCTACGTCGCCCAGAAAGAGGAGTGGGAGTACCCCGCGCTGGGCGACGACCAGGTCCACGGCGAGTACCCCACCGGTGACGTCGTCGAGAGCGACCTCGAGGAAGACGAGTACCACGACATGTGGCAGTTCTACCTGCCGCGGCTCTGTAACCACTGCAAGAACCCCGCCTGCCTCGCGGCCTGCCCGCGGAAGGCGATCTACAAGCGCGAGGAGGACGGCATCGTCCTGCTCGATCAGGAGCGCTGCCGGGGCTACCGCAAGTGCGTGAAGTCCTGTCCGTACCACAAGCCGATGTACAACCCCGAGACGGGCGTCTCGGAGAAGCCGGTCGGCTGCTTCCCGCGCATCGAGGAGGGCAACGTTCCGCGGTGTGTCTCCTCGTGTATCGGGAAGACGCGCCTGCACGGCAACATCAACCGCGGGCCCGACGCCGGCCACCCCAACGGCAACACCGATGCGGCGGCCGGCCGGAGTCCGGTGAACTACCTCGCCAAGAGCGACGAGAAGATCGCGCTGCCGCTGTACCCGCAGTTCGGGACCCGGCCGCAGGTGTTCTACATGCCGCCGTACCACGTGCCGCCGGAGTTCCTCACCCAGATGTTCACGCCGAACACCGACGAGAAGCGCAACGACTGGCCCGGCAGCACCTTCGAGGAATCGATCAAGATCGTCCAGGACCGCGTCCGAAATCCGAGCCACCACGTCCTCGGTATCCTCCAACTGTTCGGCGCGACCACCCGCCTCATCGAGACCTACACGGTCAAAGAACACCGCGTGAAGGGGTGGGACCGCAAGGGGAACAAGGTCGTCGACATGCCCTTCGAGGAAGAGATGGAGGTCCGCGAGGGCGAGATGTGGACCAATCAGCCCTAACAGACCGATGACACCGACCACTACCACAGGCGATTCCGAGTACCACGCCGCGCGGGCCACGCTGTACTGTGCCGCCGCCGCGGCGCTTACCTACCCCGACGAGGACACCGTTCGCGAACTGCTCGACCCCGAGGCCCGCGAGGGGATCGAACGCGCCGCCGAGCAACTCACCGTTTCCGAGGAGGCGACCGCGCTGCTCGAGGCCCTCGAGGAAACCCCGGTCGAGGACCTGCAGGTGGCCTACAACCAGCTGTTCGGCCTCCCAAGCGACGACGGGACCTACGCCGTGATCCCCTACGAGGCCCACTACACGACCCGCGACGAGATCAGCAGCGAGCAGCGCCGGATCGCGACCGTCGTGGGCCTCATGGAGGAGTTCGGCCTCGAGCCCAGCGACGACTTCGCCGAGCGCCAGGATCACGTCGCGGCCGAACTCGAACTCGCGCAGGTGCTGGCCGGCCAGCGGGCGGTCGCGCTCGAGTCGGGCGAGATCGCGGCCGCCGAGCGCGTCGGGAAGGCCGAGGCGACGGTGCTGGCTGATCACCTGGTCGAGTTCGTGCCGGCGCTGGCCCACGACCTGCGGCGGGCGACCGAGGAAGACGCGTACGCGGCCGCAGCGGATCTCCTTGAGGAACTGGTCACCTACGACAACGGCCAGCATCCGGAGCCGACGGTGTCGACGGAGCCGGCGAACGGGGGTGAGGCCCCGTGAGTTCACAGTCGCTCGAGATCGGCTCGGTTTCGATCGACCGCAGCGCCGCGCGCTACGCGACGAAACTGGCCGTGATCGTGCTGTGTCTGGTGCTGGTCGCCCAAATCGCGGTGGTCGCGGTCCTCACGGGCGGCCCGCTGCCGTTCACCTCGGTCAACGCGGTGCCCGCGGAGCCGGACGCCGCCGCGTGGGACGACGCGTCGACGAAAACGGTCTCGCTCGACAGCCAGCAGATGGCCCAGCCCTACGGCGGCGGGAGCGTCGACAACGTGACCGTCCAAGCGGTGACCAACGACACGCACGTCGCCTTCCGCATGGAGTGGGAGGACCCGACCGCGGACACGGAGATCAACGAGCCCAACGCCTACAGCGACGCCGCGGCGGTCATGCTCCGGAGCGGCAGCGAGCCGCCGGTCGCCATGGGTGCGGCCGGCGAGCCGGTCAACATCTGGTACTGGCGCTCGAGTTGGCAACACTCCGAGTCCGATCCGGGCGGCGACATGTACTCGTACCCGCACCCGGACAACCAGACGAAGCCGGGCGAGGCAGCGGGGAATCCGCTCTCGCAGTCGAGCTACAACCGCTACGGGCAGAACTACTACGCAACCGGCTACGGCTCGCTGACCAACGCGGAGACCCAGCCGGTGGCGGCGAACGGCGAGCGAACTGAGGACGGCTGGGCGGTCGCGTTCCAGCGCGAGCACGACGCAAACGGCGAGCACGACGCCTCCTTCGAGGAGGGCGAGCAGATGTATCTCACCTACGCCGTCTGGAACGGCAGCGCTGGCGAGGCAAACGGCGAGAAGTCGCTGTCGTACCAGTTCCTCACGCTCGACACCGACGACGGAACGCTCAGCGCGGCTGACTCGGACGGCGGCGACAGCGCCGAGGCGGAGCGCAACGACGGCGTCGTCGCCAGCGCGACGGAATCGGCGAGTTGGCTGGTCGGAGCCGCAACCAACTGGCCCGCCGCGATCGTCCTCGCGACGCTCGCCGCGTGGCTGGTCAGCTACTGGAGGGCGAAACCATGACCGAATACGCGAACCGAAGTGCCCGCGGCCGGGCACCCGACGACGACGAATCGACGCTCCGGACCCGACTCGAGGCCGATCGGGAGCGCGACCGCCGCCGCGCCGTGCTCGGACTGATCGATCTGGCCGACGACGGCGGGCTGGCACCGGCGACGATCGAACGGCTAGCCGAACTGGCGGTCGACGACGACGCCGAAGACGTGCGGCAGTTCGCCGTCGAGGCGCTCGGCCTCGCCGCGAGCGCGGCCGAATCGGATGCGAAAGACGCGGCCAGCGAGGCGATCCGGTCGGCACTCGCCGACGGCCGCGAGTGGGTCCGCGCCGAAGCTGTCGTTGCACAGTCTCGAGCCGCGCCGGGGAACGAGACTCCGCTCCGGGACGCACTCGAGGACGACAGCGGCTGGGTGCGGCGCAACGCCGTCATCGCCCTGTCGAAGACGGGCGCGTCGTCCCAGGAGGAACTGATCGACCGGATCAAGAACGATCCTCACTCCGGCGTTCGGGAGTACGCGGCCGACTACCTGCGGGAGTACGCCGACGACGTGGGCGAGAGCGTCCGCATCCTCGCCGCGGTGCTGGCTCGGGACCCGGAGGCGTTCGTCCGGGCGAAGGCCGCGACCAGTCTGGGCGAACTCGGGACCGAGCGCGCCGAGGCCGTCCTCGAGCGCCACGGACTGAACGACCGCAGCGACGACGTGCGGCGGTCGGCGAAGCAGGCGCTCGCGACGGCCCGCGGCGTCGATCCCGACCAACTCGACATCGAACTGGACGACGAGGCCGCGCCCGGCGGTGGCCCCGGCTCGCGGCGGGAGCGCGAACGACAGGGGCCGGGTCCGGGACGCGGCCCCGCGAACTCGATCGACGGCCTCACACAGGGACAGCGTGATCGACGATGACCTACGAACTCGACAGCACACCCACGGACGAAGCGCAACCGGCCGACGGCCCGCAGGCGGCCAGCGAATCGAACGCGGCCCACGACCACGAGCACGAGGGCTCGGACGAGGGCTGTACGACCGAGAGCAGCGCCGCGGGGACGGGCGCGGGCTTAGAGGAGTCCCTCGGGATCACGATCCCGGACGACCACGTCGGCGCGTTCGTCGCGCAGGCGTTCGAGGACGTCGAGCGCTCGACCGAGTGGACCGAGGCCGTCGAGGCCGTCGTCGCCGACGAGGCCCGCGACGCGTGGCGGTCGCTCTCCACGCAACAACAGGTCGTCGAACTGCTGACGATGGCCGACCGGTACGACGAGCGAGCGACCGAACTGCTCGAGGGGATCCCCCTCGATCGGGGCGGGCTCGACGACGACCTGCGCGAGCGGTTCGAGGAGGCGACGCGGTTGCGCAGAAACGCCGACGTCCTCCGGGACGGCATCGCCGCGGGCTACGCCGAGGGCCGCGTCAGCGACGACGAACTGGTCGCGGCCGTCGAGGACTTCGAGTTCGATACCGCGTCGATCGCCGAACGCGAGGACGCGCTCGACACCGTCGCGAACACGTACGATCTCGACTTCCGGCCCTACGGCGGGACGTTGATGACCGAGCGGGAACCCGACGAGGACGCCGAAGAGTTCGAGGCTTGGTAACATGGCAAAACACGATATCGTCCCCGAGGAGGTACCGACCGACGACCTCGCCGACCGCGTTCGCGCCGGCCTGCGGTCCGTCGAGGACCCGGATCTCGGCGGGAGCGTCCTCGAGTCCGGACTGGTAGCGGACGTATCGGTCGAGGATCGGGCCGTGCGAATCGCCGCCGATCTCGCCGGCTTCGACGAGCCGACCGCCGAAGACGTCACCGAGGCGCTCCGGCGAAAGGCCCTCGCCACCCCCGGCGTCGAGCGCGCGACGGTCGAGGGCGAGACGCCCGCGGACGCCGCGGCCGAGGACATCGACGGCGCGGCGGGCGTCGACACCGTGATCGCGGTCGCCAGCGCCAAAGGCGGCGTCGGCAAGACGACGGTCTCGACGCAACTCGCTCGAGCGCTGGCGGCCGAGCCCGACCGCGAGGTCGGCCTCTTCGATGCCGACCTCTACGGGCCGAACGTGCCGGAACTGCTGGACCTCGAGGGGCCGGTTTCGGCCGACGCAGAGGGGAACGCCGAACCGATCGATAACGGGAACCTCACGGCGATGAGCGTCGGGCTCATCGCGAACGACGAGCCGCTGGCGTGGCGCGGCGCGATGGCCCACGAGGCGGTCAGCGAACTATTCGAAGACACTGCGTGGGGCGATCTCGACGCGCTCGTTATCGACCTGCCGCCGGGGACCGGCGACATCGTCCTGACGGCGCTGCAGTCGCTGCCGATCGACGGCGCGGTGCTGGTCAGTACGCCACATCCCACGAGCGTCAGCGACACGGCCCGCAGCGCCACCCTGTTCGAGGAGAACGGCGTTCCGCTGCTGGGCACGGTCGTCAACATGCGCGGCTTTACCTGCGAGTGCGGTCGCGAACACGACCTCTTCCCCGAGGCCGACATCGAGGCCGAACTCGATCAGCCGGTGCTGTGCGAACTCCCGTTCGACGAGCGGGTTCGGGACTTCGGCACGGACGTGCCAGACGAGACCGCGGCGCTGGCCGAGACCGTCCTCGAGCGACTGGACGATGTCGGCGACCTCTCGGTGCCCGACCACGCGCTCGACCTGCGCGGGCTCCCGAAGTCGATCCGCCACGAGCAGGCGACCGAGGAGTTCCGCGCGACCGAGCCCGGCGAGGCGTTCTACCTGATCAACGACCACGATCCGTCGCCGCTCGCGGCCGAACTCGTGTCGGCCGTCGGTCGCGAGGGACCGCCCGGCGACGCGTTCGCAGAGTACGCGGTTCGTCGGCAGGCCCCCGACGAGTGGGTGATGGTCGTCGAACGATAGCGCGGGCCGGCGCTCGAGCGGCCGCCTCGCGGGACCGCCCCCGGCCGCTCCATCGGTCGGTCGAACGGCTCTTGTCGCTATGACGGTGATCGAACCACATGTCTCAGGACTCGCGGCTGCGGGTCGTCTGTCTGGCCGGCCCGAGCGACGCCGGGAAGACATCGCTCGTCGAGACCCTCGTGGACCGACTCGCCGCGGACGCCCGCGTCGCGACGGTCAAGTCGATCCACCACGACATCGAGATCGATACGCCGGGAACCGACACCCACCGCCACCGGACGGCCGGTGCCGAAACCGTCGTCGGTATCACGCCGACTGTCACCTTCGACATCACGACGCGCGGAAAGCGAAACCCGCCCGCGTCCGCGATCGGGCCCCTCTTCGAGTCCGACGACCCCGAGATTCGCGCGCTCGCGAGCACCCTCGAGCGCCTCGCGCGCCGCGGCTACGATATCGTGCTCGTGGAGGGGTTCGCCGAGTCGCCGCTACCGACGATTCTCGTGGGCGACCGGGAGCCCTCCGCGGTGGCTGGGGCCATCGTCGGGCGCGGCGACGAGCCGATCGACGAACTAGTCGAGACGATCCGCTCGCTCGAGGGTCTCGCGATCGATGATGGGGCGAACGGAGAGCAAGACGATAACGCGGAGTAAACGCCCGAGAACATCGCAATTGGGACGCCAGCGGCGCGCGGACGCGTCAGCCTCGCGTAACCACATTCAGTTATCTTCCCACAATATAGGAACCGAAACCAGTTGTATTTATGCCAGCGATCGAACGGGACGTATGCACAGTCGCGACGACCGCGCCGGACCGTCCCGCTGGAGCCGGCGGAACGCGCTCGTCGCGGCGGGCGGACTGACTGCGGGGCTGGTCGGCACGGCGGGCTGTCTCGGCGGCACCGACGGCGTTCGCGTCCTCGCCGCGGGCAGTCTCGCCGTCGCCCTCGAGAGCGGCGTCGGACCAGCCTTCGAGTCGGAATCGGGGCTGGGATACGAGGGCGAGTACTACGGGACGAACGCCCTTTTGCGGCTGGTCGTAGACGAAACGAAGCATCCCGATGTCGTGATCGGAGCCGACATCGATCTCCTGCGGGACCGGCTCTATCCCGAGCAGGCCGACTGGGACGTCGAGTTCGCCGCCAACGAACTCGTGATCGCCTACGCGCCGGAGACGGAGCCGGGCGCGCGGCTCGCGGGCGGCGAGCCGTGGTATGACGTCTTCGCCGACGCCGAGGCGGGCGCGATCGCGATCAGCGATCCGGACCTCGATCCGCTCGGCTACCGAGCGCTCCTCCTCTTCGAACTCGCCGAGCGCGAACACGGTCTCGAGGGCTTTCGCGACGCGATGGCCGATCGAGCCGTCCGCGTCGCCGACGAGCCGCAACTGCTCGCCGGCCTCGAGAACGGTACGCGAGCCTGCGCGGTCGCCTACGGAAACATGGCCGCCGAGCGCGATGTCGCCGTCCGCGAACTCGACACCGCTTACAACTTCGGCGACCCCGCGCTCGCGGACCAGTACGCGACGGCGAGCTACACCACCGCCGACGGCCAGACGGTCGAGGGGTCGCCGGTCGTCTACAACGCGACGGTCCGCACCGACGCCGACGACCCCGACGCAGGCCGGGAGTTCGTCTCGTTCCTCCTCGAGAACGACGACCTGCTTTCCGATCACGGACTGCGCGTCGACGACGCTCTACCCCGGTTCCACGGCAATCCGCCGGAGGGGATCGACCCGTGAGCCGCACGGATCGGGGCTCGAATCGGAATCGGGATCGGGACCGAACTCAGAGCCGCGACCGCCACCGCGACGGCGACCGCGAGCCAGCGGAGTCGACCGCGGGCGCGTCCCGGTTCGACGCCGGCCTCGAGCGACTCTCGAGCGGGCTCGCCGTGCCGGCGCTGCTCGGCGCGGTGTTGCTCGCCTATTTTGTCGTCCCCGTTGCGGTCTTTCTGTCCCGAATGCGAACGGTCGACGTCCTCGGCGGACTCGCAGATCCGACGGTTCAGGACGCGATCCGAACCTCGCTTGTGACGGCACCGGTCTCGACGACGATCGCGACCGTCTTCGGCGTTCCGCTGGCCTACGTCCTCTCGCGGGGGTCGTTCCGCGGGAAGCGGCTGGTCGAAGCCGTCGTCTTGCTACCGCTTGTCGTTCCCCCGATCGTGGGCGGCGTGATGCTGTTGACCGTCGTTGGACGGTACACGCCCGTCGGCGGGGCCGCCGCGGCCCTCGGCGTGCCGCTGACCGACAGCCGCGCCGGCGTGGTCCTCGCACAGACGTTCGTCGCCGCGCCGTTTCTCGTCGTTACCGCTCGAGCGGGCTTCGACGGCGTCGATCCGCAGCTCGAGGAGGCCGCGCGGACGATGGGGTATGGACGGCTCCGGACGATCCGGCTGGTATCGCTGCCGCTCGCGCGCAACGCCATCGCGGCCGGAATCGTGCTGACGTTCGTCCGGGCGCTCGGCGAGTTCGGCGCGACGATGATGGTCGCGTACACCCCGCGGACCATGCCTACCCAGATCCGCGTCTCGTTTATCGCCCGCGGGATCGACGCCATCGTCCCGATCGCGCTCGCCTTGCTCGCCGTCGCCGCGATCGTCGTCCTCGCCGTCCAATTGCTGGTCGGAACGCCCCGCCGGCACTGACTCGCCGTGTCCGCGGCGCTGTCGCGGGTCCCGCAAATCGAACCGATCAGAACGCGTGTAATTCGCTCAAACCGCTTCTAAGTGCTTTGGAAGTGCGGTTATGGATGTCGTCGCCATATCCATGGATGAGACCCATGACATCCATCGCAGACATCGAGATCCCGGCCGACGGAACCGGAACCGGCGAGCTGTTCGAGGCCGTCCCCTCTCTCGCGTGTGAAATGGAGCGCGTCATCGCCTCGAGCGGCCACGGGCTCTGGCTGTCGGGGCCGTCCCAGCCGGAGATCGAGGACGCCCTCGACGAAGCGGGCGCGATCGGCACGTACTCCCAGATCAGCAGCGACGAGGACCGCTGGCTCTACGACATCGAGTTCGAACCCGACACCGTCGACCCCTTCGAGATCATCCTCGAGGAGGGCGGCACGGTCCTGAGCGCCTCGGCCTCGAACGGTACGTGGCTGCTCAGCGTCCGCGTGGTCGACCGCGAGAGCGTGAGTTCGCTGTACGACCGCCTCGATAACAACGACGTGACGCCGACCATCGTCCGGCTGTTCGATCTGGCCGAGGAGACTCACTCCCAGTGTGGCCTGACGACCCGCCAGTACGAGACGCTGGTCGCGGCGATCGATCACGGCTACTTCGAAATCCCCCGCGAGGTTTCGATGCAAGAACTCTCCGAGGAACTCGGCATCTCCCATCAGGCGCTCTCCGAACGCCTGCGCCGAGCCTACCGCGCGCTCGTCACGTCCGAACTCAACGTGACCGAAGAGGACACCGCCGCGCCGCCGATCCCGACGAACTGATTCGCGACCGAGCAACCGGCCCCATCTACGGCCAGACTCGATGCTTTTCCGCGACCGCCCGATCGACCGACAGTGAGTCGAATCGCCGGTCGGAAGTGGCCGCTCGAGCCAGCAAACGGACCCGGACGCCGTGTGGCTCGCGGACCGCCGACCGTTAAGAGCCGGGCCTCCGTTCCTTCCGGTATGGAGATTGACAACGACGACGGCGTGTTGCGGCTGCGGTTCGATCGACCCGACGCGCGCAACGCCCTCACGACCGAGACGGCAGACGAACTCGCCGATACGATCGAAGCCGCGACGGCCGACGAGTACGATGCGATCGTGATCACTGGCGAGGGAACGGCGTTCAGCGCCGGCGGCGACCTCGAGTCGCTTGCCGACACGCCGGAGTCCTCACAGGCAGCCTACGAGGAGGTCACCGAGACCTTCGGCCGCGTCGTCGAAGCGATGCTCGAGTGTCCGGTGCCGATCGTCGCGAAGGTAAACGGCGACGCCATCGGTGCGGGGCTCTCGATCGTCGCGCTGGCGGACCTCGCGTTCGCCGCCGACGACGCGACGTTTTCCTGTGCATTTGTCAGGGTCGGGCTGATCCCCGACACCGGCGGGACCGTCATGCTGCCCCACATCGTCGGGCTGCGGGCCGCGAAACGACTCGCCTTTACCGGCGAATTCTTCGACGCCGAGCGCGCGGCCGACCTCGAGTTGGTCAACGAAGCGGTTCCGGCCGACGAACTCGACGATCGGGTCACCGAAACCGTCGCGGGGCTCGCGAACGGGCCGACGGCCACGATCGGGATGATGAAACAGGCGATGCACGAGAACATGAGCCGCTCGTGGGACGATGCCCTCGACTACGAGAACCTGCTCCAAGCGCAGGCCCGCACGTCCGACGCCCACGAGGAAGGCGTCGCCGCGTTCCTCGAGGATCGCGACCCGGACTTCGAATAGCTAGACGTCGCCCCATCCATCAACTGGTAAACACGTCCGCAAGCACCAGCAAGCACCACCGCCTTGCGGGAATATACCGTTAGTCAAACTGCAATGTCCCCACAGTTTACCGACGACGACATCGGCAAGCACGTCGTCAACGCCGACGGCGACGAGGTCGGGATGGTCGCCGACGTCCAGCAGGGTACAGCACACGTCGAACCGGATCCGGGCATCACGGATACGATCAAGGCGGCGCTCGGCTGGGGCGGCGGCAGCGAAGACACCTATCCGCTCCAAGACGAGGCAGTCGGTCGCGTGACCGACGATGAGATCCACCTCGAGGGAGATCTCTCCGGGAGCGGAACCGGAGCGACCGGTGGCAGCGCGGGAACGGAGACCGGAATGACGGACACGGGAACCGATACCGGGATGACCGACACCGGAACGACCGGAGCCGGTGGCACCGGAACGGGCACCGATCGGGGAATCGACCGGAACGAGGACGATATCAGCGGCACCGACGACGAGGGCGTTATCCGCGACGATGACGACGACAGTCTGATCGGCGACGACAACGATGATGGCCTGATCGGCGATGATAACGACGACAGACGCAACACTGGTGACGATGACGGTCTGATCGGTGACGACAACGACGACGGGCTCATCGGCGACGACAACGACGACAGGCGCGGGACGAACGACGACGACAGCCTTATCGGTGACGATACCGATGACAGGCGTGGAACAAACGACGATGATAGTCTCATCGGTGACGACGATGACGACGATGGGCTGTTAAGCGACGATGACGACGATACCCGAACCGGCAGCGATACCCGGTAATACCGGTTCTCAGTCCTCCTCGAGTCGACCGCCGCGGCTCCGAGTCGGAATCCGATTTTGTTCTGTGATGTCACAGCCGACCCACTGCGACCGCTCCCAGCGATCGCTTCGAGCGGCGGCACGGCGGGGCGGTCGACGTCGCGTCAGTCCGCCGAGACGGCGATGGCGATCACTCCTGATTTGGGCGGTCCTCGTCGCTGCGGCCGCTCTCGTTCGGCTGGGGCTGCTCGGACGTGATATCCGTGTCCTCCATGGCGCGCCGTTCGGGCGGGCCGGTCTCGCCGCGATTCCGGTTGCGATCGGCCCCCTCGGATTCGTGGCGCTGGGTGCCCTGCGCGGACGACTGCCCGCCGCGTTGTTGGGTGTCCCGCATGGCCGATCGGTTCGGCTCGTTCCCTTCCTGCCGATCCGTATCGATCCGCTGTGAGTACTGATCGCGCAGCCGACCCTGATCGGTCCGTCCCGGCGTAGCCCGGTTTCGATCCGTCGGCTGGTCGTATTCCCGCCCGGGCCGCGACCGGTCGCCGCTTCGGGACGGACCGCTCTGTTGGCTCGCATCCCGTTGCGGTCCGGACTGTGGCTGCGATCCCTGCGGGCGGGTTTGGCGTCCCTGCTGGGTACCCTGCTCGAACTGGCCGGAGGACGGCGCTCGCTGGGATTCCCGCCGCGGTTGGTCGGAACCGCCGTGCTGAGAGCGGTGGCCGCTTTGGTGGGATTGCTGTCCGAACTGCTGGGCTTCGTCCCCTCGAGAGTGAGCGGGTGCGGCGGTCATCGGCCGTTGTTCGGGGCTGGTCGCACCGGCGGACTCGCCGCCGTACTCGTCCGGTGAGACCCACTCGCCGGTCTGTTGGAACTCGCGGGATTGGTGGGATTGGTGAGTCTGGGACCCGCCGCTCGGTCCCTGCTGGCCGCCCGTCTGTGCGTGCGACTGCATCTGCGGTTGTGGCTGTGTGTTCGGTTGCGGCTGCGTATTCGTCCCCTGCATTGGCGTTCCCTGCCCGCTCATCCGGTGTCCGCTGCGTTGCTGACTCCTCATCTGCTGGCCGCCGGGCTGGTAGCTCCCCATCTGCTGGCTACCCATCCCGCCGCTCTGACCGCGCTGTGGCATTCCCTGCTCGGTCAGCCGAGACTGACCGCTCGTCTGCTCTCCCATCCCCTGCATTCGACTCCCCATCTGCTCCATCTGGTTCATCTGGGGCCGTGCAGCCGCCTGCATACCCCGTTCCATCGCCTGCTCCATCTCCGGCATGACGGCCTCCATTCCCTGGAGATAGCTCTCCATCATCGACTCCGTGAACTGCGGCCCCGGCGCGCTCTCGAGCATCGATTTCGTCATCTCGAGGCCCTGTCGCTGGGCGGTCTCCTGCCACTCGAGCGCGCTCAGGGTCATGCGGGCCATGTTTCGCTGGAGGTCGATCAGTTGCTCCATGGCCTGCCGGCTCTGGTCCATCGTCGATTCCGCCATCCGCTCCGTGTCCGTCTCGGTAGACTGTTGGGTCTGTTGGTCTCTCATATGAGTTACCTGAGGATCCACACTCGGCAGCGTCAATCCTCGGTCACGACTGAGAGCGACCGAGACGCAAATAAAGGCCGTCGTCAGTTGCAGTTGCCCGCTCGAGTCCAATCACCGGTAACCGGCGGCCGCCGCTTGCGGCCGCGACCCAGCGAGACGACCGCGCTGTCGCCGAGTAATCAGCGATGGGACCGCCGCCACAGGGCATAATACCCGCTTAGGGACGGTTGGCAAGAACTGAGAACCGACCGTCTCCGCCGGCGGCTCGCGGTTACCCGTCGGAGTCGGAACCCGGGTTGCCGTGTGTCACGCCGTCGCGTTCGTCGGCTTGCATCCGACGCAGCGCCGCGCGCCCGTTGCTCGCCTCGTAGCCGAAGAAGACCCCGTTACCGTACTCTTCGGCGACCTCGACCGCGTGGATCAGGTTGTCGACATCGACGTTGACCGCGTACAGTTCGATATCGAACGGCGTCTCGAGCGCGCTTTCGAAGCCCTTCGCGATCGTCTCGAGCCAGTAGGTCGTCCCGTAGGCCGTATCGTACAGCGGCACGACGAACTCGTCGACGTACTGCTCGATGGCCTCGAGGTCGATCCCGGCGCGCTCGTAGAGGTGGCCGGGGTAGGGATCGGGGTAGAGGGTCATGTAGACCGTCCCGGGGATGCGGTCGGCGGCTTCCGCGACGAACTCGGTGATGACGCTGGCTCGCCACTCCATGCGGTCATCGTACTCGCTCTGTTCGAAGTCGCGCTCACAGACGCCACACCGGCAGTACTCCGCGCGGGGAAAGCCGATATCGTCGAGACGAACGTCCTCGTTTGCGGCGACGCAGTCGTCGATGATTTCGAAGAGCCCCTCTCGATAGTCCTCCCGGGAGGGGCAGATATAGGCCCAGTCGAAGTACGACCGCTCGCGGTCGGCTGGCCGCCCCATGTCGTCGACGGGGAGCAGCGATGGGTCGGCGTCGGCGGCGGCGTTGTCGCCGAAACAGGAGACCATGTTTACCCCGTCTTCGATCGGTTCGGCGGACCTGCCGGTCACGTCTTTGACCTCGTAGAAACCGCGGTCGAACTCCGGCCACCGTACTTCTTCGGCGTTACGGGTGACGACGCCGTACATAACTCAGTGTACGCCGCCGTCCCCCTAAGCGATTCGGAATCGAGTGCTACTCTTCGGCCGGTTCGAAATCGACTTCGACGTCCGACGAGCCGCCGAAGGCGACCTTATAGAGGACGGCGATGACGAACAGGGCGAGTACGATCTTGACGGTACGTGACATGTACGAGTAGAGAATGCGTCGGCAAACACTTAGCTATTCTGGATGGTCTTCCGACCGTGAAAGGCCTCCCACGAGCGCCGCGGTCGCCCTGCTCAGGTATCGATCAGCGACGCGATCTCGTCGCGGACGATCGTCTCGCAGTACGAGCAGCGGACGCCGTCCTCGAGGACCGAGAACCGCGAGATCACGGGCTCGTCGCCGGTCGTGATACAGCCGGCGTTGGGACAGGAGAGCACGCCCTCGACGACGCCGGGACGCTCGACGCGGTGTTTCTCGACGACATCGTAGTTCCGGACGATGTTGATCGTCGCGTCGGGCGCGATCAGCGAGAGGACGTCGACCTCGTCCTGACTCAGCTCGCGGCCCTCGACCTTGACGATGTCTTTGCGCGCAAAGCGGTTGGAGGGGACGTTCATCCCGACCGAGACCTCCTCGCCGTTAGTGCCGTCGATGCCCAGAATCGCGAGGACGTTCAGCGCCTGCCCGCCGCGGACGTGATCGATGACGGTGCCGTCACGGATCTTGCTGACGCGCAGTTCGTGGTCGGCGTCGCCGTCGTGGTGGTCGTGTTCGTCACTCATCGGCCTCACCCCGGATTCCCTTGTCGTCGCTCAACAGGAGGTCGAGCAGCGCCATCCGAACCGGGACGCCGTTGTGCGCCTGTTCGAAGTAGGCTGCGTGATCGGTCTCGTCGATCTCGGGTGCGATCTCGTCGACGCGAGGCAGCGGATGCATTATCGTCAGATCGTCGCTCGCAGCCTCGAGCGTGTCGGCGTCGATCTGGTACTCGCCGGCAATCTTCTGGTACTCGTTCTCGTCGGGGAACCGCTCGCGCTGAATCCGGGTGACGTAGAGCACGTCGAGCGAGGGCAGGATCTCCTCGAGGGAGTCGTGTTCACGGATTCCCGCGCCGTCCTGTTGCTGGTGGAGGTCGTAGACGACCTCCCGTGGCAACTGCAGACTCTCCGGACTGATGAAGTGTTGCTGGGTCTCGAAGTTCGTCAGCGCGTAGGCCAGCGAGTGGACGGTCCGGCCGTACTTCAGGTCGCCCATGATACCGATCGTCAGGTCGTCCAGCCCGGCGTTTTCCCGGATCGTGTAGAGATCGAGCATCGTCTGGGTCGGGTGATGTCCCGCGCCGTCGCCCGCGTTCAGCAGCGGCACGTCGACGAACTCGCTGGCCATCGTCGCCGCGCCCTGCTTTGGATGGCGCACGACGAGCGCGTCGGCGTAGCCCTCGATGACCCGGACGGTGTCGGCGAGCGTTTCTCCCTTTTTCACGCTCGAGGAGTCGACCGGCCCCATGTCGACGATGTCGCCGCCGAGACGTTTCATGGCGGTTTCGAAGCTCATCTTCGTCCGCGTGCTCGGCTCGAAAAAGAGCAGCCCCAGCAGCGTTTCCGCGTGCCGTCCGGCGACGGACGACGGATCGGCGTCGATCTCGGACGCGTGGTCGAGGACGGTTTCGATGTCCTCCCGGGAGAGTTGTTTGCTCGTGATGAGGTGATCGTGGCGCATTCGTTCGTGTAGGCTGTGGCGTGCCCCTTGAATCTCTCCATTCGGTGACGCCCGGGTCGCGGACCGAAACCGAACCGGCCCGTCGCCGTCCCCACCGATCCATGGTATCAGTGACCGTGAATATAAGGCAAAGAGTTATACAGACACTACAGCTATTGATCATAATTGTATGGTCGGTCGGCTAGAGACGGGAATCGACGTGCTCGATCGGAAACTCGACGGCGGGCTTCCGCCGGGGTGTATCGTCGCGTACACCGGTGAGCCGGCCAGCCAGTCCGAACTCCTCCTGTACGAACTCACGGCCGCACGCGGAACGCTGTACCTCTCGACGGAACGCTCCGACGACGCCGTGCGCCACGCCATCGAGACCTCCCCGTCCTCGGTCGGCAGCCCAACTGTCAGACACGTCACAGGTGACGACCCGCTCGAGGAGGCGACCCGACTCATCGGCGCGCTCCCCGACGGTGCCAACCTCATCATCGACACGATGGACGTCCTCGAGCGGGCCGACACGGACGCGTACGTCACTTTCCTCAACGAACTCAAAACGAAGATGCTCGAGACCGGCAGCATCGCCGTCCTCCACTGTCTGAAAGCCGACGACGAACCCGAAAACCGGTCCCGAACCTACCACGCCGCCGACGCCGTCTTCGATCTCCGGACCGAAATCGCCGGCACCGAACTCGAGAACCACCTGACGATCCCGAAGTTCCGCGGCGGGAGCCAGCCGACCGACGCGATCAAACTCGAACTCACCGAAGAGGTGGCGATCGACACGAGCCGCGACATCGCGTGACCCACGGCCCGGTGGGCCGCTCACCGCTGGTCACACCTCTTGTTCCGGTGTCGTAAACGGCGTGATTGCGGCGGTCCGTTCGGTGACCGTCGCCGTCCGCAGGATATAGGAAAAGAGCACCGCCAGCGGGAAGACGCCGACGGCGACGACGATCGGAAAGACGACCGCACGGACCGTCCGCCCGAACGGCGGCCCCGACGGCACGGTCATCACGAACAGAGCGGCGATCGCAGTGCCGACCGCCGGAATCCCGGCGTAAAACAGGGATCGCGAGAGCCGGGAGAGTTCGACCTGCAGGTAGACGGACTTAAAGTACTGTCTGGCGATGTCCAGTTCCCGCAATCGATTCAGCAGGTCGTCGATCGCCTCGTCCGTGTCCGCGGCACTCTCGTCGCCGCGTGCGCGTCGGAACTCCTCGAGTCGCTGTATCTCGTGGGCGAAGTTCGTCTCGAGCATCGTCGACAGCGTGTTGAAGATCCCGGCATCCGACTCCGCGACGAGTCCGTCGATCCGGTCGAACTCGCCCGTGAGGTCCGTGACGATCTCGTCGATTTCCTCGCGGGCATCGGCCGAGAGTCCGTCGACCGCCGCCCCGCCGAGCCGCTGGGCGTCCCGGCGCGCGCTCTCGACGACGAGGCGGAGAAACCCCGATGGCTCCGCCGGCGCGGGTCGGTTCGACACCGCTTCGACCTCCTCGCGGTAGTCCACGGTGTCCTCGATCTCGGACTCGAGTTCGCCCGGCGACTGCAACTCCTGTGAGAGCAACAGCTGATTGATCGAGACGACGACGGTTATCAGCGTGAAGTTGCCCGAGATCAAGCCGCTGAACGCGTAGAACAGCGGCTGTGTGTCTGCGATCGGGGCGACGCCGGCGATCGAGAAGGCAACGTACGTGATCCCGAACGCGGCCGCGACGCCAGCGGCGATCACGAATCGGTCGCCATCGAGGAGTAGCCACTGTTTGAATCGGCCGCGTCGGGTCTCAGACGCCGGCTTCGCCCTGCCATCGCTCCTCGAGTCGACCATCGCGGTCGCTCGGAGCGTACGGGCTCGCGGGCGAAAAAGTCGATCCGCGCAAGATCCGGTCGACGGAGACCGGTGGCTGCAGGTCGCGTTACTCTTCTGCGCCTTCGAGTTCGTCGACGATCTCGTCGGCATCGACGTCGGCGTCCTCGAGGGCCTCCTCGATGTCGCCGCCGCCCATACCGCCCATGCCGCCCATCATACCGCCCATGCCCATGCCACCCATGCCGTCGATGACTTCCTGGACGATGACGCGGTCGACGCCGACCTTGTCGATGATGTCTTGGCCGATCTGCTGTTTGCCCATCATCCACTGCTGGTTCATGGTCATCTGGGGCGTGGCCTCGAGGTAGAGCGTCTCCTTCTCGACGGTCTCGGTCTCGAACTCGGGCTCAGCGTCCTCGTCGTCCTCGTCGGGTTCGACGGGGACCTCTTCCTCGACTTCGTCCGTCTCGATCCAGAGCTCGGGCTCCATCCCGAGGTACATCTCGAAGAGGCCGCTCGCCTGCTGTTCGCGGTCGTCGACCTCGTCGGCGACGGTGTACTCGTACTCGACGTCCTCGCCGGCCAGCGGGTGGTTGAAGTCCACGCGGGCGCGGCCGCCGATGATCGTGCTGATGTAGCCCTGCTCGCCCTCGATCGTGACGTTCGCGCCGGGGTAGCGGTCGTCCTCGTCGATCTTCTCGGCGCTGACGGTCTGGACATCGTCCGGGTCGTACTCGCCGAAGGCGTCCTCGGCGGCGATCGTCACGGTGCCGGAGTCGCCGGGTTCGGAGCCGATGATGGCCTCTTCGACGCCCTCGAAGATGTGGCCCTCACCGAGAACGATCGTTCGCGGCTTGAACTCCTGGCCCTGCTCGTCGACGCCCTCTTCCTCGGCGACCTCGGGATCGGTCGTGTCGACCAGCTGTTCGTCTTCGGTGGTGTACGCCGTGTATTCGAGTTCGACGAAATCGCCTTCTTGAAGCCCCTCGGCTTCGTCGGCTGCGTCCTCGCTTACTTCTTCATCGACGTCATCGGCCTGCTCCTCGAGCTCGGCCTCTTGTTCCTCGGTCATACGTGGTACGTCCGGCCGTCTACATTTAAGTACCGCGTTTTCGAGCGAGAGCGACCGATACTTACGACCGCCGTCCGTCCACCCGCCCATGTACGAGGTCGAAGTAAAGGTTCCCGCCGATCTCGCGGTCGTCCGGGACCGTCTCGCGGCGCTCGAGGCGATATCCGAGGGCGCGGTCGTGCAGGTCGACACCTACTACGACGCGCCCCATCGGGAGTTCGCCGAGACCGACGAGGCGCTGCGAATCCGCTCGGAGCGGCCCGAGGACGGCGATGCGGAGACCCGAGTCACCTACAAGGGGCCGCTCGTCGACGACGAGTCCAAGACCCGCGAGGAGGTCGAGACGAGCGTCGCGGACCGCGAGAAGACCGACGCGATCCTGACGAACCTCGGCTTCGAGCCCGCCGCGACGGTCCGGAAAGAGCGCGAGCGGTTCTCGCTCGCGGGCTACACCGTCACTCTCGACTCGGTCGACGATGTCGGCGAGTACGTCGAGGTCGAGACCGAGGTCGAAGACGAATCGGAACTCGAGGCGGCTCGCGAGGGTGCCTACGACATCCTCGAGCGATTAGAGCTCGACCCGGACGACCAGCTTAGGACCTCGTATCTCGGCTTGCTGCTCGCGTCCTGAGCCGGCGGGCGCATAACTCGAGGGTATTTTCTGACCCGTATCTGTTTCCGCAAGTTATACGACTCCGCTCGGTCAAGTCCCGGCAATGAGCGAGCGGAACATTCGGATCGAGTCTATCGATCGACAAGCCGTCGAGGATCAGGAGGTCGAAATCGTCGAGCGAAAGGGGATCGGGCATCCCGACTCCATCTGCGACGGGATCGCCGAGAGCGTCGCGGGAGCGCTCGCACGCGAGTACTTGGACCGCGTCGGCGAGGTGTTACACTTCAACACCGACGAGACCCAACTCGTCGCGGGCGAGGCCGCGCCCGCCTTCGGCGGCGGCGAAGTCATCGACCCCATCTATCTGCTGATCGTCGGCCGCGCGACCAAACACTACGAGGGCCAGACCATCCCCGCCGAGACCATCGCGCTGCGCGCGGCACGGGAGTACCTCGAGGAGAACATTCCCCAGCTGACCGTCGGCGAGGACATCGTCGTCGACGTGAAACTCGGCGAGGGCAGCGGCGATCTGCAGGAGGTCTTCGGCGAGGACGAAGTGTCCGTTCCGATGGCAAACGACACCAGTTTCGGCGTCGGCCACGCGCCCCTGACCGAGACCGAACGGATCGTCCTCGAGGCCGAGCACCGGCTGAACGGCGAGTACGCGGACGAAAATCCGGAGCTCGGTCCTGACGTGAAGCTCATGGGCAAGCGCGAGGGCGACGAGATCGACGTCACCGTCGCGGCGGCGATGGTCGACGAGTACATCGCCGACCTCGACGAGTACGTCGAGGCCGTCGAGTCGGTCCGCGAGTTCGTCGACGGCGTCGCGCGCGAACACACCGATCGCGACGTCGACGTCCACGTCAACACGGCCGACGACTACGACGAGGGCTCGATCTATCTCACCGTCACCGGCACCTCCGCCGAGCAGGGCGACGACGGCTCCGTCGGCCGGGGCAATCGCGCGAACGGGCTCATCACGCCCAACCGCTCGATGTCGATGGAAGCGACCAGCGGCAAGAACCCCGTCAACCACATCGGGAAGATCTACAACCTGCTCTCGACGGAAATCGCCGAGGGCGTCGTGAGCGAGGTCGACGGCATCCGCGACCTGCGCGTGCGGCTCCTGAGCCAGATCGGCCGGCCGATCGACCAGCCCCACGTCGCCGACGTGCAGGTCGTCACCGACGAGGGCGTCGCGGTCTCGGACGTCGAGGACGATGCCGAAGCGATCGTCGACCGCGAACTCGCGGACGTGACCGAGATCACGCGCAGCGTGATCGAGGGCGAGCTGTCGACGTTCTGAGTCGCGGTTTTTCTACGCACACGTCGTTTCCTCGAGACCGGTCCGGCTTCGGTACCGGTCTAGATCCGTTACCGCGAGTCAGTACCCGAAACCGGCACGGCGAGTGTGCTGCCCGAATACTCAAGAACGGGCCCGGTGTACCGGGTTCCGAATCGAAACAGGAGACCGCGAATGGCAGACTCGAGTTCCGAATCGACCGCCCGTCCCGTCGTCTACGCCGTCGTCGCGAGCACCTTCTTCGTCGGCTTCGGCGGCGGCGTCGTCTTTCCGATCCTGCCGAACCTCGGCGAAGTGTTGGGAATCTCGGCCTTTCTGGTCGGCGTTATCCTCTCTGCGAACCGGTGGACGCGGCTGGTGGCGAACGGGCCGGCCGGCGTGTTGGTCGACCGGATCGGCACCCGAAAGCCGTTCGTCGTCGGGTTGGCGATCGAGGGACTCGCCACGTTCGGCTACGTCGTCGCGATCGAGTCCGCGATGCCGGAGGTCTGGTTCATCCTCGCGCGGATCATGTGGGGGATCGGGAGTTCGCTCGTGTTCGCGACGGCCTATACGATCACCGCCGACGTCAGCGAGGCCACCACGCGGGGAACGAGCATGGGCATCGTCCGGGCCGGGATCACCTTCGGCTTCCCCGCCGGCATGGTGCTCGGCGGGATCGTCAGCGAACTCCGTGGGAACGTGACCGCGTTCGTCCTCGCGGCCTCCTTTGCTGCCCTCGCGAGCGTCATCGCCTTCTTCATCGTCCCCGAGACCCACGTCGAATCCGCGGACTCGTCGATCAAACCGTGGGACCTCGAGACCACGCTCCCCGCGCTCACCGTCGGACTGGTCAACTTCGGGCTCTACTTCGCCTACATCGGCGTGCTCTTCTCGACGCTCGTCCTGTACCTCGAGGTCAAAACGCTCACCCTCTCGCTCGAGTTCGCGGGCTACGGCATCGACTACGGCGAACAGGGAACGTCCGGACTGTTGATGGCGGTGTCGGCCCTCTCCGGTGCGGTCTTTACCGTCTCCGGGGGAAAGATCAGCGACGCCGTCGGCGCGCGCATGCCCGTGCTCCTCGCCTTCCTCGCGACTAGCTGTGCCGGGTTCGTCGTCCTCACGGTCGCGCCCTCCTTCGGTGCCGTCGTCCTCGCCTGTGGGCTGATCGGCGCGGGGCAGGGCGGCGTCGGCGGCCCGTTGACGGCCCTGCTCGCGGACCTCACGCCCGAGGATCGCATGGGCAGAGCGATGGGGACTAACAACATCTTCGGCGACGTGGGCGGCGGTCTGGGACCGCTGATCTCCTTGCCGTTCGCTAACACGGTCGGGTTCGACGTGCTGTACGCTCTCAGCGCGGTCGTCCCGCTGGTGGCCGGCGTCGTTCTCGTCGCCGGCATCTACAGCTACACGGCCCGTCTGAGTCCGACGGTCGAGGAATCCGTCGTCTGAGCCCCGCTCCGTCGTGACTCGAGCCCGATACCGTCCTCGTAACCCCCTTATAGTCGCGGCCGTCTATCACAGTCCATGCATCCGCCGGGAGCCGATACGGTCCTCATCCGCCACGGGGACCTCAACACCAAGAGCAACACCGTCAAGCGGTACATGGAGGGGCTCCTCGTCGAGAACCTCGAAGCCCTCCTCGCCGAGCGGTCGATCCCCGGCGAGGTCGAGCGCCGGTGGAACCGACCGCTGGTCCACACGGACCCGGAGGCCGTCGAGGCCGCGACCGCGGCCGCAGCGGACACCTTCGGCGTCGTCTCCGCCAGCCCCGCCCTGACCGTCAGCACGGAAAAGGCGCGGATCCTCGAGGCGCTCGAGGAGACCGCCCGCGAGCACTACGATGGCGGGACGTTCGCGGTCGACGCCCGCCGCTCGGACAAGAGTCTGCCCTACGATAGCGAGGACCTGGCCCGCGAGGCCGGGACCGCGATCTGGGAGACCGTCGAAGACGAGTTCGAGCCCGAAGTCGATCTCGACGATCCAGACCTGACCTTCGGCGTCGAAGTCCGCGAGGACATCGCCTTCGTCTACCTCGAGCAGGTAGATGGCCCGGGCGGGCTGCCGCTCGGCTCGCAGGAGCCGGTCGTCGCGCTGGTCAGCGGCGGCATCGACTCGCCGGTCGCGGCCTACGAGATGATGAAACGCGGTAGTCCGGTCGTCCCGGCCTACGTCGACCTCGGCGACTACGGCGGGATCGACCACGAAGCTCGCGCCATGGAAACGGTCCGACTCCTCTCGGAATACGCGCCGACATTCGATATGCAGGTCTACCGGATTCCGGGCGGCGAGACCGTCGACCTGCTGGTCGACGAGATGGAACAGGGCCGCATGCTCTCGCTCCGGCGATTCTTCTACCGCGCCGCCGAATCGCTTGCCGAACGCGTCGACGCCAACGGCATCGTCACCGGCGAGGCCGCCGGGCAGAAGTCGAGCCAGACGATTCGGAACCTCGGCGTCACCAGCCGCGCGACCCGACTCCCGATCCACCGCCCGCTGTTGTCTCGAGACAAACAGTACATCGTCGCACAAGCCCGCGAGATCGGTACCTACACCGACTCGACGATGAACGCCGGCTGTAACCGCGTGACCCCCGATCAGGTCGAAACCAACGCCCGGCTGAAACCGCTGCTCGAGGCCGAGCCGGACGACCTGCTCGAGCGGGCCGAAGAAGCGGCAACACAGGCGGAACTCGTCGAACCATAAACTCGGACGGTCTCTCTCTGCTCGTCGCTGACTCAGCTAGCCACCGCCGGGTGGGACTGAAAGAGGCTGGCTCTCTCGAGGAAGACGGGCGACGTAAGCACTGTCCGAACGCAGTGAGGACAGCGCGCAGCGAGCCCCTCGACTCGAGAGAGACAAGGGCTTTCAATGCGGTCGCGGTTCCGGAGAGAGCCGCATTGTGGGTCGCGTTCGATCTCTCGAGAATCCCATCTAGAAGCCGAAACCGACATTACACCGTCGCTCCCACCACAATATAGTGACCCGCGTCTGTCTCATCGGCGAGGCCGGGACCAACCTCCAGTACGAACTGCTCTCCCGCGAGACGGCTCGCGAAGCGCTGGCGACGTACGACTTGGCGCGGCCGTTCGAGAACTCGATCGCCGTCCGCACGGTCAGCGTCGGCGCTGCCGTCTCGCTGCTGAACGATCTCAACTGGTATCTGACTCGATTCGTCGACGAGGTTCTCGTCCAAGAACCGAGCATCAGCGACGGCGAGTGGCTCTCGCGGCCGCTGGCCGAAGCGCTCCGCAACGGCGATATCGAACCCGCGGCGACGGCCGAATTCTGCAAAATATACGGCCTCGAGCGAGTCGCGCCGGAATCCGAGTCAGCCGACGACGCCGGGGACGGGGCCGCCGACTCGCGTCCGGCTACTGAATCCAGCCCGAACGCGGCTGCCGACTCCGTGAGCGGGGTCGACGGTGGGACGACCGCAGCCAGTGACGGCTCCAAGGAGCCCGACCGGACGGACGTCACAGCACCGACGTATCGGCTCGTCGAGCCGCTGTACGTCCGCCGGACCGACGGCGAGATCCCCGAATACGATCTCCGGGACGTCGAGGACACACTCGTCGTCCGGCTGACCGAGGCGGAATACGCGCCGTAACTCGCCGCTCGAGCCGCCGCGTTACTCGCTGTCCGAGTCGCTATCGGTGGCGTTGTCGGTTCCGCCGTCGTTCCCGCTCGTGCTTTCGGAGACGCTCTGGCTGGCCGTCGCGATCCCGTGGGATTGTCCGTGTCGGTCCCTGATACTAACCGAGAGCTTCGACAGCGGCTCGGACTCGAAGGTCGCCCGAACGAGTCGGCCGACGGTCGTCTCCTGGGTGGCACAGGCCTCCTTCTCGTCGGCCGTCTCCTCTACCGCCGCCCTGAGCGCGAGGGAATCGTCGTTTTCCTCGCTCTCGTCGATCCCGATCGACTCGAGATGCATCTCGTGACACGGGTCGGGCGCGCCGGCCTCGAGTTTGACCAGCACCGATGTCTCGAAGTCGGTGTCCTCGACGAAGCCGGTCAGCGACTCGGGCGGGGACTCGCGCAGGGAAAGCCAGTCGTCGGCTGCACTCCGGTCTTGGAGCAACTCGGCACTCGGCGATGTCGTTCGGTCCGGGGACTGGAAGGCGTGGGTTTCGTAGCCGGCCAGCGCGTCGGGGAGGTCGTCGTTTTCGGTATCCTCGGGATCGCTGGTTCCGTCGTCGCTGGGCGACCCTTCGTCCTCATCGCCGCTGAGACAGCCGGCCGACAGCGCGATCAGCGACGCCGTACCGCCCAATACCGCTCGTCTGGAGGGGCATGTCATCGGATCTGAGTGTACGGGGCAGTACGTAAAAGGGGTTCGGGTAGGTAAAAGAGCGCTTTTCGTCGCGGCTCAGTCGAAGAGGCCGGTCGAGAGGTAGCGCTCGCCGCTGTCCCAGAAGACGGTGACGACCAGCGGGCAGTCGTCGGCCGCCCGGCCGCCGTCCGTTTCGGGGGAGGCCGGCTCCGTCCCCTCGTCGAACGCGGTCGGGACCTCCGGACACTCGAGGTCCGGTTCGGCTATCTCCCGAGCGATGCGCTGGGAGACGAGACTCGTCGCGCCGCTCGACTGGCCCACGAGGACGCCCTCGTCGCGGGCGAGCCGACGGCACTCTTCTTCGGCGTCCTCGAGTTTCACGGTCTCGACGCGGTCGATAAGATCGAGATCGAGGTTGTCGCTGACGAAGCCGGGGCCCATCCCCTGGAAGTTATCGTGCCCGGACTCGCCGGTCGAGAGAACGGCGTTTCGCGCGGGTTCGACCGCGATGATCTCCATCTCGGGGAACTCCTCGCGGAGCCGGCGTCCGATGCCCGAAATCGTTCCCCCGGTGCCGACGCCGGCGACGAAGGCGTCGATCTCCCGGTCGCCGACCTGCTCGAGGATCTCCGGCCCGGTCGTCTTGTAGTGGGCCTCGGGGTTCGCGGGGTTTTCGAACTGGCCGAGTTGGACCGCGCCTTCGGCCTCGAGTGCTTCGGCCCGAGCGCGGGCGTCTTCCATGTCGCCGTCGACTAACTCGAGGTCAGCGCCGTAGGCGGCCATGACCTGTCGGCGCTCCTTCGATTTGTCCGAGGGCATGACGATCGTCAGGTCGTAGCCGCGGGCGGCCGCGACGAGCGCGAGGCCGATGCCGGTGTTCCCGCTCGTGGGTTCGACGAGCCAGTCGCCGGGTTCGATCAGGCCGTCGCGTTCGGCGGCCCGAACCATCTCGCGGGCCGGCCGGTCCTTGGCCGAGCCGCCGGGGTTGAACGATTCGATCTTGGCAGCGATCGTTGCACCCTCCGGCGAGTCGACCTGGACGAGCGGCGACCCGATGGTGTCCAGGATGCTCCCTTTCATTGGCCAGCCATTGGAAGTCGAGACGTATACTGTTTGCTGTAGCGAGTTACACGAAGTCGCCAGTGTCGGCGACTTCGGTTACTGACTTACAGGCAACAGTCTCGCCCGTACCGGACCTCGGCAGGACTGCCGACTATTTCGTTTCGTGTTCGAAACGCGATGTCGAGGGCCGCAACCACCTCGAAAGCCCCTGCCACGCTCGAGTCGGGCGGCTCGCTGTGGTCCTCGGTCGCTCGTCCCTCGCTCCCTGCGGTCCTTGCGTCGCCGTCCGTCCCCGAGCGCGGCAGCCCCTTTCAGTCCCACCCGGCAGTGGATGGTCGACCAGCTACGAGCAATTGGGTAGCCACTCGAGCGAAAGCGGCCGTCGGAAACACCGCGGTTAAGCCCGCCGAGACGTAACCCGTGCGTATGAGTCTCGAGACCATGCGGCCGAACCCCACGTGGGACGCGGCGTCCTACGAGGACGCAGTCGACACGCTCGCAGCGCACAACGACGAACTGGTGTACAAGGTCTGGGGCGGCGACTGGTGTAAGGACTGTCGCGCCCTGCTCCCCGATTTCGGCGCGGCGCTCGAGGCCGCCGAGGTGCCCGACGATCGCATCGAGGAAGTCAACGTCGATCAGGACAAGCAGGGGCCGGGCGTCGAGGAGTACGACATCGAGTACATCCCGACGATCGTGGTCGAGAACGACGCGGGCGAGGAGATCGTCCGCTTCGTCGAGGAGGAGGACGTGCCGCCGGCGGTCTGGCTCGCCGACCAACTCGAGGCCGAACTGGCGTAAACTCCGTTTCGGGCTCGAGTCGCGGTATCTATCGTTTCCAAATCAGGACTGTTCCGCCGTGAAGCGGATCGATTCAGCGACGGCTTAGAACGGACTCCCCGACTCCTCGACTGACGACGCGCTCGAGCCCTCGACTGCCGCGTTCTCGCCCAGCCACTCGAGCGCCTCGGTCACCTCGTGAGTCGGCGGCGAACACGTCCGATCGCGACAGACGTACAGCGTCGGCTCGCCGTCGCGGGCCTCGCGGCCGGCCCAGATCGGCGGGGCGTCGTCGAGCCCCAGCGTCTCGAGCCAGTCGTCGAGCCCCGCCTCGGTCGGCGGCCGTCGCGCGAACAGCCGGTCGGGCAAGTACCGCGACGCGAACCCTTCGCGCCACTCGGTCGGCAACTCGTCCGCCGCGACCGTCACCTCAAGCGCGCCGGCCGCGAGCCGGTCGGCGGCGAGACAGAGCGTCGCGTGCTCGAGCGCGCTCGACTCGAGTTTGTTCGCGTGGGTCTCGAGGACGGTCGCCGCGATGTCCTCGAAGTCCTCGTCTGCGAACTCGTCGAGAGCGAGCAGGACTTCGACCGCCACGCCGGTCGCGGACGGCGTCGACTGGTCGCCGAGTTCTTGGGGCCGGGTGACCAGCGACTCGCCGCTCTCGGGCGTGAAGTAGAGCGTGCCGCGGTCTTCGTCCCAGAACTCGGCCTCGATGACGCGGGCCAACTCGAGCGCGAACGCGAGGTGGGCGACCTCGCCGGTCGCCTGATAGCAGTCC
Source organism: Natrinema versiforme JCM 10478 (assembly GCF_000337195.1). Lineage (GTDB taxonomy): Archaea > Halobacteriota > Halobacteria > Halobacteriales > Natrialbaceae > Natrinema > Natrinema versiforme. The sequence goes on along the minus strand of NZ_AOID01000015.1, from coordinate 27,305 downwards.
AGTGCGCCCCGCGCGAGGAAGGCGTAGTCCTCGAGATAGCCGTCGACCTTGACATCCCCGTCTTTGTAGCGTCGCGAAAGCCGCTGGTCGGCCTCGTTCCAGAGGCGATCGCGGACGAACTCGAGGGCGTCGACGGCGGTCGCGGCGTAGTCGTCCGCGCCCAGTACGAGCGCCGCCTCGGCGTAGGTCGAAATCAGCAGTCCGTTCCAGCCGGCGAGGACCTTCTCGTCACGGGCGGGCCGCGGTCGCTCCTCGCGAGCCTCGAACAGCGTCTGGCGGGCCGAATCGAGGCGCTTCAGGATCTCGCTTTCCTCGAGATCGAACTGGTCGGCGAGTTCCGACACGGTCGCCACGCGGTTCGGCTGGTTCCGTCCCTCGAAGTTGCCCGACTCCGAAATATCGAATCGGGCACAGAAGAGCGCGGCGTCGGTCTCGCTCTCGAGTGCCTCGTGTACGTCCTCGGGCGTCCAGACGTAGAACGCGCCCTCTTCGTGCTCGCCGGTCTCGGGCGACTCGCTCTGGGCGTCGAGCGTGCTGAAGAAGCCGCCCTCGTCGTGGGTCAGTTCCCGATCGACGAACTCGAGCGTTTCCGAGACGACGGTGGCATAGCGGTCTTCGCCCGTCAACTGGTAGCCCGAGAGGAACGCCCGTGGGATCTCGGCGTTGTCGTATAGCATCTTCTCGAAGTGAGGGACCGTCCAGTCCCGATCGACGCAGTACCGGTGGAACCCGCCGCCGACGTGGTCGTAGAGCCCGCCCGCGGCCATCGCGTCCAGTGTCTCCTCGAAGACCTCGAGATACTCCTCGCGACCGGTGCGGTCGTAGGCCCGTGCGAGGACGCGCAGTCGCGACGGCTGGGGGAACTTCTGGCCGGAGCCGAACCCACCGTGTTGACGGTCGGCGCTGCGGAGCACCATGTCCGCGGCCGTCTCGAGCACGTCGCTCGAGGGCGGCGCTGCTCCGGTTCCCGCCCCCGCGGCGTCCGGGGTCTCCTCGAGTTGGTCTTTCGCGGCGTCGGTCCACTGCTCGGCGCGGTTTTCCATCTCCGCGCGGTCCTCTTCGCTCTCCCACGAGTCGCTGATCCGCTCACAGAGATCGAGGAATCCGGGCTGGCCCTGCTTGCCCTCCCGCGGGAAGTAGGTCCCGACGAAAAACGGCTTCCCCTCGGGGGTGAGCCACGCCGAGAGCGGCCAGCCGCCCCGGCCGGTCACGAGCTGGCAGACGGTCATGTAGATGCTGTCGACGTCCGGGCGCTCCTCGCGGTCGACCTTGATCGGGACGAAGTTCTCGTTGAGCACCTCGGCGACCGCCTCGTCCTCGAAGCTCTCGTCCTCCATGACGTGACACCAGTGACACGCCGAGTAGCCGATCGAGAGGAAGATGGGGACGTTGCGTTCCTTGGCGGCCGCCAAGGCCGCCTCGTCCCACGGCTGCCAGTTAACGGGGTTGTCCGCGTGCTGGCGCAGATACGGGCTCTCCTCCTCGTCGAGCCGGTTGCGCCGGGTCGGGTCGGTCATGGCCGGTCCTACGGCCGGCGCGGCTAAAAGACACAGGTGATCCGAACTCGAGCGGTCACCGTCCCCGTTCCCGAATCAGTGACTGCAGTTGTCGGCACGGATCGGTCGGTTACCGCTCGCGGACGTACTCGACGAACGCGAACCCGTCACGCTCGTCTCGAGACGCCTCGTCGAACGCGTCCCGATCCCAGTCGGGGAAGTAGGTATCGCCCTCGTGCGCGTCGTGAATCTCTGTCAGGACCAGCCGATCGACCGCGGGGAGGAACTGCTCGTAGACGGTCGCGCCACCGGCGACGAAGATTCGGTCGGCATCCTCGTGGCGCTCTCGAGCGGCCGTCTCGGCCGCGTCGACGGCATCCTCGAGATCGTGTGCCACCACGGCTCCTTCAGGCGTCTCGAGGTCCTGATTCGTCAGGACGACTGTCGTCCGGCCGGGCAGCGGTTCGCCCAGCGTCTCGAGGATGCCCTCGTAAGTCACCCGGCCCATGATGACGGGGTGATCCGTCGTCGTCTCTTTGAAGTGCTGCAGATCGGCGGGGACGTGCCACGGCATGTCGCCGTCGGCCCCGATGACGCCGTTGTCGGCGACGGCTGCGATGGCGACGAGGTCGCGGTCGGTCGCCGACAGCGCGTCTCGAGCCTCGCTCATTCGGCCACCGAAAACTCGAGGCCGTCGTGTGACTCGTAGTCACGAAGCTCGACGTCCTCGTAGGACAGGTCGTCGATCGAGACGTCCGCGACCTCGAGGGTCGGGCGCTCGAGGGGCTCCCGGGAGAGCTGTTCGAGCAACCCGGGGACGTGATCGAGGCGTTCGTCGCCCTCGGCTTCATCGGGCGCTTCGGACTCGAGCCACTCGCGAACCTCCAGATACTCCTCGCGGTCGTCCACGTCGGCGAGCTTGGACTGGAGCGCCTCGAGATTGTCGGCATACCAGTCGCCGCGGTCGCCGCGGCCGCAGTAGACGTGCGTGTCGACGACGGTGTGGGCGAAGGTGCCCGGTTCGAAGCCGGTCTGCTGAGCGATCACTTTGGTCAGCAGCGCGTAGGCCGCGATGTTGAACGGAATGCCGAGTGCAGTATCCCCCGAGCGCTGTGTCAGATGGCAGTTCAGCCGGTCGCCCTGGACGTTGAAGACGAACGAATAGTGACATGGCGGCAGCGTCGAGACGGCGGCGTTGGCGGGGTGCCACGCGTTGACCACGAGCCGTCGCGAGTTCGGTGAATCGGAAAGTGTGTCGATGACGTACTGTAATTGGTCGAAGGTCGTCCGGCCGTCTTCCTCCTCGGTGACCCACTGTTGGATCTCGTCCGGCCAGGACTCGCCCTCGAGTCGGTCGTCTCCCTCCGGGACTGGGAACCGACGCCAGAAGCGGCCGTACGCGGTGTCGAGAAGTCCGTCCTCGTCGGCCCACGCGTCCCAGATCTTGGTCTCCTCGCGGAGGTTTCGGATATGTTCCTCGCCGGAGAGATACCAGCAGACCTCGTGGAGCATCGAGTTCCAGCGGTAGCCGTCCATCTCCTTGGTGGTGAGCAGCGGATACCCCTCCTGGAGGTCGACCTCGTAGTGTTCGCTGAACGACGAAATCGTGTCGACGCCAGTCCGATTGGGCTTGTGGGTCCCCTCTGAGAGAACCGTGTCGACGAGCTCGAGGTACTGTTGCATTACCGCGCCATTCGAAGTCCCCAACTAAAGACTTGACTTCTCGTCGAAAGAGAGCAAAATCCCCGTCGGAGACGTGCGTTCACGTGTCTCTCCGCGAACCGCCGCTCTATTCCGATCCCGACATCGAATCGGTACAGACTCCGGCCTCGAGACCGTCGTCCCCAAGATCACTCGCTTCGCCCTCGAGACGGTACCGGAAGTCGTAGGCCGCGCTGCCACCGGAGCCGTGAACGACAGCGACTCTGCCGGTCCGCTCGGTCCCGTCACAGTTGGTTGCGTTCGTTCCTTCGGGGAACGCGAACGGCGTATACGTCGTCTCGAACGATTTCGACGTGTTCGATGGAACGACGAGATCCGTTCTCGAGGGCGACAGTCGCTGATTTGCCGCGACGCCGACGACGCCTGGACCGCGGTCGAACGACGAGCGGTCGAACGAATCACGCAGGGGATCGATCGTCGGATTCGGAACGTCGCCGTAAATTCCCACGAACCGAACGAGTAGCGGACCGTCGGCCTGGTTCTCGATCTCGAGTCGCGCGCGGCCGTCCGGAAGGGGCTCGACCCCGGTCACGTACGCGTGAACCAGAGCGCCGACGCGCATGGTGGCGACGCCAGCAGATGTCTCGACTTCGATGCGAAGCGACAGCGAGAGACGCGTCTCGAGGCGCTCCGGGAAGACGACCGGAAAACGGACGGGTGTGCCGGGCCGCTCGATCGTTTCGTACTCGCCGCCGCCAGACTCGTAGAGGGTAGCCCGCTGAATATCGACACCGTCGCGAAACTCGACGACGAGGTCCGTCTCGTCGAACCGATATCCTTCGAACACGTCGTTCGAATCCAGCCGTGTCGTCGTGAACGGGAGTGAGTCCGTGCAGCCGGCCGAGAGGAGGGTCCCGCCAGTCGCGAGGGTCTGAAGGAACGGGCGACGATTCATACGCGTCTAATTTCTCTCAATACATATATAATTTCTATCTATTTATCCGGGCCCTTTCCACGCCAGATACCACGATCGTGCATATTTCCGCTCGAGGAAAGAGCAACGCTTACAGGTTCGTGCGTTCCGCTATCGACCATGCGAGAGAACGTCCTATTGATCGGGGGTGGCGGCCGCGAGCACGCCATCGCCCGCGCGCTCGCGGACAGCGAGGCAGACCTCTACGCCTGTGCCGGCAACAAGAACCCCGGCATCGCCCGCATCGCGTCCGGGTTCGAGACGCTCGAGACGACCGATCCGAAAGCGGTCGCCGACTACGCCGAGGAGATCGACGCGACGATCGCCGTCATCGGCCCGGAGGCACCGCTGGAGGCCGGCGTCGCGGACGAACTCGAGGCCGCGGGGGTCTACCCGTTCGGCCCGAAGGAGGCCGACGCCCGAATCGAGACGGACAAGGCCTTCCAGCGGCGGTTCATGGCGGAGAACGACATCCCGGGCTGTCCCGACTTCGAGACCTTCGACGACATGGAGGCCGCCTGTGACTTCATCGACGAGTACGACGGCGACCTCGCGATCAAGCCCGCGGGCCTGACCGGCGGCAAGGGCGTCAAGGTCATCGGCGATCAGGTCACCGCCGAGGAGGGCAAAGAGTACATCCGGGAGTCCGACTACGACCGGATCGTCCTCGAGGAGCGGCTGATCGGCGAGGAGTTCACGATCCAGGCGTTCGTCGCCAACGGCGCGTTCGAGACCGCGCCGGCGGTCCAAGACCACAAGCGCGCCTACGAGGGCGACGAGGGACCGAACACGGGCGGCATGGGCAGTTACTCCGACGCGACGAACGAACTGCCGTTCATGACCGAAGCGGAGTACGACGAGGCCGTCGAGATCATCGAGGCGACCGTCGACGCTCTCGAGGACTACCGCGGCATCCTCTACGGCCAGTTCATGCTGACCGAGACCGGCCCCCGCGTCGTCGAGTTCAACGCCCGTTTCGGCGACCCCGAGGCGATGAACACGCTGCCCGTTCTCGAAACGGACTTCCTCGAGGTTCTCACGGCGGCCCGGAACGGTAACGCGCCGCCGGCACTCGAGTTCGCCGAGCAGGCGACGGTCTGTAAGTACGCCGTGCCGGACGGCTATCCGACCGAGCCGGAGTCGGGTGCGAAGGTACAGGTCGATGAGGAAAGCGCGGGCGACGCGTTGCTCTACTACGCCAGCGTCGACGAACGCGACGACGGGATCTACACGACCACCTCGCGGTCGTTCGCGCTGGTCGGCGTCGCCGACTCGATCGACGAGGCCGAGGAGATCTCCGAGGACGCGCTCGCGGTCGCCGGCGAGGAGGGACTGCGCGTACGTCACGACATCGGCAAAGCCGACCTCATCCAGCGCCGGATCGACCACATGGCGGACCTCCGCGGCGAGTAACGGCCCGATCGACCGAGCCGCGCCGGTAGGTCCGCGCTCGAGACCGCGATCGACGCGTTCGACTTCTACGCTGACCCTTCTGCCGCGACAGCCGCGATCGTCTCGAGCAACAGTCGCGACCCGAGATCGATTTCGCGCTCAGTGACGTCGAGCGGCGGCAGCAATCGCAGCGTCTTGTAGCCACAGCCGAGGGTCAACAGGCCGCGCCGGAACGCCGCCTCGAGGACTGCGTCGCGACGCTCTTTGGTATCGAACTCGACGGCGAGCATGAGCCCGCGACCGCGAACGTCGATCATGCCGGGCGCGTCGCCGTCCGCCATGGCGTCTGTGAGTCGTGTGCGGAACTGCTCGCCGCGTTCGCGGACGTTCGCCAGCAGGTCGTCCTCGTGGATGGTATCGATGGTGAGCACGCCCTGCATGGCCGCGATGAGATCGCCCGCGCCCCACGTCGAGGAGAGGCGACTTTTTTCGGTGGGGAAGACATCAGAGCGCGAAATCGTCGCGCCCACGCGCAGCCCCTTCCCGCTCGTGATGACATCGGGCGTGAGATCGAGATGGTCGACGGCCCACAGCTCGCCCGTCCGTCCGACTCCCGACTGGATCTCGTCGGCGATGATCCGGAGGCCGTACCGGTCACGGAGCTCCTCGAGGTCGCGCGCGAAGTCGGGGTGGGCGACCCGGTAGCCGCCCTCGCCTTGAATCGGCTCGATGATGAGGTAGGCGACCTCGTCGGGGTCGACGACGCCGCGTTCGGGGTGGAGCGCGTCGGCGACGACGTTGCTGCCGGGGCCGTCGGTTCGCCAGCGGGTTTCGTAGGCCTCGTCGGTCGCGGGATAGGGGACGCTGACGACGCCGGGAATCTCCGGGTAGCCGCTTCGGTGGACCGCCTTCGAGCGGTTGAGCGAGAGCGCGCCCAACGTCCGGCCGTGGAAGGCACCGTCGAAGGTAAAGCCGCGGTGGCCGCCCGCGGCGTAGCAGATCTTGATGGCGTTCTCGACGGCCTCCGCGCCGGAGTTCGAGAGGAAGACCCGGTCCATGTCGTAGTGGTCCGTCATCGCGACCAGCCGGTCCATCAGCTGGGTCGGCCCGGGGAAATCGGGATCCTCCGGAGGCCCGCCACCGCTGACGTAGAAGTCCTGGCCGGCGATCTTCAGCGGGTCGACGAGGTCGAACTCCCGGAACTTCTCGCGGATCGTCGGATTGTTGTAACCGAGCGGCGCGGCCGCGACGTGGCTCGTGAAATCCAGCAAGACGTTGCCGTCGACGTCGGTACAGAACGGGCCGACAGCTTCGCGGCTCGCGTCCCAGACGAACTCGTAGACGTATGTGCTCGGGGCGGCGAACCGGTGGTGGTAGTCGACCCACTCGCTCGCCCGCTCGCCGGGCATCGCGTCTACCTGCGGTTCGACCGTTGCTCGGTCCATACGATACCTTCGGTCGCCGCCGGCTAAAACTACTCGACGGCCTAGATGACGATGAGAATCGACGCGATGGCCCCGCCCAACAGCAGAATCGTGCTGTAGGCCGCGACCCGGTTCCGAAAGCCGTCGTTCGTCGAGGTCGCCGCCAGCAGCGCCTTGACCACGATGCTCGAGACCGTCGCGAGCAGGATGGCGATCGTTGCCTCGGCCGGGCTCAACTGGCCGCCACGGTAGAGGACGACCGCCGAGGTCGTCGCGCCGGCACTCGAGACGAAGCCGCTGGCGACGGCCGTCGCGTAGAAGCCGAGGGTCCCGAACCACGTCTCGGCCAGCGACCCGAAGACGAGGACGACGAGGAAGACGGCCCCGAACGCGAGGGCGTTCTTCAGCGAGAAGGGGCTCTCGAGTTCCATCGGGCCGGACTCGCTCCAATCGGCGGTGAGCGCGGCGACGGCGAACGCGAGCAGGATGACGGCACCGAGCGGGACGACGGCCTCGATCAGGATGTCGCTCCCGCTACCGGCCGTAAAGCCGACGGCGATCGCGAGGTTGCGGGCGGCCATGGCGGCGTTTGCGAGCAAGATCGCGGCGACGGCGTACGAAGATGCTTCCGGCCGCTGGTTGACGTGATCGAGCATCGTCCCGACGACGGCCGTCGAGGAGGCCAGTCCGCCGAAGAAGCCGGTGATCGCGATGCCCCGGCCGCCGTAGGTCGAGACGATGGCGTAGTTCGCGATGCCGATCCCCGCCACCGCGACGACCATCAGCCAGATGACTTGGGGCTCGAGCGGGATGGTCACGCCCGCGACGTCAGGCTCGTAGGTCGCGGGGAGGATCGGGTAGATGACGAAGGCGAGGATGGCGAACTCCGTGGTCGAGCGCATCTCCTCACGGGAGAGCCCCCACGCGAACTCGTGGAGTTCCCGCTTCAAGATCAACAGGAGCGAGGAGAGGACGGCGACGGTGACTCCCTCGATGATGAATCCGACGGCGACCAGCGAGCCGACGCCGTAGGCGACGAGCATCGACACGGAAGTCGTTAGCGAGAGACCGGTTTCCGCCGGATCGTCTTCCATGAGCCCCTGGACGGCCAGCAGGACCCCCTGAACGATGACGAGCAGTCCGCCCAGTAAGAGGAGGCTCTCGCCGACGCCGGCCTCGTTGACGAGGACCGTAAAGACCGCGCCAAGCAGGCTGATCAGCGAGAACGTCCGAATCCCGGCGGACTTCTGGGACCACTCGCGCTCGAGCCCGAGGAACATCCCCAGCGCGCTCGCGAGGGCGAGCCGGACGACCGTCTCCTCGAGCGGCGGATCGGCGAGTTGCAGCGCGACCTCGTTCACTGCAGATCATTTGCCGTGATCGCATATAAACGACGTGCCGGGAGGCATCGAGCGATAGCGATCCCCGCAGGTAGGCGGTGACTGTGACGGAATCGAGCGGTGCCGACGAGTCGGACTACAGATCGACGTACTGGGTCTCCCACTCGCGCCGGGCCTCGAGTTCGCGACGGCCGCGGCGGGTGAGCGTATAGAAGTTCGTCCGCCGGTCGCGCCGGCCCTTTTCGACGAGTCCCTTGTCGACGAGGGTGTCGAGGTTGGGATAGAGCCGCCCGTGGTGGATCTCCTTCTCGTAGTACTGCTCGAGTTCCTCCTTGATCGCCAGTCCGTGGGGCTCGTCCTCGCCAGCGATGACGTAGAGCAAGTCACGCTGGAATCCTGTCAGGTCGTACATTGGGAAAGTACCACTCTCACTTACTGTCGAATTTTAATAAGGCTATCGGGTTGTTACGATCGAAAGAAGGCTATTACCAGTGAGGAGTCTTGTTTTCAGCGCCGACGATCCATAACACCCGTGACGAATCCCCTGCCGAACCACACATAACGTGCAGTTCATGTTTACAGTTCACTAGTTACGTTTCGGTACAATTATATTGAACGAGTACGATATTCAACGGGTCGAGATCGAGCGATAGAACCCGGAAGCGTCGCCACTCTGCTGTTTGCGTTCGAAACAGGAAAGCAGATCGCGTGACGGAAAAATGTCACGCGATCGCTTGCCGCCCTGAATTGGTCCCCGCTGACGCTTCGGCCCTCCAAGCGAAGCGTCACGTGGATGGTTCCGCTGAGTGTACTTAAATGTAACGACACAGATCAGCCACGAGCCGTGTCGGGTCCCGTTGCACGGGCGCGATTAGATGTGTTCTTCCTCGAGCACCCAGCCGATCGCGCGCTTGTAGTAGGTAAACATCTCCTCGACGCCGTCGTGGCGCATCTCGTCGCTCTCGAGGTGTTCTTTGAGGAACTCGTACTGCTCGCGGATTTCGTCTTCGTCACGCATACCCGTCACTACCGACCGAGAGGGGAAAAAAGTCGCCACGCGGCGGTTCGATCCGTGAGCGAAGCCGCCGGCGGCTCCACAGACGCCGTCGCTCTCGCCGTTTCGCTCGAGAAGGTCCCTGTTTCCGCCGTGAAACGATCGCAAACGGTCGCTCTCGAGTGAATAGCCCGCTCGAGTCGCCACGACACGACGCCGGACCGACGGATCGATTACTCGCTTGTGTTGCTGTCTTCGCTTTCGTTGCCGCTCTCGGTCTCGTTACCGCTTTCGGTCTCGTTGCCACCCTCGGAGTCGGTCTCGTTCCCGGCACCACCGTCGCCGAACATCAGCGTGACTTCCTCGTCGTCGCCATCGATCTCGACGTCGTCTTCGGTTTCCTCGCCCTCGTTTTCGGCGGTGACGGTGTACTCGCCGTCCTCGAGTTCCTCGAACTCGACTTCGCCGTTCTCGTCCGTCTCGTCTTCCATCGGGAACTCCTGACCGGTCCCGGTTCCGGTCGTGGTCTCGTTGTCCGATTCGTTCCCGGACTCGTTCATTCCCGATTCGTTGCCGGCCATCGACTCGTTGTCCGACTCGTTCATCCCTGACTCGTTCATCCCTGACTCGTTCATCCCCGTCTCGTTCATCCCCGTCTCGTTATCCGATTCGTTCTCGGACTCGTTGCCCATTCCGCCGTCGGACATTCCCATGCCCGCTTGCTCGAGGGTAACCGTCGCACCTTCGATCGCTCCCTCGGCGTCTTCGACCGTGACGGTCAGGGTGTACGTTTCGTCGCTTCCGGACTCATCGCCACCGCTCTCGTTTTCGGTATCGTTCGTACCGTTTCCGTTGCCTTCCGATTCGTTATCGCCGCCGGGGCCGCTGTCGGCACAGCCAGCCAGCGCGAGCGCACTTGCTGTTCCTGCCGCGGTTACGAACGTCCGCCGGTTCAGTCGCTTACGGGACATATATCCCGATAGGACGGTCCGTCTGGTTTCTATGTGGCCTGCACCTGCCGTCCGTTAATCACCTATTGAACGACCCCCAGAAACTGGTGATCGTCACCGCTCGCGCACCATCAACGAGCCGGAAATAACACGGGAAGCGACACTCGCCGAGAGGCGACGGTGTCGGTAGCCGGCCTATCCGGCCGCTATTCAGTGTCGCTCGCGACTCGAGGGGCTCTCCACGGTTCCCACCTCGAGTCGCCGTTTACCGATGCCGCGCAGATCGGGGCCGCGTCGCGACGGTCCGGTGAGACTTTCGGTGTCCCGACCGTACCGCCGCCCATGAAGATCCGGGGTGAGCGCGAGTGCAAGGCGTGTGGGACCCGCTGGTCGTACTACGAGACCGGCAGCGTCGGCTGTCCGGCTTGTGGCAGTCTGCAGAGCGTCGGCGTCGACGAACGCACCGAGCACACGGACCAGCAGGTCGCGTTCGATCTCACCCCCGTTCGGAACGCGATCGACGAGACCGCGACCGACGATCTGGCCGAACGGGCCCGCGACCGCTGTCGGGAGTACGTTCGCCGACGCGGATTCGTCAACGCCGGCAGCCTCCGCGAACTCGACGACACCTACCTCGCGGCGACCGAACTGCTCCACGTCGCCGACATCGTCGCCCGCGAGATCCGACTCGAGGACCGCGAGGAACTGTACTTCCTCTCCTTGCTTCGGGACGCCGATCAGGGTGAGCGCCCGCCGGTCGAGGAAGTCCCCCGGACCTTGCGAGCGGCCCGCGGGCTCGCGTACGCAAACGCCGTCCGGGAGTACCGCCGCGATATCCGGACGTGGGCTGAGGACCGCGACCTGACCGCCAGCGAGCGGACCGCACTCGAGACCCTCGGCGAGCACGTCAAGCGGATTCGGATGCTCGACGGCGACGTCGACCCGCGGACCGCCGAACGGCTCGTCGAAGCGACCCGTGATCTGGCCAACGGCCTGCGCGGCGACGAGTTCGCGTTCTCGCAGGCCCAAGAGCGACTGGACAGCCTCGAGTTCGATTCGATCGACTAGCGCGGCGCTCGGTGGGGTGATCGGGTAGTTAGAGCGGAACCTCGACACGATGCCGGACGGCAGAGCTCGAAAAACAGGCTCGAGACGACGTGCGTCGATCGCTCAGGGCAGTTCGACGTCGATATCTTCCTGCAAGCTCGCGGCTTTGACCGTGTTGTAGAGCAACATCGCGCGGGTCATCGGGCCGACGCCGCCGGGGACGGGCGTGATCGCGCTGGCTTTCTCCTTCGCGCTCTCGAATTCGACATCGCCGACGAGTTCGTACCCCTTCTCATTGTCTGCGTCGACGCGGTTGACGCCCACGTCGATGACGACCGTGCCGTCCTCGAGCATCGAGCCGTCGACGAGTTCCGGCACACCGGCGGCGGCGACGACGATGTCGGCGCTGCGGGTCTTTTCGGCGAGGTCGTCGGTTCGGGAGTGACAGACCGTCACCGTCGCGTTGCCGTCGTCGGCCTTCTGGATCAGCAGGTTCGCCAGCGGCTTGCCGACGATGTCCGAGCGGCCGACGATGGTCACGTCCTTGCCCTCGGTGTCGATATCGGCGGACTCGAGGAGTTTCTGGACGCCGTGGGGGGTACAGGGACGGAAGCGGGCGTCGCCGGCGACGAGTCGGCCGACGTTCTCGGGGTGGAAGCCGTCAACGTCTTTGGCCGGGTCGACCCGGCGGATCACGTTGCGGTAGTCGACGTGGTCCGGGACCGGAGCCTGCACGATGTAGCCGTGGACGTCGTCGTTCTCATTGAGGTCGGCGATGGTGTCGAACAGTTCCTCGGGCGGGGCGTCGCCGTCGACGTCGACGTGGTGGCTCTCGATGCCGACCTCCTCGCAGTCGCGCTGTTTCATGTTCACGTAGGTCTGGCTCGCGGGGTCGTCGCCCATGAGCACGGTCGCCAGTCCCGGCCGCGAACCCGCGTCGGCGAGCGTCTCGATCGCGTCGGTCAGATCGTCCCGGATCTCGCTCGCGACGGCGTTGCCGTCGATGATCTCGGTCATTACCTGAATGGGCGGCCGCGAGGCTCATTAATCCCCGGATTCGTGCCCAGAACGGTCCCAAATTCGAGTCGAATACACACGTCCGTGTACAACCGGTCACGGACTATCGGACGAATGCGAGCACCCACCCAATTGGGTCTCGAGTGCGATCGGACCGTACATCGGTTCGTCCGAGGGTATCAGAACCGCTCGTCGAGGAACGACCTGATCGCGTCGGTCACCGGCTCCGGGTTCTCCAGCGTCGAGGTGTGACCGGCCTCGGGGATCAGTTCCATCTCGGCGTCGGGCAGTTCCTCGAGCATTGGTTCGGCCCGCGACGGCGGGAGCGTCGAGTCCTCTTCGCCGTGGACGATGAGCACCGGCACGTCGATTTCGGACAGTCGATCGGTCACGTCCTCCCGGCCGAGCCACGAGTTGAGTTCGTGGTAGACGGCTTTCCCCGGATAGGTCGCCCAGCGGTCGACCCACGCCTCCACGAGGTCGCGGTCCTCCTCGAGGGTCGTCTCGCCGAACAGTTCGGCCGTCGATCCTTCCGCGATTTCGCGGGGCAGCGGCTCGAGTGCATCCTCGTAGGGCTCTACCAGCGCGCTGTACTCCGCGCGCTCCTCGTCGGGATGCGGGGTCGCGATCGAGTCGATCAACACGAGTCCGTCGACGCGGTCCGGATACGCGAGGGCGAACCGGAGCGCCGTGAAGCCGCCCATCGACATGCCGGCGATGACGGCGCTGTCCTCGCCGAGGCCGTCCAGCAACGCCGCGCAGTCGGCGGTGAGATCCCACAGGTCGTAACCCGGCGCGTACCGGTCCGTCCGCGCCCGCAGGTCGTAGGCGACGGCCCGGTACTCCTCGCGCAAGGCCTCGAGTTGCGGCGCGAACATCGTCCGGTCCATCAGCGTCCCGTGTGCGAAGACGATCGGCCGTCCCTCGCCGAGGTCGGTCGTCAGCGCATCGGTTCTGGTCCGGTACATTTCGGTGGCTGTTGCATCACCCATGTGAGTTGGTAACGACAATCTCTCTGAAAAGGATACGTTATGCGGAAGCACACGGCACTCGCACGCGACGCTGGCCGCCGTTCGAGACAGGCGATCTCTCGACGCTCGAGTCGAACGCGAAGCGCTACCGGTTCATGCCCGGTTCAGCCACGTCCCACTCGGTCGTGTCCTGCGCGTCGGTCACCACCGGCGCGTACTCGTCGGCGAGGCCCTCGTATTCGCCCGTCTCGGCCGCGTCGATCAGGAGTCGGGCCTGTCGCTCGTGGACCGCTCGAGCGACCGCCAGGGCGTCCGGACTCACGTCGACACCCTCCGCCTCGAGCTCGGGGCCGAGCCGCGCCGTCCAGACATCGTCCTCGAGCAGGCAGACGGCCCGTTCGTCGGCCGACAGCGGCGGGACGCCGGCGACGTGGTCGCCCGTGCCGACGAGGTCGAAGCGCTCGATCGCCTCGAGAATCCCGATCACGTCGGTCGCCGAGGCGTCGCGGTCGGCCGCGGCGAGGGCCGACTCGAACGCGTCGGCGTCGATCGGCGCGCTCATCGTCTCGGGCCGTGGCGTCGGATCGCCGCGGTCCTCGTGTTCGATGACCGCCTCCGCGATGGGGTCGCTGTCGTCCGCGACGCCCGGCAGCGGGTCGGCGCGGTAGGTCTCCCCGTTGTCGAACCGAACCGGGACGAATCCGATCGTCTCGCCGGTCGTGATGGCGTCGAACAGCAGCGGATCGTCGGTATCGTAGGTCTCGAGGTCGAGCCCGAGCCCCTCGGGCGGCTCGGCCCGGACCAGCGGGTCGGGAACGGGAGCCACGATTTCACCGCCTTCCTCGCGGAGTTGCCGCGGATACGGCGCGTCGGCGGTGGCCGCCGCCTCGACCCCGCTGCAGACGAGCATGGGAACGTCCTCGGCGTCGTCGATGTCCCAATCGATGTGGTCGCCGCTCGCGGCATCCATATAGTCGGCGACCGGCGTCACCACGACCGCCAACTCCGAGGCCGCCGTCTCGTCGGTCTCCCGAAGCGCGAGCAACCGATCGTCGTCCAGCACCGTTCCAGTCGGACGTGTAGCCATTGGCTGCGGTACGATTAGGCGGCGGAAAAGCCGCGTGCCGGCGAGTGACAGGCGACGGTCCGAGCGGTCAGCGAGCGACTCGAACAGTGAGTCGAAGCGTACGTTCTTCCCCTCGGGGTTCGAGGGCTACCTATGGCCTCGAGATCGACGACGCGCGAATCGGTGCGCTCGCTCTCACCGGTCGTCGGGCTCGGTCTCACAGTGGCGATTACGATGGCCGCGGCGATTGCTCTCTGTTTACTGGCGATAATTATAGTCAGCTAAGAAAGTCGGGCCGTGATCGGCCCCGATAGACTCCGGCGAGCCGATCGCCGTTTTCCTACTCGTACAGCGGGTTCTCGTCGCACAGCGTCGCGACTTCCTCGCGGACCTCCTCGATGACGGCCTCGTCCTCGGGGGCGTCGACGACGCGGGCGATCAGGTCGCCGACTTTCCGGCAGTCGTCCTCGTCGAAGCCGCGCGTGGTCAGCGCCGGGGTACCGGCGCGGATCCCGCTCGGGTTAAAGGGCGAGCGCGTCTCGCCGGGCACTGTGTTCCCGTTGAGAACAATGCCGGCCTCCTCGAGTGCGTCCTCGGCGTCGCCGCCGGTGGTATCGGGGTGGCTCTCGCGTAGGTCCACGAGCACGAGGTGGTTGTCGGTGCCGTCCGAAACCAGCGAGAACCCGTGCTCGGAGAGGCGCTCGCCGAGTGCCTTCGCGTTCGCGACGGTCTGTTCGGCGTAGTCCTCGAACGCGGACTCGAGAGCTTCCTTGAAGCCGACGGCCTTGCCGGCGACGTTGTGCATAAGCGGGCCGCCCTGTCCGCCGGGGAAGACGGCGGCGTCGATGTCGTCGGCGTACTCCTCGCTGGTCATGACGATGCCGCCCCGACCCGAGCGGATGGTCTTGTGGGTCGAGCCGGTGACGAAGTCGGCGATACCGACCGGCGAGGGGTGGACGCCCGCGGCGACGAGACCGGTGATGTGAGCGATGTCGGCGAGGTGGAGCGCGTCGACGTCGTCGGCGGCGTCCTGAATGCGCTCCCACTCGATCTCGCGCGGGTACGCGGAGTAGCCCGAGACGATGATGTCCGGGTCGAACTCGGCGGCGTGGTCGGCGAGGTCGTCGTAGTCGATGTAGCCCGTCTCGGGGTCGACCTCGTACTGCTCGACCTCGTAGAGCTGGCCCGTGAAGTTCGCCGGGTGGCCGTGGCTCAGATGGCCGCCGTGGTTGAGATCCAGCGACAGGATCTTGTCGCCGGGCTCAAGCATCGCGAAGTAGACCGACTGGTTGGCCTGCGTGCCCGAGTGTGGCTGTACGTTGACGTGCTCGGCACCGAACAGCTCTTTCGCCCGCTCGATCGCGAGTTCCTCGACCTCGTCGGCGTACTGGCAGCCGCCGTAGTAGCGCTCGCCGGGATAGCCCTCGGCGTACTTGTTCGTCAGGGCGCTGCCCTGCGCGTCGATGACGGCCTCGCTGACGTGGTTCTCGCTGGCGATCATCTGTAACGTCTCTCGCTGGCGGTCTACCTCGCCCTCGAGGGCGTCGGCGACGGCTGGATCGACGTCCCGAACCTGATCGTGGTTCATGTTCGAAGTGGGGTCAGGCGGCTGCATAAGTGTACCCTTCCCCGGCAAGTCGGGCCACTATCGTTGACCGCCGCGGCGACGGCGTCGGTCGATTGCGCCCGCGTTTGCTACTCTATCACACCCCGATACAACTAACTTGTCCGAGTGACATTCATCCAACCGAATGATCGAGTGGGCGGTAGACGGCGACACTCTCCACGTCACCGATGCGGATACCGCCGAGCTAACCGTCACCGGTGACGACCTCGTCGTCGACGGCTCCGGCGACGACATCTCGCGCCCGGTCGACGACACGATCGCCCTGACGGCGAGCGAACTCCGATTCCCGCATGCGGTCGTCTACGCGTTCTCCCGCGGTCTCGAGGACCAGTACGAACTCGACCCCAGCGGGGAGCCGCTGGTGCTGTCGCCCGACGAGTACGTGATCGATATCGACACGGAGATCAAGTCCTATCTCGAGTTCTCCGGGCGGGCCACGATCGAAAAGACCGACGACTACGAATCGATCGTCGTCTCCTTTCCGGACCGAACTCGAGTCACTCTCGGGGTCCGCTGTCGCCACGAGTTCCCCGCCGGGACGATCACCGTCCCCGACTCCCCGTCAGCGATCGCCGAGGCGGTTACACACATGGCCGCCTCGCACAAAACCGACGGCCCGGATCGGTCCTACCCCACGCTGCGGGGCCATCCCTCGCTGATCGAACACGGCGACGAACTCGAGATTCCCGACTGCATCCGATCGGATACCGCCGACCACGGAATCGAACTGGTCGTGCCGCCGGACTACGAGTCGCTGTTCGTGACCGCGCCGCTGGCGTACTACCTGCAGGCGACCGTGCGGACGACCGACGAGGGCCGCGGCAACCGTGCCGGTTCGACGCGCGACGGGCTGCGACTCCGACTCCAAGATCGCGGGATCGAGACGGAACTCTCGCCGATGCCCGACCTGGAACGCGACGTCGAGCGACTGCTCCGGAAGACGTTCTTTCTCGACTGCCTCGTCCGAAACGTCGGCCCCTACGGAACGACCCTCTCGGAGGGCAGCCTGCTCGAGGCGCTCGATCTCGACGCCGAGGCCTTGTATCACGCCTCCCTACAGGATCGACTCGCGACCTATCTCGAAGTCCCCTACGCGGCGATCGAACACCGCCTCCCCGACTGGCATCTCTCGACGTACGTCGCGCCGACCTACGACAGCGTCGAAACGCTGCCGTTCCTGCTCGACCGCCTGAGCATGATCTACACGCCCCGGACCTCCGAACTCGAGGGCCAGGAACTGGTCGAACGCTCGCTCGAGGACTTCTATCGGGGCCCAGAGCCCAGCGCAGGCGACCGGAACGAAGCCGGCCCAGCAAGCAGAGCCAGCGCCGGCCAGGTCGCTTCGGTCGACATCGTCAAGCCCGACCTCCGGAGCGGTCGAACCCACGGCTGGCTCGCCGACGGCGTCCCGATCGACGTCTTCAAATCCACCGCCGAGGCCTACCACAACCGCCTCGAGTTCCTCGAGCGGACGAGCGATTCGACCTCGATCTGTGTCGTCCTGAACGATCCGGAGATGGCCGGCGAACACGACGACGTCGCCGAGATCTACCGCCAGCGCTCCGAGGAGCTATCCATCGATGTCTCCGTCGCGGAGTCGCTCACGACGGCCGAACTCGCCCGCATCTTCGAGGACGACCACGACTTCGTCCACTACATCGGCCACTGCGAGACCGACGGACTGTGCTGTCCCGACGGCACGCTCGCGACCTCGAGTCTCGGGCGCTGTAACGTCGAGACCTTCTTTCTCAACGCCTGTGGCTCCTTCTACGAAGGACTAGAACTGATCGAGAAAGGCAGCGTCGCCGGCGCTGTCACAGTCACCAAGGTGTTGAACGATCACGCGATCAAGGTCGGCTCGACGTTCGCCAAACTGCTCGTCCACGGCTTCAGCATCGAACGCGCGATGGGCCTCGCCCGCAGGCGGATCATGATGGGCAAAGACTACGCCGTCGTCGGGGACGGCACGCACTCGCTCGCCCAGGGCAAACACCGGCTTCCGACGACCGCGACGCTCGAGGAACTCGAGACCGACAGCGACCGGCGGTACTCGCTGACCCTCGACTGTTACTCGACGCGGGCGACTGGCTCGTACTACTTTCCCCACATCGAGACCAACGAGTACGCCTATCTCTGTGGCAACGAATCGACCTTTACGCTGACGGAGTCGGAACTCGCGACCATGCTCGGAGAAACGGAAGCATCGGTGATTTACGACGGCGACATCTACTGGTCGGCGGATCTAAGCCGTCGGTTCGATCGCTAACCGTCGTTACGGCCCACCGTACGTACTGACCCGCTTCGCCCGCATCACGAACCGTCGCGACGATCGACTGGTTTCGGTTTTCGCTCGGATTCCTGCACTATCGACCGATTCCCGACTGGGCTGGCACAGCCGGCCGTCTCGAACATCCATACAGGCTGGCACTACCGAGCTGCTTGTATATAGTTATTGCTGATAGCTACCGCCCTCGGACCGACAATTCGGACCTCAGCCGCCGCGACGACGATCGGTACCACCTGCCGCATGTAAGTGTTATCTATATTTCATCGGCGAACTAACGATTTAGTGGACAAAAATTACCGCTTCAGGCCCCAGAGGAGAAGTTCTGCTGTGCAGATGGCCACCAAAATTAAGTGAAGCGCTCTCGATTACTTCTGTATACACATGACCTCGAATTTACTCAACCACCAGATTGACGATATTCTCGAGTCCGTTCTCGAGGATGCGAGCGGTGATATCTACATGGTCAACCCGTCCCGCGATGCCATCGAGGAGTTCGTGTCGGTCGCGACCGGATTCGACGGCGACCTGCCGTCGGTCCACATGCTGGCCGACGAACGGACGCTGAAAGACGTCATGGACGACTTCATTATCGCCTCGAACGCCGCGGACCTCATCAGCGAGGGCGCACTCGCCCTGCGAACGCTCGAGGCGGCCCCCGAAAACTCGCTGGTCGTCAGCGAGGACCGCGTCGTCGCCATCGTCCACGCCGGCGACCGCGTCGGCGGGCTCATCACCGACGACGAGAGCTTCGTCGAAGACACCTACGACACCTACGCCGACCGCTGGGCGGACGCCGCCGATTTCAACCTGCGAACGCCCCCGATCACGGACGTTCGCGAAACGCTCGCCGACGAGATCAGCCCCGCGGCTGAGGAGGACTTCACCGCCATCCTCGACTCCCTCGAGACCGCTCGTGGCGACGGCGACGGCCTCGACGAGGTCACCATCTCGCTGCTGGTCGCCGCCAAGAACGAGGCCCTGCTCTACGACATCAGCAAGTGGGGCGAGGACGTAGGGATCGCCTCGAAGGCCACCTTCTCCCGAACGAAGACCAAACTCGAGGACATGGGTCTGATCGACACCGAGAAGGTCCCGATCGACGTCGGCCGCCCGCGCCTGCGCCTCAAGATCGGCGACGACCGGCTCAACGAGGCCGACAACGGCCAGCTCGCAACGGTCGCGCAGTCGATCCTTAACTAACGAAATTTTGCTCTGCGGTCTATCGCGCTGACGGCTTCGCCGCCAGCGCGATGTCCCTCGGCAAAATTTCGATCAAAAGCACTCCTCCCTCCGTTCCGAACGCGTCGCGTTCTCCACATCGGTCGTCGGCCCGCTCGCTCGGCCACCGGCCTCGCTCGCGGTCGTGACCGGGTGACCGCCTGCCCTCCCCCGCTGAGCGGAAGCTCGCTTCCGCGATGCTCGGAAGGGCTTGCTCTTCCGTAGAGTCGCGTGGCTCTCACTGTTGTTCGAGCCACGCTCCCGGCCGTTGATTCTGTCCGTGGTTCTCGAGCCACCCCATGACGCAAACCCCAAGTCGCCGCCGCGAGACGACTTGAGTATGTACGAGGCCGTCCACGCCCGTCCCGACGGAGAGAGCACGGTCGCCAGAGTCGCGAAGACGGCGGCCGACTACGGGTTCGAGGGCGTGGTCGTCCGCAATCACGCCGGCGCTCGAGCGGCGTACGATCCCGACGAAATTCGCGACGAGTACGGGATCGACATCGTGGAGGGGGTCGAGATCCGGGCCGACGATCCACAGCAGGCCAGCGGGTCGGTGGGAAACTTCCGGACCTCTCACACGGTCGTCGGGATACACGGTGGGACGACGGCGCTGAACCGCTTCGCAGTCGAACAGGCGAAAGTGGACGTGCTCGCCCATCCGATGACCGGCAACGGGGATTTCAATCACGTCTTGGCGAAAGCCGCCGTCGAAAACGGCGTTCGCATCGAGTTCAATCTCGGCGGGGTGCTCCGAGAGAGCGGCGGCCGCCGCGTCCGCATTCTGCAGTCGCTGCGGAAACTGGGGGAGATCGTCGATCACTACGACGCGCCCTACGTCGTCAGCGCCGACCCGACTTCCCACCTCGAGTTGCGCACACCCCGGGAACTCAAAGCGCTCGGCGAGGAAATCGGGTTCTCCGGCGAGTTCGTCGAAGATGGCCTCGCGGAGTGGGGCCGGATGGCCGAGCGAAACCGGCACGTTCAGTCCGAGTCGTTCATTGAGCCGGGGGTCGAACGTGGCAGGTATGAAGAAGAGCCTTGAGGAACACGCCGCCCGGTTCGACGAGAAGGCGGGCGAGTACGACGAGTCGAAGTCCGAGGAGTACCACGCCTGCGCGAACCTCGTGGTCGAACACGCTGCCCCCGAAAACGACGACGTCGTCCTCGATCTCGCGACCGGAACCGGCGCGATCGCGCTCGCGCTGGCCCCCGACGCGAAGCGGGTCGTCGGCCGCGACATCAGCGAGGAGATGATGGCCGAAGCCGAGGGGAAGGCCGCCGACGAAGGGCTCGAGAACCTCGCGTTCGACCGCGGAACCTTCCGCGAGCCGAACTACGACGGGCAGGTCGACCTGGTCACCTCGAACTTCGCGTTGCACCACCTCTCGGACGAGGAAAAGCGCGAGGCGATCGCGGTCATCGCCGACCTCGAGCCCCGGAAATTCGTGCTGGGGGACGTGATGTTCTTCGGCGAGCCGGACCCGGAGGCCCCGTTCTACTCCCCCGAGGTCGACGATCCGGCGACGGTCGGCGTGCTCGCTGACGCCTTTACCGACGCGGGCTTTTCGCTGACGGCGGTCGAGCGCGTCCACGATCAGGTAGGCGTGCTGGTCGCCGAGCGGAGTCCGACCGCAGACGACCCGGCGGCCGAGTAACGCATGAAACACCTCCCCAAACACCTCCGACCGCGCTGGCGGTACCTCGCCGTGGAACTCGAGACGTGGCCCGACGAGCGGCTCGGCAGGCGGTCGTTCCAGCGGGAGCTGTGGTACGCGGGCCAGAACCTGCTGGGCGATCCCGGCAGCGCCGACGCCGATCTCAGCGTCGTCAGGTTCCGGTTCACCGACGGAACGGGAGAAGCGGTCGTCAAAGTCCGCCGCGGAGAGACCGAATCCGCCCGCGCGGCAGTGGCCTGTATCGACGAAATCGACGGCGCTCCCGTGGGAATTCGGGTCAGCGGTATCAGTGGCACGATCCGGGCGGCTGAAGAAAACTATTTAGGACGGGACGGGCAAGATTCCGAAGAGAGAAACGTCGTGTTCGGGAACGAGGAGCGAGTCGCCGTCCTGCGGGACGACGTTGGGGACGTGCGACTCGATGAGGCGTTCGTGGGCGCGACAGACCTCGATTACCATTTAGTGTGATACTATGCAGGGACAACAACAACAGCAGGCGTACGACCGCGGCATCACGATCTTCTCGCCCGACGGCCGACTCTACCAGGTCGAGTACGCTCGCGAGGCGGTCAAGCGAGGCACGGCGAGTATCGGTGTCCGAACGAACGACGGCGTCGTGCTGGCCGTCGACAAACGAGTCCCCTCCCCGCTGCTCGAGGACTCGAGCGTCGAGAAGATCCACAAGGCTGACGACCACGTCGGGATCGCCAGCGCGGGCCACGTCGCCGACGCCCGCCAGCTGATCGACTTCGCCCGCCGCCAGACGCAGGTCAACCAGCTGCGCTACGGCGAGCCCATCGGCGTCGAGACGCTGACGAAGGAAGTCACCGACCACATCCAGCAGTACACGCAGGTCGGCGGTGCCCGACCGTTCGGCGTCGCGCTGATCGTCGGCGGGATCCAGAACGGTGAGCCGCGCCTGTTCGAAACCGACCCCTCCGGGACCCCCTACGAGTGGAAGGCACTCGCCGTCGGCTCCGACCGCGGCGAACTCCAGACCTACTTAGAGGAGAACTACGACGACGAGGCCGACCTCGACGGCGGCATCCGACTCGCACTCGACGCGCTCGCGTCGGTCAACGACGGCTCCCTGCTCCCGAACGAAGTGGGGCTGGCGACCATCGACGTCGAAACCGAGACCTTCGAGCAGTTCGATCAGGACCGGATCGCCGACCACCTCGAGGAGAACGACGTCCTCGACGACGGCGAGGACGAGTCCGAAGACGACGACCCCGCCGAGTAATCGAGACGCCGTCGGTTTCCGACCGCCGTTTTCCGACTTCTTCGCTGTGTGTGTGGGCATGTGAGTCAGCCGTCTACGAACCCAACCAGCGACCGGATCGCCGGATCAAATCGGGAAACACTCTTTTCATTGGCGGCGGAACCGTCAGGTATGATTTCGCTTGACGAGGCAGTGACGGCGCGACTCGAGTCACACGGGGCGCGCTTCGAAGTGTTAGTCGATCCCGATGCGGCACTCGACATCAAACGCGACGAGTTCGAGGGCGACCTCGAGGACGTCATCGCCGCCGAGGACGTCTTCGAGGACGCCTCGCGGGGCGACCGGCCCGCGGAGGCCGACCTCGAGAAGGTCTTCGATACCACGGAGCCACTCGAGATCATTCCCGAAGTGATCAAGCAGGGCGAGATCCAGATCACGGCCGATCAGCGCCGCGAGATGCAAGAACAGAAGCGCAAGCAGTTGATCGACACGATCACGCGCAACGCGGTCAACCCGCAGATGGACAACGCGCCCCATCCGCCCGAACGGATCGAGAACGCCTTGGAGGAGGCCGGCTTCACCGTCGATCCGATGGAACCGGTCCAAGAGCAGGTCGACGACGCGCTCGACGCCCTGCGGCCGATCATCCCGATCCGGTTCGAGGAGGTCACCGTCGCCGTCAACGTCCCGGCCGACCACGCGGGCAGCGCGCAGGCGAAGATCCGCCAGTTCGGCGACTTAGAGCGCGAGGAGTGGCAAGGCGACGGCTCGTGGATCGGCGTCCTCACGTTCCCGGCCGGACTCCAAAACGACTTCTACGACACGGTCAACGAACACACCAGCGGCGAGGCGGAGACGGAAATCGTCAAAGACAAAGACGACCTGCGAACGCGGTAAGCCCCGCGTCGCTCGGCACACTCGAGACGCCGTGTTGGCTATCCACGGTGAAATCCGATCAGGAAGCCGCTGGTAAAGCCCACGCCGATCGACAGCGTCGAGATCATCGACTGGAGCCAGTGGATCTCCGCCGCTCCCTCCGCTCGCGCTTGGGTCTTCACAATCCCGGCCGAGAGCCGGTTCCAGTCGACGATAACGATCCCCTGTGACTCGAGGTAGCGAAAGGCCATCAGTTGGACGCCGACGATGATCGCCAGCAGTTTCGCGATCTTCTTCGCGGCGAACCCGATGAGACCGCCGACGACCGCGCCGCCCCCGAACTCGAGGCCGAGGGTCGTCGGATCGAGATCTATCATACCCGGTCCCATTCGAGTCGGTTCGTATGACTGTTGTGGTCGACTACACAGTCGCGGGAGCGTCGACTGAGCGGTGGGCGGTCATCGTTGATCGTTAGTCAGCGCGGCCACTCGGCGGTCATTGGCCGTCAGCTGTCGGCCCTCGGCCGTCGATAACTCGCCGTTCGATCGTCGCCACTCGAGTGTGCGAACAGCAGCTCCCGGAATCGCGAGAGGGCGTCGGGCGCGGGATTCAAGGCGGTCCGTCACGTACGGGTGAGCATGAGTCACGTGCGTCTAACGGAGGTGTGTGGCCGGCATCGTTAGCGTCTTCGGGGTCACGCGGCGGTGTCAGCACCGTCGACGCGGCCCACGCGGCCGGCGCGTGCGACCGACGAATCGCAGGCTCGATGAGCGGCGGCGCTCCCGCGAGCACGACCGACCACGCCCGGCAGCGAGACAGCTACCTGCATGAACACGATCATCGTCAAGCGCGTCGATTCCGGTACGGCCGATACGAGCGAGATTCGCGATCTGGCCCGCGCGGCGGGATACACCGTCGTCGGCGAGGTCACACAGTCCAGACGGGCCGATCCGGCCCTCCAGATCGGCGAGGGGAAAGCCGAAGAGCTGGCCGAGTTAGCCGCGGAAACCGATGCGACGACCGTCATTTTCGATAACCGGCTCGGTCCCTACCAAACCTACAATCTCGGACAGCTCCTGCCGGACGGCGTCGAGGTCATCGACCGGTTCACGCTGATCCTCGAAATCTTCGGGCAACGCGCCCAGACGCGCAAGGCCCAGCTCCAGGTCGAGCTGGCCGAACTCCGCTACGAACTCCCGCGAGCCGAGGCGAAGACGAGCCTCGCCAAACGCGAGGAACACCCCGGCTTCATGGGCCTGGGCGAGTACGACGAGAGCCGCGAGCGGGACATCAAAGACCAGATCAGCCGGATCAACGACGAGCTCGAGCGGATCGAGCAGACCGAGCAACACCGTCGGGAACGCCGCCGGGACTCCGGGTTCGATCTGGTCGCGCTCGCCGGCTACACGAACGCCGGCAAGTCGACGCTGCTACGCCAGCTCGCGACCGATCTCGAGGTGGAAGAAAACGAGGATCTCCATCAGGATCTGGATCCGACCGCCGAGTCACAGGACAAGCTGTTCACGACGCTCGGGACGACGACCCGGCGGGCGGCGATCGATCGCCGGGACGTCCTGGTGACCGACACCGTCGGCTTTATCAGCGATCTGCCACACTGGCTGGTCGAGTCGTTCAAGTCGACGCTCGACTCGGTCTACCGGGCGGATCTGGTCTTGCTAGTCGTCGACGTCAGCGAGCCTATCGACGAGATCCACGAGAAACTGGTCACCTCCCACGACACCCTCTACGAGCGCAACGAGGCCCCGATCGTGACCGTGCTGAACAAGATCGATCGGGTGAGCGACGAGGAACTCGCGGAGAAACGCGAGGCGCTCTCGTCGCTCGCGCCGAATCCAGTCCCGGTCAGCGCCGCGGAGGGACTCAACGTCGATACCCTCCTCGAGCGGATCGACCACGAACTGCCCGACTGGGAGGAAGAGCGGCTAATGCTTCCGATGACCGATGACACGATGAGCGTGGTGTCGTGGATTCACGACAACGCACACGTCGACGACGTCACCTACGGCGACGAGGACGTCATCGTCTCTTTCGAGGCCCGGCCCGCGGTGGTCTCGCAGGCGCGCTCTCGCGCGAGCGACCTCCGGACGGCCGCCGCCGAATCGGCCTAACAGTTGTTGGTAACACGGCTTCTTTATTCCGAATTGGACGTGAAAATCACGGTAAGTACAGGCGGAGAAGTGTGCACTCACCGCGAGCGAACGCAGTGAGTGAGCGGGCCGACGACCGACCCGCAGGGGAGGGAGGAGTGCTTTTCATCGAAGTTTTGCCGAGGGCGCGACTCCGTCGCGCCCGCAGCGCAAAAGTTCGGTTCGCATCTGTAGTTACCGAACCACTCGATTTGGTTCGAGAAGATTCTTGGGTAAAGAACCAGTGGTACTATCTACTGCTAACGGACCGGTCTGTCGCCGCGCTCCGTCGCTTGCACCTCGGTTCGGCCGACGGTGCGCAGTTCGATACCGATCCGACACGTTTCGACGTCGCTTTCGGGGAACCAGAGTCGGCCGGCCGACTGTTCGACGATCCACTTGACGAGCCAGAGGCCGAGCCCGCTCCCGTGTTCCAGCGGCGTTTCCGTCCCGTGTTGCAGCGCCCGCTGGTCGCTTTCGGGGATGGGGTCTCCCGGGTTCTCGATCTCGAGCCCGACGAACTCATCCGTTCGGTTCGTAACCGTAATTCGCACGGTCGGCTCGTCGGCGGACTGGTGGATGACACCGTTGGTCAGCAGTTCGAGGAGTGCCTCGTCGAGGGCCGCGTCCGCGAGCACCGTCTGGGACGGTTCGTCGCCCGTTACTTCGATCCGCGCTCCGGGCGCACGCTCTCTAAGCTGGCGGACTGCGCTATCGATGACCGAACCGAGCGTCGGGGTTTCGACCTCGCTCTCGCCGACGACCTGCTGAATGGCTCGCGCTTTTTCGGCGGTCTGGACGAGTTCCCGGGCACACTGTTCGGCGATCTCGAGTCGCTCGCGGGACCGGTCATCGATCTCGTCGCGCTCCCGAACGAGCGAGAGGCTGCCCAAAATCGTATTGAGGTCGTTGCGAACGTTGTGTCGGAGCACGCGGTTGATGACGGTGAGGCGTTGCTCGCGGCGGTCGATCTGGCGGCGGCTCCGCGTGAGATCGTACAGTTGCTCCAGCATGAGACGGGAGTCGAGGCGGACGTCGGCCGAGGACTGGTACTCCGAGGGCGGCACGTAGTAGGGGTTATCACAGATCGTATACCGGTAGATGATCTGTTTGTGCGTCCAGAGCGCCTTGGCGATCGACCGCTCGCCAAAGCGGTCGAGGTCGTACTGGCAGAGCGCGGTGACCGGCAGCTCCGGACAGGTGGCGTCGAACTCCGCCTCGAACTCGAGGACGTGGTCGAACGACTCGTCCGTGTGAAAACACCACGTGTTCTCGCCGGCGACGCTGAAGCCCTCGTAGCCGGCGTCGATGCTCGCGGCACACGCCGCCTCGAGCGTGTCGATCATCCCGTCGGGATCGAAGCCGTCCGCGAGGTAGGCTTCCGTGGCGTCCCGGATCTCCAGATCGCCCGCCTCGAGTCGACTTTCGACGTCGATATCCGTCGTTTCGAGGGCGGCCCTGATCTGAGTCGGATTGTTCGCGTCCGCCAGGTAGAGACAGCGCCGGCCGTTGCGGAGCGCGTCGGCGATGAACGCCGCCGCGATCTCGAGTTGGGCCGTCGGCGAGTCATAGAACAGGGCGAGATGCCGGTCGAGATCCGTCCGTGCGAGGTCGGTTCGGATACCCGCGTCGCTGCCGGTGGCGTCATCTCGGCGGTCGGACCCGGGATCGACCGAGTACACCTCGTCCCGCATTCTATAACCATTATTATTAGTATTGAGGCAAAGAATTTTCGGCTAGCGATCGCAACGGCAGACTGCCGACGCGGCGCGTTTCCGTTTTCGGCTCGCGCCCGCGCAAGCGGGCATCGGACGGCCCTGTCCGCGGCGACGGTCGTGTTAACTTAAGCATGATTCCACCAGACGGCGTGGGCTTGAAGCCAGGTTTCTGCGGTGACTGGATCGACGTGACTGAAGC
>NZ_AOID01000014.1 GCF_000337195.1 Natrinema versiforme JCM 10478 | reverse complement strand
TCGATCCATCCAGTAGAGACGGCGAGGCGGTCAGTTTTGGCCATAGGCATCCAGAACTTCGACCGCCTCATTCCTAACTTAACACGGCCTAGGATCGCCAGATGAGATTTATATGAAGGCTGTTCAACTTGCTCGTGACGCTAAGGACCATCTGGCCAAGAAAGTGTAGTCCTTAGAATCGAATTCTTACTGTTAGTCTGTATGACTCGATCATCATTTCACAAATCTATAAAGTAATAGTAAGAGGTGGATCAGGAAGTTTGTAGCCAAGTCTACTTTGATTAGCCTTGGACCATCGTAGCGGAGATTTATCACCGGAGATCAATTCTATCTGGGTGAGAGCGATATAGAAGTAGTATGGTGATGATACTACTCACCAAAATTGCAATGAAGCGGTGGGGATGGGATTTGAACCACGGTCGTTCCACTCGCTGCGCTCCTTTCACTCCCTGATTCAAATCCCAACGTGTCGTCTTCTCACGAACACTATACGACGAGCGAAGCGAGGAGTATCGCGAGTGAGAAGACGGTGGGGATGGGATTTGAACCACGCCCAGACGTGCTCGCTTCGCTGCGCGCGACTGGTCTAGTTCAAATCTATCTTGACGCTTTGCTCCTCACGTCCGTTCATCGTGAGAACTCCGTTCTCACGGGCGTTCGCTCACATTACTCGCGAACGCGTCGCAAAAGCGGTGGGGATGGGATTTGAACCCATGAGGCTTGACAGCCACCTGCTCTCAAGGCAGGCGCGTTGGGCCGCTCTGCCACCCCACCGCGAAGCGTCGCCTCGCCCCGGTCACGTCTCAAAGACCCGAATCGCCGTCAACGGGGCGTATTGCTACGTCCAAGCCCGAGAAAGTTGAAGGTATCGTTCTTATTCCCGGTCCCTCTCGGGAATACCGCAACGAACGGCAACTACCCGCCGACACTGGACACCGGACAACGTTCATCGAACAGCTCGTTCGCATGGGCAAAGGTCCCGATACGCTCGAGGGGCAGGCTCACGACACCGCCCGAAATAACGCCGGCAGCAGCGACAGGGTCCACCAATGGCCACGGAAAGTCGAGGCGGGTATGCGCTCGATCTCGAGCGAACTGCTCTCCCGTGAGCTATCTGTACAACCGAGGATGACGGCCGGCGCAGTTGAAGCCCTGTTACCGAAGCCGAAGAGAGGGGCAAGTTCTCGAGTGCACCCGTCGCATTGCTCCGATTCTGTATCAGATGAAAATCAGGTATTGGTGTAAACAATATACTATTATAAACAGAATTAGATAGCGGCTCCTTGTACAGTGGGTACCGGGGGAAAATGGACGCAATCACGCTCAAGGAGATAAAAAGAGACGAATCGACGGTCCATTTCAAATTCGAGTATCCGGACAAACTGAGCGGGTTCTTCCTTACTAACAGATACATCGTAGAGTATGGGACGGACATCAGCGACGTTCCCGAGAGCCTGCTGTTCATACCGTGGGTAGCGAACGTCTGTCCCGTCGCGTGGGCGAACGGCGTTGCCGTCGAACTCCCCGCTCTCGACGAGCGGTTTCTGGAATCCTTGGCCGACGTTCGAGAGGCCTTTCGAGACATGTATCCACAGTTCATGGACAGGGGTGACATCCGCTGTCAAACACCGGTCACTAACACTGGCGAAGAGCGGGACACGGGGACCAATGCACTTCTGTTCAGTGGCGGTGTCGACGCGTTAGATACGTACTACCGACACAGAGACGAGGAGCCCACGCTCGTTTGCATACATGGGTTCGATGTCGATTTCCATGACACGAACGCGTGGACGGAGAAGATGGAGCGGGTCAGCGCGTTCGCACAGTCTCGCGGACTGGATCTGTTCTTCGTTCGAACGAATATGATGGAGTTTTTGGACGACTTCATGCTGAACGCCCACTTCAACAGATACCTCCAGAGTGATTGGTACGACGCCGTCCAACAGGGGTTAGGACTCACGGGGCTTTGCGCGCCGCTTGCGTTCACGGAGGGATTCGAGACGATCTACATGGCGGACGGCGCATCCCGGAAGTACGACATCAAAGTCGGCAACCATCCGAAGATCGTCGACAATATCGCGTGGGGCCGTACGTCGGTACAGAGCGACGGCTTCGAATTCACGCGCCAGGAGAAAATCGAACGGCTCGCGGAGTTCATTCGCGAGAACGGAATTCACCTCCACACGTGTCTCAAACCGGGGCCCGGCAACTGTAATAAATGCGAAAAGTGCCTCCGAACGGCTTTCGGATTAGTGCTCGCCGGTCTCGATCCCCATCAACACGGGTATCGAATCGATGCAGAGAGCTTCGACTATGCCCGTGAGCAACTCGAGAGCGGCGGCTGGAAACTCGGCCCGGCGAAAGCGACCATGTGGAGGGATTTACAGGACCACGCTCACCGGGAGACGTATCAGGAGCCCGGTGCCGAGGCGTTCTTCGACTGGCTCGCTCGCGCGGATATCGACAGGTTCGTCGATTATTCGAATTCGTCCGGGTCACCAGCATACAAACTCGCTCGAAGACTCCCGCGGTCCCCCTACGTGCATACGCCTCGACAGCAGGCGGCAAACACGATCTGGGACTATCTGGTTGAGCCGTATCGATCGATTGCGGATAGTCGAGAGCGGAAGGAGGCCACGCGGACTGGCTGAGCAGTTACAAAATCGAACTATTCGAAGGGGAAAATCATCACTCACAAAACCAAAACGACTTAAAATGCGCTCCAGTGCTTACCCGATAGTGAAAAATTCTTCTGCGGAAAATCACGTCACAGTAGTACGACATTCCGGACGATGAACCGGTAAGTATCGGCAATTCGTGCAGTGAGCAAACTACAAAACTGTTACCCTCTCTCTTTGTCACCGTTTCCGACTTCCAGGTAGTCGGTCTATTCGCGCTCGAGCCCGCCGTCGTCCCCGACCGTCAGCCCCAGTTCGTCGACCAGCGCCGCCGTCGCTTCCGCACCCGGCCGCTCGGCCGCCTGCCGGGCCTCAAGTCCGGCGACGGTCGCTCGGAGTCCGGCCGGGGTCGACACGGTCGGGAGCATGGGGGCGAACCCGACGCCGAGACCGCCCTCGCTCGCGTGGCGGCTCATTGTCGAGAGCGCCGGCGTGGCGTACGCGTCGGTGAAATCGATCGGCTCCGCAAAGCCCGCGAAATAGACGCTTCCCTCGTCGGCCGGCCCGAGGACGACCTCGTGGCGGCGCAGCGACATCGCCGCGCCGTCGATTTCGGTTCGGTTGACCAGCGGTGCCGTGGGCTCGAGCACCCCAACGCTCTGGGCCCCTTCCTGCTCGAGCAGGTGCGTGACGGTGTTCCCGACGCGAGCCGACCGGCTCGAGCCGACCTGCCGTTCGAAGCGAACGTCCTCGGCCGCATCGCCGCCGAGCGCGTCGAGGACGAGCGCCCGAACCTCGGCCTCGGGGTCGCCGTCGGCGTGTGGCTCGGGCAGGGTCTCGGCGTCCCGGTAATTGATCAGGAGGTCGCCGCCGCTCCCTGCGACGGCCCACAGGACGTCGGCGACGGCGGCCTCGTAGAGCGAAACCGCCTCGGCGTCAGTCAGCGGCGTCTGGTCGGCGAGCGCGGAGAGAACGAGCCCGTCTCGCGGCGGGTCGACCGGAACGACGACGATCATGACAGCTACTCCGCGGCCGCGGTCCTTGAACGCGGCGCTTCCCGGCCTCGAAAGACGGAGTCCCGCGGAAATGAAGATGAATTATAACGGAGCAGCGCCTTCGAGCGGGTATGGACGAACGTTCGATTGCCGGCCTGCTCGCGACGCTCGCGGTCGCCGCGCTGGCGGTCCTCGGCGCGTACGGATTCGGTACCGGCTACCTGATCGATTCGCCCGGCGACTTCCTCGCGCCGACGATCGGCGTCCTCGCCGTCGCGGCCCTCGCCGTCGGCGGCCTGATCGCTTCGGGCGTCGGCTCGAGGCGCTGGCGCGAGAACCCGTATTGGTAACGGACCGCCGCTGTTCTCACCGCTTTCGCCGTCCCTTCGTCTGCCGATAGTCCGTCGCCATCAGCTCCGCGAAGGCCTCGAGCCACGCTTGGGTCTGCGCGTCGGTCTGCTCGCGCGGGTCGATCATCGGGATGAGTTCGAACCCGCGGCCGCGGATCCGCTCGGCGTGGTCGTCGGGCAGCGCGAGGTCCTCGACCGGCGTCGTCGTGTACTCCGTGCCGAGTTCCACCAGTGCGCGCTCGCCCACGGGAACGAGGATTTCGGGGTTGATCATCCGGATCTCGGCGTTGAGATAGGGGTCGCAGTTGCCGATCTCCTCGTCGGTCGGCCGCCGGTCGGGATCGCGACAGCGCATGAGGTTCGTCAGATAGACGTTCTCGAGTTCGGGGTCGTCTGCCGGCGCGGTCACGTCACAGAGGCCCAGCCGCTCGAGCATCCGTCGCAGTCCGCCGTCGCCGTCGCTGCCGCCCTCCCCGGCGAAGGGGATGCCGGTCTCGTCCGCGCGTGCGGTCGGGCGCTCGCCGACGAACAGGAAGTCCGCGCCGACGTCGCCGTAGCCGTGGACGACCTGTGTGCGCGTCTCGCAGAGCGCCGGACAGTTCGTACACTCCTCGTCCATGCCGTAGGGGTTCGCTCGAGACCGTTGATTCGCGTCCACACTCGTCTCTCGCGTGGCAGCCCCAAAAGCGACGCGCTCGGTTGCGGGCGGGGACAGGGCAAAGCGGATCGACGGCGGACTCAGCGACCGAGGCCGCCGCGTTCGTTGACCTCGAGAATGAATTTGACGTTGCGGACGATCTCTTCGGGCGAGGTCTCCTCGCTTTCGTCGTAGAGGTCGCTGGTCCGGTACAGGATGTTGGCGAGCTGTTTGCTCTCGCTGGTCTCGCCGCGAACGTCGTCGGCGATCTCGCGGAGGCGCTCGACGCGCTCGGGATCGGGATCGAACCCGTCGCCGTCATTGCCGGCGGTTTCCGCCCCGCCGTCGTCGCGACCGGAACTCATCGGTCGGGCGAGGCGGCCTCGCTGCGCCGGGTCTGGGAGATCCCCTGTCGGTGGACGATTCCGGTGTTGTTGGCGACGTTCTCGGTGATCGTCCGCAGGGAGTCGCTGGTCCCGTCCGCATCCTTGAGGACCGTCGGCTTGCCGCCGTCGCCGCCCTCGCGGACGGCCGGATCGAGCGGGATCGAGCCGAGGAAGGGAAGTTCGTGTTCGTCGGCGAACGCCTCGCCGCCGCCGGAGCCGAAGATGTCGTGTTCGCCGCCGCAGTCGGGACAGGCAAAGGTCGACATGTTCTCGGCGATGCCGAGTACAACGGTGTCGTGTTTGGCGAACATCTCGAGGCCCTTGCGGGCGTCGTCCAGTGCAACGTCCTGGGGCGTCGTAACGATGACCGCACCCGTGACGGGCATGGTCTGGAGCATCGTCAGCTGGGTGTCGCCGGTCCCCGGCGGGAGGTCGACGACGAGGTAGTCCAGATGGCCCCACTCGACGTCCTCAGTGAGCTGGGTGATGACCTTGTGGACCATCGGACCGCGCCAGATGACGGGGTCGTCCTCGCCGGTGAGGAAGGCCATGCTCATCAGCTTCACGCCGTATTTCTCCGGCGGCACGAGCGTCTCGTCTTCGGTCGCCATCGGCGGCTCGTCGGCGTCGACCATCCGCGGGACGTTCGGCCCGTAGACGTCGGCGTCGAAGAGGCCGACGCGCGCGCCCAACTGCGAGAGGCCAGCGGCAAGGTTGACCGCGACGGTCGACTTGCCGACGCCACCCTTTCCGGAGGCGACGGCAATGACGTTCTTGACGTTCGGCAGCACCTGTTCCTCGCTGGTGAGATCGTCGCGGTCGGGGACGCTCGCGGTCAGGTCCGGCTCGAGGCCCTCGGCGGTCAGCACCTCGCGGACCTCGGCGGCGATGTCGCTCTCGCTCGGCGAGTAGGGAGCACCCAACGCGAGGTCGATGTCGACCTGGTCGCCGTCGACGGTGATGTCGTTGACGAGCCCGAGCGACACGATATCGTCGCCGAGTTCCGGATCCTCGACCGCACGGAGATGGTCGCGAACGGCGTCTTCGTCCATGTCACTAGCTACTTGCCAGCGTCGAAAAGGGTTGTGTTCCCACCTTTTTTCTTCGGGTCCTCCCTCGTGGTTCGAGAGGCCGAAGGCCTCTCGTTATCAAGCGAAACCTTCGGTTTCGCGGACCTCGTGAAGTCTGGCGGGACGTACGTCCCACTGACCTCGCGGGTGCATCGCTTGCACTCCAACCGCCACGGATATCAGCGGTTCTACGCGTTGAAATCGAACCGCGGCCCGCCGTAGGTCGGCGGATCGGGGTCGAGTTCGACACCCTGCTCGTAGCGCACGAAATTGAGGTAGAAGGGGCGGCCACAGCCCTCGAGCGGGTCGCCCTCGAGGTCGGTGACATCGCCGTCCTCGCCACAGAGAAACTCGATCCCGTCGGCCGACTCGCGGTCCGGATCGTCGGGGGCGGCGTACTCCCAGCCCGGTTGGCGGACCTTCGTCACCGACCGATCCGCCAGATCCGGCGGGCGCTCGAGGCTCACGACGGCTCCGCAGTGCGGACAGGTGTACCGGACGGTGACTGTCATCGCCGGTTCTAGGGGTTTCGAGAACGTAAGCGTGGGGGCGGGAGTCGGCGGCGTCCCGAACCGTTTACCCGGCCGCGCGCTGACGGACGTCTGTGACCGAGTTCGACCCGGCAAAATTCGAGGAAAAGTACGTCTACTACTTCGAGGAACTCGAGGAGGCCTATTCGGCGGCCTACCAGCAGCTCCACGGCCAATACGACTCGACGGTTCTCAAAGCGATCGACCGGCAGGTACTGAGCGAGAGCGAGCCGTTTTATGCGGGGAACGGCGAGTTCCGCGTCGAACTCCCCGAGAACCCGCGGGAGCGAGCCGGCGCGGTGGCCGACCACGACCAGTTCGAGACGGTCCTCGAGGAACTCGTCGACCGAATCGAGGCCGAGTTACAGCGGATATTTGAGTTCGACGGCGACGCATGAGGACGCCGCGGATACGGCAAGCCGCGTGACAGAACCGGTGAGGTCACCCGGAACACCTTTTGCGCTGACGGGAAACATCTGCGTATGATCGACGAGACGGCCGAGGAAATTCGAGAGATGCAGACACACAGCTCCTCGGTGGTTGCGGTCCGCGCAGCGCAGGCCTTAGAGGAGTTACTCGAGCGCGAGTTCGCGACCGTCGAGGAGTTCACTCGCGCGCTCGAGCGGAACGGCTCCGTGCTCCGGCGGGCGAACCCCTCCCACGCCTCGCTGCAAAACGCCGTGCGGGAGGTCGTCGGCGACGTGAGCGACGCCGATCCCGACACTGTCGAGGCGGCCCAGCGGCTCACCGGCGAGAAGATCGACGAGGTCGTCTCGCGGATCGAGTCCGGCAAGCGGCTGGCGGCCGAAAACGCCGCCGAGGCCCTCGCGGACGGCGCGACGATTCTGACCCACGACTACTCCTCGACGGTGATCGAGACCCTCGAGCAGGCGACCGCGGCCGGCAAGACGTTCGAGGTCTACGTCACCGAGGCTCGGCCGCGGTACATCGGACGCAAGACCGCCCGCACGCTGGCCGACCTCGAAGGGGTCGAGACGACGCTGCTCACCGACAGCGCCCACGGCATCTACCTCGAGGAGTGCGATCGGGTCGTCGTCGGCATGGACTGCATCGTCGACGACACGCTGTACAACCGCGTCGGGACGTTCCCGATCGCGTCGACGGCCGCCCGACTCGACGTGCCGGTCACCGTCCTCGGTTCCGCCTCGAAGATCGTCGGCGAGGGGTTCGTCTTCGAAAACGAGCACCGGCCGGGCAGCGAGGTCATGCCCGAGCCCGCCGACGGGTTCGCCGTCGAGAATCCCGCCTACGACGCGACGCCGGTTGAACTGCTCGAGAGCGTGATCACCGACGAGGGCCGCCAGGAGTTGTAAGGTCGAGAAGAGTTGTAACGCCCGTTACGCGCGCTCGCCGAACGTCCGCGGCGAGCCCTCGGTCGGAGCGGCCCAGTCGACGGCGTTGTGCAGCACCCGCCGAACGGCCTCGTTCTCGTAGATCGGATACGTCTCGTGGCCCGGTCGGAAGTAGAAGATCCGGCCCTTTCCGCGCCGGTAGCAACAGCCGCTGCGGAACACCTCGCCGCCCTCGAACCAGCTTATGAACACCTGTCGGTCGGGTTCCGGCACGTCGAACGGCTCGCCGTACATCTCCGTTTTCCGGAGTTCGATCGATTCCCCGAGCCCGTCGGCGATCGGATGCCCCGGATCGACGACCCAGAGCCGCTCGGTCCCGCCGTCCTCGCGGTACTGCAGGCTACAGGTCGTCCCCATGAGCCGCTTGAACGGCTTCGCGTAGTGACTCGAGTGCAGGGGGAGAAAGCCCATCCCCTCGAGGACGCGTTCCTGTACCCGGCCGGCGACGTCGTCTGCGACCTCGTCGTGGGCCTCGTGGCCCCACCACAGCAGGACGTCCGTCGACTCGAGGACGTCGTCGGTGAGCCCGTGGTCGGGCTCGTCGAGCGTCGCGGTCCGAACCTCGTGGTCGGTCGCGAGGACGTCGGCGAGCGCCTCGTGGATGCCGTCGGGGTAGACGGCCGCGACGGCGTCGTCCTCGCGTTCGTGGCGGAACTCGTTCCAGATCGTGACTGCGACCATGGCCGCCCGGTCGGCGCGCCGGATGCTTATACTGTCGGCCGTTACCCGCTCGAGTCCGCCGACCGGTCGCGGCGGCTCTCCGCCGCCGCACCGGCGGTCTCATCCGCCCGATCCGCGGCAGAAATATCGAATTGAAATACTAGATTCAGTCAATACATCTGAAGAGTGTTGGCGTAATAGTATCGTAATACGTGAAATACGAAATGGCTGTACAGATTAATCGGTCACAACCCTTATTTCGATCGCCGACTGCCTCACTCTATGGAACGGAACCGGATACAACTGCCATCGAAACGAACGGTTTCTCAGCGCACCTCTCTCTCTGCTGGACCGAAATCGGGGGCAGACACATGATCGGCGACGGGATCGGGGTCGGTATCGTCGGCCTCGGCGGCATGGGGAACCTCCATGCGCGAAGCATTCGGGACCTCGGCGCAGACGTCGTCGCGGGCGTTGACCTCGTCCCGGAGCAACGCGACCGCTTCGCCGAGGAGTTCGGCGCGCGCACCTACGAGACTCACGACGAACTCGTCGTCGACGACGCCGTCGACGCCGTCATCGTTACCACGCCCAACCGGTTCCACGAACCGATCGCCGTCGCCGCCCTCGAGCAAGGACTCGACGTGCTCGTCGAGAAACCGCTGGCCCACACCTTAGAGAGCGCGGAACGGATCGCCGAGGCGGCGGCCCGATCGGACGGCATCTGTATGGTCGGCTTTCACAACCGCCACGCCGCGTCGATGGCCATGTTCGACGAACAACACGCCCGCGGCCGCTTCGGCGACCTGACCCACGTCGAGGCCGACTACGTCCGCCGGCGCGGCGTCCCCGGTCCCGGCTCGTGGTTCACCGACCCCGAACTCGCCGGCGGCGGTGCCTTGCTCGACATCGGCGTCCACGCGCTCGACCTCGCGCTCTACGCGCTCGATTTCCCCGAGATCACGGAAGTGAGCGGCGTCGCCCGGACAACGTTCGGCACCGACGAGGAGTACGCCGATCCCGACGGCTTCGGCGACAACTGGGACGCGGAAGCGGAGACCTACGAGGTCGACGACTCCGTCAGCGCCTTCATCCGCACGGCGGAGGGCCAGACCATCTCGCTCGAGGCCGCGTGGGCGACCAACCGCGAGGAGAGCATGGACTTCAAAGTCCGCGGCACGCAGGCGGGTGCCCAGTTCGATATCGGCGACACGAATCTACGGATTCTCGAGGCCGGCACGGCCGGGTGCGACCACTTCGCCGATGTCAACATGACCGGCGACGAGACCCTGACCGGCTACGGAAAGCAAGACGAGCAGTTCCTCGAGGCGATCGCCGTGGGCGCGACGCCGGAATCGAACACCGTCGAAGAGGCCCTAACCGTCCAACGGGTCATCGACGCGATCTACCGCTCGAGCGAGTCCGGGCGGGCGACCCAACCCAAGGAGTCCCCGATCTCGGAGGCACAACTCGAGCAGGCGACGCGACTGGACTAGCCGGCGAGGTTTGCGTTTCTGCGCTTCTCACGACACACGACATGCGCTGGTTTCTCGTCCGATAGCACGCCGCAAATCGGAGTCGGAACGCTATCGACTCAGCAGTGGACAGAGAGCGGTCCGATCGGCCCGGCGGCTGGTCGGCTGAGAACGCAGAAAACTGCCCCGTTTCGGCCGATTTAAAGGACTTCGTCGAAGTCGTGGTGGCCGTGGATGTCGACGCCCTCGTCGGTGATCTCCGCGAGGAAGACGCCGTTGCCCGAGCCGGTGTCGCGCTCGACGGCGGACTTGATGCCGCGGGCGGCGACCGTCTTCGCTTCCTCGTTGGACATGTCCGGTTCGTAGGCCTGCTCTAAGTGCCCGTAGGCGAGTTGCATCCCGCTCCCGGTGACGGTGTAGTCGTCTTCCATGACGCCGCCAGCGGGGTCGATGCTGTAGACGTGGCTCCCTTCCTCGTCGACGCCGCCCAGAATCGGGTGGATGGCGAAGAACGGGCCGCCGCGGGCGAAGTTACCGGCCAGCGTCGCCAGTGCGTCGATGCTCATTCCTTCGCCGCGTCGAGCCTCGTAGAGGTTGACCTCGGCGCGGAGCGTGGAGATGAACGACTGGGCACCGCCGACCGAGCCGACGAGGGTCAGCGCGGCCGTCGGGTGGATCTGCTCGACCTTCTGGACGTTCTTGTTCGAGACGAAGCGGCCGCCGAGGCTGGCGCGCATGTCCGTCGCGATGATGACGCCGTCGGCAGTGGAAATGCCGATCGTCGTCGTCCCGGTCTTGTTGACGTTGTCCAGATCGGCCTGTGTGAGGTCGTTCTGGGGCATCGATCCGACCTCCGGCTCGTAGGGGTTCGGATCGTCGGCCAACTGGTCGACCGTCCGAGAGAAATCGGAGTCGTGTGTGGGCGTACGCATTGATCGTACCGTACGACCGGGACGGTATAAAACACCGGCGGTCACCACTGCGGTTTCCGCTTCCCTCGGTCGAGATCGGTCTCGGCTCGAGCGCCGAGTCGGCCGCGGTTCCCGGTCCTGCAGGTCGTCGATCAGCGGACGGGAAAACCAGTTAGCGATCAGTCGCCGTCGGTCAGTGCCGTGTTACTGCTGTGTGGATTCGTAGGCCGTTTCGATGTTTGCGAGGACGCGGTGGACCGGGAAGTTGAGACCGGCCTGACGGGCGGCCATCGCGACCGGCATCGCGACGATGCCGACCACGATACAGAGTTGGTACAGTGCGAACAGGGTCGCGTGGTACGCGCGGGATATCATCAGCGTTCATCGATGCCCAGACGGAGGGTATATATAAGCCTTCTTGAAAGATTGAATATGTAATGATCGTCACGCCGCTATCGGGTCGCCGCCCGCTTGCGATTAAACTCTGGTTGCCACGGGAACAACTGGAGGCGTACTCGAGTCGATGTACGGGTATGTCGGTGGCAATCGATGGGGGTGTTTCTCGTAACGTATGAGAATTATCCGGTTCACGTGCGCACCCTGAGCCGCAGCCTCCGCTGGGAGCAATGGCGCGGCCGAACCGCAAAGCAGGAAACCCCTCGGCCCAACCACCCCATATGGGAAACTATCTCGTCGCGATGGAAGCGGCATGGCTCGTTCGTGACGTCGACGCGATCGACGACGCGATCGGCGTCGCCGTCAGCGAAGCCGGAAAGCGACTCAACAGCGAAGACATGGACTACGTCGAAGTCGAGGTCGGTGCGACGGGCTGTCCCGCCTGCGGCGAACCCTTCGACTCCGCGTTTATCGCGGCCGATACCGCGCTCGTCGGACTCGCGCTCGAGATGGAGGTCTTCAACGCCGACAGCGAGGAACACGCCTCGCGAATCGCAAAGAGCGAGGTCGGCGGGGCACTGCGCGACGTGCCGCTGTCGGTCGTCGACATGGTCGAGACCGAAGAAGACGACGAGTAGGGCCGCGCTGTCGTCACCGAACCGACGCTTGTTCCGTTTCAGTACCGGAACGCCACGGGGACCCAGCGACGGCACTCGAGTACGACTCGATCGCCCAATTCATCGATCCGTGACGGAAGTCGAAATCAACCCAAAGTACTTTCTATAACCCGTGGTTATCCATTCGTATGGAACTCCCGACGCCCGCGGATCTCCGACAGCGCCGCACCGAACTCGGGCTCACGCAGAGCGAACTCGCGGACACCGCCGACGTCTCCCAGCCGCTGATCGCCCGGATCGAGGGCGGCGACGTGGACCCGCGTCTCTCGACGCTTCGCCGGATCGTCAACGCCTTGGAAAAGGCCGAGAGCGACGTGATCCGTGCCGAGGACCTAATGAATGAAGCCGTCGTCAGCGTCGGTCCCGACGATCCCGTCAGCGACGCCGCCAAGAAGATGGAGGAGGAAGCCTACTCTCAGCTCGCCGTCATTCAGGACGGCATTCCCGTCGGCTCGATCAGCCAGACCGACCTCGTCCACCTCGACTCCCAGGACCGCGACGAACCCATCGAGGAACACATGAGCGAGAGCTTCCCGACCGTCTCGAAAGACGCCACGCTGGACGAGATCAGTAACCTCCTCGAGCACTACAAGGCCGTGATGATCACCGAAGCCGGCGAGACCGTCGGTATCATCACCGAAGCCGACATCGCCGCACGACTGTCCTAGACGACCCGCCGATCGGTTTCGACGAACCCCGCTGCTCGCGTCTCACGTTCGAGCTGACGGAACTTAGACCCGGGCCCCGACTCCGGCCGCGTCGGAATCGGCTGACGATTTTTCCTGCGAGATTACGTACTATCGGATAGGGATGGACTACTACGACCGACTGCTCGCCGGCATGCTCGCGTCGCTGCTGCTCGGCGCTGTCGCGGGGCTCTACACCGCGATCACCCCCCGATATGGGCTCCTCGGCGGCGCGCTGCTGGCGACGGTGTTCCTGTGGGAGGCGGTCGTCCGCCACCCGCCGGTCCCGGCGACCGACCCGCGGTACGCGGCCGCGGTCGTCGTCTGGCACGGCGGGCTCCTCGTCACCCTCGCACTCGAGTTCTGGTAGCCACGGCGGTGTGCCGACCGATTGGATCTGCTCCACTGCTCGCCGAGCGACGTGTTCCCGATCCACAGGAATTGCGGGGTGGATTAAGGACCGGGCAACCGAACGGAAACACGGTGTCGACGATGTACAACGCTATCCTCGTCCCGACGGACGGCAGCGAGCACGCGGTTCGGGCCGCCGAACACGCGCTGGCGATTTCCCGCTGGTTCGACGCACCAGTCCATCTCCTCAACGTCGTCGACGTGGCCGCCGCGGGCGGGCTCTTCAACGCCGGCGGCGTCGACGAAGAGTTCGTCGCCCGCCTCGAGGAAGACGGCGCGGCGGCGATCGAGCGAATCGAAGCGATGGCGACCGAGGCGGACGACATCCGCGCAGAGATCCGCAGAGGATACCCGCCCGAGGAGATCCTCGAGTACGCCGACGAGCACGGTATCGAGTTGATCGCGATGGGGACCCACGGCCGAACGGGCGTGAACCGCTACGTCGCGGGCAGCGTCACCGAACGCGTCGTCCGCGAGTCGCCCGTTCCGGTGTTGACCACGCGGGCGACCGACCGCGACGAGCCGATCGAGAACTACGACGAGATCCTCCTGCCGACCGACGGTAGCGACGCCGCAGCCGTCGCGGTCGAGCACGGGCTCGTGATCGCAAAGCAAGCGAACGCACGCGTGCATGCGGTCAACATCGTCAACGTCAACAACGTCGCGGCCAGCCCGCACGTCGCCGCGCCGCGAGACGTCCTCGACGCGTTCGAATCCGAGGGCGAAGCGATGACCGACGCGGTCGCGACGCGAGCGCGAGACGCCGATGTCGACGCCGTTACCGCCGTTCGAGAGGGAATCCCGTCCACCGGCCTCCTCGAGTACGCCGACGAGAACGACATCGAATTGATCGCGATGGGGACCCACGGTCGGACCGGACTCGAGCGCTATCTCCTCGGGAGTACGACCGAACGAACCGTCAGGCACGCGGACGTGCCGGTACTCACCGTCGGCGCGAACGATGGCGACTCGAGCCCGGACTGAACCGGAACCGCCTCGAGACGAGACGGCCGATCACCGATCATCGCTGTGAGAGTGACGCGCCGGGGACTCACTCGAGATCGGGACGAGGGGGGTTCTCGTATCGGATCATTTTATCGGGTTTATCGGAAATCGTCTCGTAGATCCGTCGCAGCGTTTCCTCGGCCGCGAGCAAATTGTGGTTCGCGAGGAACTCGCGGCCCTCGTCGGTCAGGCGGTAGAACTTCCACGGATAGCCCTGCTGGCGTTCGTCCTCGGGAACTACGACAGCGAGCCGATCCGCCGGCTGAACCTCGTCGCCGACCGGCTGAACCGCCGTCCGGACCCTACGCCTTCCGAATGGTCGACGTGCACGGCGAGTGGGTGAACGGAATCCAGAAGTTCCGCCTGCTCGCGGACCTCGTGAGCCACGTCGTCGGCGTCGCCGAGCGGGACCCGAGCGGCTTCCTGGTCGAGCAGGGGCTGCTCGCGGGCACCGAGGAGTACTTCGCAAAGACCCACGTGCTCAAGCGGACCTACCCCGACGCCGAGGCGGACCACCCCTACGGCTGGATGGAGGACGGCGTCTTCGATCTGCTCGAGGGAGACGACCGGCTCTATCGGTGGGAGACCGAAGCCGACCTCCTCGAGGCCACCGAAGCGCTTCCGTGACCGGGCTCGAGCGGGCGTCTCAACGTGACTTCCTGTTGAGAGACCGCGACCGTTTCGTTTCGGGCTGTTTCTGACCGACACCGCCGCGGCTGTGATCGGATATGCGTGACGGTCCTAACAGCGGATTACTCGCCTCAGTCCGATACTTCGCCTCCCCAATCCGAACCTGTTCGAGTCGAAAATTGGCTACAGTCGACTGTTCGCCGAAACTATCTCTGTCCTTATTGGGCGACCAGCGTCTCAACTGGCAGTGGAGGGTCACTATGGATCGCGAGTCACTTCCGACGACGGACAACGAGGAGTCGACGCGACGAAAGTTCATGAAACAGAGCGCTGCGGCGACGGCCGGGATGGCGCTCGTCGGGGGCGGTGCGGGCACGGCGACCGCACAGGACGGCGGTATCATCGACAGTCCCGACGAGGCGTGGGGCGCGCTCATCTTCGCCAACAACTTCCACCCCGAGGCGCGGTTCGCCATCGTCTCCGGTGTCGTCGAGTGGAGTCCCAACTACGGCGACGTACAGGATAGTTGGTTCACGGATTACAACACCTACTACATCCGGTGGCTCAACACCGGCGAGATCGTGCCGCTGTTCATCTCAGAGGACACCAACCTCGGCCAGTACAACGCGGACCTCGGGTACATTCCTGAACCTGAAGAGGGAGACGACAGACCGCAGGTCTTCGAGATGAACCGGGAGTGGACGCCGTTCAGCGACAACCCGCAGCTCGCCACGGTCAACGCGAATCCGATCAGCGACGAGGTCGCGCAGTCGATCCTCGAGAACGACGACTGGTGGCGATCCGACGCCACTAACGGCGGGAATTAACTGATCGCGACCGACGGCCGATCGCTCGGTGCGTCGAGCTCCCGCGGTCGCTCGGCGATCGACCATTCTTTTTCGACCGAACCCCGCGACGTTCGCAACCCTGGCGTCGACCCTCCTCGCTCGAGGTGAGGGCTCAGCCTCGCGTCTGTCGCTCGGGCCTCGCTCACTGGTGGCCCGACACCGGCACCG
The DNA here is from genome assembly GCF_000337195.1 of Natrinema versiforme JCM 10478. Taxonomy (GTDB): domain Archaea; phylum Halobacteriota; class Halobacteria; order Halobacteriales; family Natrialbaceae; genus Natrinema; species Natrinema versiforme. The sequence goes on along the minus strand of NZ_AOID01000014.1, from coordinate 74,380 downwards.
GCTCGTACGGTTCCTCGAGGTACGCCATATCCGATTCGGATAACTCGATCTCGAGGGCTTCGACGGCCTGCTCGAGGTGTTCGACGCTGGTCGTGCCGACGATGGGTGCGTCGACCCAGTCCTTGTGGAGCAACCACGCGAGCGAGATCTGGGCCATCGTCGCGCCCTTCTCGGCGGCGATCTCGGCGACGCGCTCGTTAATCTCGCGGCCGCCGCCCTCGCGGTAGGGGTGGTCGTACATGTGCTCTTCAGTCTCGCCGCGGGTCGTCGCGTCGATGTCCTCGTGCGGGCGCGTGAGATAGCCTCGAGCCAGCGGCGACCACGGGAGGACGCCGACGTCTTCCCGGTCACAGAGTGGTAACATCTCTCGCTCTTCCTCGCGATAGACGAGGTTGTAGTGGTTCTGCATCGTGACGAACCGCTCGAGGCCGAGCCTGTCGCTCGCGTGCAGCGACTCGGCGAACTGGTGGGCCCACATCGAGGAGCCGCCGATGTATCGGACGTGCCCCCGTCGGACGGCATCGTCGAGCGCCCGCAGCGTCGTCTCGATGGGCGTGTCGTCATCCCAGCGGTGGATCTGGTAGAGGTCGATGGTGTCCATCCCCAGTCGCTCGCGGCTCGCCGCGAGTTCCTGTTCGATCGCTTTGCGGGAGAGCCCGCCCGAGTTCGGGTCGTCCTCGCGCATCCGGAAGTAGCCCTTCGTCGCGACGACCGACTCCTCGCGGTGCCCCTCGAGCGCCTCGCCCAGAATCCGTTCGGACTCGCCCTTCGAGTACAGGTTCGCAGTATCGAAGAAGTTGATCCCGAGGTCGATCGCGCGGTCGATGATCGCCTCGCTCTCCTCGTCCTCTAAGACCCACTCGCGCCAGTCGCTCGAGCCGAAGCTCATACAGCCCAGACAGAGCCGGCTGACTTCCATCCCGGTCGAACCCAGGGTCGTGTACTCCATACCGGTCCTACGCGAAACGGCGGGAAAACAGTACGTGGGCCGGCAATCGCTACCGCGCCGCCTCGAGCCCGTTTGGAGCGGCGCTCGACGGGAATCGTACGGTCGCCGTTACCAGTGGCCGAACAGCCGTTCGATCACGTTGCGGTCGCTCGGGCGTTCGGCGAGCAGGACCGAGCTGTCGACCTGATTGATGACGTCCATGTGCAGCGAGTCGCTCATCAGCCGCGAGATGACCCCCTCTTCGGTCGCGCCGATGAGGATCAGCGAGTGATCGTGGGCTTGCTCGCAGATCGCCCGCTCGACGTTACCGCTGTCGTCGACGATGATTTCTGCATCCGAGAGGCCGCGTTCGGCGGCCCACTCGGCGAGGAACTCCTCGCCACGCTCCCGGTCGTCGGGGCTGGCGACGACGTGTTGCAGCGTGATCTCGGCGTCCGACTGGTCCTGGAGCGTGCGCGCGACTTCGGCGCTCAAGTCCGAGTCCGGGCCGCCGGCGGTCGGGAGCAGAATCCGGTCGGTGTCCAGCTCCCGGTCCTTGAGGATGAGGAAGTCACAGGGGAGGTTGCTGGTCAGTTCGTTCAGCCGCCCTTCGGCACGACCCTCGCCCCACGGCCGGTCGTCGCCCCACCCGAGCACCACGAGGTCGGCACGCTCTCGCTCCGCGGTGTCGAAGACGTCCTCGAACGAGCGGTGGGAGACGACCGTCGACGTCTCGAACTCGATGTCGTAGGAGGCCGCGCGCTGGCGGACGGTCTCCATGCGGTCCTCGGACTCGGAGACGATCCGTTCAGTCTGTCCCGCGCCGTAGCGCATCGACGCCCGACCCGGCATCTGGACGATGTGGACGGCGTGGACGGTCGCGTTCTCGTGGTCGCTTGCCAGCGTACAGGCGAGGTCGACGATCGTCGACTCGGTCCGCGGGTTCGAGATCGGCACGAGCACGCGGTAGTCGTCGTTGCCGTTCCCGTGGCTCTCGGCGGTATCGATCAGCGGCACGTACGACCGACCCGCGTAGCTGCCGAGCAGCCACTCCCGAACCGAGAGCTGCCGGTCGGCCCCTTCGAAACGGGCAGACTCGAGGCGGTGTTCGCTGGTCTGGAAGTAGTTGACGACGGTCACGAGGACGATCCCGCCGATGGTGTTGCCAAGCAGGACCGGGAGAACGAATTCGGTCATGCCGACGACAACGGCCAGTTCGCCGGCGAAGACCATGTACAGCATCTCGGTAAAGGAGACGACGACGTGGAACAGGTCCCCGAGCGGGATCGCGAGGAATGCCATGTAGACGACGACCAGCCGCGAGATGGTGTCGCGGGAGGCGTAGACGATCCAGACGACGCCGGCGACGATCAGGCCCGCGAAGGCCGCCTTCGAGAACAGCGTCCACCACGGCGTCTCGACGCCGTGTCGCGCGAGGTCCATCGCCGCGGCCGCCGAGTCGTCGTCGAAGACGCCGCCGTAGGAGAGCGCGAGTGCGCCGAGCGCGCCGCCAGCGAAGTTGCCCGCGAGGACGATCGTCCAGTGGCGAAGCAACGCGGGGACGCTGGCGAGCCGCTCCAGGGTCAGCGCGACCGGCGGGAGCGTGTTCTCGGTGTAGAGCTGGTAGCCGCCGATGATGATGTAGATGAACCCGAGCGGATACAACAGCTTGCTCAGGATCGGGTGGCCGTCGGTCGAGGCCGTCAGCGTGGCATACAGCAGGAACGTGATCGTGATCGCGAACCCGGCCGCGAGACCGCTGAAGAACAGTTCGCGGGCTCCGGAGGTGACCTCCTCGTCGGCCGCGGCGACGATCCGCTGGAAGATTTCGTCCGAGGAAAATCGATCGCGAACGACGGCACCGACCGCCGGCGCACCGCTTCTGGATCGCTCGACCGCCTCGCGGACTTGTTCCTGATCGGGTTTCGCGGCTTCCGCTCGCTCGTGACCGGGAGGGTCCCGGTCCGTTCGACCCTGTTCGGGTCGATCGGGGTTGCTCATTAACAGGTACGCGGCCCTAAAGGAACTAAGCGTTTAGGATCTATCGTGTCGAACCGCCACCCGTGACAGGCCCGCGATCGGTCTAGCTGACTCGAGACGGCCGTTCCAACCGCTGGGTGAGAACCTACAACGAATCCGGCTCGAGCCGGCCGAGCCACCGCCTGAGCGCGACGAACGCGCCGATCGCGAGCAGGCAGTAGCCGGCGAGCAACGCCCACGTCGTCCCCGTCGGATTTCCGATCGCGAACTTCGCGACGGTGTTTGCGGGATGCTCGGGCAGGATCGTCGCGACGACCAGCGCGCCGACGGTGGCCACTGAGTAGAGCAACTGTGACTGTCGACGATCCGGTGCCCACAGCGCGATCGCGACCCCGACGCTGACGACGAGCAGGGAGAGTGCGGCCACCAGCACGACCAAGGCCGCGGGACCCGCGATCGACGTGCCGTTTGCCGTCAGCAGGAAGAGCCATGCGATCGCCTGCAGCGGAGCCAGCGCCGCGATCGCCAGCAACTTCGCGTCGATCACGTCCGCAAGCGAGAGCGGCGCGACCCGGAGTAACTCGAGGGTCCCCCGCTGGCGCTCCTCGATCAGCGAATCGACGACGATCGAGCCGCTGATGAACACCGGCAGGAAACACAGCAGCGGCAGCAGGATGGTGTAGGTGAAGCCGGCGTAGGGACTGGCCTGAACCTCGGACGGGACCGGCACCGGCGATTGCTCGAGCCGCCCAGAGGCGGCGTTTTGCTGGCGTTCGACGCGTTCGACGTGCTCTAAGGTGTCTCGGAGCTGGACGACGAGCAGGGTGGTCTGTAACCCCTCCTCGGGTGCCGTAACTCTGACACTGAGCCGGCCGTCGTCGTTCCGGTTCGCGTCGAGGACGGCCGACACCGCACCGGTCTCGAACGCCTCGTAGGCGGCCGCGCGGTCGTCGTACCGCTGGGCGCTGACGCCGTCGCGCTGGTTCGCGACCGAGAGGAGGGTGTCGTCGCCGGTGACAGCCACGTCCGTCTGGTAGCCGTCGACCGATCCCGGGTCGTACAGCGATACGAGCCCGACGACCAGAAACGAGGAGAAGGCCGCGATGAACAGCTGAATCGCCAGCGCCAGCACGATGGTCTTCTCCGAGCGCAGCGAGCGCAGTTCCCGGCGAGCGACCGCCCAGCGGGCCCCCCACGTCGATCCCGACTCGGTGCCGCCGTCGGCTCGAGCCGGCGGGTTCGGGCCTCGTCGACGAGGGCTCGAGTCCGACGTCTGCTCGCGACCTCGACCATGACCGCGGTCGCGATCACGCGACAAGGAGGATCACCCCCAGATTGTAGGCCGCATGAACGAGCGTCGCGGCGAGGAAGCCGGCCGCGTAGCCCGTTCGGCCGCGGCTCGCGCCGACTGCCGAACAGACGGCGGTCGCGACGTGCAAGGCAAGCGGCGCGAGAAAGACCGCGACGAGTATCAGCGGGTCGCTCGAGACGGCCGGCCCGAAGGCGGCCGCGCCGACCGACAGATCGGGCAAGCCGACGAACTGGACGACGTGAGTGACCTTCTCGCCGACGAAGAAGCCGGTTCCAGAGAGCGCGCCGAGGACGGCGGCGGTCCGAAGCGTGGCATCGAACCGCGAGCGAGCGAAGCCGGCGTAGACGTGGACGCTCTTCGCGACTTCCTCGAGGGCGGCGGCGACGACGATGATGACCGGCACCGCGAACGACTCCGGCAGGGCAAACAGCAGGGCGACGGCGAGGAGTTGGCCCGCGAAGACGAACGGGATGAAGAGGATCGAAAGGACGAAGACGCTCCGCCGGCCGCGGATGCGACTCGCGATCGCGTCGACGACCTTCGTCGGGATCGGCTTCTGGGCGAACATGTCCTCCTCGCGGTAGACGCCGATCCCCAGCAGGAAGAGCACGGCCGCACACAGGTAGAACGGCCCGGTCGAGAAGAGGTACTCACCCAGTCGGATCGACCCGTCTTGGAGGTCGGTCACGACCAGCGTCAGCGGCGAGATCAGCGCGATCGAGTGCACGTCGGTGAAGATCGCCGGGATAAACGTGTACGTCGTCAGCACGACGCTGATCGTGACCGTGACGAAGGTCAGTTCCTTGAACGAGCGGGCGAGCATCGCGCCGGCGAACGTCGCCGCCAAGAACAGCAGCGCGATCGGCAGCGCCGCGGCGACGGCGATCGGCCCGCCCCGGATCGCGATCGTGATGGCGACGACGATACCGATCAGTCCGAGCAGGTAGGGCAGCGTCTTCCCCGCGACGATCTCATAGCGAGAGACCGGCGAGACCAACAGCAGTTCGCCCCGCCGCTTGACCCGCTCGTCCATGATCGTGCTCCCGTAGGCCTGAATCACGAAGTTCATCGGGACGACGAACAGGAACGCGAGCACGAGCGACTGGAAGGGAAACGGCGGCGCAATCGACCCGGGCGTGCCCGGCGCGGTCGACGCCGTCGATCCGTCGCCGACGTTCGGAACCTGCAGGGGGCCGTCGCCGCCGCCGGTCCCGTCCGTCCCCCCGCCGGTCGCGGGTTCGTCTCCGCCGCTTCTGTCCGCACCTCCGCCGGCTCCGTCACCGCCGCCGCCGGTTCCGTCCTCGGTCCCGGTTTCACTGCCGTCGGTCTCGCCCCCATCGTTCGCTCCGGACTCGCTCGAGCCGGCGAGATCGCGTTGCTGGTACTCCAGCGAGACAAGCACCGGATACGCGGCCGACTGATCGTCCTCCGCGTCCATCAGCTTCGCGTTGTACTCCTCGACAGCGCCGCGAAAGGTATCGTAGGCGGCTTCGCCGTTGTCGCCGGTGTGGCCGATCCGGCCGTCTCGAGTCACCACGACATCCACGGACGCGTCGCCGCGAATCGTCACGCTGTCGGCGTTCGCATCGCCGCCGCTCTCGGCTTCGATCTCCGAAAGCGACACCGGCCGGAACTGCTCGCTGTCGACTGCAACGTCGTGATAGCGGCTGTCCTCGTCGACGCCGACGACGTAGATCTCCCGCTCGAGCCCGAGGCCGTCGCCGGCGGCCGTGAACCCGGTGGTGCTGATCGCGAGCGCCATCACAACGAGGACCAGCGCCGTCTTCCGATCGACGGTGCCGACGCTCCGGGAGACTTCCCAGCGGGCAATTCGGGCCGTGCGTGTGGCGACGCCGCGAAGGTGGCGGCCGAACAGCCGAAGTCGCGCGACGATTCCGCGGAGGCGACCGTCGCTCACGCCTCGGACTCCTCCGCTGGCTCGCTCGCGACCTCGAGGAAGATCTCCTCGAGGCTCGGCGTCTCGGTCTGGATGTCGGTCACGCGGCCGCCGGCCGCTTCGACGGCGTCCCGGACCGCGTCGACGGCGGCCATGTCGGCGACGACGTGGCGGACCTGTCCGTTCTCGCGGGTGACCTCGAGCGGCCCCGCCGTTCCGTCGAGGCCGGCGCTGCCGTCGTCGGTCGCGTAGACGTGGTACTCGGTGCCGCCGTGGGCGTCCCGGATCTCCTCTAACGTGCCGCGGGCAACGATCCGGCCGTCGTTCATGATGACGATCCGGTCGCAGATACTCTCGACGTGGAAGAGGTTGTGCGCGCTGAAGACGATCGTCTTGCCGTCCTCGCTCAGTTCGCGGGTGAACTCGATGATGTAGTTGGTCGTCAGCGGGTCCAGTCCCGACGCCGGCTCGTCAAAGATCAACACGTCGGGGTCGTTGACCAGCGCCCGCGCGATCGCGACCTTCCGCTGCATCCCCTTCGACATGTTGCCGATCCGCCGGTCGCGGTGCTCGAGGTCCAGTCGCTCCAGCGAGTCGTGAATCCGCTCGCGGGCCACGTCCGCGGGCACGTCGTAGAGGTCGGCGAAGAACTCGAGGTAGTCGATCGCGGTCATCTCCTCGTACAGCGGGGACTCCTCGGGAAGGAAGCCCAGGCGGCGCTGCATCGCTGGCTCGCCAGGGGTGTGGCCGGCGACGACGGCGGTGCCGCCGGTGGGCTCGATCAGCCCGGCCAGCATCTTCAGCGTCGTCGTCTTGCCCGCGCCGTTGGGGCCGACCACGCCGAAGACCTCGCCGCGCTCGATCTCGAAGGAGCTGCCCTCGACCGCCGTGAAGCCGCCGTACTCCTTCCGGAGGTCATGTACCTCGAGTATGGCCATTGGATAGGCCGACGGAGGGAGCCGCTCCAGTAAAGTCTAGCGGCCGGTGACTGTCCGGAACGGACGGCAGTCGGCCACATCGTGGAAACCCCCATTGTCGTGGGCTCCGTAGGTCCGATCGATGACGCAGATCCGGACCGCGCGGACGCCGGACGGGCGTCGGCTCGAGGTCTCGCACGTCCTGGCCGTCGCCGCCGCCGACGCGTGGGACGCCCTCGTCGATACGACACAGTGGCCGGAGTGGTCGCCGCTCGTCACTGGCGTCGAGGCGACCGACCGACGGATTCGACCCGATACGACCGGTCGAATTCGCGTCCCCGGTGCGTGGCTGCCGTTTCGGGTCGCCTCGTGTACGGTCCGCCGCTGGACCTGGCGCGTGACCGGACTCCCCGCCGCCGGCCACCGGGTCGACGACCTCGGGGCGGATCGCTGTCGGATCGCCTTCGAACTGCCCCTACACGGCGCGGGGTACGTCCCCGTCTGTCTGCGAGCGCTGGCGAACCTCGAGGCGCTGCTCGAGGGCAGCGGCGAACAGTAAGGGTCGACCCGGCCCCGGGCCCGAGATCAGCTATGGGGGCCGCTCGAGCGAGAACCGATCGTCCGTGCGCGCGTACAGACTCCCCGCGAGCCGGCCGACGGCGTCGATCTCGTCGATATCTATTTTTCCGTCAGTCGTGACCGACTCCGCGAGGTGGACGTGGCGGACCTCGCCGAGGACGAGCGTCGAGCCGCCGACATCGACCAGCTCGCGGAGGCTACACTCGAAGGCGACGTTCGCCCCGGCGACCCGCGGCGGCTCGACCGCGGTCGAGTCGGCCCGCTCGAGGGCGGCGTGATCGAACTCGCTCTCGCCCGCCGGCAGCGTGGCGCTGGTCTCGTTCATCGCCGCGGCGAGGTCCTCGGTCACGAGGTTGACGACGAACTCGCCGGTGTCGCGGGCGTTCCGCGGCGTGTCCTTGAGCCCCTCGGCACCGTCGACCGGCGCGAACAGCAAGACCGGCGGGTCGACCGAGGCGACAGTGAAGAAACTGTACGGCGCGAGGTTGTCGACGCCGTCCTTGCTTTTCGTGCTCACCCACGCGATCGGCCGCGGGACGACCGCACTCGAGAGGATTCGGTAGAGCGAGCCGTCGCGCTCGTCGACGTCGATCTCGAGGGCGTCGGTCTCGCCGCCGGCCGTCGACCCGTCGTCCGTCATCGACGCACCTCCGGTCGCTGTTCTCCAGGCGGTGGCGTCACAACTGTACTCCCGCAACCTACTAACACAATGTTAGCCGGTTCGTATCCGAACTACTAAAGCAGTTCGCGACGTAGTCGCTGGCAGAACCCATCGATGTCATCCCCGCAAACGCAATCCCGCGAGCAACTCGACGACGCCTGCCCGGTCATCGCCTCCCTCGAGCAGATCGGCTCCCAGTGGCGACTGGCAGTGCTTCACGAACTGCTCGACGGCGAGCAGCGCTTTAACGAACTCAAGCGCTCGACCGGCGCGAACGCGCGCACCCTCTCGCGCGTGCTCGACGACCTCGGCGAGATGGGTTTTGTCCGCCGCCGCATCGAGGAAGACGCGCCCGTCGCGACCTATTACAGCCTCACCGACAAGGGCGAGTCCCTCGAGCCGGTCTTCAGCGAGATCGAGTGCTGGGCCGGGTCGTGGCTCGAGGACAGCGCGCTCGAGGCCTGAGCGACGGCCATACCGCTCGGTGAACTGCCGGGAATCGATCGAACGAGTTTCTTACTGCAGAACAAGAATCATTGGACCAGCGACCGTGCCGGAGCGATCGAACGGAGAGCGTGCCCGTTCCCGTTAGCTTTCGGTCTCGAGTTCGACCAACTCGAGCGAGCGATCGAGGTGACAGACCTCGTGTGGCGGCTCGCCGACGATTTCCGAGATCCGGTACTCCTCGTCGAATTCGACGCCGTCGGGTTCGCAGTACTCGTGGCTCGGACACTCGACGTACGGGCAGGGGCCCGGCAGACTCGTCTTGCTGCCGGCGAAAGCCCCCTTCGAGGTGATGTTGGCCCGCGTCGGGGCGGGTTCGACCTCGACGGCGCGGACCCCGCCGTCGTGCATGGCACACTCGAGCGTCTGGGCGTTTTCGCGAATGGAGGTGACGCGATACTTCGTGCCGGTAGAGAGATTCAGACACTGACTGCGGTAGGGACAGCCGGCACAGGCGTCGGCTTCGCCCTCGTAGACGAACTCGGTTCCCGGCTCGGCCAGCTGAGAGCCGATGAGCGTAACGGTCGACATGAGAAACGGTAGTCGCCACTGGCGGTTAAGGCTCACGTCCCGGGCACGCGAGCGCGAAACGCGCCACGAACCATCTACGGGCCGTAGATCGAGCGATCAGTCGTCGCTCTCCTCGCCAGTGAGTTCGTCGAGCCGTTCGAAGTACGTCTCTCGAGGTACCTGATACAGCCCCCGGTAGTCGATCTCGCCCGCGTCGAACTCCCTCGCGAGGTCGACGGTCCGTTCGAGGGCCGCGTCTCGAGTCGGGAATCGCAGCGTCTCGTTCAGCGAGACGTCCGGCTCGAGATAGAGCGTGACGAACCAGTCCGCGGAGTCGGCGGTGTCGGCGGGGTTGACGCCGGGGCGGCGGGTCCGTTTGCCGTGAGTGAGATACAGCGTCGGCAGACACGGCGCGGGAAAGTCCTCGGCGTTGAAGACGTCCGGTCGGTACGCGAGCACGAGCCGGCCGTCCTCGCCGCGGCTCCAGACGGTCCAGCCGTCCGGCAGCCGCGAGCGGTCAACCCCGTCTTCCGCTTCCGAGTCCGACATGGCCGCCGGTAGGACCGCCCGCCCTAAATCCCCGTCGTCAGCGCTGCCGGTCGTGGGTCGGCGCTGTCACAGCGGGTCGACCCCGCTCGGCCGGATCGATCCGTCGTGCTCATATCGGCGGGTGCGCTCCGAGCGGTAATTGATGTGTCGTGCTATCATGCAACCAGCGCGCGCGAGCTCACGTGGCCGTTGCAGGCCGGGAACTTATGCCACAAACTCCCGAATGTGGGGTGTGATACCGAACATCAACACAGAGTTCTGGCAGTATTTTCCTGAAATAAAGTTCTGATAAATACCTTTTGGGGCTAAGGCTAAGTAGCTGGATTACTCACTCATTAAATACTATCGGTATCCGTTTGCCGGACCGATCCACTCCGCGCCCGTCCCCGGCGCATCGTTGCCGAGCCCTGACGTGGCATCGCGCAACGTTAAGTGGTACGAGATGACATATGACACGGCACATCGACGCCGCCCACAACAGGGTCACGCTCCCCGAGCGCCCTTCGAGGAGTTCGACGAGTACGACGCGTTCACGTCGGGTGACGCGAGGCGACGGATTCCGACGGTTCGGCCACGAGACGCGGCTGGTCGAACGACGGCCGCTCACGCTCCGCACTCGCGCGGACCGCACTGCAGACGGGGGAACCCCATGATACCATGACCGGTGACATCGAAACACTCGAGCAGCTCAGTACGGATTACAAGGAATCGATGCCCGCAGACCTGCGGGAAACCAAGTCCTTCGACTGGTACCTAGAGGAGGTCTACGAGGACCCGAAGGTGGCCCGCAACGCCCACCAGCGCGTCGCGGACATGTTCGACTACTACGGCACCACCTACGACGAGACCGAAGGCATGGTCGAGTACCAACTCGCGAGCGAGGATCCGTTGGGCGACGGCGAGAACACCTTCTACGGGAAGGTGATTCACCAGTCGATCCACGAGTTCGTCAACAAGGTCAAGTCGGGTGCCCGACGGCTGGGTCCGGAACGCCGGATCAAGCTCCTCCTCGGACCGGTCGGCTCCGGGAAGTCCCACTTCGACAAGCAGGTCCGCAAGTATTTCGAGGACTACACGCTCCGGGACGACGGCCGGATGTACACCTTCCGGTGGACCAACCTCTGTGACGTGATTCAGGACCAGGACCCGGCCGACGACACCGTCCGGTCCCCGATGAATCAGGATCCGATCGTGCTCCTCCCCTTGGAGCAGCGCCAGCGGGTCATCGACGACTTGAACGAGAACCTGGACGCGCCGTACACGATCCAAAACGAGCAGGCGCTCGACCCCGAAAGCGAGTTCTACATGGACAGGCTGCTGGCGTACTACGACGACGACCTCCAGCAGGTCCTCGAGAACCACGTCGAGATCGTCCGCTTCGTCGCCGACGAGAACAAGCGCCAGGGCCTCGAGACCTTCGAGCCCAAGGACAAGAAGAACCAGGACGAGACGGAGCTGACCGGCGACGTCAACTACTCCAAGATCGCCATCTACGGCGAGAGCGACCCGCGAGCATTCGACTACTCCGGCGCGTTCTGTAACGCCAACCGCGGCATCTTCTCCGGCGAGGAACTGCTGAAACTCCAGCGGGAGTTCCTCTATGACTTCCTGCACGCGACCCAAGAGCAGACGATCAAGCCAAAGAACAACCCCCGGATCGACATCGATCAGGTGATCGTGGGTCGGACGAACATGCCCGAGTACAAGGACAAGAAGGGCGACGAGAAGATGGAGGCCTTTAACGACCGCACCAAGCGGATCGACTTCCCCTACGTCCTCAGCTACGAGGACGAGGCCAGCATCTACGAGAAGATGTTGTCCAACGCCGACGTGCCGGACATCAACGTCGAGCCACACACCCTCGAGATGGCGGGGCTCTTCGGCGTCCTCACCCGGATCGAGGAACCCGACACCGAGACCGTCGGGCTGCTCTCGAAGGCCAAGGCCTACAACGGCGAGATCGACGAGGGCGACGACCTCGACATCAAGAAACTCCGCGAAGAGGCCGAACAGAAGGCCGAAATCGGCGAGGGGATGGTCGGGGTCTCGCCGCGGTTCATCGGCGACGAGATCGCCGAGGCCATCATGGACTCGAAACACCGCCAGCGCGGGTTCCTCTCGCCGCTGACGGTGTTCAACTTCTTCGAGGAGAACCTCGAGCATCACGGCTCGATTCCGGAAGACAACTTCGAGAAGTACTACCGCTACCTCGAGACGGTCCGCGAGGAGTACAAGGAGCGGGCCATCGAGGACGTCCGCCACGCGCTGGCCTACGACATCGACGAGATCCAGCGCCAGGGCGAGAAGTACATGGACCACGTGATGGCCTACATCGACGACGACACCATCGAAGACGAGTTGACGGGCCGCGAGCAGGAGCCCGACGAGACGTTCCTGCGCTCCGTCGAGGAGAAACTCGACATCCCCGAGGACCGCAAGGAGGACTTCCGGCAAGAGGTCTCGAACTGGGTCTCCCGGCGCGCCCGCGAGGGCGAGGCGTTCAACCCGCAGGACAACGAGCGCCTGCGCCGTGCCTTAGAGCGCAAACTCTGGGAGGACAAGAAACACAACATCAACTTCTCGGCGCTGGTGTCGGCGAACGACTTCGACGACGACGAGCGCTCGGCGTGGATCGACGCGCTGATCGAACAGGGGTACTCCGAGGGCGGAGCAAAGGAGGTGCTCGAGTTCGCCGGCGCGGAGGTCGCCAAGGCCGAGATGGAAGACTAGCATGACCGGACACGACTACGTCTCCGAGGCGGATCGCGCCCTCGAGGAGACCTACGAGGAGCCGATGACCCTCGCCGCCTATGTCGATCGGATCTTCGAGAACCCGCAGATCGCCTCCCACGCGTCGAAGTACCTGCTCGAGGCCATCGAGGCCGCGGGCACCCGAACCGTGGTCGAGGAGGGCGAAGAGAAGGAGCGCTACCGCTTCTTCGACGATCCGCACAACGACGGCGAACACGCGATCCTCGGCAACACTGAGGTGCTGAACGGGTTCGTCGACGACCTGCGGTCGATCGCCGCGGGCCGGGCCAAAGACGAGAAGATCATCTGGTTCGAGGGCCCCACGGCGACGGGCAAATCGGAACTCAAGCGCTGTCTGGTCAACGGGCTGCGCGAGTACTCGAAAACGCCCGAGGGACGGCGCTACACGGTCGAGTGGAACATTTCGACCGCCGAGGGCAGCGACCGCGGGTTGAGCTACGGCAGCGACACCGCGGGCGCGTCCGAAGACCAGAACTGGTACGAAAGCCCGGTCCAAGCCCACCCGCTGTCGGTGTTCCCCGAGGACGTCCGCGAGGACCTGCTCGAGCAACTCAACGGGGAACTCGACGATCACGTGCCGATTCAGGTCGACGCTCAACTCGACCCGTTCTCGCGGGAGGCCTACGACTTCCTCGAGGAGCGCTACCGACGCGAGGGCGAAGACGCGCTGTTCTCGGCGATCACCGACGAGAGCCATCTCCGCGTGAAAAACTACGTCGTCGACACGGGACAGGGCGTCGGCGTCCTCCACTCCGAGGACGACGGGCCGCCCAAGGAGCGACTCGTCGGGTCGTGGATGCACGGCATGCTGCAGGAATTGGATTCCCGCGGGCGCAAGAACCCGCAGGCGTTTAGCTACGACGGCGTCCTCTCGCAGGGCAACGGCGTCCTCACGATCGTCGAGGACGCGGCCCAACACGCCGACCTGCTCCAGAAGCTGCTGAACGTCCCCGACGAGCAGTCCGTGAAGTTGGACAAGGGGATCGGGATGGACGTCGACTCCCAGCTGCTGATCATCTCGAATCCCGACCTCGAGGCCCAGCTCAACCAGCACTCGGATCGGAACGGGATGGACCCGCTGAAGGCGCTCAAACGGCGGCTCGATAAGCACCGCTTTGGCTACCTGACGAATCTGAGCCTCGAGACGGAGTTGATCCGGCGCGAACTGACCAACGAGACCAACGTCTGGGAGGCCGAGAGCTACGACGAACTCGCCGACCGGATCCGCGCGCCGGTGCGGGTGACGGTCAAGGATCGCGACGGCGAGACGCGGGTCCAGGAGTTCGCCCCACACGCCATCGAGGCGGCCGCGCTGTACGCGGTCGTCACGCGACTGGACGAGGAGAACCTCCCGAACGGGCTGGACCTCGTCGACAAGGCGCTGATCTACGATCAGGGCTTCTTACAGGAGGGCGACAGCCGCCGGGAAAAGGACGAGTTCGACTTCGACGACGACGGCAACGACGGCGATCACGGGATCCCGGTCACGTACACGCGGGACCGGCTCGCGGAACTCCTCCAGACCGATCGGGACCGCCACCACGCCGACCTGTCGGTCGAGGACATCGTCATGCCCCGGGACGTGTTAAACGCCATGGTCGAGGGGCTAATCGACGCGCCGGTCTTCTCGACGGGCGAGCGCTCCGAGTTCGAGAACCGCGTCGTTCCGGTGAAGAACTACATCTACGACCAACAGGAGTCAGACGTCATCGAGGCCATCATGCACGACAAACGCGTCGACGAGGAGACCGTCGCCGAGTACGTCGAACACGTCTACGCGTGGGAGACCGACGAGCCGCTGTACAACGACCGCGGCGAGCGCGTCGAACCCGACCCGCTGACGATGAAGCTGTTCGAGATCGAGCATCTAGGTCGGTTCTCAGAGGCCGAGTACGACGGGAACCGCCCCCGCGAAAGCGTGCGGAACTTCCGGCGCGAGAAGGTCATCACGTCGCTAAACCGCCACGCCTGGGAGCACCGCGACGAGGACTTCTCGGTCGAGGATGTCGACCTCACCGCGATTCCGGTGATCAAGACCGTCCTCGAGAGCCACGACTGGGACGACGTCGAGCGGACCTTCGAGGACTTCGACCCGCGCCAGTGGAGCGACCCGCCGAGCGGGACCGAGACGGCCGCGGTCAAAGAAAACACGATCGACACGATGGTCGACCTCTTCGGCTACTCGAAGGCGTCGGCCGAACTGACCAGCCGACACGTCATGGGACAGGTGAGCTACAGATGGGACTGAGAGACGACCTCGAGCGATTCCGAGAGGTGGGCGAAGAGCGCCGCGAGGACCTCGCCGACTTCATCCAATACGGCGACCTCGGACAGAGCCGGCCGGGCGAGATCAACATCCCGGTCAAGATCGTCTCGCTGCCGGAGTTCGAGTACGACCAGCGCGATCAGGGCGGGGTCGGCCAGGGCGAGGACGGCACCCCCGACGCCGGCCAGCCGGTGGGCCAACCCCAGCCCCAGCCGGGCGACGACGACGGCGAGGACGGCGAGCCCGGCGAGGAGGGCGGCGAGCACGAGTACTACGAGATGGACCCCGAGGAGTTCGCCGAGGAACTCGACGAAGAGCTCGGGCTCGACCTCGACCCGAAGGGCAAGAAGGTCGTCGAGGAAAAGGAAGGCCCGTTCACCGACCTCACGCGAAGCGGCCCCAACAGCACCCTCGACTTCGAGCGGATGTTCAAGGAGGGGCTCAAGCGCAAGCTCGCGATGGACTTCGACGAGGAGTTCCTGAAGGAACTCTGCAAGGTCGAAGGAATCGAGCCCCGAGAGGTCTTCGAGTGGGCCCGCGGCGAGAGCCTCCCGGTGTCGATGGCCTGGATCCAGGAGGCCTACGACGACGTTCCGGACGAGGAACGCGGGAAATGGGACTCCATCGAGGAGGTCGAGGACAACGTCGAGCGCGAGAGCGTCCAGCAGAAGATCCGCCGCGAGGGGGTCAAACACGTCCCCTTCCGCCGCGAGGACGAGCGCTACCGCCACCCCGAGATCATCGAGGAGAAAGAGAAGAACGTCGTCGTCGTCAACATCCGCGATGTCTCCGGCTCGATGCGCGAGAAGAAACGCGAACTCGTCGAACGGACCTTCACGCCGCTGGACTGGTACCTGCAGGGCAAGTACGACAACGCCGAGTTCGTCTACATCGCCCACGACGCCGACGCGTGGGAGGTCGACCGCGACGAGTTCTTCGGCATCCGCAGCGGCGGCGGCACCAAGATCTCGAGCGCGTACGAACTCGCGAACGAACTGTTAGAGGAGTACCCGTGGACCGACTGGAACCGCTACGTCTTCGCCGCGGGCGACTCCGAGAACTCCTCGAACGACACCGAGGAGCGCGTGATTCCGATGATGGAACAGATCCCGGCGAACCTCCACGCCTACGTGGAGACCCAACCCAGCGGCAACGCGATCAACGCCACCCACGCCGAGGAACTCGAGCGCCACTTCGGCACCGACGCCGAGGACGTCGCGGTGGCCTACGTCAACGGCGAGGACGACGTGACCGACGCGATCTACGATATCCTCTCGACGGAGAGTGAGACCGATGAGTAAATCAAATTCGAACGCGGACCGATTCCGCAAACAGGCGATCGCCAGCGACCTCGAGGAACCGGTCGAAGAGGCCCGGAACCTCGCGGAAAAGCTCGGCCTCGAGCCCTACCCGGTCAAGTACTGGATCATCGACTACGACGAGATGAACGAACTCATCGCCTACGGGGGATTCCAGAGCCGCTACCCCCACTGGCGGTGGGGCATGCAGTACGACAAGCAGCAAAAGCAGGGCCAGTACGGCGGCGGAAAGGCCTTCGAGATCGTCAACAACGACAACCCAGCCCACGCGTTCTTACAGGAGTCGAACACGGTGGCCGACCAGAAGGCGGTCATCACCCACGTCGAGGCCCACTCGGACTTCTTCGCGAACAACGACTGGTTCGGCATGTTCACGAGCGGGCGCGCCGACGAGGATCAGGTCAACGCGGCGGCCATGCTCGAGCGCCACGCGCGGGCCATCGACGAGTACATGTCCGATCCCGATATCGACCGTGCGGCGGTCGAGAAGTGGATCGACCACTGCCTCACCCTGGAGGACAACATCGACCAGCATCAGGTGTTCAGCCGCCGGCTCGATGTCGACGGGCCCGCCGCGGAGATCGACGAGGACCTCGCAGAGAAGCTCGAGGAACTCGAGCTCTCCGACGAGATCAAGGGCGAAGTGTTCAACGAGGAGTGGGTCGAGAAACTCGAGGACGAGGACATCACGGGGAGCTTCCCCGAACAGCCCCAGAAGGACGTGCTGGCGTTCGTCCGGGAACACGGCAAGCAGTACGACGACGAGGCGGATCGGGGCGTCGAGATGGAGGAGTGGCAACGCGACATCCTCGATATGATGCGGGCCGAGGCCTACTACTTCGCCGCCCAGAAGATGACGAAGGTGATGAACGAGGGGTGGGCGGCCTACTGGGAATCGACGATGATGACCGACGAGGCCTTCGCCGGCGACGACGAGTTCCTCAACTACGCCGACCACATGGCGAAGGTGCTGGCCTCCGGCGGCCTGAACCCCTACAGCCTCGGCATGGAACTCTGGGAGTACGTCGAGAACACGACCAACCGCCGCGACGTGCTCGAGCACCTCCTGCGCGTCGAGGGCGTCTCGTGGCGCAACCTCACCGATGTCGTCGACTTCGAGGACGTCCTCGAGACCCTCGAGCCGCCGACGGCGATCGAGACAATCACTCCGGAGACGCTCGATCAGCTCGAGGACGTTCCCGACGAGTGGGTCGACCAAGAGGCCCTCGAGCGGGCCCGTGAGGGCAAGATCGACGTGTCGAAATACCCGTGGAAGGTGCTGACCGAGGAGGGGCTGGCTCGCCGGCACTACTCGCTGGTCAAGCGCCAGCACCGCGGCTTCCTCGCGCGGGTTAACCAGAACGAACTCGAGCGGATCGGCCGCTACCTGTTCGACGACGCCCGCTATTCGTCGGTCGAGGAAGCACTCGAGAACGTCGACTTCTCGGCCGGCTGGGACCGGCTATTCGACGTGCGGGAGAGCCACAACGACGTGACCTTCTTAGACGAGTTCCTGACCCAGGAGTTCATCACGGAGAACAACTACTTCACCTACGAGCACTCGCAGGCGACAGGGCAGTTCCACGTCGCCAGCGACGCGGCCGAGGACGTCAAGAAGAAACTGCTCTTGCAGTTCACCAACTTCGGGAAGCCGACGATCGCGGTCTACGACGGGAACTACAACAACGCCAACGAACTGCTGTTGGGCCACCAGTACAACGGCGTCATGCTCGATCTGGGGCAAGCGAAGGAAACCCTCAAACGCATCTTCGAGCTGTGGGGACGGCCGGTGAACCTCCTGACGATCGTCAAGGAGGTCGACGAGCACGACATCGAGGTCGCCAAGCGCCGCAACCGCGAGCCCGAAGCCGAAGAGCAGGGGAAGCTGATCCGGTACAACGGCGAGACGATGACGACCGAGGACGTGCCGTGGGAAGAGGTCGAACACCTCGCGGCCGACGACGTCGACTACGACACCAAGCCCGACGAGTGGCTGGCGTAAGGCAACTCGGCTACTGTTCCTCGCCTCCGGGCCCGAACTGGTTCGGTTTCGGCGACATTCGGCGCGAACGACCGGTTGTTCGGGGTCATTCGGCCAGAACGATTATATACTCCATCTCCAATGCAGGAGACGATGACTGGGGACGGGGGCGAGGCCGTCGAGCCCCGGGGCCGGGGGGCCACCGGAGTCGATCTGCCAGCGATCCTGACGCGACTCGAGGCCGAGGAACCGACTACACAACGAACCGCGGTCCAACGAATTCGGACCGCGATCGACGACCGGGGGCGGACCGCCGCGTACGCGCCGACGGTCCCGAAGCTCCGAGCGCTGCTCGAGCGGCCCGAAATCGATTTTCACGACGAGGTGGCCGCCTGTCTCGCCGATCTGGCGGCCGAAGTGCCAACAGATGTCGCGCCGTCGACCGGGGCTATCCTCGGCGTCGCCGTCGAACGAGCCGACCAGCCCGCCACGGCAGAACTGCTTCGATGCATCGCCGCCGTCGCCGCCGAGCGGCCGGACGTCGTGGCCGATCACGCCGCAGAGATCGCCGACGTACTTGAGGAGCGATGCGGCTACGATCGGCAGGGGATACTGGCGTTAGAACACGTCTCGAGGGAGGAACCGACGGCGATCGAACCCGCCGTCCCGGTTCTCACCGACGCGTTGGCGTCAGCCCCGGACGAGTACGGGCTCCCGGCGCTTCGGGCGCTCGGGCGACTGGCGCGCTCCGGTGCGACGCCACCTTCACTCGAGTTCGTCGCCCGGGCGGCTGCGCTCGTCGATCGTGACGAGACGGCCCTACGCCACGCCGCGATCGACTGTCTCGGCGACGCGGCCCGCTGCGATCCCGCCGCCGTCGAATCGGTCTGTGACGAACTCGGCGCGGCCCTGGCGCGCGACGATCCGGATACCCGAGCCGTCGCCGCGGACGCGATCGCCCGTCTCGCCGCAGAAAGCGAGCCCGCGATCGAACCGGTCCGCGGACGGCTCCTCGAGTCGCTCGCGGACGATCACCCGCGTGTCCGGGCAAACGCCTGCCTCGCGCTGGGGTACGGTCGCGTCGACGCGGCCGAATCCCGTCTCGAGGAACTCGCGAGCGAGGACCCGGCACCGACGGTTCGCGACCGCGCCGCGTGGGCCGTCGCACAGGTTTCGTAGCGACCGGAACGCACTCCGTTCTCGCGGGTGTGGACTCGCGCATGGGCTTTTCCGTCGAGACCGAGTCCCGGCTGACGACCGTCGACGTGACCGATCGCATCGCCGCGGCCGTCCCCGACGACTGCGAATCGGGCACCTGTACGGCCTTCGTCGAGCACACGACGGCCGGCCTCGTCGTCCAAGAGGACGAACCGCGGATCCGGGGTGACCTCGAGTCGTTCCTGCGAGATTTAGTCCCCGACGAGGGACACGCACACGATCAATTAGACGGCAACGCGGACTCACACCTGCGAGCGTCGCTGATCGGCCCCGACGTGACGATTCCGGTCGAAAACGGCGAGTTGGCGCTGGGAACGTGGCAGTCGGTGTTGCTCGTCGAGTGCGACGGCCCGCGAACGCGGACGGTGTCCACGACGATCGTCGGCGACTAGCGCCCGATCGCTCGAGGACCGCCGGGCGACGAGCGTGCCCGACTCCCGAGCGCTCAGACGCGGATCGGTCGATCCGCCGAGACGCAGTCGACGCCGCGCCGGTCGAGCAGCGTCGCCATCGGTCGCCGTTCGATCGACCACGAGTGGACCTCGAGCCCCACCGCCGTCGCCCGCGGCACGATCCGCGTCGCCAGACAGCGCCAGCAACTCGCGCCGAGGACGTCGCAGTCGAGTTCGACCGCCGTCGTGACCGGCGTCTCGAGGTGGCGGTCGACCAGCAACCCGATCGGCTGGCTCGGGTCGCGGTCACGGATCGTCCGCAGTTCGGCGGCGAGAAACGAGGTCGTCACGACGCGATTATCGATGTCTGCGTCTTCGAGCGCCGCGAGCACGTCGGCCGCGATGCCCGGCTCTTTGAGCTCGAGGTTGACTTCGACGGTCGGCGGCAGGGCCGCGAGCATCGCGTCGAGGGTGGGGATCGACTCGTCGGACTCGAGTACCGAGTGAGCGGCGAGTTCGCTGACGGTGGCATCTGCGACGGCCCCGGTGCCGTCGGTGACGCGGTCGATCGTGTCGTCGTGGACGACGACGAGTTCGCCGGAGCCACAGCGTCGCACGTCGAACTCGACGGCATCGGCGTGGTCGGCCGCGGACTGAACGGCACCGATCGTGTTCTCGGGGGCGGTCGCGGCGAAGCCCCGGTGCGCGATGAGTCGCATTAGTGGCCCTATCGACCCCCGGCGGCTTTAGTCGTCCGCTGGACTGCACTCTCGGCGTCTGCGCGCGATTTGCCCGCGTCGTTCCAAATTACTTAGCAAGTAGGCTTAACCGAATACCATGACTAAGACGATACGATTACTGGAGTGGATAAGACAGTCACCGCTGTGTCCATCATGAGACTGATATGAACAGCCACCGCGACGAGCCGATCCACGTCCTTCTCGTCGAGAACGACGCCGAAGACGTGCAGTTCCTCCGCGAGGCGTTCGACGGGGTGGACATCGACGTTATCGTCACCGTCGCCAGCGACGGCGACGAAGCGCTCTCGCGTCTGACCGGCGACGACGAGTCGCCGTCGCTTCCGGATCTCGTCTTGCTCGACCTCGATCTGCCGCGGATGGACGGCCTCGGTCTCCTCGAGACCCTTACCGACGAGCCGGCGCTCGCACGGCTGCCCGTGCTCGTGTTGACCCGATCGGCGACCGTCGAAGACATCCACGAAAGTTACGAACTCACGGCCAACGCCTACCTCACGAAACCGACCGACGCCGAGGCGTACGCCGAGATGGTCGAAGCGATCGCGGACTTCTGGTTCAAGCGAGCCGCGCTGCCGACGAAGTCCTCGTAGCGCGACGCGACTGTGACTGGCGAGCCGACGGCCCCGTCCTTTGATGCGAACGGCCCGTGAACACCTCGTATGGCAGTCACGACCGCGTTCGACGTCGACTTCAGCGGAACCGTCGCAGTGATCACCGGGGCGAGCGGCGCGCTCGGCAGCGCCGCCGTCGACCGGTTTCTCGAGGCGGGCGCGACCGTCTGTGCCGTCGACGTGATCGCACCGGGAGAGGGGGACAGCCAACTCGAGCGCGATCCCGATGACGAATCGGCCCTCGCGTTCTACGAGGCGGACCTGACCGACGAGGACGACGTTGTGGATCTGATGGAATCCGTCGTCGATGAGCACGGCCGAATCGACCACCTGCTGAACATCGCCGGAACGTGGCGGGGCGGCGATCACATCGAGGACACCGATCTCGAGGCGTTCGAGCTGCTCGTCGACATCAACCTGAAGACCGCGTTTCTCGCCTCGAAACACGCCCTGCCACACCTCCAAGAGACGGATGGCTCGATCGCCAGTATTAGCGCTCGATCCTCGCTCGAGGGCGGCGACGGGGACGGCCCCTACCGGATCACGAAGGCCGGCATCCGCCTGCTGATGGAGACGATCGCCGCGGAAAACAGCGGGACGGTACGGGCCAACAGCGTCATGCCGAGCGTCATCGACACGCCGATGAACCGCGAGATGATGCCCGACGCGGATCACGACTCGTGGGTCGATCCGCTCGAGATCGCGGATGTGCTGGCGTTTCTCTGTAGTGACGGAGCCGCGGTGACCAGCGGCGCTGCTGTGCCGGTCTACGGCGAGGCATAGTCGACGAAAAAACACCGAGTTCCGTCAGTCAGCCGATGATGCCGCTGATCGCCTCGTAGGCTCCGATCGCGTTCAGTCCGAGGATCACGACCAGCGTGACGAGGACGGGAATTCGAAGGGCCCAGATCCAGGCCGTTCCCCAGCCGCCGAGGTTTCGAATCCCTTTGCCGAGTTCCTCGAGGCCGATGTCGGTCCCGACCCAGCCGATGTAGATCGATAACAACAGTGCGCCGAGAATGAGCAGGATGTTGTTCGCGAGTTCGTCGTAGACCGTGAGCCACGAGAGACTGCCGTCGTACGCGACGGGAACGCCGAAGAGGAAGATCGCGGTCCCGATGAGCAGCGTCGCCGGGACGCGATCGACGCCGCGTTCGTCGATCAGGTAGGACACGACGACTTCCATGATACTGATCGCGCTCGAGAGCGCCGCGATGAAGACGGTCCCGAAGAAGACCGCGCCGAGAACGCTGCCGAACGGAATGTTGCTAAACGCCTGCGAAAGCGCGATGAAGATGAAACCCGGACCGTCGCCGATTGCGACGATATCGGCGACGGCGAGGTCACCGGAGAAGAGGACCGGGAACGCGACGAGGCCGACGGTGAACGCGATCGCCGTGTCTAAGCCGACGATGATGACGGCGTCTTTGGCGAGGTTCCGATCCTCTCCGAGGTAGGATGCGTAGGTGATCATCACGCCCATCCCGAGCGAGAGCGTGAAGAACGCCTGTGCGGCGGCTGCGGGTAAGATACTGGTCCAGTTTGCGGCAATAGTACTCAGATCAGGCGACAGGTAGTATGCGTAGGCCTCCCCAGCATTCGGGAGCGTGCCGGCGTAGACTGCCAGACCGACCAAGAGGAGGATGATCGCGGGAACCATCAACTTCACCGAGAATTCAATCCCACGGCGGATACCAAATCCGACGACAGCGATGACCGCCGCCATGAAGATCGCGTGCGTGAGAATGGACATCATTCCCCCCGTGGTCGCTCCGAACTGTGCCGCACCGTCTGCGGCGTAGTTCCCCTGCAGTCCGTAGACGGTGTACTGCAGGACCCAGCCAGCGACGACGCTGTAGTACGAGAGGATAACGAAGCCGGCCGTGACGAAGACCCACCCTATTTTCGTCCACGCACCCTCTCCGATCTGCTTGAGCGCACCAACGGGATTCCGTTCCGTATACCGGCCGACAGTGAACTCGACTAAGATCACTGGGAACCCGATGACCGCGATCAAAGCGAGGTAGACGACGAGAAACGCCGCACCGCCGTATTCACCAACCTGATACGGAAACCGCCAGACGTTACCTAATCCCACCGCACTACCCACCGCGGCAAGGATAAATCCTGCTCTCGTTGCCCATGTTTCGCGTTGTGCCATGTGGAATCGGTTTGAAAGAGCCACTATATAATTGTTCGTGGTTTGCGAAATGATGTACGCCGGCTGAAGTCGACAATTCGCTGTCGAGACGGCGAGAATTACGAAGTGATCGGATCGCATTACTTTTAAATAGTATATCAGTTCGGTGTCCCGATCGGATGCGACCGGTCGACTCGAGGAGTGATAAACCGTGATGGTATTACGGAATCCTTTTCCTGTTGGTCCTCGCACAACGGCGTATGAATCGAGCAGGGGTGTTCCCGGCATGACGATGGAAGACCGCATCGACGAACTCGAGGAACTCCGTGAGGAGGCACGGAAAGGCGGCGGCGAAGCGCGGATCGAGAAGCAACACGACAAGGGGAAGATGACCGCCCGCGAGCGGATCGATTACTTCCTCGACGACGGGACGTTCACGGAGTTCGACCAGCTCCGGACCCACCAGACGAGCCAGTTCGGGATGGAAGAGAAGCAGATTCCCGGCGACGGCGTCGTCACGGGCTACGGCGAGGTCAACGGGCGGACCACGTTCGTCTTCGCCCACGATTTCACCGTCTTCGGCGGCTCGCTCGGCGAGGTCTTCGCCGAGAAGGTCTGTAAGGTCATGGACATGGCGATGGAGGTCGGCGCGCCCGTCATCGGACTCAACGACTCCGCCGGCGCTCGCATTCAGGAGGGCGTCAAGAGCCTCGCTGGCTACACCGAAATTTTCCGCCGGAATCAGGAAGCCAGCGGCGTCATCCCACAGATTTCCGGGATCATGGGCCCGTGTGCCGGGGGGTCGGTCTACTCCCCTGCCATCACCGACTTCATCTTCATGGTCAAGGACACGAGCCACATGTACATCACCGGGCCCGGCGTCACCAAGACCGTCACCGGCGAGGAGGTCACCCACGAGGAACTCGGCGGCGCGATGACCCACGCCAACAAGACCGGCGTGGCTCAGTTCGCCTGCGAGAGCGAGGAACAGGCCTTGGACGACATCAAGCGCCTGCTCTCCTATCTGCCACAGAACAACGTCGAGGACCCGCCTCGAGTCGAGCCGTGGGACGACCCTGACCGCCGCGACGACGCGCTGACCGACATCGTCCCGCCGAGTCCGCAAAAGCCCTACGACATGACGAACGTCATCGACAGCGTCGTCGACGAGGGCTCGTTCTTCGAGGTCGCGGACAACTTCGCCCAGAACCTCGTCGTCGGCTTCGGCCGCCTCGATGGCCGTTCGGTCGGTCTCGTCGCCAACCAGCCACGGGTCAACGCCGGCACGCTGACCGTCGACGCCTCGATGAAGGGCTCGCGGTTCGTCCGGTTCTGTGATTCCTTTAACATCCCCATCGTCACCTTCGTCGACGTCCCCGGCTACATGCCCGGGACCGATCAGGAACACCGCGGGATCATCCGCCACGGCGCGAAACTGCTCTACGCCTACGCCGAGGCGAGCGTGCCGCTGCTGACCGTCATCACGCGCAAAGCCTACGGCGGGGCCTACTGTGTCATGGCCTCGAAGAACCTCGGCGCGGACGTCAATTACGCGTGGCCGACCGCCGAGATCGCCGTCATGGGTCCCCAAGGGGCGGTCAACATCCTCTATCGGGAGGAACTCGCGGAGGCCGACAATCCCGACGAACTCCGCGACGAACTCATCGAAGAGTACCGCGAGGAGTTCGCCAACCCCTACACCGCGACGGACAAGGGCTTCCTCGACGATGTCATCGTCCCCACCGAGACCCGGCCGCGGCTGATCGACGACCTCGAGATGCTCGAGACGAAACGCGAGTCGAACCCGGACAAGAAACACGGCAACATCCCGCTGTAGTCAGATGACCTCCCAGCAACAGCCGACGACCGACGACGGCGAGCGACCCGAGAGCGCCGGTGCCGACGGTTCGAACGGCGATTCCAGCGGGTCGCGTGGCCTCGAGGCGGCGCTGCCGACGGATGTCGACCTCGAGCTGCCGGACGACGCAGACAACGAAGAGGCAGCGGCCATCGTGGCCGCCATCGGCGCACATCTCCACGATCAGGCGCTCGCGGCCGCCGCTGCGGCGGCCGACGGTGAGGAGACGTGGGACGACAAGCGCTGGGCGTTCGGCGGCAAGGTCCGGGCACAGCAACATCGGACCGTCCGCGTCCCACGGGACGCCCCGACCGATCCGTGGTCGGCCGCGGGACGCACGAAGCGGTTCTGAGCGCCGGCAACGCTGTTTTCGGTTCGCCGATTCGCGAGATCGAGTTCTCGAGAGAAACGTCGCCGATGTGGCCGTGACAATCGGTGACTGTGAGGTGGGTCGACCGCGAGCCGCCGGCCGCTCGCGGCGCGCCAGCGCTACTCCGAGTCGGAGCCGAGTTCGGGCTCGTCGTCGGATTCGGACATGGTGATCGGCTCCTCGGCGTCCATGCCCACGTCCTGCCCTTCCTTGATCGCCTGGGCCTGCTCTTCCATCGCCTCGACATCCATCTCCGCTTGCTCGTCGATCTCGCCGATGATGTCGGCGATGTCGTCCAGGCCGATCAGTTCGCGGGTCTCGTCGTCGAACTCGAGGCTCTCGAGGTCGGCACCGTTGCCTTCCACGTCGCTGCCCGAGAGGTGCTTGCCGTAGCGGCCGACCAGCGAGGTGAGCTCCTGGGGCATGACGAACGTCGTCGACTCGCCCTTCCCGATCTCGGCGAGCGTTTCCATCCCCTTGTCGATGACCGCGCGTTCGCCCATCGATTCGGCCGATCGGGCGCGCAGCACGGTCGAAATCGCATCACCTTGTGACTCGAGGATCTGGCTCTGTTTCTCACCCTGGGCGCGGATGATATTCGACTGCTTGTCCCCTTCGGCCTTCTCGACGGCGCTGCGGCGTTCACCTTGGGCCTCGAGGATCATCGCGCGGCGGCGGCGTTCGGCAGAGGTCTGTTCCTCCATCGCGCCCTTGACGCCCGCGGACGGGGTCACTTCGCGGACCTCGACGCTCTCGACGCGAATGCCCCACTCGTCGGTGGGTTCGTCGAGTTCCTGGCGGATGCGCTCGTTGATCATTTCCCGCCGGGAGAGGGTGTCGTCGAGTTCCATATCGCCGATGACGGCCCGCAGGGTCGTCTGGGCCAGATTGGAGACGGCACGCTGGTAGTCGTCGACCTCGAGGAAGGCGCGCTTGGCGTTCATCACTCGAATGTAGACCACGGCATCGGCCGTGACGGGGGAGTTGTCCCGCGTGATCGCCTCCTGCTGGGGCACGTCCAGCGTCTGGGTCCGCATGTCGAACGTGTAGATCCGGGAGACGAAGGGCGGCACGATGTTCAGTCCCGGCTCGAGCAGCTTGCGGTACTCCCCGAAGACGGTCAGTGCCGCCCTGTCATAGGCGTCGACGATCTCGACCATCTGCCAGACCGTGATCACCGCGAGCAGCAGGACGGCGGCCCCGATGAGCAAGAGCGGGTCCTCGAGCAGCGACTGGGTCTGCAACGGTCCGGGTACGAATTCGGCCATGCCCGTATCAGGGGTCGACGGCGGATAACGATTGCCCGTAACTAGCATGGGACGCGGTACTGCCCGGCTCCGCGACTGTACTGCCACCTCACATTCATATGTACAATTATAAAGCCAATATGTCCTTGAATAGTATAGGTATCTGGATATTAGTTAGACATACGACTTAGTATGGGCGTATCCGTTTGGCCCGTATGGATCTCGCATTGGTAGCAATACCCATGCTCGCCGTCCTGTCGACGGCGGTAGCCGATCGGCTCGGCCACCGGCCCGGCTCGAAGCGCCGCCATCTGTTCGAAACTGGCGACGGCGACCGGGTGAATCCGTTCGGGGACCGTTCGGCCGGCGGAGACGCGGGAGCGACCGCGTGTCGCGGCTGCGGGACCGGCCTCGAGTCGCGGACGTATCGGTACTGCCGGTCGTGTCACGCACTCGAGTCGGGCGGTGACTGATACGGTTTTCGAGCGGCGGCGGTCGGAGCCGTCGACCGGCAAAAACTGACGCGTTCCCGAACCGGTTGCGAAAAAGTAAGGTAGCACCCTGACGACGGTTCTCACAGGAATGTTTAGGAAGGTTCTCGTGGCAAACCGCGGGGAAATCGCCGTCCGCGTCATGCGGGCGTGTGAGGAGTTGAACATCGGGACCGTCGCCGTCTACTCCGAGGCCGATTCGGACTCGGGACACGTCCGCTACGCGGACGAGGCGTACAAGGTGGGGCCGGCACGCGCTGCCGACTCCTACCTCGATCACGAGGCCGTTATCGAGGCGGCGCGGAAGGCCGATGCCGACGCCATCCACCCCGGCTACGGCTTCCTCGCGGAGAACGCCGAGTTCGCGGGCAAGGTCGAGGACGCCGAGGGGATCACCTGGATCGGCCCATCAGCCGAGGCCATGGAGTCGCTCGGAGAGAAGACCAAGGCCCGCACGATCATGAGCGAGGCCGACGTGCCGATCGTCCCCGGGACCACGGACCCGGTCACCGACCCCGAGGAAGTCAAGGAATTCGGCGAGAAACACGGCTACCCGATCGCCATCAAGGCCGAGGGCGGCGGCGGCGGCCGCGGGATGAAGGTCGTCTGGGACGAAAGCGAGGTCGAAGACCAACTCGAGAGCGCCCAGCGCGAGGGCGAGGCCTACTTCGACAACGACTCGGTCTACCTCGAACGCTACCTCGAACAGCCCCGCCACATCGAGGTACAGATCGTCGCCGACCAGCACGGCAACGTGCGCCACCTCGGCGAGCGGGACTGCTCGCTACAGCGACGCCACCAGAAAGTCATCGAGGAAGGGCCGTCGGCGGCCCTCTCGGACGAACTCCGCGAGAAGATCGGCGACGCCGCGCGTCGGGGCGTCGCCGCCGCGGACTACACCAACGCCGGTACCGTCGAGTTCCTCGTCGAAGAGGAAGACCGCGAAGCGGGCGAACTGCTCGGCCCCGACGCGAACTTCTTCTTCCTCGAGGTCAACACCCGGATTCAGGTCGAGCACACGGTCACCGAGGAGATCACCGGGATCGACATCGTCAAGCGCCAGATCAAAGTCGCCGCGGGCGAGGAGATCGACTTCACACAGGACGACGTTGATATCGACGGCCACGCGATGGAGTTCCGGATCAACGCCGAGAACGCGGCCAACGACTTCGCGCCCGCGACCGGCGGCACCCTCGAGACGTACGATCCGCCTGGCGGCGTCGGCGTCCGACTCGACGACGCCCTGCGGCAGGGCGACGAACTCGTCACCGACTACGACTCGATGATCGCCAAACTCGTGGTCTGGGGCGAGGACCGCGACGAGTGTATCGAGCGGTCGCTGCGCGCGCTGCGGGAGTACGACATCGCGGGCATCCCGACGATTATCCCGTTCCACCGGCTGATGCTCACCGACGAGGAGTTCGTCCGGAGCACGCACACGACGAAGTACTTAGACGAGGAACTCGACGAGAGCCGCATCGAGGAGGCCCAGGAGCAGTGGGGCGGCGACACCGGTGACGGCGGCGCGGGCGACGACGAGGAGTCCGTCGAACGCGAGTTCACCGTCGAGGTCAACGGCAAGCGCTTCGAGGTCGAACTCGAGGAACACGGCGCACCCGCGATTCCGACCGGCGACGTCGACGCCGGCGGCGCACAGGCCAGTCGACCGGAGCCGGCCGGCGGAGAAAGCGGCGGCGGGTCCGAACTCGAGGGCGAGGGCGAGACCATCGACGCCGAGATGCAGGGGACGATCCTCGATGTCAAAGTCGAGGAGGGCGACGACGTCGCAGCCGGCGACGTGCTGGTCGTCCTCGAGGCCATGAAGATGGAAAACGACATCGTCGCCTCGAAGGGCGGCACCGTCACGCAGATCGCCGTCGAGGAAGGCGAGAGCGTCGACATGGGCGATACGCTGGTCGTCCTCGAGTAACGATCAGCGCGACACGACGGCCGCACAGCCCCCGGCGAACGTCTTCGGGAAAACGCCGACGGTGGTTCCCGCTCGTTGCGTAATCGCACGCGCCACCGGTCCGAACTCTGCGAGCGGTCGACGGACGCGATTGCCTGCGCGACCACGACCACCATCCATACATCCCTGCCACGGCGGCGCGTGCACTCGAGGACCGGTCTGATACCGGCGTCTCGATGCGGCGGCTCCACCGAGCTATCGTTGACGGCGCTCGAGACCGTGCGGGGCTCGCCCCCGCGTGCCCGTTCGGCTGTTCGACAGCCAGACGGTCTCGGACGCCGCTCGAGTTGTTTTCTCGTATTTCCAGGACTGAGAGCGAGAGCCGTCAGTCCTGATCGAGTACCGCTTGAGTCCGAGAAGGCTCGAGGCGGTATTCAGTCGCCGCTCGAGACGCCGCGCGTTTCGCTGTCGGCGTCGTCCCACGGCAGCGGACCATCGTATCCCTCGGGCACGTAGGGGCAGAGCGGATCGCTCGCCAGCGGGTCGCCGGTGTGGGCGAACGCCCGCGAGCGACTGCCGCCACAGACGTTGCGATACCGACAGGCACCGCACTTCCCCGAGAGCCCATCGCGGTCCCGGAGCGACTGGAACAGCTCGGAGTCCCGATAGAGTTCGGTGACCGGCCGATCACGGACGTTGCCGGCCGATTCCGGCAGGAACCCGGAGGGGAACACCTCTCCCGTGTGACTGACGAATCCGAAGCCATCGCCCGCGACGATGCCGGTTCGGCGCTTGATTCCGGCGGTCGGGGTCCCGTCGCCGTCGTCCGTGTCGGCATCCGCATCCGCTTGCCGTTGCTGGCGCTGCATCGCGACCCGCCGATACTGGGGTGCCTCGGTCGTCTTGACGCCGAACGGTTCCTCGTCGCTGACCTCGGCCAACCACTCCATCACCGCGTCGGCTCGTTCGGGCGCGATCGGCTCGAGGACCCGCCCGCGTCCGATCGGCACGAGGAAGAAGACGCTCCACATGACCGCGCCGATTTCTGTCAGGAGCTCTCGGATTTCGGGGAGTTCGGAGACCGTCTGGCGACAGACGGTGGTGTTCACCTGGACGGGAACGCCGACCTCGCGGGCGTCCTCGACGGCGCGGATCGTCTCCTCGAAGCTGCCGTCCTCGCCGCGGAAGGCGTCGTGGGCCTCCGGCGAGGCACCGTCAAGGCTCACCGCCATCCGTTTGAGCCCCGCGTCGGCCATCTCTTCGATTCGATCAGCGGTCAACGAGCCGGTCCCGCTCGGCGTGATCGTCATCCGCAGTCCGAGGTCGTCGCCGTGGGCGATCAGCTCCGCGACATCGTCGCGCACGAGCGGGTCGCCACCCGAGAGCACGACCAGTTGGCCGTCGCCGAACTCGGCGGCTCCCTCGAGTAATTCCTTCCCTTCGGCCGTGGAGAGTTCGTCGGGGTGGCGCTGGGGCTTCGCGTCGGCGCGGCAGTGATCGCAGGCGAGCCCGCAGGCTTGCGTGAGCTCCCAGATGAGGACGAACGGTCGCTCGGACGTATCGAGAGTGCCGGGGCGCATACCGGTGGCTGGGTCTCGGGCGACCGAAAGCGCCCCTCTCGTTCCCGCAGCTCGGGAAGACGGGAAGATGTTCGCCGGCACGGGCCGGTGTTCCCGCCCGCTGGGAGGTCGCGCAACGACCTTCGGTCTCGTCCCGAAGGTCTCGATATGGTCGAGAAAGCACGCCGGTCGGCAGTCGAGAGCGACGAACGAGGGAACCCGACCCGGCAGTGGGAAGTCTTCGTCCGGGACGAGGCGGGCGACCCGATGCGCCACGTCGGCAGCGTCGCCGCCGCCAGCGGGACCGAAGCGCACGAACACGCGTCCCGGCTGTTCGGCTGGTACGCCGCCGACATCTGGCTCTGCCCGGCCGAGGAAGTCGAACGGTACTCGACGCGCGGCCTCGCGGACGACGCCGCTGACCGGTCCGACGACGATGACGGCGGCGAGGACGACGAGAGCGAGGAACCGCGCGTCTACAAGGAGACGGCGAGTGCCTCCGAGGTGAACAGCCTGTGATCTCGATCAGCAAGCTGCTCTGCGATCTCGACGCCGAGGGCGACGGCCTGCGCTACGACGCAGCCGACGAGTCGAAAAAGCCCCAGATCACCGAGGAGAAACAGCGGCGACCGGTCGTCGTCTGGAACACGACCCGCCGGTGTAACCTCTACTGCTCGCACTGCTACGCCGGGGCCGAGACCGACCCCGCGACCGGCGAGTTCACGACCGCCGAAGCGAAGTCGTTCCTCGACCAGCTCGCGGACTTCGGCGCGCCCGTCATCCTCTTTTCGGGCGGCGAACCGCTCGTGCGCGACGATCTGGTCGAACTCGTCTCCTACGCTGCGGACCGCGGACTCCGCCCCGTCCTCTCCTCGAACGGCACCCTGCTCACTCCCGAGAAAGCCGCGGCGCTCCGCGACGCCGGCCTCCAGTACGCCGGCATCTCGGTCGACGGCCTCCCCGAGCGAAACGACCGGTTCCGGGGCGAAGAGGGCGCGTTCGACGCCGCCGTGCGCGGCATCGAAAACTGTCTCGAGGCCGGGCTCAAGACCGGGCTGCGGTACACGATCACCGAGGCGAACGCGCCGGACCTCGAGGGGGTCGTCGAACTGCTGGTCGACAAGGGCCTCGACCGGTTCTGTTTCTACCACCTCGATTACGGCGGCCGCGGGGCCGAGATCGTCGACGCCGACCTCTCGCCGCAGGCAAAACGGGAGGCGATCAAGCAGGTTGCCGATCTCACGCTCGAGTACCACGACCGCGGCGAGGAGATCGAGACGCTGCTGGTGGGTAACTACGCCGACGCCGCGTTCCTCGTGGAGTACGCCCGCGAGAACTTCGGCAAGGCGAAGGCCCGAGCGGTCTACGAGCACCTCGAGCGAAACGGCGGCGACCCGACCGGCGAGCGGATCGCGGACGTGGACTATCAGGGTAACGTCCACCCGACGCAGTTCTGGCAGGGGTACAGTCTGGGCAACGTCCGCGACCGCCCGTTCGGCGAGATCTGGAGCGACGAGTCGAACCCGCTGCTCCAGGCGCTTCGGAACCGCGAGGAGCGACTGAAAGGAAAGTGTGCGGACTGTCAGTACCAGTCGATCTGTCGCGGCGCGTCGCGGCTGCGGGCGCTTGCCACGACGGGCGACCTCTTCGCCCCCGATCCGCAGTGTTACCTCAGTGACGACGAGGTGTACGGCGAGGGAACGGGGCCGGTCGTCGGCGGTGCCGCGGACTGAGCGTCGACGCGCTCTTCGCTCGCTTTCTGGAACGAAGTCGATAGTAGGCTCCGCCGACTCGAGCGACCGCGAGTAACTCAGCGCCGGGAGTCGGGTCTCGCGGGAAGCTGGCCGAGACAGTGCCGGCAGTAAGTGTAGCAATGCTCGTTTTCGGTGCCACAGATCCGGCAGGTGACGGGTTCGTCGATCGGACTCGTTCGGGTGCTCATCATCGATTGTAGCAACCCCGATCAAATACCGCCCCGCCTGACGATTGCAAGGAAACGCCAGTCGTCTGCCGATTTCGCGGCGGTCGCCGTCCCGATTACTCGTTGCCGACGTGGACGCGGGTGACGTGTCCGCCACAGCCACACCGGTCGACGTACTCGAGTCGAACGCCGTCGAACGCGGCCTCGAGTTCGTCCCAGAGGTACGTCTCGGGATGACCGTGGTCGCCGTGAGTGACGAGGTTGACGTGGTAGCCGTCGGCGGTCTCGGCGACGGCGTCTTTGGCCTCCTCAACGATCAGGTCCCGGTCCGCGGCGTGTTCCGGCCCCTCGAGGTTCGCCGACCACGAGGCCTCGTGCTCGTTGCGCGTGACGGGTTCGACGCCGGAGACGTCTTCGGTCATAGTCGTTACTCGGTCCCGAACGGGCGTAAGGGCTGAGACGAACGCGTTCGGCCGTCCGCCGGAGTTCGATCGCCGGCGTCGACGACCGCTCTCGCCGCCGTTGGGCTCAGCAACAGAACATGAACGGATAGATCAACGCGACGCGGTCGTCGTCGGTGAGTTCCGCCTCGAATCCGCCGCGGTGTTCGTTGAACCGGCCGTTGATGCAGACCCGTGCGTACGGCCGCGTCTGTTCGCCCTCCGGGTTCTTGCGCCACGTGCCGGGCAGGTCGTCGGGCACCGGTGCCCACCCGCTGTGGGTTGCGTCCGCCTCGGTTTCGGCGATGAGCATGTCCTCGAGGTCGTACTCCTCGAAAAACGACTCGAGGAAATCTCGGAGTCGATCGCCCTCGAAGGTGAACTCGAGTTCGTGCGTGCCGACGGCGTCGCGGACGTGGCCGGTACAGCGCACGGTGACGGTCGTCGTGGCGGCGTCTCGGTCGGTCGTCGAGGCCGACGGTCGATCGGCGGCGGTTCCACCCGCTCGCTCCTCGGCGGCGGCGGTCGCGGCTTGATTGGGTTCCATGGTTCGGGTAGCGGTACGTGACGAGCCGGCAAACCCTCCGTTCCGAACTTGTTCGGGACGAACGGCACGGCCGTGCGGGCCGAACTACGAGACATGAACGGAATACCGGGCGGGTTGCGGACCGACCAGCAGCCCCCGATGGCGATCCCGTTGGGCCATTTCGTGCTCGCGCTGGGATTCCTCGTCGTCGGGGTCGTCGGCGGTACGGCGATGGCCGTCGGAACGCTTCCCGGATACTCGAGTCTGGCGCACCTCCACGTCTTGCTCGTGGGCTGGATCGCCGTGACGATCATGGGCGCGATGACGCAGTTCGTCCCCGTCTGGTCCGGCGTGACGATCCACTCCAAACGGCTGGCGATCGCCCAGTTGTGGCTCGTCACCGTCGGACTGGCCGCCTTCGCGGCGGCGCTGCTCGCGGGCGTCCTCGAGTGGCTGCCGGTCGGCGGCGCGCTCTTGCTCGCGGGGATCTGGCTGTTCGTCTACAACGTCGGGCGAACCCTCGCCCGTGCGCGCCCGTTCGATTTCACGGAGCGACACTTCGCGGTCGCGCTCGCGTCGTTCGCCCTCGTCGCCCCGCTCGGTGCCCTGCTGGCGGTCGACTTCACGACGCCCGTGTTCGATTCGCTCGCGGTCACCCGGTTCGGGGTCCACCTCTCCCACGCGACGCTGGCGCTGTTCGGAGCCCTGCTCGCGACGGTCGTCGGCGCGCTCTTCCAGCTCGCGAAGATGTTTACCCAAGCCGAGCCCGACCGGTACAGCGAGCGCCTGCTGACCCTCGAGCAGCTGTGTGTCCCCGCCGGGATCGTCGCGCTCGTGCTGGGACGCGGGCTCGCGCTCGAGGCGCTTGCTCGCGTCGGCGCGGTCGCGTTCCTCCTCGGACTCGCCGCGTTCGTGATCGTCATCGTCCGACTGCTCGCCGGCGCGACGGTCGAGCGATCGCCGATGCTCGCCCGCTACTGGGTCGTCGCGGCGGCACTCGCCGCGTGGATCGCCCTCACTGCGCCGACGTGGTGGGCCGAGCCGACCGCCTACCAGTCGCTGTTCGGTCACCCCGACGCGCGGCAACTCCTGCTCTTCGGGGTCTTCGGCTTCGTCGTCATCGGCTCGCTCTACCACATCGTCCCCTTCATCATCTGGATCGAGCACTACAGCGATCGCCTGGGCTTCGAACAGGTGCCGATGATCGACGATCTCTACGACGACCGCCTCGAGCGGGCGGACTTCTGGATCACGCTCGTCGGGTTCGGCGGCCTCTCGGCGGCACCGCTGATCGAGCTTCCGGCCGCCGCGGTCACCGCGAGCAGCGTCCTCGCGACGCTCGGCGTGGGTCTGTTCGTCGCGAACATGCTGCTGACGATCCACCGACACGGGCCCGAGGGGATCGCCGGCGTCCTCGCGAGCGCGCTCGAGTCGAGCGACGACCCCGCTTCGACAGGGGGAAGCGAACCCGACGTGGACGTGTCGCCCGACCAGTGACCGAGAGCGGCCATCGCGGGTGGGCCGCCCCTACTCCTCCGGCGAGACGCCGACCTCCGGTTCGTACCGCTGGGATTCGATCGTCGAGACGACCAGTTCGCCGTATTCCGCGGCCGTCAGTTCGCCCGTGTTGTACTCCGCCGCATGGGTAGTCTCGACCGTCGCCGAGCCGTACGAAGCGGGCGCGTCGTCGAGGATCGTCGCCCCCAGCGCGACGGCGTCGTAGCCGGCGTCGAGCAGCGCCGCGTAGCCGCCCGCGATCAGGGCGACGTCGTGGACGTTCCCCTCGTCGGAGCGATCCGTGTTGACGTACTCGAGTGTGAGCACGTCCCGGTCGCGTTCGACCGACTCGACGGTCATCTCGTATTCCTCGAGCGTCGACGCGAGCCCCTCGGGATCGGCGATATCGGCGGCCGCGAGTTCCGGAATCCGCTCCTCAAGGATCGCGCTTCGCTCCGCGACGGGGAGGTCGGGGACGTACTCCGAGACCGGCCACTCCGTGTTCTGGGGGAACTCCGTGCCCATCTCCTCGATGCAGCCGGCGAGTCCGACGGCCGCGGCGACGGACCCGGCCTGGAGGAACCGCCGCCGCGTCGCCGTCTCGCGTTCGTCGCCCGCGTTCCGAGCCATGACTAGGCGTCGCCCTCCCGGCGCAAATGGATTCGTTCTGCAAACGCCGGCACCGGGATGAAGGGCCGATTCGTCGTAGGACTCCCCGCCCCAGATGGCCCTCGAGCTGTACAACGTCGGGTTGGTCGTGATCGGTGTCGGACTGTTCGGCGTCGCCGTGCTCCCCCGCTTCGTCTCCGATCGAGCGATCTCGCTGCCGATCTTCTTCGTCGCCTTCGGGATGCTCGTCTTCGGACTGCCGATCGGCCTCCCCGCCCCCGACCCGCTCGAGCAGGGGACGACGACGGAACACCTCGCGGAACTGGGGGTCATCATCGCCCTGATGGGCGTCGGGCTGAAGATCGACCGTGTGCCGGGCCTGCGCGCGTGGGCGTCGACGTGGCGGCTGCTCGCGATCACGATGCCGCTGTCGATCGCCGGCGCGGCGCTGCTCGGGTGGTGGACCGGGCTCGTGATTCCGACCGCGGTCCTGCTCGGTGCCTGTATCGCCCCGACGGACCCGGTGTTGGCCTCGGAGGTTCAGGTCCGCGGGCCGGGAATGGGGACCGAGGCGGAGTCGGCCGACGAGAAGGCGGGGATGGAAGACGAGGTCCGGTTCGCGCTCACCTCGGAGGCGGGACTGAACGACGGGCTCGCGTTCCCGTTTACCAACCTGGCGATCGCGATCGCCCTCGTCGGACTCGCGCCGGGCAACTGGCTCGGCGAGTGGCTCCTCGTCGACGTCGGCTACCGGATCGTCGTCGGCGTGATCGCCGGCGTCGTCCTCGGCTATCTGACCGCTCGCGCCGTCTTCGCGACGGAACCGGACACCCCCGTCGCGGAGTCGGTCCGCGGACTCGAGGCGATCGCCGGCACCCTGCTCGTCTACGGGGCGACCGAACTCGTCGGCGGCTACGGCTTCATCGCGGTCTTCGTCGCCGCGCTGATGGTCCGCCACTACGAGCGCTCACACGACTACAACCGATCGCTCCACGAGGTCAGCGAGTTCGCCGAGCAGGTGATGATGGCGCTGATCATGCTCTTTTTCGGCGGCGCGATCGTCGGCGGCCTCCTCGAACCGCTCACGCTCGAGGCGATCGCGGCGGCGGTCGCGATCGTGTTCCTCGTCCGGCCGCTCGCCGGACTGATCGGGTTTCTCGGCTTCGACCGCGACCCCGCCGAACGGGCGACGATCGCCTTCTTCGGCGTGCGCGGGATCGGCTCGTTCTACTACCTCGCACACGGGTTAAACGAGGGGGCGTTCCCCGATGCGGGTCTCCTGTGGGCCACCGTCGGAGCCGTCGTCCTCATCTCGATCATCATCCACGGCATCACCGCGACGCCCGCGGTCCGCTGGCTCGAGGCGCGGGTAGAATAAGACCGCCCGTCCTCGCCCTAGCCCGCCCGCTCGAGTAAGATCGTCCAGCAGACCGCGGCGTAGCAGCCCGCGCCGAGGACCGACAGCCAGCGACCGGGCGCGACCAGCGACGGCACCGATGCGAGCAGGCCCGCGACCTCGAGACCCAGTCCGGCGATCAACGCCGTGATCGATACGCTCGCAGTCCAAT
The DNA here is from genome assembly GCF_000337195.1 of Natrinema versiforme JCM 10478. GTDB lineage: Archaea > Halobacteriota > Halobacteria > Halobacteriales > Natrialbaceae > Natrinema > Natrinema versiforme. The sequence continues at coordinate 37,091 of NZ_AOID01000014.1, read as the reverse complement.
CGCCGATCCCCGGAAGAGCGGCAATGGCGGGCGGGTAGAAGCGGTAGGTGACGCCGACGATGGTCAGCCCGAGGAACCCGCCGACGGCGAGTCGGTAGTGGGCGTCGAACGCGGTCGCCGGGCTCGCGGCGGGCGCGAACGCGAAGACGAGCCCCAGCGCGGCGACCAGCGCACCGCAGCCGGCGGCGGCGATGATCGCCCGGTCACCGACGCGGTGGCGGTCGCTCCGGCGGGCGAGCGCTGCCACGGCGATGGCGAACCCAACGAGCGCGGTCGCTTGGAGGACAGCCCCGGCGCGAAACAGCGAGCCGCCGCGGAAGTCGGCCGCGAGCAGTACGGGGCCGGCAGTGCCGGCAAGCAGGACGAGAGCAACCAGCGGCCGCTCCACCGACGCGACCAGTAGCCGCGGCAGCAACCGGAACCCGATCGCGAACACGAGCAGGGCCGCCGTGCCGGCCGCGAGCAGGTGGGTCGCTGCAGGTCCACTCGCCGCGAGGACCGGCGGCTCGAGGCCGAGTTCCCTCGCCACGGGGAGCGCCGAGGCGACGAGCAGGAACGCGAGGACGACGGGGACGGCGGCGTTCGCGAGGCGGTCGACGGGCTCGCGGTGGGAGTCGGTCGTTCCGGTGCCGGTTTCCCGCCCTGCGAGGTTGGTCCGGACGGTCCAGCAGAGCGTCGCGACGAAGACGAGACTGCCGAGGAACCAGCTTCCCGCACCGGCGAGCGCGACTGCCGAGGGGCCGATGCCGACGCCGGCCGCGAACGCGGCGATCGCACCGGTCAGCGCGAGCGGCAGGTGGACTGCCGGCGCGTGCGGAACGGCCAATTCGCGCGCGAAGTACGACGGAACGAGCGCGTACGCCTTCCCGAAGACGACGTGCAGGACGAAGCCGAACACGCCGAGCGGAACGGTCGCCGCCCGCGACGCGCCCGCGGCGACGGCGACCTGCCACGCCAGGAAAAAGCCGATGCCGACCGCGACGAACGCGCGCGACCAGCGCGTGACCGTCGCGGCCGCGTTTGCAGACCCCGTCGCCATCGCCGGTCAGAACGGCGATTGGACCGTCGAATCGTCGTCCGCGCCGCCCCGGTCAGCCGCTCCGGTACTCGGCGCGTCCCGGGACGGCTCCGACGGGACCTCGCCGGACTCGCGGTACTGCGATTCGAGGGACTCGAGGGTCTCGTTGAGCGAGTCGGACTGGTGGTGAGACGGGCGGACGCGAACGCGGACGAGGTCGTACTCGTGGCGGTCGCTCAGCCCGTTCCACGCCCGGAATGAGCCCTTGACGAGCGCGTCCGCCTGCGGGCAGAACTCCGTCGTGGGGCTGAACTCCGCCCGGAGGACGGTCGGGTCGTCAGTGTCGACCGCGTACCGGTAGCCCGCCTCGGGGTGTCGCCGGTCGAGGTTAAGCCGCGCCAGATTGTAGCCGAACGTCGCGTCGTAGACGCCCCGCTCTTCGAACAGGTCCCGCGTGATGTCGTGGAAGGCGACGTGTGCCTCGCCCGCGAGCACGTCGTGGCCCTCGAGGAACGGCCCCGGGTCCGGCAGGTGATCCGGGACGAATTCCCCCGGTTCGTCGAAGCTCCCATCGCCGTCGGCGTCCGCCGATCGTCCGCTCGAGAAGGGATTCATCGTACCACGGAGTATGGCCCGGATTGCCCAGTAGCTCTCCCCGAACATGTAACGGGGTTTGATACCCGACTCGAGTCACCGTGAACGGTCGTACTAACGGCTACAACCAGTGCTTGTGCGATAGCCATCGCTCCCTGAACCGTTTTAGAAAGCGTGACTGACATAGAAACAGTGTATAATTAATCCCGAAAAAATACAACGATGATCAGATATGTATGCTTCTAACCAGGGTTGGTAACTGACTTCGGTGTCGGGGCAGAGGATTTATATCGGATCGAAGAAAGAGTCCGGTCAATGCTACTCTCAGTCGATCGGTCGGAAGCCACAGCCGAGCAGTCTCTCAGTTTCGACGTTATCGCTGCCGTCGCCGAACAGGAGGGCGTCGATCCCGTAGACCTCGAGCCACCCGAGTACGACGCTCTCTACGATGTCATCAATCCCGAAGCGCTCGACGCGCTCTTTGCGGCCCGAGAAAACGGACGGGACCGGCCGACCGGCCGCGTCGAATTCCCCTTCTGTGGCTATCACGTCGTCGTCACGAGCGAGGGTGACGTCGACGTTTCTCCGCTCGAGTAACACGTCAGTAACGAAGTAGCGAAATCCACTATCGCGGAGAAACAGCCGTCGGGTTCTCGCTGCGAGAGTCGCCTGTGTACAGTTCAGCCGGAGCAGTGAGCAATGACGGAGTCGCCAGCAGTAGTCACCGGAACGAAAAACCACTCAGTCGTCGGCCACCGCCGCCTCGAATACGTTCTCGTGGAGTCGGTCCGTGACGATCTCCAGCAGCGGTTCCATGTTGCGGGTGTCCGCGCGGTTGTACTCGATCAGCGTCTCGAGCGAACTCTCGTCGCCGGCTTCGTACTCGTGCCAGAGGCGGACGGCGTCGCGACCGCTGATGTCCGGCATGTCCCGGTCGATGCCGAGGTCACGTTCGATCGCCTTCAGCCCGCCGTCGAGCCCGAGTTTCTTGCAGGGATACATGAGATCCACGTGGGGAACGTCGACATCGATGTCGAAACACGTCTCGAGGAAGGGCACGTCGAAGCGCTGGCCGTTGAACGTGGCCAGCAGCGCCGCCTCGTCGAGTTCTCGCTCGAGGCGGTCGCTGGTGAGATCGCGGCCCTTGACGAACGTTTTCGTCTCGCCGCCGCGGTGGAGGCTCACGGTCGTCACGTCGTTACAGGCGGCGTCGAGCCCGGTCGTCTCGATGTCCAGAAAACACGTCTCGTTGCGGACGTTCTCGTAGCAGCGCCAGCGGCTCGCGGCCGGCAGCGCCTCCGCGAAGACGGACACGTCCCCGCGGTCCAAGTGGGTCCGACCCTCGTCAATGAACGTCTCGATGCGGTCGGAAAGCGTCGCGCCGACGACGCTGCCGTCGAACTCGTCCCAGTGGGTGATACCGTTCTCCCACAGGCGTCGTTCGGTGGCCTCTCCGACCCCGTGAACGGGAATGAAACTGTTCTCGATTCGCACACCTGTTCGGGTGCACGGAGCGGGTAAAAACGCTTGGATCGCAACCGGTGTCGGCGGACTGCGGCGTCAGTTGCTGTTGTCGGAGAGATATAGCGTTCGATCGATGATGCTGACGGCGGCTTCGCCCCACTGCTGGATCGCGGCCCCGTCCGAATCGGGAATCTCGATGACGATCCGGTCCCGACCGATGGTGACCTCGCCGTCCGGCGTCGACGCCTGATCCGCGAAGCTGCGCATCTGATACTGGAGCAGCCGTTCGGTCGACCCGGTGATGTCGACGGTCCCGGCGTCGAACTCGAAGGTCAGCACCGCGCTGCCGTCGTCGGTCTCTTCGGCCGTGACGTCGAATCGGTGGCTCGAGAGCTCCGGTGCCGGGGCGTCCTCGTTCATCGTGTCGACGGCCTCCTCGACGGTCACGTCTTCCTCGTCGGGTTCGAACTCCTCGTCGTCGAATTCGAACCCGGAGAGCGCGTCCGCAGGCGGTTCGTCCGCGTCGTCGGCCGCGGATTCGCCGTCGTCCGCATCAGGTCCGATTTCGTCCGCAGTCGTCTCGGAGTCGGACTCGTCACCCGTATCGGCTCCGGTGTCGGTGTCGGACTCGGCGGCCGCGAGCCCGGTTTCGCTCGAGTCGTCGACGAGATCGGGAACATCGCCGTGAGCATCCGCGTCGGCGGCCCCATCCTCATCGCCGGTTCCGTCCTCGCTATCGGCCTCGTCCCCTTCGTCTCCGTCGTCGAACGACAGCACATCGATCTCCTCGGGCGATTGCGGGATGTCGTCGGTGGCCGCCTCCGCCGACTCGTCCGCCTCGAGTCCGGCGTCGGGTTCGTCCCCGTCGTCGGTCTTAGCCTCGTTTTCGTCGGCGTCTACATCGTCGCTTCCGTCGGGGTCTGCGTCGTCGCTTTGGTCGGCCTCCTCGAGCGAGTCAGCCTCGTCGTCCGCGGAGTCGGCTTCTTCGAAGGGGTCGGCTGCGGACTCGTCTTCCGTCTCGCCCGCTTGGTCGTCGGCCACCGAGTCGGCGGGAGGATCGTCGGCGTCGTCGGTGTCCTCGTCCTCGCTGGCACCCTCGTCTGCTGGCGGCGCTGCGCCCGGCATCGGCGTCGCCACGGCGTCGTCCTCGTCGCTCGCAGCCGCCTCGTTCGTGTCGCCCGAACCCGCAGCGATTACTTCGGCGTCGTCGGATTCCGACTCCGAACCGTCCGGGAGCGCGCCGGCGATCGTCGGGCGGGCCGCATCGATCGCCTCGCGGTCGAGCGGCGTAGCGTACCACGCCGTTCGATCGGGCGAGGTGATGAACCGGCCGCGATTGCGTTCGGCGTGTGGATGCTCGGCCGACTCCTCTGGCGCATCGAACTCCTCGGCTGCTGGCCCTTCGTTCGGCTGCTCACCCTCCGGCTCGTCGTCCGATTGCGGACTCTCATCGACGGGGTCATCACCGTCTGCGTCCGCTTCTGTCGGGTCAGCAGCTGCCGAATCAGCCGACGGATCATCCGCGGCAGGCTCTGCCTCCGCTCCGGGCTCTCGCCGGGCCGCTTCCGACTGCTGTTGATACTGGGGGTGGGACGCGGGCTGTGGCCCGGCGTTTGGCCCGTCCTGTCGACCGGGAGCCGCCTGCTGTGGTCCCGCCGCCTGTTGCTGTCCCGCCTGTTGGGCGTGCTGTGCCTGCTGGGGCTGGTTCGCGCCCGGACCGGAGCTGATCGTCCCGCCGCTCAGATGGAGTTGGGTCCCGCTGCCACCGCCGGGTCCGTTCGACATGCCATCCAAGCTGTGGGCGATATCCGTCAGATCGTCGTCGATATTGTCCTCGAGTTTATCGATCTTGTCGCCGACGCTCCGCAGAGCGAGGGCCACGTCCCAGAGGACGACGACGCCGAAGAACAAGAGCGCGAGGAAAACGGTAACGGCAGTTCCACCGAGAAGCTCAGTACTAGCTTCGACCATGTATGCTACTCTTTGAACCGATAGGTCGTTCGATATATAGACCTTGTGCCGTAACACCGATAACACTGGAGTGAGACCGGCCGGAGACCGACGAACGCGCCGATCTACTCGCTGTCCCCGGATCCGACTCGATATACACGATCGAGTATCTGTCCGATATGTTACTACAAGCCGACCCGCGACCGGGCCGCCCTACAACTCGAGCCAGTCGGTGGTCGTGTTCGTCTCTCGAAGGTGCCATCGCTGTTCGTCGGTTCCCCCTCGGGATCGCACCGTGACGACCGCGTCGAACAGCGGTTCGAAGAGCGCGACGGCGTCGTGGTCCGGCGCGAGCGGCACGTGATAGTGGCCCATCCCGCGGGACCGATCGACCCGTGCCGTCAGCACGTGCAGCAGGCGAAACACCGTCTCGGCGTCATACTCCTGTAGCAGCGGCACGAGCGAACCGACGCAGACGCGAAGCGCCGACGGCTCGAGCCCGTCGGCATCCTCGTCGAATTCGTTGATCGTCTCGAGGATTTGGATTCCGAGCGCGCCGAGCGACGAGACCCCGCTCTCGGTCGCCGATTCCGTCTCGGTCTCGAGCACCGCCCTCGAGTCGATCGTGCGGATCCGTTCGGCCGCGTCGCTGTCGGCGTTCTCGCAGGCGAGGCGATCGCCTTCGGTGGTGACGAACAGTCGATATCGTGTGTCTCGGTTCGTCCCACCGAGCAGCCGTTGACAGACCCGCTCGTGTGTCCCCGCCGCCGCACCGACGAGCAAAACGTTGCTCCCCTCCCGTTTGAGCGCGTCGAGGGTCCGCGCGAACGTCGCACGGTCCGACACGACTGCCCCACCGTCGTCTTCCATTCCGTCCTATCCATCACGCGGGTCTGTCATAAAAATTGTGGCAGTTGCGGTCGGAAACGGCCGAGCGAACGGTGAATCGTACCGCTCGGAAACCCGTTCAATCGTCCGACTTTTGACACCGGCGGTCGTAGCACGCGCATGGACGACCACGACGACGAACTCCTCGACGCCGTTCGCGAACTGACGCGAACGATCGACGACCTCCGGGAGGAACTCGACGGACCGCACAGCCGACGGCGGCCGCCGCTTCGCCCGCCGACGCCGCGAGAACTCCTGCGGTTCACCGACGAGATAGCACTGCCCGCCGTACTCACCGCCCTCGAGACGAGCGTCCGCGCGCTCGAGGCGTTCCAGCGGAGTCTACGCGTCGTCCGGACCGAACGCGAGGCGCGCGAGCGAACCGGCGAGGCCGTCGAGGCGACGAGCGAGCGCGCGAGCGAACTCCGGCGGACGACGCTCTCCCAACTCGATACCGTGCTAGCGGAACTCCAGCGCGCCGCGTCCGACGGTGGGTTACCCGCCGACGAAACGGCTCGAGACCTCCTCAAAGAGGCGCGTGACCTCCGCGACGACGTGGACGGCCGCCTCCGGGACGCTGCCGATCGAGAGTCACAGCCGGGCGACGCCGGACCCGATCGACCGGACCCCGAAGGCGGGGTCACGATCGATATCGACGACGGGCCGCTGACCGATGACCGGTCGGAAACGGACGACGCTGACGACGGTCGCGACTCCGCCGTCGACGTCGACGCCGAACTCGAGACGCTGCGGGATCAGTACGCCGACGAGGGCGACAGCGACTCGAGCGAGACTGAGATCGATGACGCAGGCTCGGACGATGATGGCGACGGGACGGCTGCAGACGACACCGACGCCGGCGCTCCCGGGTCCGACGCTGGTGACGACGAAAACTGACGAACTGAGGCGACGCGAAACCGAAGCCGTGTGAAACTGTGATCGCGTGTTCTCCCGTTAGACCGGCTCGAACCGGTAGCCGTCCCACTCTTGACTGTCGGGCTCTCTGATTCCTGCGCCGGGTTCGCGGAGTTCGTCGACGTGGACGGGCCGGACCTCGTCGCCCGTCTCGAGATCATCGGTCGTCGCCTGGCCGATCGCGCGGACCGATTCGCCGTCCACGTCGAACTCGACGATCGCGAGGTGGTTGGGTTCACGGACACCTGGGGGCGTCGCGGTGCTCGTCGTCCACGTGACGACCTCGGCAGTGTACTCGCTGAGGTCGATCGTTTCGACCGGCTCCGCGCCGCCGGGCCCGCGCGGGTGGCCGGGGTAGGTGATCGATCCGTCGTCGTAGCGGGTCGCTTCCATCGTCATTGTGCCGCCTCCATGATCGTCGTAATCACGCAGTTGCCGAAGCCGCCGACGTTACAGCACAGCCCCACGTCCGCGTCGACCTGTCGGGGACCGGCCTCGCCGACGAGCTGTTCGTAGATCTCGACACCCTGTGCCACGCCGCTGGCTCCGAGCGGATGGCCCTTCGACTTGAGCCCGCCCGACGTGTTGATCGGTAACTCGCCGTCCCGCTCGGTGTAGCCCTCCTCGACGAGTTGCCACGCCTCGCCCTGCTCGGCGAAGCCGAGTCCCTCCATCTGCAGGAACTCGAGGATGGTGAACATGTCGTGGAGTTCGGCCACGTCGATGTCCTCGGGTTCGGTGTCGCTCATCTCGTAGGCCCCGCGACCGCTCTCGACGACGCCGCCCATCACGGTCGGGTCCTCGCGCTCGTGGACGACGTGCGTGTCCGTCGCCCCGTCGATACCAGAGATGACGGCGTACTCGTCGGCGTACTCCTCGGCCACCGACTCGGGACAGAGCATGAGCGCCGCCGAGCCGTCCGTGATCGGACAGAAGTCGTACAGCCGCAGCGGATCGGCCACGATCGGCGACTCGAGGATCGTCTCGAGGTCGACTTCCTTCTGGAACTGGGCGTGGGGGTTGTCGACGCCGTTCTCGTGGTTCTTGACCGCGACCTTGCCGAGGCTCTCCCGGGGCGCGTCGAAGCGCTCCAAGTAGTGCCGTGCCGTCAGCCCCGCAAAGGACGGCAGCGTGACGCCGTGTTTGTACTCCGCGGGGTGGGTCAGCGACGCGATAACGTCGGTGGCCTCCCCGGTCGTCTTGTGGGTCATCTTCTCGCCGCCGACGAGCAGGGTCATGTCGCTGGCCCCGCTGGCGACCGACTGCCACGCGGCGTAGATACCCGCACCGCCGCTGGAACTCGTCTGGTCGACTCGCTGGGTGTACGCCGGCATCGCGTCGAGGTCGTGGGCCAGGGCGTTCGGAACGCCGGTCTGCCCCTCGAACTCGCCGCTCGCCATGTTCGACACGTACAGGTGCTCAACATCGTCGACCGCGACCCCCGCGTCCTCGAGACACTCGATCCCGGCCTCCGCGAGGAGGTTCTGAATCCACTCCCCCTCGCGTTGCCCGAACTGGGTCATCGAGGCACCGATGATTGCAACACGTTCCATATCCTACCGGACTCGAGTCAGTAATTTATAACTGCGGGTCGTCGCCGCGGCCGTGTTAAGTTAGGAATGAGGCGGTCGAAGTTCTGGATGCCTATGGCCAAAACTGACCGCCTCGCCGTCTCTACTGGATGGATCGACTTGGGGTTTGTGGAGCGAGAGCGGACACCCCGCGAGATCATTGAAAAGGGNTTGGGTGTCGAACGGAGTCGAACAGCGGTCCACAATTGGGTGCAGAAGGCCGATCTACAGCCGGCGGACGGCGCAAGCCCGGATCGCGTCGCGGTTGATCAGAAGGCGATCCGAATCAATGACCAGCAGTACTGGCTGCACGCCGCAGTCGATCCGGAAACGAACAGGATCCTTCATTCACGGCTGTTTCCGACGTATACGATCCCGATTGCACGGGAGTTTCTCACCGAGCTAACCGAGAAACACGACGTCGAAGACGCCCTGTTTCTCGTCGACGACGCCGANTATACGATCCCGATTGCACGGGAGTTTCTCACCGAGCTAACCGAGAAACACGACGTCGAAGACGCCCTGTTTCTCGTCGACGACGCCGATGATCTGATTGGCGGACTCCGCCGAGAAGGCCTCAGCTACCGCGTTCAATTACACGGCGATAGAAACCAGGTCGAACGTGTCTTCAGAGAGGTACAACGACGAACCTCATCGTTTTCAAACTGCTTCAGTCACGTCGATCCAGTCACCGCAGAAACCTGGCTTCAAGCCCACGCCGTCTGGTGGAATCATGCTTAAGTTAACACGACCCGATCCTATGAAATTCGGGTCATCTCTATAGACTTCTTCCCTACATTCCCATAAGAAATCAATCCGTTTGCCAGTAGGGTCCCAATTTTTGATTTCAGTATGGTGATAACCCTCTTCTGAATTTCTTCGTAACCTCTTCCACAAATCACCTTTGTCTAATGTCGTTACGATTTCACACCCATGTTGGTTTATGAAATCGTCAAGTAAGACCTGTCCCCGTTCGCCCCCCATATCAAACATATATTCGTTGCCAGACTTGATAACGAGATCTGAGGAATCGGACATAGCTTCTAATTTCAGCTTATAGTTATATAAAAATGTGTTAAGATTTACTACCATTCCATCAAACCTCACAAGCCAACCCTCAAGGTCGTCTTCTCTGATTTTGTCCTTAATATGACCGTCAAATGTCTCCCAAATTTTATCAAATTCACCACTATCTCGATCATAATTGATAGATTTTATATTTTCATTCACTTTATTATATACGGGAGTGTAGACGTCTCTCTTCTTCGCCAGCAATCTAGAATTGATTATGACAGCAACTGATCCAATTATACCTACTATGATAGCAATGATCTGAATATGGTCAGTCATCACAATTCTATGGCACCTTCTATGAATAATAGATTTTCATAGTTCGTTTTTCTAATAACTACACTATCCAAGGACTGACTGTTGGCGCGATTTGACTACAGCAAGTGGAATATCTGTCGATAAGCTTGAGTACATCTCCTTTATCTATACTATGTGATTTTATACAAAATTTATTTAAGTCTACCGTGGAAATCCGAGGCGAAAGCCTCTCCCTTCAGGGGCATGGCGAGAGCGAACCTCTCGGTGCAACCGGAAAGTTTCGCTTTTCGAGGACGGGGATGTAGTCGACTAACAGTATTCAACCGCTGACGATGGCATAGACAGGGTTCCAACGCAACCTTTAATCCGTCTGACTATGATAGTATGAATAGATGGTAAAGAGTACCCGTCACGCGAAATACGAACTCTACTACCACATAGTATTCGTGCCGAAGTATCGGCGTTCGCACCTGACGGGGAAGACGAAGGAACGTCTCGAAACCATCTTCGCGGAAATCTGTGAGGACAAAGACCTTGAACTGGCCGAGTCCGAGGTCATGGCCGACCACGTACACCTGTTCATCGGGAGTCCACCGAAGAATGCTCCGTCCCTTATCGTCAACTGGGTCAAGGGTATCTCGGCGCGGAAGTACAATCAACGGTATGACGACCGCGTGAAGTGGACTCGTTCCTACTACGTCGGTACGGCAGGAAGTGCCTTGAAGGGTGCTGTCGAACGCTACATCGCTGAACAGGAAGGTGATGACGAATGAAGCGTGTCAACACCTTCGAAGTGGTTCCACAGACCGAGAACGACAAAGAGTGCCTTCTACGGCTACTCGACGCCTCTGCTTCTCTGTGGAACGAACTGACCTACGAACGTCGTCAGAACTACTTTGGTGACGGCAACGTGTGGGACACGTCCGAATACCGTGGACAGTACAACGGTGTTGTCGGGAGCGCGACCGTCCAACAGGTCACGCGCAAGAACAGCGAAGCGTGGCGATCGTTCTTCGCCCTCAAGGAGAAAGACGAGGACGCCAACCCACCGTCGTACTGGGGCAACGAGGAGGACGGACGCGAACTCCGTACCTACATCCGAAACAACCAGTACACGATTCAGTGGAGCAAGCAGTCACGTCTTGAGATTCCTGTCGGGCAAGAACTGAAAGACGAATACGGACTCGGCTACCACGATCGACTCCGCCTCGAAGTCCGGGGCAACCCGAAGTGGGACGGCGAACAGGGTCGTCTGGAACTCGAATACGACGAGGTGAGCGACACGTTCAGGGCTTTTCAACCAGTTACCGTCCCTGATTCTCGACTGGATTCACCACTGGCTTCCGAAGAAGCCGCCCTCGACGTTGGCGCGAACAATCTCGTCGCGTGTTCCACGACTACTGGGAACCAGTACCTCTACGACGGTCGGGAGTTGTTCGGACGGTTCCGCGAGACGACTGACGAAATCGCCCGCCTACAGTCGAAACTCCGAGAGGGACGATACAGTTCCAAGCGAATTCGACGGCTGTATCGACAGCGGACGAAACGGCGTGACCACGCACAGAACGCGCTGGTGCGCGACCTCGTTGAACGGCTGTACGACGAGGGCGTGGCTACAGTATACGTGGGCGACTTGACCGACGTGTTGGAAACGCATTGGTCGGTCAGGATGAACGAGAAGACGCACAACTTCTGGGCGTTCAAGAAGTTCATCAACCGTCTCGCGTGTGTCTGTGAGGAGTACGGTATCTCCCTCGAAGCCGAGTCGGAAGCGTGGACGAGTCAGACGTGCCCCGACTGTGGCGACCACGAGGAGACAGTTCGCCACGGGGAGACGCTGACGTGTCCATGTGGTTTCGAGGGGCACGCCGACCTCACGGCGTCGGAGACGTTCCTTCGGGAAAACAGCGATTGTGAAATCAGGCCGATGGCACGGCCCGTGCGATTCGAGTGGGACGACCACAACTGGTCGGGGAAATCACACCCTCGCGAAAGTCCCAAAGAATTGCGCACAAACCCGCAAGTTGCCTCCGTGGAATCGGCATAGCCGAAACCCCAACGGAGGAATCCTCGTGCTTTAGCGCGGGGAGGATGTCAAGCGAACGGGAAGAGCGTCGAGAGCAGCAGGCTCGTGAGCAGCCCGGAGACGGAGATAATCGTCGTCAGGACGGTCCACGTCTTGAGCGTCTCGGCTTGTGTGAGTCCGCCGATCTCCTTGACCAGCCAGAAGCCGGAGTCGTTGTACCACGAGAAGATGTTGGCACCCGCGCCGATCACCATCACGAGGTAGGCCGCGTGAACCTCGAGCTGGCCGGTCAGCGGGGCCATGATGCCGGCGGCGGTAAGCATCGCGGCCGTCGCCGACCCCTGTGCGATGCGGACGATCGCGGCGATGAGCCACGCGGTGACCAGTAGGCCGATACCGACGCCCTGGAGCGCACCCGCGAGGTAGTCACCGATTCCGGAGGCGGCGAGGAGCGCACCGAAGGCACCACCGGCGGCGGTGATCGCCGCGATGTTCCCGCCGCTTTTCAGCGCCTCCGTGAGTTCGTCGGTCCACTCGCTGTGGGAGAGGTCGTTGTGCCGCATGAAGGTGTACGCCGCGGCGAGGGCAGCGATCGTGAGCGCGACGTTCTTGTCGCCGAGGAAGGCAGCGACCGGCTCGATCGCTGCGAGCGCGGGCACGATTTCCTGGAACGCGTCGACGACAGTCAGCGACGCGATGAGGACGACGGCGAGAACGATCGGTGCCGCGGACTCGAGCATGCCCGGGAGGGAACTCGTCGGTTTGTCGGCGACGTCTTCGAGTTCCTCGGTCGTCGTCGACATCGTGTCCCGAAGCGGGATATCGAGTCTGGCGTTGATCCACCGACCGTAGACGAGGCCGGCGAGAATCGCCGCCGGGATCGCGGTCACGATGCCGATCGCGATCGTCATGCCCAGATCCGTCTCGAGTTCGGCTGCGACGGCGAGCGGTCCCGGCGTCGGGGGGACGAAGACGTGCGTGGTCGCCGCGCCGGCCCCGACGACGACGATGAAGAGGGTGTAGTCCCGACCCACGCGGGCGCGCATCGACCGTGCGAGGGGGGCCATGAGGTAGAAGACGCTGTCGAAGAAGACGGGGACGGCGAGGAAGGAACTGCTCCCGAGCAGGGAGATGTCCGAGTTGGATTCGCCGAGGAGGTTCTGAAAGCTCCGGACGATCCGCTGGGCCGCCCCGCTCTCGAGCATCGATTTACCGATGACTGCGGCCATCAGGATCGGGATCCCGATCCCGGCCATGTTCTCGCCGAACGCGGCCGCGACTCGAGATCCGGCGTCGGCTGCGCCGAAGTCGGCGAGGAAGACCGTGTTGACGACACCGACGGTGAACGCAGCTATGACCAATCCGATGAACGCCGGGAGATCGAGCCAGACGAGCAACGCGATGACTGCGAGCAGCCCGATGACGAACGTAATTAACGGACTATGCGCGAACTCTACCGCTTGGAGCGGCATATACGCCATTCGTGAATCGTACCCAACCCTCTCCTATTATTAATGTTTACGATCATAGTAAATTATTGTATTTTGCCTGTCAAAATCGATGAAACGTAGTTCCGACGAAAGAGGCGCAAACTCGCCACTATCGGAGGAGAACGCGACAGACGGAAACTCGTCTCTATCGAGGGAGAACGGGAGAAACGGTGCTCGCGTCTGAGAGCGAGTTACCGGCGACGAAAACGAGATCGATCAGTCACCGATACAGCGCGTCTCGATAGCTCAGCGGTACGAGAGCTCGAGGTCACGTGCTCGCTCGAGCAGATCCGCGTCGTAGTACTCCTCAGTCTGACCCGGGCGCATCTCGTCGATCGCGCGGACCTGTTCGACGGTGTTCTTGAAGTTCTTGAACGTCGCCTCGTCGACCATCTGGCCATCGAGCGTGACTGCACCGGTGCCCTCGCGTTTGGCCTCGTTGAAGCGTTCGATTTTGCTCACGTCGCGCTCGAGTTCCTCGGGCGTGGGCATGTGGACGGTGTTGGCTTGGACCGTCTGTTTGGGGTACAGCGACCACGAGCCGTCGAGGCCGAGTTGGGCTTCGTGTTCGACTTGGTCGGCGTACTCATCGGCGTTGTAGTAGGTCAGGCCGGCGCGTTCCTTGAACAGGTCGTCGAAGGGGCCGCCGATCGAGAGCAGGCCGCCGGCGCTGGCCTCGTTCGAGAGGGCCTCGAGCAGGCCGTCCCAGCGGGGCATGCCGTCACCGAGGTCGCGGCCGCCGAGTTCGGCGGCGTAGTCGACGGGGCCGAAGACGAGCGCGGTGAGTCGGGAGTCCTCGCCGAACTTCGAGATTTCCCGCAGGTCCGAGCGGGCGCGACCGGTTTCGATGATGACCGAGAGGCCGATCGAGCCGTCGTCGTAGCCGTGTTCGGCTTCCGCTTCGGCAACGACTTCGGCGGCGCGTTGCACGTCTTCCAGGCGGCCGACCTTGGGGACGACGACGCCGTCGATCTCGTCGCCGAGTTCGCCGACGAGGCGGTCGATCTGATTGCGCCCTTTTTCGCGGTACTCCTCGTCCTCGTAGCTCCACTCGACGCGGGGCCAGATCTCGCCGGGGAAGTCATACTGGGGCACCTTCTCGATCGTGTTCTCGAGGCCCTCGGCTTTCATGTCCGGTGCGGTCCCGTCTTCCATGTCGGGGACGAGCCAGTCGGGGGCCTGGAAGCCCTCCGCCTCGAGCGCGGAGGACAGGTACTTCGCCGAGTCGTCTTTCGGAACGGCGGCCGGTGCGGTCTGGAACGTGCGGCAGAGTCGAATGTCGTCTGTCATGGATTTGAATCTGAAGTCGCGATTGGGTGCGGTCGTCTGTAACGTTCGATCGTGTTACTTAGAACGTTTCTGAATCTCTGCGGTTCGTGTCCCCGAGTAGACGGGTTCGTCGTCCTGGTTGAACGCGATGTGCTGGAACCGGACGGTGCCGGCCGCGTCGCTCGCGGCGTCGTCCTCGACCTCGAGCACGCGGGTGAACGCGTAGACGGTGTCGCCCACCGCCACGAACGTGTGGAACGATTCGTCGTCGAAGCCGACCTCGCGCCAGGTCTCCTCGTCCGAGCGGGCGTGGCCCAGCGCGGTCGACCGGGTCACGTCGCCGTAGGTGACGATGTCGCCCGACGGCGAGTCGGCCATCACGTCGACGTTGTGGTGTTGTTTGGCCGTGTTGAGCGTCGCCAACGGCAGCGAGGCGACGGTCACGTCGTCCTGCGTGCGACCCCGCTCGTGGCGGTAGGCGACGGCGGTGTTCTCCTCGTCGGCTCGCTCGAGGGCCTCGACGAAATCCTCGTAGTAGCCGCCCTCGGGCGCGATGAACTCGTCGGGGAGCTCGGGCTCGTCTTCGTCTCCCTCGGCGGCCGCCGCGCCGCTCCCGTCGGTCGCCACGGGGTCGCGGCGCGGAATCATGTTCGTGCGCTCGTAGGAGCAGAGCACGTCGCCGGTCTCGGCGTCTTTGCCGCGGGTCCGCCACGAGACGATGCCGTACTCGGGTCGGGAACTCGAGGTCGCGCAGTTGACGACCTCGCTCTCGACGTGGAGTTCGGTGCCGGCGTAGATCGGCGTCCCGGGGAACCGCACGTCGGTCCGCCCGAGGAAGTAGCCCCCCTTCTCGCTCAGATCCTCGACGGTGATGCCGAGGGTGGCGGCGGTGAGGTAGTCCGGGTGGATCGGCGGTTCCTCGAACCCGCGTTCCGCCGCGGCGTCGCTCCGCCAGTAGGCGGGGTCGTGGTTGAGCGTCTGGCTCATCCACTGTTCGTTGCCCCACTCCGTCAGGGAGAGTCCGGGGTCGTGCTCGACGAGGTCGCCCTCCGCGAAGTCCTCGAAGCAGTTGCCCTTCTCCTTGGTCTCGGCTCGCTCGAGCGCCTGTGCGAACGTGTCGGGATCGGTCCACTCAGTCATCCGCGGTCACCTCGTCAGTGTCGACTTGTTGCTGCTCCCGCTCGCGGCGGGCGATGGTTCGTCGCATCTCGTTTTCGACGATCATGTACCCCTCGTCGAAGCCCATCCCGGGCTTTGCGAGCACCTGCGCGGCGTCGGTCGCGAGCGCGACGTGGGCGCAGGCCCGCGCGGAGGTTTCGGTCTCGTTGCAGGTGCCGCCGAGGTACGCTCGTGTTTCGGTCCCCTCGCAGTAGCGGACCGCCTGGCCGCTGCGGTGGATACCACCGAGATCGGGCGTCTTGACCTGCACGAGGTCCGCCGCTTCGGCGTCGACGAACGCCTGCACGTCCTCGAAGGTGTTGCACCACTCGTCGGCCACGATGTCGACGGCGACGCCGGCCTCGGCCAGCCCCTCGCGGAGTTCGACCATCGCGTCGATCTGATCCGCGCGGTTGCCGACGTCCATCGGCCCCTCGATCTGGATCGGGTAGGGGGCCGCGGCCTCTTCGAGGTCGGCGAAGTAGTCGACGACCTCCTCGCGGTCGTAGGGCGCGCCGAAAATCTCGCCGATCATGCCGTAGACGTCGATGTGGAAGCGAGGCTCGTAGCCCTCGGGCCCCAGTTCCTGCGAGCGCTCGACGAGCCAGTCAACGTACTCGAGCAGGACCTCGCCGTTCTCGCCGATCTTCTCGACGCTGTTGATGAGCGCGTGGGGCAGGACGGGCACGCCCTTGACGAACATCTTCTCCGTGTTGTTGTAGCGATCGTCACCGGACTGGCCGAAGACCGGCACCGGCTCCGTCGCGGGCTCGGTGCCGAGTGCGTCGGCCATCACGTCCGTTCGGGTCGTGTTCTCGGCCTCGGCCGCTGCGGCGAGCAGCGCCTGCGAGACGCCGTACCGGATCGCCGTGTGCAGTCGGTCGCCCTCGACGGTCATCTCCTCGAGCAGTTCGGCGTTGTCGAGGAACTCCGTGGCGTCCCGACCCTCGAGTTCGTCGGCGACGGGGCCCTCGATGACGGGGGCGTATTCCTCGGCCTGAAAGAGCGGGTCGCGCCCGCCGGCACCGGAGTACTGGACCGCGGCGCAGTCGCCTCGCACTACGGTGCCGTCGGCGAGTTCGATGTCGACGATGATCGTCTCGCCGGCCTGGCGAATCTCGTCGAAGCCGTCGGTGACGGGCTCGCCCTCGTAGGTGAAGCCGTCGTGTTCGGCACCTTGCTTGATCGCGCGCTGGTCGTCGAAGAAGAACCCGGAATAACCGGGCGTGGCGTGTATTCCTGTGATTTCCATATCAGACGTCACCCTGTGGTCGGCCGATGAGTTTCCCGTCGCTGATCGCGTCGACGTCGTCCGCGACCATCCGGAACGACTGGTCGCGACCTTCCGTGTCGGCGCGCTGGGAGAGCCTGGCCTTGTGAATCTCCTTGATGTCCTCGTCCATCTCGAGGTCGGCCCACTCGAAGATGCGGACGCGACCGTCGTCGTCCCGCGCGGGCAGGACAGCGCCCGCCGCGCTGTCGCTGGGTGCGAACGGCACGTCGAGCGCGCCGGAGTCGAAGGCCTTGAGCGTCCCTTGGACGACGTCGCCGTCGCCGTGCTCGAAGATGGTGTCCATCAGACACCGGGTCTCGCGCTCGATGAGGTCCTGTTCCTCCTCGATGCCGTCGATGTCGATCTTCTGCTCGATCGCCATGTCGATGACCTGCCGCGTGGTGCGCAGGCCGGCCGAATTGGCCTCCTTGGTCGGCACCCCTTGGAACTCCTGTGGAGACTTGGTGATGACCTTGTCCGGCTGTGCGATGGCGGCGGTCATGCCGCCGAGGCTGATGACACCGTTGGCGCGGGCCTCGTCCGGCGGGAAGCCGCCCATCCACTCGTGGAAGACGGTCGTGACGACGACCTCGTCGGGGAGGTACTCGTTGCCGAGTTTCTTCAGGGCGTTCAGGGCGGCCACGTCTTGGACGACGTTGCCGACCTGCCCGTAGCCGAGCGTGATCGAGCGCACGCCCTGCGTGGCGGCGAGTTGCCCCTCGACGATCATGATCGCGATCGCGATCGACGGCGGCACCAAGGTGCCGGTCAGGGGACCGAACGGCTCGCGGTTGATCCGCACGCCGCGTTCGGTGTAGGCCCCCGCCAGCCGGTCGACGAACTGCCACTTCTCGATGGTCTCCTCTAAGCCGTGGCGTTTCGTATACGGGATGTTGTAGGAGATCGGGCCGCCCTCGAAGCTCTGGAAGCCGCCGGCGAAGGTGATCGCCGCGAGCAGTCGGGCGTCCGGGGTACCGTGTCGCACCTCGATCGGCGCGTCGATCGCGTCGATCAGTTCGCGACAGCCGTCGACGCCGTGGTTGACCGCCGGGAAGCCGTTGAGGGTGTCGTCGCCCGTCTCGAGGGCCTTGTCCAGGCCCTGCTGGGCCTTCTCGTACTCGTTGTCGCGCGTGTACGAGTCGATGGTCGTCGGCAGGAGGTCCGCCTGCCCCTCCTGATGGAGGTATCGCAGCAGTTCGATCTGGTCGTCGAGCCGGGGGACGCCGGCCCGCGGTTGGAGGAGGGGTTTGTCGGCCGACTCGAGGACATCGGCGAATCGCTTGTGTTCCGGCAGCGACTCGTGGTACTCGATGGCTTCCTCGAAGTCGACGGCTTCGCCCGTCGGCCAGTTCGACCGAATCTCCTCGTCGATACGCCGTAGCTCGTCGGACGGAATCCGTTCGTCTCGTATCATCTAGGAACTAATCGTGGCGCGTTCCGACTCCGTCGGTGTAATCTGGAGGTCTTCGCGCAGCGCAGCAATCGCGTCTTCGGGATCGGTTTCGGAGTCGAAGACGCGGTCGAACCCGAGCTCCCGGAACGTCTTCCGGGTCTGCTCGAAGTCATCCTGTCCGACGGCGAGGTTGCCGCCGATGTAGCTGACCGCGTCGACGCCCGCGTCCTCGAGGACGCCGTGGAATCCCTGGCAGTCCTGCTCGGCGTGGCCGTAGAGCGACGAGACCAGTACAGCCTGTGCGTCGTGGGCTACCGCAGCCTCGGCGAAATCCTCCTGGGAGGTCTGAACGCCGAGGTTCACGACATCGAAGCCGGCTGCACTGAAGGCTTGCTCTAAGATTGTGATGCCAACGACGTGGGCATCGGAGCCGATCACGCCGAGGACGACCGTTTGGGACATCGTGTTCGGAACCATGATGGACTCGGGTATAAACCTAATGATCTTCCATGATAATACTCCTTAAAGATCCTAACAGCGTCCCTATGTCGATAGTTCACACCCGACGTGGTTCTCGAGGGCAACTACATGATCGATGGTAAAGTTTAGGTACTGGTTTCGCAAGGTGGCTACACATATGGGTGCACTCTCGAACCTTCGCGTCGTGGATCTGACCCAGGTGCTGGCCGGGCCGTACTGTACGATGTTGCTCGCGGACCTCGGAGCGGACGTCGTCAAGATCGAACGGCCGGGCGGCGATATGATCCGCTCGAACCCGCCGTTCGTCGACGACCCCGAGGAAGAAGCCTACGGCGGCTACTTCCAGAGCGTTAACCGCGGCAAGAAGAGCATCGAACTAGACTTCGGGGACGAGGAGGACCGCGAGGACTTCCTCTCGCTCGTCGAAGAGGCCGACGTCGTCGTCGAGAACTACCGCTCGGGCACGATGGAGAAGTACGGGCTGGGCTACGAGACGCTGACGGAGTACAACGAGGATCTGATCTACTCCTCGATCCGGGGCTTCGGCGACCCGCGGACGGGCGAAACCGAGCGGCAGGGTCAGCCCTCCTTCGACCTCATCGCGCAGGCACTGGGCGGCGTCATGGAGACCACCGGCCAGCCCGACGGCCCGCCGACCAAAACCGGCCCCGGGGTCGGTGACCTCTTTACCGCGACGCTGAACTGCATCGGGATTCTGGCCGCCGTGAACCACCGCGAACAGACCGGCGAGGGCCAGTACGTCGACACCGCGATGTACGACTCGATGCTCAGCTTCACCGAGCGCGCTATCTACCAGCAGTCCTACACCGGCGAGGCCCCCACCCGCCGGGGCAACTCCCACCCGACGCTGTTCCCCTACGACGCCTTCGAAACCGCCGACGGCTACGCCGTCGTCGCCGCGTTCAACAACAACCACTGGGCCGAACTCTGTGACGTGATGGGTCGGGAAGACTTGGCCGAGGAGTACCCCACGACCCCCGAGCGACTCGAGCACCGCGAGGCCCTCCGCGAGGAACTCGCCGCGTGGGCCATCGAGCAGACCAACGACGAACTCGTGGGCGCGCTCGAGGGACGGGTCCCCGCCGCCCCGGTCCAGACCACCGAGGAAATCTTCGACGATCCGCACGTCGCGGCTCGAGACATGCTCGTGCCGGTCGAACAGCCGGGTGCCGACAGGGACGTCGAGATCGCGGGCAACCCGATCAAGATGAGCGAGACGAACCCCGAGCCCCGCGGTCGCGCGCCGCTGTTGGACGAGCACCGCGAGGAAGTGCTGGGTGAGGACGCGGAGACGACAGCTGACGACTAAGGCGACGATCTACGACTGATCGTCGGCTGAGTCGTCGATTTGGCGAGCACGTCCGATTCGGATACACCTTACCGGATCGATCTCGGCTTACAAAATCTCCTGTATTACAGCCGCCAACTCCTGTTCCAACTCCGCCGCCTGCAGTATCGTCACCGGATTCTCGGATTGTTCCTCGAGCGACGCGGTCTCCTCATCTAAATCTTGAACGACCAGCAGTCCGTTCCAGCCTGATCCGAAGTAGCTCTCGTCGTCGTGCCCGAAGACATAGTCTTCGTTGACTCGGAGAAAGGCGAGATACTCCAGCGTCTCTTTGATTCCGCGGCGGATCGTCTCCTCGTTCGTACTGTTTTTCACTTCGACGATCAGGTACTCGTGCCGGTCGTCCGACTCGGAGATAATCTCGAGGACGATGACATCGGGACGGCCCGTGTGGTTCCGGAACTCTCGCCCGAAGTAGTCGCCGGCGATGTCTTGTGCCGTAAGCTGTACCTCGTCGGTCCGCGAGAGTTCCTCCTGCTCTTCGTCGGGAACAGCGACGAAGGACAGATTTCGGTCGGACGCAGAGTTGTCGTGGTAGAGAGCGATCTCTTTGTCGCCGTCGAAGCGAGCTACCTCCTGTCGACCCGTTGCGATAGTCTTGAACTCAGGCTGGCTCTCCTGTAGCCGCTCGAGCGTCGCGACGAACCGAAAGAGGACGTACAGTTCGAAGAGCGAATCCTGATCATCGGGTGCGATTGCCGTTTCCTCGAGGAGGTCTCGAATTTTATCCGAATCGCCCGCGAATAGCCGCTCTCGAGATTTGAGGAGCGATGCAGCTTCGCGGTACACTTCCTGTCGCGACTGTTCAGCGGTCGTCAGCATCCGCTCGGTGGGCTCGTAGGTGTCCGGATCACGAATTCGTCGAACGTGGACATTTCGCTCGACGATTCGTTGTAACTCGTCGATGAGGTTCTCGTTGCCTTTCCACGTCTCTTGGACCCAGTCGTACTCCCCGCGAAGGTATTCCTCGGCCTCACGGATAGTTGTGTGAACAACCGAAATCAGCCGTTTCAGAACGATATTCTCGGGAATATCGTAATCGATCGATCGGTTGTCACAGACGAAAATCGACCGGTCTCGTGGGTGCTCGGAATAGCGTTTCTTGATCGTCTCTCCCCAGTTGATTCGTCCGTCGACAGTACCGCGCCGCGTTCGCGATGTCGTCTGCGTTTCCGTTCGGACGCTCCGCAGATGTTTCGGGAGTTCTCTGACGAACGAGACGACGTCCGATTTGAGGACGAAGTGGAGATCGAGGAGCAGTTCGTACTCTTCGAACCGATCGTCCAACTGGTCCGATTTGATCGACTTCGCCAGTTCGCGCTCGGGAAACGACCCGCGCATTACGTGAGCGAGGATATCCTCTGTCAGGTGGTCGAGGAGTTGGTCCCTATTCATTCACTGCCACCTGTAGCATCTCTCGAGCGGCTTGCTCGAGGAGGGCTGCGTCGATCTCCCTGACGGCTGCGATTTCCTGTACGATCTTCCGTCGCTTCGGCACGCCCTCGAGTTGGGGGAAGACGTAGCTGATGACCGCTTGCGTGAGATGATACTCGAGTTCGTCCTCCGGATGCTGATTGACGTATCGAAGGACGTCTTCGATGATCGCGGGGCCGATCGATCGTTCCTCGACGGCGTGGTTCGTCTCTCGCCACACGCGACCGATGGCCATTGCTTCGGGGCGATCGAGGTCGAGGTCCCACGCGTTTGCGTAGTCGTAGACGAGTTGCTCCAATCGCTCTTCGTCCGTCCGGTCCTCGGGGAGTTCGGGAGCGGGAACGCGGATAAACGCGAACCGACGCATGAACGCGTAGCTCATCTCGTAGAGCGATGTCTTGTCGTAGGTGTTCATCGTCGCGAAGATACGCCACGAATTCGGGACGAGATACTGATGGGATGCGGGGTGGGCAGTAACGTCGTCGGTCGTCGTCACCTCGATCTCGCGTCCGTTTTTGGTGTACGGAAGCTGGACCGACTGCCCCGAGAGAACGGTGAAAAGCTGGCCGAACGCTTTGTCGATATCGGCGCGGTTCAGTTCGTCGATGATGAGTAACTCGTTCGACTGGGTACCCGTCCGGTTGTTTTTGAGTCGATTGAGGACGATCCCCGGCGTGAATGCGAGATCGTCGTCACCACTGCTGCCGGATTCGTTCGGCATGTATCCGCCGACCGTATCGAACGTCGACCAGTCGGCAGTCGCCGTCGTCATTTCGAACCCCGAGTACAGAGACGGACGCGTCTCCGCGAGCGCGGAACAGACGCGGCGGGCGATCTCCGTCTTTCCAGTCCCCGGTGGACCAGTCAGGAGAATGTGTTTGCCCGATGTGAGTGCTGTCGTGATCTGCTCGAGGATCTGTTCGCCCTGATCGTCCGGGAAGTAGAGCCCCTCGAGCGGATCGGACTGGATCGAACCGTGATACGGTTTGTGAACATTGACTGTCGGGACTTCGGTCAGCTCGTCTGTGAGCGCGTCGACGAGTGCCATCGGCCGTTCGTAATCAATTTCCCCATCGTCGGTCCGAAACGTCGCGTACTGTGACTGGACGGGGAATTCGGTGTCCGCAACCGCCGCACAGAGACTGTTCGCCCGTTCGATTGGGAGGAGATCCTCCGTCAATGCGGCGCTTTCCCGATTGATTTCCGATGCCGTCTTTTCAGTGATCGATCGAGACGTATCGATATCATCGGTCGAACCGGTGAGGAACAGCCGGTCGAACGTTGCGACCAGTGGGTACGACTCACCGGACTCGTGTTCGTCTCGCCACCACGGTTCGTCTTTTTCGAACGTCTCGCCGAGAATCCCGACGCCGATGATGCCGTTCGGCTGCCGATCGAACGCCTCGTTCGACGGCTCCGCACGAGCGTGGAGGATCGCAACGTCGCCTTCCGAGAGGTCCGCCCACCGACTCCGATGGTCTGCATCGAAAGAGACCGCGCTATATTCCAGACTCGTGAGCCAGTAGTCACATGGTGCGGTAAACGCGTATATCGCCGGTGAGGTCGACCGAATATGTGATAATACCGGATGGCTACTGTCAGTCAGTTCGAATGCTGAGTTCTCCTCTGTCTCCGTCTCGATTTCGGTCTCTACGGTGTAGGTGTCGCGAAGAATACTATTCAATCGGGGTTGACTCAGCACACCCCCGTCGTGATCGATCCCTTCCTGAAGAAGACGGACCCAACAGCAAAAGAGCATTTTCGCCGGTGCAAACGAGTGGAGGGACCGGACACCGAGTTCGTCAGCGGTCACCTCGAGTTCAGGTTCGAGCGATTCGTAGATACGCCGCAGTTGATCGAACGTTGCGGCGGTGCTCGCGGAGACGCTATCGGATGGTTTGAACCCGGTGAGCGCGGCCGACCACTCGGAAACGAGCGCCTCCCCGAGGCGGCTTCTGAGCCACGTCGTCTCTATTCCGGACTGCTCGAGTCGCGTTCGGACATCGGTTATCGCCGCGTCGAGCGTTTCGTACTCACCGACCGATTCGGCCGGATAGATCCTGTTACCGCGGATTTGATCGATGAACTCTGCGATCGAATCGTATTCTGTGAAGAACGTTGACCCGCTGCGGCTGAAGTTGATGCCGCTGAACGTATCGTTCGGCCACCCTCGGAAACCGAGCGTCTCCCAGAAGGCCGCACGATCCAGCGTCGTCTCGTAGATCGGGTCGAGAAACAGTACGTGCGGATACGACGTGTCCGTCACCTCTCCCCACCCGATCGCGTCCGTAAACGCCGCCGCCGTCTCCTCGTCCAGAATCGTCGCGTGCTCGACATGAGCGAGAAGCGTATACTCGCCGTCATGGCGGCCGTTACGATCCGCAAACAGAAGATAGTCGCCCGCCTCGGCCGGTTCGCTCTCTCGATTTCCCCAGACGCGAAGCGTCTCGTGCTCGAGCGGGATGTCACAGAGATCCGCGAGTCGATCCCGACGAACGCCGTCGACGACGGTTCGCTCGAAATTGGTTCGAATCGGTTCGTCGTCCGCTGTCTTTATCGGAACCTGATAGACAGTCGGCAGATCGGCATCCGTTTCATCAGTCCCCGAGAGTCCCGCACCCATTGTTTCCTAAATCGAGACAGTATCCTCGTATAAATCCTGTTGCGAGATCACAGGCAGTGATGGTTAAATCAACAGCCTTGACGGTAATACCGTAACCAGAACGATACTCGAGCCCCCGATTACGGACCGACCGATCGGCGGCCGATGTCGGCGAACGTGGTGGTGGTGTGGTGGTCGTGGTCGCCACCGCCGACCGGCCGGCTGTCCGCCGGGGCTCGAGGCCCGACCTACTCCTCCCGCTCGAGCAGTCCGGGCGAGACCGAGCAGCCACACGGACCCGCGATGCCGGTGTGGGGACCGCTGACAGTCACAGTGGTGACGGGCTCGCCACAGCGGGGACAGTCGGGCAGCGACGAGGAGTCGGCGTCGGGACTCGAGTCGGTGTCACCGCTCGAGTCGATGTCGCTACGCATCGCGAGTACGCCCCCCATCTATCTGCAGCGCCGACTGGAGTCGTGTCATGCGATTCGACGGTCGTGCGGGACGTTTATATCCCGGTAGAATGTACGCAATCATGGCTTCGATCTGCGCGATGGAAGCCGAGTCTCGGGTGCTCTGACCACCCGGGACGTTTCGATCGCGTCCCCCGGTTCTGGAGATCGGCTTCCGTTCTAACCGTTGACTCGTTGTGACTT
Organism: Natrinema versiforme JCM 10478; assembly: GCF_000337195.1. GTDB lineage: Archaea > Halobacteriota > Halobacteria > Halobacteriales > Natrialbaceae > Natrinema > Natrinema versiforme. The sequence continues at coordinate 12,212 of NZ_AOID01000014.1, read as the reverse complement.
ATATCTACTGCAAACGGCGTGAAAGAGAGTCCGACCGAATCGACCGGGAGCGAGGACCGCGCAGTCTCGAGCCCGGAGAGAGCGGCGGACTCGAGCCGACGGCGACTGCCACCGCTCTCGCGAGCGGGCCCACGCGTTACTCGAGGTTCGGAGCGGCCGCGGCGGGCCGGGCTACCGTTCGAGATCGGGATCGGACTGCACCGACCGCCGTGACCCGGCGTCCGAAACCGAGACGTCGCCGTCGCCGCCGACGGTGATCTCGTAGCCGTTGTACTCGAAGGAGACGCGGAAGGAATCGGCGTCGTCGCCGTTCACCGACGACACGAGCGCGTTCAGCGCCTCGGGATCGATCACGTCGTACAGCGGCGGTTGGAGCGCCGTCGGCGCGACGCCCTCGCGGTCCGCGACTGCGTCCACGATGCGGGTGATGGCCGTCTCGGTAGTCGCCGCACGGGTTGTGTGAGTACTCTCCATTACTCCACTCCAGCCGACCGGGAGGGATAAAACTTCGGTCGGCGTTCAGCGGTCACCCAATATGTCGGATACAGTTTAACTGGCCGGGATAAATACCGGATTCGAGTCCCCCGGGAGACGGTCTCACTGTCGGCGTTCGAGTAGACACCGGTATCGAAACCGCAGAGCCGTGACCGCTCGAGACAAGTCCGCCGGCGCGCGTTTCGATACCCTCGAACTGCGTCGTCGCCGACCGGCCGATTCGAGACCGTCCTCGAGTGTCGGCGGCCGGAGCGACGATCGCCGCGGAGAGTAATCCTTTTGCGGGTCCCCTGCACACGTCGGAGTATGAGCAGCAACTGGCCGGTCGATCCCGACGGCGAGGAGGGCAGCGAGGGGATGCGCAAGTACGACATGCGGATCATCGCGGACAAGGTCGACGAGGAGGAGGACTTCCCGATGGACCCCGACGAGTTCGTCGAGGAGTACGGCGAATACCCGATCCGGATCAACCACGAGACGGTCGTCGCGCTCAGCGACATCTTCGAGTACGTCGAACCCGCGGAGTTCGAGACGATGATCGACATGCACAAGGCCGTCGGCGCGGCGATGCGCGCCGGGGACTTCTGGACGTACCACCCGCAGGGCAAGAATCCGGAAAAGAAACACGCCTAACGGGCCGCTCTCCCCATCACGAATCTGGATTACGTATCACTTATACGACGGCGTTCGAAAGAGTCGGTCACCGTGACTAACACGCAGGTGACGCTCGTTCAGATCGACAACTATGGGCCGTGGACCGTGACGCCGGAGCCGCGACGGGAAGCAGACCTCCAGACGATGCAGTCCCGGCTGTTCGCGGATATCTCTCAGTTTATCGGCAACCGCGGCGGCTACACGTTCTTCACTCGCTTCGACAACATGATCGCCGTCACGAACGGCTGCTCGCTCGAGGACCACGCGCTCCTCCAGGAATCGGTCGGCAACCGCTACCCCGTGACGCTCAGCCTCGGCGTCGCGACCGGCACGAGCCCGGTCCAGGCGCTCTCCGACGCGACCGAACGGCTTCAGGAAGCCGGCAGCGCACAGGACAAGAACCGCCGCGAGTGTCTCGAGGGACGGGTCATCGAGGACGACCACCGGACCGACGACGACGTCCAGATCGCCCACTTCGACGTGATCAACGCGACCGGCAACTACACGGACGAACTCAACGCCTACGACACGTTCATCGAGATTGAGCAGGGCTATGCGGAACTCATGCGCCACATGCGCCACGCCCACGAGAGCCTCTCCTTTTTCGTCGGCGGCGACAACGTCATCGTCGTCTGCCCCGACCTTTCCGAACCCGATTACGAGGAGGCCATCGCCCACGTCGAGGCCGCAGTCGACGTCGAGATGCAGGTCGGCGTCGGCCGCGGGAAAAGCGCCCACGAGGCCGGCTTCGAGGCGAAACACGCCCTCGAGACCTGCCGAGCCGACGGGACTCGGGTCGAACTCGAGTGGGAAACGGCCTGAGACGGTCTACTGTACGTCAGTGCCGGTGGGACCGCGACCGCCCTGCGGTCCCACCGGGGAAATCAGAACAGTAAACCGTATGAATCGCGGATCTCTTGGACTTCGCCGCCGCGTTGCTTAAGTGTAGTGGAGGTAGCTTTTAGCCCGTCCGTGGGTTTCATTCACACATGGAATCAGAACTGTCCGTCAGAGACGTGTTGACGACCGATTACGTCGGCGTCAGTGAGTCCGACGCGATCCGCGATGTCGTTCAACTCATGCGCGAGGAGCGGACGAGTTGTGCGCTGGTCGTCCGCGGCGCGGAGCCGGTCGGCATCGTCACCGAGTGGGACGTGCTCGGGCTCGTTGCCGACGCCAACGACCCGGGTGAAACGACCGTCGGCGACGCCATGACGACGCCGGTCATCACGGTCAGTCCCGACCGGTCGCTCACCGATGTCGCGACCACGATGGCCCGTCAGAACATCCGCAACGTCGTCGTCGAAGCCGGGGACGGTATCGTCGGGCTGGTCACCCAGCGGGACGTCATCGCCGCCGCGGGCTCATTCCAGGCGACGATGACCCCTGCCCGCTCGAGCGAGCCGCCGGTCGACCGTGAACCTGGAGTCGCCGCCGCGACCGCCCGCGTCTCCGAGGAGGGCGACGCCCAACTGCGGCCCAACGGCGGCGACGAGTACACCACCCAGGGCGTCTGCGAGGCCTGCGGCTCGCTGGCCGATTCGCTGTGGGACGCCAACGGGCAACTGGTCTGTGCGGACTGCCGGACGGTCTGAGGGTAGTCGCTCCCTACGGCGGGTAGCCCGTGCCAGCGGCCACCGACCCGTATCTCTCCGATAGAAAGACCTTTCGGGTGTCGCGGTGGAGGGGTCGATAATGATCGCGACCCTCGACGACCTGGACGTCGAAGGGACTACCGTCGGTGTCCGCGTCGACGTCAATAGTCCGATCGACGACGACGGCAGGCTCGCGGACGACGCCCGGCTCCGCGCCCACGTCGACACCCTCTCGGAGCTGGTCGACCGCGGCGGCCGCGTCGCCGTCCTGGCCCACCAGGGTCGGCCCGGCGGCGACGACTTCGTCTCCCTCGAGTCCCACGCCGATCGCCTCTCGGAACTGCTCGGCCAACCCGTCGACTACGTCGACGCGACCTTCACCGAGGCCGCCCGCGAGGCCATCAGGGGCCTCGGGAACGGCGACTGCGTCGTCCTCGAGAACACCCGGTTCTACAGCGAGGAGTACATGGAGTTCGACCCCGAGCGCGCCGCGCGGACCCACCTCGTCGAGGGCCTCGAGTCGGTCCTCGACGCCTACGTCAACGACGCATTCGCCGCGGCCCACCGCTCACAGCCCTCGCTCGTCGGCCTCCCGACCGTCCTCCCCAGCTACGCCGGCCGCGTGATGGAGTCCGAACTCGACGTACTGGGCTCTATCGAGGAGACCGACGAACCCCGCGTCTACGTCCTCGGCGGCGCGAAAGTCCCCGATTCGATCGACGTCGCGTGGTCGGTCTTGGAGAAGGGACTGGCCGATCACGTCCTCACCGCGGGCGTCGTCGGCAACGTCTTTCTCATCGCCGACGGCGTCGACCTCGGCGACGCCAGCTCGGATTTCATCTACGAGCAGGGCTACTGGGACGAGATCGACCGCGCCGCGGACCTACTCGACGCCTACGGCGACCGGATCGCGCTCCCGCGAGACGTCGCCGTCGCCCGAAACGGCGAGCGCCACGAACTCGGCGTCAACGCCCTGCCACCCGGCGACGAGGAGTCGGCCATGGACATCGGCGAGTCGACGCTCGACTACTACCGGCGGATCCTCGACGACGCCGAGACGATCATCCTCAACGGCCCCGCCGGCGTCTTCGAGGACGACCGATTCCAGACGGGGACCCGACAACTCTACGGCGCGGCCACGGCAATCCCGACGAGCATCGTCGGCGGCGGCGACACGGCCTCCGCGCTGCGACGACTCGGCATCGACGACTTCTCTCACATCAGCACCGGTGGCGGCGCGGCGCTCCGCATGCTCACCGCCGAATCGCTCCCCGCCGTGACCGCACTCGAGAATGCCCCCCACCAACCCGCAGCCGACGATTGAGCCCGCCGATCGGGACGATCTCGACGCCCTCGCGGACATGTGGGTCCGCCTCGCTCGCGATCAGCGCCAGTACGACTCGGCCGTGCGCGCCGACGCGAACCGCGAAACCATGCGGGAGACGCTCGCGGCCTATCAGATCAACGACGGCCTGCTCGTCGCCCGCCTCGAGGGCCGACTCGTCGGGTTCGCCTCCGTGTCGCTCGAGCGCGGCTCGCTCGACCTCGACACCACCCGCGGCCTCCTCTCGAACATCTACGTCGAACCCACTGCCCGCGGTCAGGGTATCGGCTCCGCGCTGCTCGAGGCCGCAGAGGACACGCTCGCACGGCGGGGCGCGGACAGGATGCTCCTCGAGGTGATGGCCGACAACGAGGCCGCCCGCCGGTTTTACCGCCGCGAGGGGTACGACGAGTTCCGGGTGACGATGGGCCGGTCGCTCGAGGACCGGGAGGAAAACGATACACACTCAAAGGAGGACGGCTAACCCACGACCTGCGCCAGGGGAGCATGGGCGGTTCATGCACTCGACTTGTAATCGAGACTTCCGGGGTTCAAATCCCTGCCCTGGCTTCAATCCGTGGGTTCAAGGCCTCTACCTGTCGGTGTCGGTCTTCCGGAAGTTGTGCCTCTTCCAGTAACCCGAATCCGAGGTTCAACGCCCGTTCTATCGGCGACACTCCGGGGTGTTCAGCGTGAGCTCCGCGACCGACGGGTCCGGCCCCGGTCTGCGGAGCGCTCGGCTGCAACGATCCGGCCGATATCGTGATCCGTCACCCAAGCATGGAGACCTCATCGTCTGCGAGGGCTGCACCGGCGGCTACGTGGTTGATCGGCCATGTCTAACGAGTCGGATGTCCACCCAGAGGACACACTCCAAGTCGCCCAGCGAGCCTTCGGGAACGTTAGGACCTCGAGGAGCACGGCGACCAGTTTACCGCCGATGTCGGCAAGGAGCCTACGCGAAGTACCTTCGGACCGGCAACGATCGATTCCTCCGCGAGGCCCGGCAGTGGGCAGCGGATTTCGGCGCGATCAAGAAGCCGGCCGCCAAACTCGAGTCGATTGGCGCAGTCGACGTCGCCGATCACGACGGTGGCGATGAGAGCGACGGCAGCAGTGGCGTGAGTTCGCTCTGACAGTAGTCTGATTTCTGTCTCAGGGTCACTTCGACAACTCGTGATAAATGCAGGTGGTGGAGTCGCTATTGGGGCAGGCTATCGTTGCGTACGCAACAGGAGAGCACCGATAGCTGCCACGAGACTGAGTCCGACGATAACGATGTTCAAGGGGCCGAACCCAGCTTTATCAGTTTGATCACTATCGTTCTGAGACCCGTCACCATTCTCTGTAGTCTGTGAGCCGTTATTTGGGTATTCGAGCTCAGTATGATCGTGGACTTCCTTTTCGAAGTGAGTGTGAACCTGAGTCCCGTCGAGGCTACCCTCGAGATGAACGACGTACTCACCGGGTTCTGTGAAGATGACCGGCGCTTCGTATACACCAGGCTCGCCGTGTTTCTCACTGAGTTCGAGCGCAGTTTTCTCACCCCCAGAAAGCTGGACGGATACGGTTAAATTCTCAGCTTGGTTCGCAACGGGCTCTCCCGTCTCGTTATCAACGATCTCGAACTCTACCCACATCCGCTCTCCAGTGATAAGCGGCTCCTCTGCACCGCCGAAGGTGATGTCGTATTCTTCGACGTTCTGTGTATTATGGGCCAGAGCCGGCGTAGCGCTACCGGTTAGCAGTAGTCCGAATACTACGAGCGCGACCAGCGGTTTTTTGAGCGTCATTCCGTACGATGCTCCACATAGTAGCGCCATGAGCCATTTGGTACATATGGCGAAAATCTGGTCTAATTCTCGAAAATAGGGGTGCTAAATCGCGTTAGAACCTGACAAGAAAAAGTAAATGCGCGATCAGGTCGCGCTCTATCCGGTCGAGGAGACCGGCGACGCGATCGTCGATGCTGAGGGACCGTTCCCCACGACAGCGTGGCGTGATCGGTGATCGAGGCGATCAATCCCGCGCAATTTCCCCGCGAGGGACCGTATCAGGTTCGATAGACCGAGGCCCACGCGGGTGAGACGGTGCTGCAATCGGGCAGGGCCAGACGGTCGGCGAGGCCGTTCGAGAGAGGCGCGATAGGACCTCGAGGGACGCCGAGCGGGTGTGATTTCACAGGGTCAGTAGGACGATTCTTGCTCACTCGGAATCGGGGCGGCGTTGATATAGGCCGATCCGAACATATTCACTGTCGCGTTCCCCACAGGCGCGACAGCAGCACCCGAACCCAACCCCAACCATGTCCTGTATCCGCCCGGCGGCCATTCCCTTGTGCCCACCCGGGCGGCCTTTTGAGGTCTTCTCGAGGCAATCAGACGCCGAGCGATAGCTATTGGATATCGAGCGCGTCGACGGCCTCGACGGGGCGGTCGGGTCTCACTGATCCGTCCGTCTCGTCTCGAGACCGGGCTGCTATCGCTGGTGGTACTGCGGCCGACGCGTCGTCACCGCGGGTCTTAGATCCGAGCGGGCGACGTTACCAGAATCCGATCAGGTTCCCGATGGCAAGCGTCAGGAGCAACAGCAGCGCCAGTGCCGTCAAAACCAGCGGTTCAGGCGAATCGACCGAACGAAATAGTCCTACGAGTCGCCCCGGTTCTGTGGCCACCCCGCTGAAAGGCTGCCCCTCGCCCTTCTTGTTTGCCATGGTGTACCATACGGTACCGAATACTAAAATGTGTTTATCGCGGAATTCTCAGGCGGGCTGATGCGGCGAGACACACGCCACGATAGTCACCACTGAAAGTCATTGTACACCTGATCGCACGACTGCGTCGCGATTAGTGTGTGAATCGTTTCAGTGGCGACTATAGTCGGCGGTCGCCTTTCGAATGACGGACCGTCTGCGGATGTGCAGGTGTGGAACGGCCGAGAGATGCGTGAATAAGTTTATAGTTCGGGATCGATCTGGTTATACCTGTCCGTGGGGTCGCGTTCGAAACCACCACCTACCGCCCCACGGACGGCGCGCTTTGACTGACTGTTGTCCCTCGATCGTTCTCCGCAAAACCGACAAGCGACGGCGTCGGACGCGATCTCGAGCGGAACGCGACGCTGGCCCTCGTGACCGCGATAGTGCGTTCCCAGAGGTAGCGACCCCATGCGATGGCCATCCGAGCCTCGGCGGTGTCGTTCCCTGTCAGTTCGTCCCGCGAACGGTGACCGTGCGCTGGGCCACACAACCGTCGGCCGCGACGCGGACGGGGAACGACTGATCGTTCGCGACGATCGCCGTTTCGAACTCGAGCGTGATCGATTCCGACCCGCCGCCGTCGATCGAGAGGCGGCGCGTGTCTACGACCGCGGGATCGTGCCCGACGATCAGTTCGACGTCCCGGGCAACGGCTCGGTCGGTCGCGTTCTCGAGGGTCGCCCTCACCTCGAGTACGTCGCCGGCGTCGACGGGGTCGTTCGTCCCGGTGATCGTCACCCGGCCGCCCGCGTCGGCCGTTCCGATCACCTCGACGGTCCGTTCGGCGACGGCGTCGTCGGTTTCGACGCGGACGGGGAACGCCTGCGTCCGGTCGACGACGGCGGTTTCGAACTCGAGGGTAACCGTCTCGGTCCCGCCGCCGGCAACGGAGACGGAACGGGTATCCACCCGCTGGGGGTCGTGTCCGACGACGAGGTCGACATCCCGAGTTACTGTGTCAGGTCCGCCGTTCGCGAGTTCGGCGGTCACCTCGAGCACGTCGCCGGTGTCGACCGGATCGTTCGTCCCGGTGATCGAGACGCTCAGCCCGGTGTGGTCGGAGCGGGTCTCGTCGACCTGCCAGAGCGAGTCCGACGTAAACGTGCCGTCGTCAGAGATCACCCACGCGATCACCGAGCACGTGTGACAGAGGCCGCCATCGACGGTCAACGACGCCGTATCCGTCGTCCCGCTGACGTCGGACGTGCCGAGGATGAGATCCGCCTGGCTGAGCCACCAGACGACCCGCTCGAGCGCGCCATCGGGATCGGTGACGTCGATCTCGAGGTCGATCGTCTCACCGGGATCGACGGGAAGCGTCCCCCGTTCCGGGCGAGCGGCCTCGATCGTCGGCGACGCGTGCCCGTCGGGCGTCACGCTTACGGTCCAGTCGGCCCGGTAGTTGCCGTCCTCGGTGTCGATCCCGGCGGTGACCCTATCGGTGCCCTCGATCTCGGCGGTGTACTGCCAGTAATGGGCGTTTTGCTCCGCGTAGTAGACGGACTGCCAGGCAGGGCCGACCAGCGAGTCGCCGACGCGCTCGCCGTCGACCCACCAACCGGTGAACTGCGACCGGTCCGCGTCGGGATCGACGGCCCCGGCTTCGAAGAAGACCGTCGTGCCCGGCTGGACCGCGACGGGGTCGTTGGGGCTCGTCAAGCTATCGTCCAGTTCGTCGACGCCGAGCACGGTGACCGCCCGCGCCGCCGAATCGCCCTCGGTTCGGACCCGAACCGTCACCTCCCGATCCCGGGCGGCGGGTTCGATCCGGTAGCTGCGGGGAAACGGCCGTTCCGTCTCTCCCGGCTCGAGTGTGAGCGTGACGCTCCCGGCCGATTCGCCGTCGACGAGGTACTCGACGGTCGGGCGAACCGTTCGGTCGGTCGGGTTCTCGAGTTCGGCGGTCCACCGGAGCAGTCCGCCGCCCTCGACCGGATCGGTTACGTCAACGAGACGGACGGCGACGGCCGACTCGCCGCCGTTAGTTCCCGCGGTCGCTCCGTCGGACTGTGCGTGGCCGGTGCCGGAGACGACCGGGATGGTACTACTCGCCGCCGCCCATCGCAGCAGTCGTCGGCGGTTCACGGTGTTTCTCATTCGTGCTCGCCAACCCGAATCGCAGTCAAAAAGTAGCGCTACCGTTACGACCGAAAACGGCGCGTTTGTCCCGTGTAAGTCCTCCGGGAACGACGATGGCGGTCCGTACCCCGCTGTTGGCTCCAACTACACTTCCGTCGGCACGTCCGGGCCGGCCTCGTCAGTGTGCCACCTGCTGAGGCGGGCCTATTCGGTCTCGGGTCCCCGCGCGATGCGGGCCTCGCTCGTCACGGCGTCGACGTGAATGTGAACCGGCCCCGCGTCGGTCTCGAGCGGAACGATCCACGAGGCGCTGGTTCGATGCGGGTCCTCGAGGACGGTCACCTCGTCGTAGCCCTCCCGTTCGGCCGTCTTTCGAGCGATCCGCGCCGCTTCGTCGGCGTCTTCGATCCGGATCTCGTCGTTCAAGCGGACGGTCACGACCGGCACGTCGGCCATCCGGACGATCCGCTCGGTGACGCTGCCGACCAGCACCCGATCGAGTCCGGTCCGGCCCTGCGTTCCCATGACGATCATGTCGATCTCGTGCTCGTCGGCATACTCGAGGATTTCCTCGTGGGGAACGCCCCGTTCGACCGCCGTGGCGGCGTCGACGCCCTCCCGCTTCGCTTCCGCTTCGACGCGCTCGACCGCCCGCTCGGCCGCCGGGATCGCTTCGTCGGTCTGGAGCGTGCCGAGTGGCCCCTCCGGCACGATCGACAGCGCGTGGACCGTCGCGTCGAAGCGGTCCGCGATCGTCAACCCGTGCGTGAGCGACTGACGGGTCCCGTCGCTCCCGTCCGTCGGGACGAGGATGTCCTGGTACATGACACCGCGAGATTGGGAGCGCGGCGGTAAATACCCTCGAGTCCTCTCTCATCCCGCAGCGACTGACCGCCACCCCTGTTATCGCTGGTAAGAAAAATCGCCGATCGAGCCGAACGATGTAAATCTTTTTTACGATACACGGAAACGTATCGCACGGAGTATGACAAATCTTGTCACTAACGTCGCGGACGCCGTCGAGGAACACGGCGACAATACCGCGATCGGCTATCAGGGGTCCGAGACGAGCTACGATGAATTCTGGGGGCAGACGGGGGCGTTTGCGGCCGCACTCGAGGAACGGGGGGTCGGCGAGGACGACCGCGTCGCGCTCTATCTCCCGAACGTCCCGCCGTACCTGATCGCCTTCCACGGGACGCTTCGGGCCGGCGGGGTCGTCGTCCCGATGAATCCCCAGTACAAGTCCCGCGAAATCGGCCACCTGCTCGGCGACAGCGAGGCGAAGGTCGTCGTCGCGCTGGCTGACCTCGTCCCCTTCGTCACGGAGGTCCAAGACGAAACCAGCGTCGAACACGTGGTCAGCATCGGCGGCGACGCCGAGGGTGCGACCGAGTTCGAGGAATTCCTCGAGCGGGGGGCTCCCGACATCGCCGACCGCGCCGACGACGACGTCGCGGTCCAGCCCTACACGTCCGGGACGACCGGGCAGCCGAAGGGTGTCCAGCTTACCCACGATAACCTGTCGTCGAACGCGAAGGCCGCGGCGAAGCTCATTCCGGACGGCATCCGGCCGGACGACAAACAGCTCGGCGTCCTCCCGCTGTTTCACATCTACGGGATGACGGTGACGATGAACGCGGCGCTGTTCAACGGCGGCGCGTACTATCCGATGGCCTCGTGGGACGCACAGGACGCCGTCTCGCTGATCGAGGACGAACAGCTGACGGTCATGCACGGCGTGCCGGCGATGTACAACGACGTGATCAACCAGCCCGACGCCGAGGAGTTCGATATGTCCTCGCTGCGGCTCTGTGGCGTTGGCGGCTCCGGGATTCCGGTCGAGGTCCTGCGCCAGTTCGAGGAACTCTACGAGCCGAAGGTCTACGAGGGGTACGGTCTGACCGAGACCAGCCCGATCACCCACTTCAACAGCCCGATCGAGGGGCGTCGGGTCGGCAGCATCGGGAAGACGGTTCCCGGGGTCGACTCGAAGGTAGTCGACGACGACTTCGGCGAGGTTCCGCCGATCGAGGAGGGGCCGATCGACGAGGAGGAAGCCGATCTCCACGATATCACCGGCGAGATCGTCGTCGCCGGGCCGAACGTCATGAAAGGCTATTACGGCCTGCCCGAGGCAAACGAGGAGGCCTTCACCGAGGAGGGCGGCCGTCGCTGGTTCCACACGGGCGACATCGGCTATCACGACGAGGACGGCTTCTTCTACGTCGTCGACCGCGAGAAACACATGATCGTCACCGGCGGCTACAACGTCTACCCGCGGGAAGTCGAGGAACTCCTCTTCGAGCACGAAGATGTCGCCGACGCCGCCGTGGCCGGCATCCCTGACGAGCGCCGCGGCGAGACCGTCAAGGCCTTCATCGTCCGCACGCCCGACGGCGACGTGACCGAGGAGGAGATCAAAGAGTACTGTCTGACCAACCTCGCGGAGTACAAGCACCCCCGCGAAGTCGAGTTCGTCGACGAACTCCCCCGAACGACCACCGGGAAGGTCCAGAAGTTCAAACTCCGCGAAGGAGAGGGAGACGACTGATGGCGCTCGGTGATGCGGTCCGCCTCGAGCTCGAGGCGGACGGAGCCGCGACGATCACGCTCGACCAGCCCGACCGGCGAAACGCGCTCTCCGAGGAGATCAGCACCGGGATCTCGGAGGCGCTCGACGAGATCGAGGGCAGCGACGCCCGCGTCGTCGTCCTGCAGGGCTCCGGCGGCTCGTTCTCGGCCGGCGGCGACATCGAGCGAATGACCGAGGCCATCGATGACGACGTGCCCGCCGACGATCGGGTACGACGACTCGAGCGGTCGACGAACGAACTGATGACGCGGCTCATCGACTTCCCGATTCCAACGATCGCGCTGGTCGACGGGGCCGCCGTCGGTGCCGGTGCGAACCTCGCGATCGCGTGTGACGTGCAACTGGCGAGTACCGACGCCGCGTTCGGCTTCGTCTTCCGGCAGGTCGGGTTGAGCGTCGACGCCGGGACCTCCTATTTGCTGCCGCGGATCGTCGGCGAGAACGTCGCCAAGGAACTGGTCCTCACCGGCGACATCTTCGGCGCGGACCGCGCGAAGGAGCTCGGACTGGTCAATCACGTCTACGACGCCGACGAGTTCGACGAGCGAGCCGACGAGTTCGTCGAGAAAATCGTCTCCGGGCCGCCGATCGCCCTGCGCCACGCCAACCGACTCGTCGGCGAGGGCCTCGAGAAATCGCTCGACCAGGCCCTGACCGACGAGGCCGTCGCACAGGGGATCGTCTTCGAGACCGACGATCACGAGGAGGGCG
>NZ_AOID01000013.1 GCF_000337195.1 Natrinema versiforme JCM 10478 | reverse complement strand
GTCGCGTTCTATTCTTCTCGAGTCACTCGCGCCGAGTCGACCCGCCGAGCGGTACCAGCGTCGACACCCGTGCGTTCTCCTTGAGGCGGAGGCCGCCGTCGGCCACCGTCAGCGGGATCAGGGGCAGGTGGTCTCGCACCTGCATCGAGGGATGGGACCCGCCGCGGGCCAGCAACTCGTTGCGCGGCTGGAGCTGGACCGCCCCCTCGAGATCGGTGAGAAACTCGTTGTGCTGGATCACGTACTGGCCGCCCTCGAGGTGCCACCAGCCGTACTCGTCGTGGGGGCTCTCGAGTTCCGTCGGGACCGGCTCGAGGTCGGCGTCCGCGAGTTCGTCGCCGCCGAAGTCGAGTCGGCCGGGAGCGGCCACCTCGTAGACGGCGCTGACCGTCAGATCGATCCCGTGGTCGCTGACCTGTACCGGCTCGTACACCAGATTGTCGACGGCGTCGGCGAGTGGGTGTTCGGCGGGCATATCGGTCGACATGACGGTTGCGAGAACAAAAAGAATACCGTCGTCGGCGCGGTTCTCGCTCCCCGAAACCTATGGGCTGGCGGACGTATGCGGGAGTATGACCGACGTTCTGACCGACGAGATCGCCCGCTTCGTTCGCGCGGCCGGCTCGGCCCCCGACGAGACGCTGATCGAGATGGACGAGTTCGCCGCCGCCGAGGGGTTCCCCCACGTCGGCCCCGGCGTCGGCGCGTTCCTCCGCTTCGTCGCCCGTTTGAACGGGGCCGAGCGCGTGTTCGAATTCGGTTCGGGCTACGGCTACTCGGCCTACTGGTTCGCCGAGGCCCTGCCCGACGACGGTGAGATCGTCCTCACCGAAGTCGATGAGGACGAACTCGACCTCGCCCGCGAGTACATGGCCGCGGGCGGCTACGACGATATCGCGCGATACGAACTCGGCGACGCCATGGCGACGATCAACCGCTACGACGGCCCGTTCGACATCGTCCTCATTGACCACCAAAAGGAACGCTACGCGGACGCGTTCGAGGCGGTCCGCGAGATGGTTCCCGTCGGCGGCGTCATCGTCGCGGACAACGCGATCACGGCGAGCGTCGTCGACTTCGACGACTTACTCGAGTGGGCCGAGGGCACCGCGCCGGAAGATGTCAACGGACACACGAAAGGCGTTATCGACTATCTCGAGACGGTTCGAGCCGATCCGGCCTTCGAGACGGTCATCGTCCCGCTGGGCGAGGGAATCGCGGTGAGTTACCGCGTCGAGTGATTCCGACGCCGCGACGAGCGCGGTCTCGAGTCCGTCGGCGGTTCGGCAGCGAGAACCGGTGAGACGCGGTGAGAAACAGCGATTGTCGCTTAGAGCGAGTCCGATGTTTCGCCGTCGAGCATCTGTTCGTCGGCCGGGGCCGGGGAGCCGTACTCCCGAAATCCGAGGAAGATCGTCGCTCCAGCGGCAGTGAGCAGCGTCGCCCACGTGACCGCGGTGAGCGCGACGACGGTTGCCCCCGCAGGGCCCGGTGCGACGGAGCCGATCGTCTCGAGGCCGACGGCGTGCCCGCCGGCGACGCCGAGGAACGCGACCCAGAACCCGAGCGCCGTCCGGGCGAGCGCTCGTCGGGTGACCGTCTGGGCGTAGCGAGCGACACAATAGACGCCAGCGATGGCGATCGCAGTCGCTCCGAGGGTTAATCCGGCTCCGTCGACGGCGGCGTTTGCGACGCCGGCGACGGCGAAACAGGCGAGCGAGGCGACGAGCAGGGATCGATCCGAACCGGGTGTTGTCGGAATCACGTCGTGCACCGCTTTGCCAGGTTGAGTAGGTGGTCGGATATATAGCTGTTGGCTGACTGCAGCGGTTCGAACCGGGCTACGGCTCTCCGTCCGCGCTGTCGGCGGCCGGTAGCGTAAACGAGAACGTGGCTCCCTCGCCGGGGTCGGAGTCGACGCTGATCTCGCCGCCGTGGCGCTCGACGATCCGGTGACAGAGCGCGAGCCCGATCCCCGTCCCGGCGTGTTCCTCGTGGCTGTGCAGGCGCTGGAACACCTGAAAGATCCGCTCCTGATCGTCGGGATCGATGCCGATCCCCTCGTCGCGGACCGAGATCTCCCAGTTCCTGCCGTCGCGCTCGCCCCCGACGTGAATCCGCGGCGGCTCGTCGCCGCTGTACTCGATCGCGTTCGACAGCAGGTTCTGAAACACCTGCCGAAGCTGGCTCGCGTCGCCGGTCACGCGGGGCAGTGCGTCGACCGTTATCTCGGCGTCCGCTTCCTCGATCCTGAACTGCAGGTCCTCGCGGACGTCTTCGATGACCGCGTCGAGGTCGACGGGCTCGAGCGGGTCGCCCTGCGTTTCGACCCGGGAGTACTCGAGGAGCCCGTCGATCATCTCGCGCATGCGCTCGGCCCCGTCGACGGCGTAGTCGATGAACTCCTGCCCGTCGGCGTCGAGGTCGTCGGCGTAGCGGTTCTCGATCAACTGCAGGTAGCTCGTGATCATCCGCAGGGGCTCTTGGAGGTCGTGGGAGGCCGCGTAGGCGAACTGCTCCAAGCGCTCGTTCGATTCCTCGAGTCGGCGCTGGTACTTCGTGCGCTCGGTGATGTCCTGGACGACGAGCATGCCGGCGGTGACCTCGTCGCCGGTCCGAACCGGGAGGGTGTGGGCGCGGAGGTCTCGGCCGTAATACTGCATCTCGAAGGTGCGTTCCTCGCCCTCCAGAGCGGCCTGAAAGTGGGACTCGATATCGGCGACCATGTCGTCGGGATACCGGTCGTGAATCGTCTGCCCGATTGCAGCCTCCTGATCGATGCCGAGGTCGGCGAGGAGTTGCCCGCCCGCGGCCGTGTAGCGCAACTGGTCGTCGAACAGGGCGACGGTCCCGTTCGGGAAGTTCTCGGCGAGCGTGCGATAGCGCTGCTCGCTGGCCTCGAGTTTGCGCTGGCGCTCTCGTCGCTCGGTAATGTCCCGGACGACGCCGATCCGGCCGGACCCGGTCTCGGCGCTCGTAATCGACGTGATCGTCGCCTCGATCGGTCGTTCCTCGCCGGATTTCGTCTCGAGGGTCGTCTCGAGCGTCGGCTCCTCGCTCTCGTCGGTCGCGACCTCCTCGGCGAGGGCCATGATTGGTTCGTCGACGACGATCGACGCGTGGCTGCCGAGCAACTCGTCGCGATCGTAGCCGGTGAGATCGACGTACGCGTCGTTGACCATCGCGAAGCGGTCGGCTTCGTCGAGCGCGTAGATCCCGTCATCGATGGTTTCGATGATCCGCTCGTACTGCTCTAATTGTTGTTCCCGCTGCTTTCGGTCAGAGATGTCCCGGAAGTACACTGACAGCCCCGTCTCGGAGGGGTAGGCCTGAATCTCCATCCAGATGTCCAGCGAGTCGGAGTAGCGCTCCCACGACTGGGGCTGCTGGGTCTCCATCGCCCGCTCGTAGCGGTCGATGAGATCGGACCGCGTTCCGCTGGGGAACCGCTCCCAGATCTTCTCGCCGAGGAGGTCCGCCTCGGAGTGTCCGAGCAGTTCCGTGGCGCGGTCGTTGACGAGGGTGAACCGCCACTCGTCGTCGAGCGCGTAGAACGCGTCGGAGACGCGGCCGAGGATCTCGCTCAGTTCGGTCTCGAGTTCGCGTTTGCGCCGCTCGAGGCGGCGCTCGTGTTCTTTGAGCGCCGTGATGTCCTCGCCGGCGGAGATGACCCGCTCGAGCGCGCCGTCGCGGTCGAAGACGGGGACCGCGGTGATGGAGTACCACGTCTGCGCGCCCGTCTCGTCCTCGAAGACGAGTTCCTCGTCGATGACCGGTTCGCCGGTTTCCCTGACCCGGGCCGAGGGGCCGCGGCCGGGCTCGAGCGGGGTCCCGTCGGCGTCGGTAACGGTCTGCCGTGCGAGCAGTTCGGTCTCGCCGAGCGGCTCGCGATCGCCGAGGCCGAGCGTCGTCTGTGCGTGGCGGTTTGCAAGCACCGTCTTCCCGTCGGCGTCCTCGACCGAGATCGCGACCGGCGCGGTCCGGAGGATGGTTTCGGTCTGGGACCGCTCGCGCTCGAGGGTCCGTTCGTGGCTGATCCGGTCGAAGGTTACCTCTAGACTCGAGGCGACGATCTTCGCGAGCGAGCGGTCGCCGTCGTCGAACGCCGTCCGCTCTTCGGAGCCGATGATGACGATGCCGTGGTCGCCGATCGGCAGACAGATCTCGCTCCGGATCGGCGTGTCGGGGTTGTACACGTCGGAATCGTCAGTGACATCGTCGTAGATCACCGGGTCGCCGGACTCGAAGACGCGCCACGCGATCCCCTCGCCCGCCGCGAACGTGGGGAGATCGTCGAACAGGGCCCCGGCCGGTTCGGACCACGCGACCGGCTCGAGGACCGCCCGCTCCGGATCGTGGAGGAAGACGCCGTTGATCTCGAGATCGAGGATATCGGAGAGGTGCTGACAGGCCCGTTCGGCGGCCGCCTCGCGCGTGTCGGCACCGAGCCACTCGCGGACGGCCTCGTTCAGCCGGCGGAGCTGGTAGGCCCGCCGGTGCTGTTCGGTGACGTCGTAGTAGAGTTCGACGCGGCCGCCAGCGTACGGGCCGGAGTCGATCGGCTTGCTCCGGTGCTCGAGCCAGCGCTCCTCGCGACGTTCGCCCGCCGTGACGTGGCACTCGAAGCGCTCGGAGTCGCTGTTCGTGTCGTAGGTCGACTCGAGGATCCCGGCGAACCGCTCCGGGTCGGCGACCCCCTCGCTGATCGTCTCGTCGATCAGCCGCCGTTTGTTCCGGCCGATCACGTCCCTCGAGTCGAGCCCGAAGTACCGTTCGGCGGCGTCGTTGATCCACGCTACCTCGAACTCGTCGTCGAGGACGAAGACGCCCACGTCGGCCTCCTCGATCACCGCGGTAATCGGTTCGAGCGGTGGCGTGAAGGAGTGTTCCGGCTTCGGTTTCGGGTCCGACTTCGATGCGGTCCGGTCGGCCGCCTTCGTCCCCGTCTCCGGTCCCGTGGCACCCGTCACCGCCTGCGATCCCCGATCACTCTCTCGGGGCTCGAGTTCGCGAACGATGCCGATCGTCCCCTGCTGGCCGTCGGCGGCAGGGACCGTCCCGAGCCGTAGTTCGCAGGGAATCGTCGTGTCTGCAACCGTCCGAATCGATCGCTCGAACGTGGCGACGCCCGATGACGGGGCGCGCTCGAGGGCGTCGACGCCGTCGTCGCCGAGCAGCACCGAGACGTGCTCGCCGCGGAGTGCCTCCCGGCTAGCGGCGGTCAACTCGAGGAGCGCGTCGTCGACCGCGACGATCCGGTCGTCGCCGTCGAGTTGGAAGACGCCGCCCGGAACCGTCTCGACGAGGGTCCGGTACCACTGGCAGGCCGCCCGCTCGTCGCCGTCGTTCCAGGGGGCTAGATCCGCCGGCTCAGCCCGTTCAGTCATTAGAGAGAGGAAGCCGTTCCGACGGATAAGTCCAGCGCCGCCGCTGATTTCGCGTGTGAAGGCGACTGTGCTGTCAAACCGCCGTCTAATCGTCCGTATTAGCCGTCGCCGCTGCCGGAGAGAACGCGCTCTCCGGGCGTCGGTCGACCCGGGTGGATGCCGTACCGGGCGAAACCGTAACAGACGGTCAGCGACACCGCACAGAGGACCGCCGCGACGCGGCCGAGGGGCCAACCGATCGCGGGGGAGATCAGCGCCGCCGATCAACCGCGGCAGGAACCCGGATCGGGTCGCTTTCGATATTGACGCCGCGCGGTGAAAAGGCGGACGATCCGCCGCGTTCGGGTGCTCGATTTTCAGTCGGTCGCGAGCCGAATTCCCGCGGTACGCTATTGGTGGTCCAGACACGACAGATAGGTATGTACCTCGCCGACGAAGCGTGGCCCGACCTCGAGACGTACTTCGACTCGGAATCGCTCGCGCTCGTGCCGCTCGGTTCGACGGAACAGCACGGCCCCCACCTGCCCGAGGCGACCGACCACCTGATCGGAGAGGCGTTCGCCCGGGAGGTCGCCGACCGAACCGGCTACCTCTGTACGCCGACGATCAACGTCGGCGTCAGCGGCCACCACCGGCAGTTCCACGGCACGATGTGGGTCGAACCGCCGGCGTTTCGGTCGTATATGGAGTCGTTGACGCGGAACCTCACGTCCCACGGCATCGACCGGGTGATCTACGTGAACGCCCACGGCGGGAACGTCCCCCACCTTCGGGAAGTGGGAGCCCGGCTCCGGCAGGACGAGGTCGCTTACGCGATCGAGTGGATGTGGGACGAGTCGATCCCGGATCTCGTCGACGACCTCTTCGAGCAAAATGGTCCCCACGGCGGGCCGAAGGAGACCTCGATGATCCAGTACCTCGAGCCGGACCTGGTTCACGACGACCGCCTCGAGGAGGCCAGAGACACCGGGATTCCGAGCGTCGAGGCGGCCGAGACGGTCAAACACGGCTCGCGGACGTTCTACGACGCAGCGGACAACACCGAAAACGGCGTGTTAGGCGACCAGACGGACGCTTCCGCGGAGAAGGGGGAACAGTTGTTCGAGGCGGCGAGCGATCAGCTCGTGCAACTTTGCGAGTGGCTCGCCGCCCAGGAGTTCGCGGACCTGCTCCCGAGAGACCACGTGTAGGATGGCCCGTTCGACACTGACACGGTCGCTCAGGGCAACTCGAAGGCGCTGAGTTCGCCCGAAACGAGGACGAGAATCGCGTCGCGCCGCTCTCGAAGCTCCTCGACCGACGCGTGTTCGGTCTCGAACTCTTGGACGCCGTCGAGTTCACCGGTCGCCCGGTCGAGCCCGTACACCGATTGCTCGCGGTCGGTCACCCAGACGGTCTCGGCGGTCACGGCGGGCTCGAGCGGAGCGCGACCGGCCGCGACGAACCGAGCCCGCCAGTTGCGATCCCCGGTCTCGGCGTCGACCGCGTAGTAGCCGTCGTTCTCGGCGGCGAAGTAGACGGCGTCGCCGGCGACCGTGGGCCGTCGGTTGGCACGACCGAGCGACTCCGCGCGCCAGCGGCGGTCGAACGCGGGGAGGTCCACCGCGTTAATGCCCTCCATTGAGGCCATATACAGTCGATCGCCGTCGATAGTCCATCCGTTCGACGCGGCGCGGAACTCCTCGTCATCGATCGTTCCGTCGTCGATCGAGATCCTGTAGCTTCCGTTCCACCCCGCGACGAAGACCCAGCCGTCGATCGGCGCGGAGGCCGACGAGAGCAACACCGGCGAGTCGTCAATCTCGAGGAAGTCGTCTTTCGTGTTTCGCCACTCGAGGCGTCCCGTGGTTCGGTCGAATGCGGTGACTGCACCGCCTTCGTCGTCCGTCGTGTCCGAGAGCACGATGACGGACTCCGACCCCACCGAGAGGGAAATCGACGCGGTATGGGTCGCCGTGGAGTCCCACAGGGGGGCACCGTCATCGGCGTCGAGAAGTCGAACGGTTCCGGACTCGGTCGCGGCCGCGATGACGTCGCCGGACGGCGACGGTTCGATTGCCCGCCCGTTCGCAAGGGGTGCCTCGAGCGAGCGGGTCCAGCGTCGCGTTCCGCTTGACGGCGAGAGCCGAGCGACGGTGGCCGAATCGCCACCTCCCACGAAGAGCGGTCCGTCCCGACCCGCCTGTGCAATGTCCGTGATCGTACCCGTCTCGAGCGCCGCGCGCCAGCGCTCCTCGAGACCGTACGCGGGGGCCGTCTCCAACGTCGGCCCGTCGGGCTGATCGTCGGTTTCGGTCGTCGGTTCCGTCGCGTTGCCGTCCGACTGGTCGCCCTGCTCGGACTCCTCCCGCAAGTTGAGGCAGCCGGCGAACAGTCCGATCGCCATCGTTCCGAGCGCCGTTCGACGGCGGTACCGATCTCGCACGTCGGATTCGGAATCGTCGTCTGCGTCGCGGTCCGCCGTCATTGCGCTTGCACCTCGTTGTCCCGCGGTACCGCCTGAACTCCGCCGTCGACGTAATAGATCGCGGCGCTGCTGATCGCCGGCGGCCGGGTCTCCATTCGCGGATCCAGCTGCTGCTCGAACAGCGTTCGGCCGTCGTCGGCGTCGTACCCGAGGACGATCAGTCCGTTCGGTGCGACGTAGATCCGTCCGTCGCGATGCCGAACGTCGCTCCCACCGCCGCGAGCCTCCCAGACGACCGCTCCCGTGTCTTGCTCGAGCGCGTACGTCGTCGCGCCAACAGTGAAATAGACGCGCCCTCGAGCGGTGATCGGGGTCTGCGGATGGTTTCCGCTCTTTTCGACGGAGTGTTCCCAGACGACCGCACCCGTCTCCGCGTCGAACCCCGCCACCAACCCGTATCGGCCGGCGACCGTGGCGACGCCGTCACCGAATGCGACCTCGGAGATCAGGGCATCGTTCTCGACCGGCGTTTCCCACAGCACCTCGCCGGACTCGGTGTCGAGTCCGTAAACGGTGCTGACGTCGTTTGGCAACCTGTCAACGTCTCCCTGATCGGTCGTGACAATGATCCCGTCGCGTTCGGCCGCACCGTACCCCAACGTCCCCTTTCCACGGAACGACCACTGCTCGCTCCCGTCACTGCGGTCCAGCGCGTAGAACGTCGAGTCGTCGGCCGCGTAAATCGTGTCGTCGGTCACGACCGGTCGCGACAAGTTGGCACCGACGTCGGCGTGGAACCGTTCCTCCCCGGAGCCGACGTCGAGGCCGTAGACTTCGCGCGAAGTAGTGACGAACACCTCGTCGCCGGCGACGCGGACGAGTCGGGGTTCGCTGCCGACATCGAACGACCACCGTTGTTCGCCGCTAGCAGCGTCGAGCGCGTAGAGCGAGTTATCGACGCTTCCGACAAAAAGCAGTTCGCCGGCCAGCGTGGGCGGTGTCGCCATTCCGGCCCGTCCGCGGAACGTCCACGGGTCCTCGACCGCGGGCGGATCGGTCCGGGTCGGCGGGACCGTGTCGTCCGTCGCTTCCGACGCGTTCGGCGAGTTCGGCTCCCCCAATTCGGGTCTGAGACACCCGCCCGTGGCCGCGGTGATCCCGATCGTCGCGATGGCCTCCCGTCGAGACACTCCCCGTGACATATCATGACGGCTAGAGACAACCGCAATAGCAGTTTCGATTCGGTCAAATTCATCAAACGCGAGCCATGAACTGCCGAAATTCGGGAGAGGGAACCGGCTGTCGAGTCGGATCGCGTTTGCCCAACCGATAGCAATCCTTAATAGATTCTGCCCACCGAGTTATTATATGGCAGTCGTCAGCGTCTCGATGCCGGACGAACTCTTGGAGCGACTCGATCAGTTTTCGGAGGAACACGGCTACACCGGTCGGAGCGAAGTCGTCAGGGAAGCCTCGCGCAACCTCCTCGGGGAGTTCGAGGACACCCGACTCGAGGACCGGGATCTCATGGGGATCGTCACGGTGTTGTTCGACTACGAGACCACGAGCGTCGAAGAGCGGATGATGCACCTGCGCCATCAACACGAGGACCTCGTCGCCTCGAACTTCCACAGCCACGTCGGCGACCACTACTGCATGGAACTGTTCGTCCTCGAGGGCGAACTCGAGGACATCTCGACCTTCGTCGGGAAGATTCGGGCGACCAGGGACGCGCTGACCGTCGACTACTCCGTCATCCCGGTCGACAGCTTCAATCCGCTCGCACAGGAGTAGCGCCGCCGCTCGGTCGAATCTCACGAATCGCAGGTTGCCCGCCGACGAAATACCACGGACCGAAACGGAACGCGTAGTTTTACTGTCGTCCCCCCGAATGGGGACACATGTCATACCGGAAAGTCAACTACGAGGAGGTCGAGCAGGTCTCGAGCGCGATGCACTTTCTCAGCGATCCGCTCGAGACCGAGCAGGTGGGGGTCACGGTGGCTCGGTGTGATCCCGGCTGGAACAGCAAACCCCACGACCACACCGAGAACGCACACGAGGAAGTGTACGTCCTCATCGAGGGCGACGCGACGGTCGTCGTCGACGACGAGCCGGT
This sequence comes from Natrinema versiforme JCM 10478, assembly GCF_000337195.1. Lineage (GTDB taxonomy): Archaea > Halobacteriota > Halobacteria > Halobacteriales > Natrialbaceae > Natrinema > Natrinema versiforme. Next base: position 145,097 of record NZ_AOID01000013.1, on the reverse strand, counting down.
CGCGATGGAGACCGGCGACGCGCTGTGGATCCCGCCCGAATCGACGCGCCAGATCCGCAACGGCGACCGCGAGAGCGCCTTCGTCCTCGTGAGCGCGCCGAGTATCGCCGACGACGAGGGCGACGGCGACGAGTGGTTGCTCTCCGGGTTCGCCGGCTGATCCGGCGCGGGCTCGAGGCTGTGGTGGGGTGGTTTTCGCGGACGGACGCGATCACTGGCGGATAACTGCTGTCCGCCGAATCGAAAAGCGGCGGGACGGTTTAGTGGAACCGCGTACACGTCGTCCGTAGGTGAGCCCCGATTTACTCGAAACACCACGCGGCCGTGTCGGTCGTCGTCGCCGGACTCCTGACCGCGTCACTCGCTCCGATATCTCTCTTCGGCTACGCCGTCCCCGCCGCGATCGTCGTCGCCTACGGCACCGCAGTCGGCGTCTTCATCGATCTGGATCACTTCCTCATCGCCCGGTTCAAGACCGGTGACTGGGACGCCGTTCGGTTCTGTCTGGCCAATCCCGGCACAGCGGCGACCGATCAGTCCGAAATCTTCGATCCCGGAGACGTCGGCGTCCTCTCGCGACTGCTGAGCCACGTTGTCATCGCCGGGGTCGTTGTCCCGTCGATCGCACTGGCCAGCGTCCCGCTGGCGATCGTGACCGGAGCCGTCCTCTACGTGCACCTCCTGGCCGATCTCGTCTGGGATATCTATCTGCTCGAGGGACACGCCGACGCGGCGGACTCGCTGGCGGAGTTCGTGCGGATGGTTCGATAGCGGCGGGCGGGACAGCGCGGCTCGGCCCGCTGAAGTCCGTCGCGGGTTGCGATATTGTCCCCCGACTATTTCCACCGAGCGTCCGTGAGAGGAGACATGGAACTACTCGACGACAGCATCGTCCCGGAGCACGCACGCGAGATCAAAGCCGAAGCCCGCGAGTTCGCGTGCGAACACATCGAACCCAACGCCCAGGAGTACTTCCAGTCGGGGGAGTATCCGGAGGAGATCCTCGAGGCCGGCCGGGAGGCGAACCTCGTCGCCCAAGACATCCCGGAGGAGTGGGGCGGACGGGGGCTGGACCTGGCCCAGTTGCTCGCGATGACGGAGGAGTTCTACCGGGCCGACGCGGGGATCGCGCTGACCCTGCAGTTGGCGAGTTTCGGCTGCGAGATCACCTACGAGCACGGCACCGACGAGCAGTGTGAGGAGTACATCCGTCCGGTCGCGGAGGGCAAGCAGCGCTCCGGGCTCGCGGTGTCGGAGCCCGATACCGGCAGCGACCTCGCAGGGATGCAGACCACGGCCGAGAAAGACGGCGACGAGTACGTCATCAACGGCGAGAAGTACTGGATCGGCAACGGCGTTGAGGCGGACTGGATCACGCTCTACGCCCGTACCGGCGACGACGAGGACAACCGCTACGGCAATCACTCGATGTTCATCGTGCCGACCGACACCGACGGCTACGAGGCCGAACACATCCCCGAGAAGATGGCGATGCGCGCCTCGAAGCAGGCACACATCGAGTTCGATGACTGCCGGATCCCCGAGGAGAACATAATCGGCAGCGAGGGAGACGGCTTCATGCTGCTGGCGGACTTCTTCAATCACGGCCGCATCGCCGTCGCCGGTCACGGACTGGGCATCGCCGCCGCCGCCATCGAGGAAGCGTGGGAGTTCACCCACGACCGCGAGGAGTTCGGGCGGACGATCAGCGACTTCCAGTCGGTCCAACACGGCCTCGCCGACATGCTGGTCGAGTTCGAGAGCGCTCGGACGCTCACGTGGCGCGCCCGGGAGAAAGTCGCAACCGAGGACAATGCGGGCTACTGGGCCGCGATGGCGAAGACGAAGGCGACCGAGACGGCCGTCGATGTCTCCGAGCAGGGGATGCAGTTCCACGGCGGCCGCTCGGTCTTAGACGAGCGCCGGATCGCTCGCGTCTTCCGCGACGCGCGAATCCCGGTGATCTACGAGGGGGCAAACGAGATCCAGCGCAATCTGATTTACGGACAAGCGCCCTGAACGCCAGAAATCACCGCAGTGGGGACCGTCCACTACGTTCTTCCGTTCGGTACCGGTTGGGCGAAAGAACAATCACTGTTGGTATCGTGTATCCCGATAGACCAATTGTCGCAATGGAGATGTCGGGAATCAGGAGTCGGCCGGTATGAGTCGGCCACGTGTGCTTTGTGTGAGCAGTGATCGCTCGACGCGAGCCTCGATTACGCTGTCGCTGACGGACGCGCCCGTCGATGTCGTCATCGCCCAGCGACCCACCGAGGCGATCGAGCGACTCGAGCGAGAGTCGATCGACGCCGTCATCATCGACGCGAGCGCCGTCGCGGACGTGCCGGCGCTCATCGAGGGCGTCGAACGCGAAACTCCAGGGACGCCGACGATGGCCTACTGGGCGGACGACGGCGAGGAGGGTGCCGTCGTGGGGGACCTCAGTTCTCGAGCGGGCAACACGGACTCCGCGGCGCGGTTGGCAGACGAGATCGTCGAGCGAACCGACGCCGTTCCGAACGCCGCGGTCGCGGCCGGTACCGGCACTGAAACCGCCGCCCTGGGAGCCCGCGCCGAGGGCGCTCACGCTCTCGAGAATCGGTCCGACGACCTCGCGACCCTCGTCAATCGCGTTCGGTGCCGGCTGGTCGACGCCACGTCGCCGCTCACCGTCGAGCGGGTGCTCCGCGAGGAGTTGACCGACGGCGACCGATTCGCGTTCGCGTGGGTCGGCGAGTACGACCGAGGCGAACGCGCGATCATCCCGTGGCTCTCCGATACGGACACCACCGAGTGGCCGCTCCGGCGAACGTTCGATGTCGGCGGCGGCGACCAGCCGCTGCTCGAGCGAGCCATCTGGACCGGAGACATCCACACTACGCAGTATGACGAGGCCGATCGAGACGCCGTTCCGTTCGGCGACCTCGCGTTCGAGCGCGGCGTCCGGTCGGTCGCCGTCGCACCGCTCGCTACGAGCGACGAACCGTACGGGGTAGCCGTCGTCTACGCGACGGATACGATCTCCGAGCGCGAGCGGGATGCGATTCGAGACGCGACCGCGGCGGCGTCCCACGTCCTCGAGACGATCGCCCTCCGCGGCCGGCACGAACAGCAGGAACGAGCGCTCCACCGGTACGAGCGCCTCGTCGAGACGGCTGGCGACGGGATGTACGTCCTCGACGAATCGGGGTACTTCATGACCGTCAACGACGCGCTGGTCGAGATCACCGGCTACAGCCGCGAGGGACTGCTCGGCGAACACGCCTCGATCCTGTTCGACCGCGAGGATGTCACTGCCGGCGAATCGATCATTCGATCGCTTCTCGAGACCGGGAGAAGCACCGATACCCTCGAGTTGACCCTCGAGACGAAACCGGGGGAGACGATCCCCTGCGAGGCCCAGATCGCCGTGCTCGTTCCCGACGGGGAGTTCCTCGGCTCGGTCGGCGTGCTTCGGGACGTGACCGAACGGCAGCGCCGGGAACGCCAACTCCGCGAGCGCAACGAGCGCCTCGACGCCTTCGCGCGGATCGTCAGTCACGACCTCCGCAACCCGCTGAGCGTCGCACAGGGCTATCTCGACCTGTTCGAGGACAGCGGGGACCCCGACCACGCCGCCAAGACCCGCGAGGGACTCGACCGCATGGAGTCGATCATCGACGACGTGCTGGCGATCGCCCGCGAGGGCGAGTGGGCGGCCGACACCGACCCCGTCGACCTCGAGTCGACCGCGCGCGAGGCCTGGGAGCACGTCTCGACGGCCGACGCGACGCTGTCGGTCACGGGCACGAGGACGCTCGAGGCCGATCGATCGCGACTGCTGCGACTCCTCGAGAACTGCTTCCGGAACAGTATCGAACACGGCGAAACCACCGAGACGGTTCGCGTCGGGCCGCTCGAGACGGACGAAAGCGACGCGAACGGCGGTTTCTTCGTGGAAGACGACGGCGAGGGGCTCCCCGATGACCGACGCGGGAACCTCTTCGATCCCTCGGTATCGTCGTCGACGGAGGGGCTGGGGATCGGACTCTGGATCGTCAGAGAAGTAGCTACGGGACACGGGTGGTCGGTCGGCGCGACCGAAAGCGACGACGGAGGGGCCCGCTTCGAGTTCGAGACGACGGATTAGTTCTCGGACTGGAGGTCCTGAAACGCGCCGACGAAGTCGTCGTGAGAGGACATCCCGGAGACCGTTTCGTCGACTCGTTGCTCGAGTTCCTCGACGCGGTCACAGAGGTCTTGGTACTCCTCGTTGTCCGCGAGTTCGCGGTCTGCCTTCTCGGACTCCAGCAGCGCCTTCTTCGAGACAAGCGCGTAGTACTCCTGGATATCCGACTCGTAGTCCGAGCGGTCGGCGACATCGTCGACCATCTCGACGAGTTCGTCCTTCGAGACCGGCTTGACGAGGTAATCGTCAAAGCCCATCTCGATGATATCGAAGTCCGGATCGACCGCCGTTACCATGACGACCCGGGTATCGTACCCATCGTCGCGGATCTGCTCGAGGACTTCGTCGCCGGACAGTCCCGGCATCCGCCGGTCTAACAGAACGACCTCGACGGAGTCGGTCATTTTCTCGAGCGCTTCCTCTCCGTCGTACGCCGTCGCGACGGGACGCTCGTCTTGGAGCCACGCGGCAAACAGGTCCGCGAGACGAGCTTCGTCGTCGACGACGAGCACCTCGGGCCCGTCACTCATCGGGTACCCCCTCCGTTCTCTTCATCGATTACAGCCACGGGACACCAATGGTACCTCTTCGTGATAAATCTCGTGACCAAGTGTCAATAATCCGGTATTCATGTTGTGCCGAATAGCGGATATATGGGGGAGAACAGACACCGAAATTCGAACGCAGTCCAAACGGGTATCCGATCGCTGGGTGCTCAGTTCGACTCGGTTACTGGCCCTCGAACTCCGGCTCCTCGTCTTCCATGAAGGCCGTGATGCCCTCCATCAGGTCGTCGGTCGCCATCAGGTGGCCGAAGGCGGAGGCCTCGTACTCGAGGCCGGCCTCCGTGTCGTCGCGGCCGGCGAGCATCGCGCGCTTGGTGAACGTCTGGGCGATCGGCGGGCCGCCGGCGAGGTCGGTCGCCAGCTCGAGGGCGCGCTCGGTGAGGTCGTCGTTGGCGACGACTTCGTTGACGAAGCCGTAGTCGGCCATCGTCTCGGCGTCGTAGCGCTCGGCGGTGAGGATGATCTCCTTGGCGCGACCCTCGCCGACGATGTGTTTGAGCCGCTGGGTGCCGCCCCACCCCGGAATGAGGCCGAGATCGAGTTCGGGCTGGCCGAACTGGGAGCGCTCGCTGGCGACGCGCATGTCCGCACAGGTCGACAGCTCCATCCCGCCGCCGAGACAGAAGCCGTCGATACCCGCGACGACGGGCATATCGCAGGCCTCGAGGTCGCCGAACGTCTGCTGGCCGAGCCGCGAGAGCTCCTGGCCCTCGATCGGGTCGGCCCCGCTGCCGGCCATACTTTGTACGTCGGCACCGGCCGAGAAGGCCTTCTCGCCCTCGCCGGTGATCAGGAGCGCGCGGACCTCGTCGTCTTCCTCTAACTGCTCGATCGCCGCCGAGAGCTCCTCGAGCAGTTCGTCGCTGATGGTGTTCATCCGGTGTGGCCGATCGAGGACGATGTGGCCGACGTAGTCGCCGGGGTACTCGAGGCGGATCGTCTCGAAGTCGACGCCATCGGCGTCGTCCGCCGACTCGTAGAAGCCGCCCGCGTCGGCTCGCTCGGCGAGGAATTCGTCAGGCGCGTAGCGCTCGTGGCCGGTCGCCTCGTAGGCCTCCTCGAGGGTTTCGTGGAGGGCCGCGAGGCCGTAATCGTCGACCAGTTTGACCGGGCCGTCGGGGAAGCCGGCACCGAGCTGGACGGCCTCGTCGATCGATTCCGGCGGAGCGACGTCACCGCCGATCAGCTTCGCGGCCTCGTTGGCCATCGTCGCGAGGAGCCGCTCTTTGACGAACTCCGACTGTTGGTCGGTCGGGATCTGGACGCCCTCGCCGTCCTCGTAGTCGTAGAAGCCCTTCCCGGTCTTCTTGCCGAGTTCCTCGTTTGCGACTTTCTCCTCGAGCAGCGGGGCTGGCTCGTAGGCCTCGCCCAGTACCTCGTTCATGTACTCGAGGACATGGTAACTGACGTCGTTGCCGACCTGATCGCCGAGTTCGAAGCTGCCCATCGGCAGCCCCATGTCGTACTTCGTCGTCGAGTCGACTTCGGCGATGGTCGCCTTGTCGTTGCTGACCAGCCACGCGGCCTCGTTCATCAGCGGCACCAGAATGCGGTTGACGATGAAGCCCGGCGAGTCCTTGTGGACTCGGACCGGCGTCTTCCCGAGATCCTCGGCGAACGCTTCCGTGACCTCGAGGGTCTCCTCGGCGCTTTCGGCACCCGAAATCACTTCGACCAACTGCATCCGCACCGGCGGGTTGAAGAAATGCATCCCGCAGAACCGCTCCGGTCGCTCCGTGAACCCGGCGAGTTCGGTGATCGAGAGACTCGAGGTGTTCGTCGCGAAAATCGCTCGATCGGGGGCGTGCTCTTCGAGGTCCGTGTACACGTCCTTCTTGATCTCCATCTGCTCGGGGACCGCCTCGATGACGAAATCGGCGTCCGCGACGGCTTCCTCCATGTCGACCAGCGGCGTCACGCGCTCGAGGGCTGCGTCTGCCTCCTCGTCGGTGAGCTGGTCGTTCTCGGCGAGTTTGCCCAGCGACCACTCGATCGATTCGTAGCCGTTCTGGACGAACTCCTCTTTGATGTCGCGCATGTGCACATCGTAGCCAGCCATCGCGGCGACCTCCGCGATCCCGTGGCCCATATTGCCCGCACCCAGAACTGCGACGGTGTTGATATCCTCGAGTTCCATGCCCAATCATCCTATGTGGTCCCGTTTCAACGTTTCCCTCTCCCCTCATAGAAACGATAGTTCTGTTTACCGGCGGTTACAAACTTCTTTATCGCTCCGTTAGTAACGATCGTCCATGGAATTCGGACTCAGCGAAGAACAGCAGCAGATCCGCGACGAGGTCCGTCGGTTCGCCGAAAACGAGATCGTCCCCAACGCCGAGGAGTACGACACCGAGGAGAAGTTCCCCCACGAGATCGTCGACGAAGCCGCCGAGATGGGACTGGTCGGCTCCTCGATCCCCATCGAGTACGGCGGAGCGGGCTACTCCACCCTCGAGTCGGCGCTGATCGCCGAGGAACTGTTCTCCCACGACCCCGGCATCGCACTCTCGATCATGGCCTGTTCGTTCGGGACCGAGGCCATCCGCGAATTCGGGACCGAAGACCAGAAGGAACGCTACTTAGAGCCCGTCGCGCTGGGCGAGAAGATCTCCGGCGCGGCGATTTCGGAACCCGACACCGGCTCGGACGTCTCTTCGGTTTCGACCCGCGCCGAGAAGGACGGCGACGAGTGGGTGATCAACGGCAACAAGATGTGGATCACCAACGGCACCGTCGGCGACTTCTTCGTCGTGCTCTGTAAGACCGATCCCGACGCCGAGAGCCGCTACGACGGCTTCAGCCAGATCATCGTCGAGGCCGATCGCGATGGCTTCTCCGCGGACAAGATCACCGGCAAGCTCGGCATCCGCGCCTCCGACACCGCCGAACTAATCTTCGACGATGTCCGCGTCCCCGAGGAGAACCTCGTCGGCGACCGCGACGCCGCCTTCCTCCAGCAGATGCAGTTCTTCGACGCCACCCGAACCGGCGTCGCCGCGCAGGGACTCGGCATCGCGAGAGGCGCACTCGAGGCCGCGCTGGACTACGCCGAGGACCGCGAGCAGTTCGGCCAGTCCATCTCGGAGTTCCAGGCCATCCAGCACAAACTCGCCGACATGGCGACCAAGACCGAGGCCGCACGCAACCTGACCTACAAGGCCGCCTGGAACGTCGATCAGGGCAACGACATCACGAAACTCGCCTCGATGGCCAAGGAGTACGCCTCCCGCGTCGCCGTCGATGTCTCCAACGAGGCCGTCCAGATCCACGGCGGGGCCGGCTACGTCAACGACTTCCCCGTCGAGCGCTTCTACCGGGACTCGAAGATCACCCAGATCTACGAGGGCACCACAGAGATCCAGAAGAACGTGATTGCGCGGGAGCTCTTAGACGACTAGAACCGAAATTTTACGCTGCGGGCTGCCGAGGGCGGCCCTCGGTAAAATTTCGATCAAAAGCACTCCTCCTTCCTCTCCGCTCGCTGACTCGCGGTTTCACCGCTCGTCTATTCGCGGCGCGTAGCGCCGCGCAACCGCTCGCTCCGAGTCAGTCGTCGGCCCGCTCGCTCAGCCTTCGGCTTCGCTCGCGGTGGGTTTCGGTGAAATGCCTGCCCTCCCCCGGGTTACGCGGTTCGCCGTGAGTGCGGCGAACCGCGTTCCCGGCCAACCGATTTGTGGGTCGTGACGAGCAACGCGATGCGACTGGCGAACCTCGAGCCCGACCTGCCCGACGAGCGACATCGAGAGTAGGGAGACGAGAACCGCCGACACCGACTGATCCGTCGACCGAGACGCCTATCTTTCCCCGGGCCCTTCTCGCGATACCGACACGAATGCTCGAGGAGGCACACACCGAACTGCGTCGAGACCCCGTGATGGCGGAGCTCATCGACCGACACGATCCGTACGTCGAACAGGACTGGGACGAGTACGAGCGGCTCTGTATCTCGATCATCAATCAGCAGTTATCGACGGCGAGCGCCGCCGCCGTCCGCGACCGCGTGTTCGAACTGTTCCGCGGCGAGGTGACGCCCGAAGCGGTGTTAGACGCGGAGGACGAGGCGCTGCTCGGGGCCGGCCTCTCTCGGAGCAAGGTCGAGTACCTGCGCAACGCCGCCCGCGCGTTCCGCGAGAACGATTTCACGCGGGAGGGGCTGGCCGACCACTCGAACGAGGCGGTCGTCGATGCCCTCACCGAAATCAAGGGCATCGGCCCGTGGACGGCGCGCATGTACCTCCTGTTCGTCTTGGAGCGCGAGGACGTGTTGCCCCTCGGCGACCTCGCCGTCCGTCGGGCGATCGAAGGGTTGTACGGCGACGGCGAGGAGATGACTCGAGCGGAGATGCGCGAGGTCGCCGAACAGTGGCGGCCCTACCGCAGCGTCGCCACACGATACCTCTGGGCGGATTACGAGTCCGAGTAGCTCACCCTGCGAGACCGCGATTAACTGGCGGTTCCGGTTCCACGCGACTATCGCGTGTGGGGTAATCCGGTATTGGAGACCGAAAGCCGGGTGCGGAACTGCCGGACACGTTCGCTAATTCGCTATTACACACCCGAGTATGCAGGCCGGAAACGGGGGCTCGAGAAACGAGCTATTGAGCCGACGGGATGGCCCGCCCGACTCAAGTACTGGTCGGTCGGGAGGCCTAGTGAGATGGCAAACGAGACACCACCGACCGATCCGGACACACCCAACCAGCGGCGAATGACCACCGACACCGAACGCATCAGGGAGTGGGCGGAGGCCCGCGACGCCGTCCCGGTCCGAATCCAGGACAGCGAGGATCACGGCCACTCGTTCACCCGTCGAGACGATTTGGGCGAGAGCCACGAGGAGTACTCCTGGGACGAGTTCGAAGAGCGGTTCGACGACGAGGACCTCGTCTTCGTCTACCACGAGGAGGAGCCGACCGGCGAGGGGCTGGGCTTCTTCGAGGTCGTCGAGCGCGAGCAGGCCTTCGAGCGGGCCGACCTCGGCCGGGACGAACTCGAGGAGTCGCTCAAGGAAGGTGAAACGGTGACGACGGAGATCGTCGAGACGCAGGTCGTCGAGACGGAGGTCGTGGAGACGGACACCATCGAGAGCGAGGTCGTCGACACGGACCTGGTCGAACGCGAGATCGTCGACTCCGAGATCGTCGAGCGCGAGATCGTCGAGACCGAGTTCATCTCCGACGACATGATCGAGGTGACCGTCGACCAGACCCGCCTCGACACCATCGAAGAGGTCGAACGTTACGTTGTCGAGAGCGAGGTCGTCGACATCGATATCGAGCAAGATCAGGAGATGGAAAGCGACGTCGTCGAGACGAACATCGAACTCGAGAGCGTCCAGCGATCGATCCTCGATAGCGACGTCGTCCGCTCGAGCGTGACGACCGACGAGGTGATCGAGCGAGAGGTCATCCAGAGCCAGCGCACCGAGGGCGCTACCGTCCAGAGCGAACTCATCGAGCGGCGGCTGATCGAGGAAGAGCTGGACGAGCAACTGCTGCTGACCTACGTCCTCGAGGAGTCCGAACTGATCGAGTCCGAAGTGGTTCGCAGCGACATGCTCGAAGGCGATATCATCGACGTCGAAGAGTACGGAGCCGCGGAAACCGCTGGAATGGAGACCGAGGCCGGCGGTACCATGGGCGGCGAAGCGACGGCGAGTACCGCCACCGAGGCCGGCACAGGAACGACGGACGAGGCGATGGACACGCCGATGGACGCATCGGCGGTCGAACTCTCGCGGGACGATCAGGGGAAAGCCGTCCTCGACGAGTCCGGACAACAGATCGGCATGGTCGCCGAAGTCGAGGACCAGACCGCGTACGTCGATCCGGAGCCCGGACTGACGGATCGGCTCAAGGCACGACTGGACTGGGGCAGCCACGGTGACGACGACTACCCGGTCGAGTCATCACAGATAACCGAAATCACGGACGACGAAGTCGTCATCCGCAGCGAGTAACGCGAAAACCGGTCGAGCGCTCCGACCGGGCGACGGTCGGCCCCAGCGAACGCAGTTTCCAGCCGGCGGTGGGTCAGTGCCGTCGCGACCGCTCAGTGGCTTACTCGAGGTCGAAGCGGTCGTTGGTCATCACTTTGTGCCACGCGTCGACGAAGTCCTCGACGAACGTCTCCTCCTCGCTCGCGTAGACCTCCGCGATGGCACGGAGTCGGGAGTTCGAGCCGAAGATGAGGTCGACGCGGGACCCTTCCCACTCGACCTCACCCGTTTCGCGGTCGCGCAGTTCGTAAATCTCCTCGCCCTCCGAGGCCTGCTCCCACTCGTAGCCCATGTCGAGCAGGTTCACGAAGAAGTCGTTGCTCAGCGTCTCCGGCTCGTCGGTGAAGACGCCGAGGTCGGAGCCCTGGTAGTTCGCGTCGAGGGCGCGCAGGCCGCCGACCAGCACCGTCATTTCCGATGCCGTCAGATCGAGCAGGTCGGCGTGGTCGACCAGCAGGTCCTCGGCCGGCTGGTCGTACTCGCCGCCGAAGTAGTTCCGGAACCCGTCGACGTTCCGTTTGAGCGCCTCGAACGATTCCTCGTCGGTCTGGTCCTGCGAGGCGTCGGTCCGTCCGGGTTCGAACGGAATCTCGACATCGTAGCCGGCGTCGGCCGCGGCCTGTTCGACGGCCGCGTTACCGCCCAGTACGATGAGGTCGGCGAGCGAGACCCGCACGTCGTCGGATCGCGAACCGTTGAACTCCTCCTGGATCCCTTCGTAGGTCTCGAGGACCGTCTCGAGTTCCGCCGGCTCGTTGACTTCCCAGCTGCGCTGGGGCTCGAGGCGGATGCGAGCACCGTTTGCGCCGCCGCGCTTGTCGCTGTCGCGGTAGGTCGAGGCTGCCGCCCACGCAGTCTTGACCAGCTGGGAGCGGGGCAGTTCCGACTCGAGGAGTTCGTCTTTGAGGTCGGCGACCTCGTCCTCGCCGATCAGATCGTAGTCGGCGTCGGGGAGCGGGTCCTGCCAGAGCATCGTCTCCTCGGGGACGTCCGGACCGAGGAACCGTTCCGGCGGGCCCATGTCGCGGTGGATCAGCTTGTACCACGCTCGCGCGAAGGCCTCGAGGAACGCCGGCGGGTTGTCGCGGAAGTTCTCGATGATCTCTTGGAACTCCGGATCCCGCTTGAGGGCGACGTCCGTCGTCATCATCATGGGGGCGTGTTTCTCCGACGGGTCGTGGGCGTCCGGCACGGTGTCGTAGGCTTCCTCCTCGACCGGCTGCCACTGGTTCGCGCCGGCGGGGCTCTCGGTGAGCTCCCACTCGTAGTCGAGCAGGTTGTCGAGATAGGAGGTGTCCCACATGGTCGGCCACGCGTTCCACGCGCCCTCGATGCCGCTGGTGGTCGTCTCGGAGCCCGTGCCGGACTCGGTCCAGCCGAGGCCCTGGGCCTCGATCGGTGCCGCTTCGGGCTCGGGACCCATATCGTCGTCAGTGGCACCGTGGGACTTCCCGAACGTGTGTCCGCCGGCGATGAGGGCGGCCGTCTCCTCGTCGTCCATCGCCATGCGACCGAAGGCCTGTCGGATCCGCGTCGCCGACTTGAGCGGCTCGGGCTCGCCGTTGGGCCCCTCGGGGTCGACGTAAATGAGCCCCATCACGGTGGCACCCAGCGGCTCGTCGAGCTCGTCGTTCTCGTCGATTCGCTGGTCCTGCGGGGCCTCCCACTCGCTTTCGGGACCCCAGTAGACGGCCTCGTCGGGCTCGAACTCGTCCTCGCGGCCGCCGGCCCAGCCGAGCGTCTGCATGCCCATCGACTCGAGGGCAGTGTTGCCCGCGAGCACGATCAGGTCGGCCCACGAGAGCTTGCGGCCGTACTTCTGCTTGATCGGCTCGAGCAGTCGCCGCGCCTTGTCGAGGTTGCCGTTGTCGGGCCAGCTGTTGAGCGGCGCGAAGCGCTGGGTCCCGCCGGAGGCACCGCCGCGGCCGTCGGTGGTGCGGTAGGTCCCGGCGCTGTGCCAGGCCATCCGGATGAAGAGCGGGCCGTAGTGGCCGTAGTCGGCCGGCCACCAGTCCTGGGACGACGTCATCAGGTCTTTGAGATCCGCCTTTACCTCCTCAAGGTCGAGCTTCTCGAACTCCTCGGCGTAATCGAAGTCCTCGTCGTAGGGACCGACGGTCTCGGTGTTCTGATCGAGTACGTCCAGCTTCAACTGGTTCGGCCACCACTCGTGATTTCGCTTCCGTTTGTTGTCGCTCATGGATGGTTCGTACAGGTAGGCAAACGAATTAGAGAATAATATATGTACCGATCGCAACCTCATGTTCGGGTTTCGGTCACTAAATTTTCGATAGTGGAAAACAGCGTGGTGGGTGCGAGCGGTTCGGTGATGGCGGAAATCGATACCGCAGGCTATCGATCATCGAAACTGTCGACTGACCGCTCTTCGACCTCGAGTCTCGGAGCGAGCGGTCGCCATCGATCGAAGACGGGGCGGCCGGCCGTGCCGGTCGACTACCCGTCCGATTCGCGGTCCGTCAGATCGACGATCAGGTAATCGTCGAGATCGCTCATGCGGCTGGCCGGAACGATGAGCTTGCCGTCGTCGTTCCTGCTGAACCCGCGAATATCGTCGTTCGCCGGGGTAACGAGTATCCGCTCGAGCCTGCCGGTCTCGACGTTCATCGTCAGGTTGTAAACCGTGCCGATCTCCGTCCCGTCGGAGCCCAGTACCGGCGTCTCGGAGAGGGTGGAAGCGAGGACCGTTGTCATGCGAGTCACCATTCGGAAAACAGATCAATAAAGTAACCGGAAGTGGCGACGGCGGCTGACAGATTACGGCGTCGCGCTCTCCGTCGACCGCTCGATCGACTACTCCTCTTCCTCTTCGGGCGTATCGGCGGCGTCGCTGTCGATCCGTCGGCTCACATCGACCTGATAGTTCTCGAGGATGTCACGGCCGAGCAGGACCGGGTAGTCCATGTGACTGCGATCCTCGACGCTGGCGGTGACGGTGTGTTGGTTGCCGCCGACGCCGACGACGACATCGACGACGGGGCGGCTCTTGGACTGCTTACTGCTCCCCGATCGGATGCGGGTAATGGACTTGATCGGCCCGGCACCGATGTCCGCGGCGAGGCCGGTATCGATGCTCGTCCGCGTCGCGCCGGTGTCGGACTTCGCGAGGACGGACTTCGAGCCGCTCGTCCCGGAGAGGACGACCTCTTCGGTGTACCCGATGATCGCGGGTTCCGTGTCCGCCGTGATCGCCTCCGGCGGCTGGGCGGCCGGCCGAGAGTCGTCGAGAACGTTCGAGATTTCGCGGACGCGGTCGTCGTCGACCTCGCCGCCAGCGCGCTCGATCGCCAGTTTCGCGATGTAGGGTGCCGGGCTCATCTGGGTCGCCTCGTAGAGCCCCTTGAACCCCGCCGTCGGGTTGACCTCGAGGACGAACCAACCCTCGTCGCCCTCGACGAGGTCGACGCCGGCGTAGTCGAGGTCGATGATATCGGCCGCGCGCTGGGCCATCTCGCGGGCTTCCTCGGGGAGGTCGTCGGTTGCGTCCTCGACGGAGCCGCCCAGCGCGACGTTGGTCCGCCAGTCGTTGTCCGGCGCGTAGCGGTACATCGCGGCGACGACCTCGCCGCCGACGACGTAGACACGCAGGTCTCGGTGACGGACGTCCTCCTGATCGACCAGTTCCTGCAGGAAAGCGTACCGGTTGCCCACCTTCGCGTTGATCGGGTCGTCGGGGCCGACCTTCCACGTGCCGCCGCCGTGGGTCCCGATCGCGGTCTTGTAGACGGCCTCCTCGCCGTAGCGGTCCCGTGCGGCGTTTAACTTATCGCCGCTGAGTGCGAGCGTCACGTCGGGCGTTCGCACATCGTTCGACGCCAGCGCGGCCGCCGTCGAGAGCTTGTGGATGGCGGTCAACACCGAATTCGGCTCGTTGAGTGTCGGTACCAGTTGGGCGAACGTATTTGCAAGCCCGAGTTCCTCGGCGGGCTGTTCGGTGTTCGACAGCAGCATTCGGTTCGCGATCACGTCGACATCCGGCTCGAGAACGGGGCTGCCGTCGCGGACGCTGATCGACGTGTTCTCGGCACGAAGCCACTCGCTGTCGTGGCCGAGATCCTCGACCGCGTTGAGAATTGCTTTCGTTTCCTTGCTCGTATGAAGACTCAATACCCCGACAGTGACGGGATCGGCAACAGCCATACGAAGTAGACGCCGACCCGTCGGATAAGTATTGGCAGTTCATTCAGTCAGATCGGACCAATGGATCGCCGGCAGGGGCGACGATCTCAGCCGATAACCGATCGCACTTGCCCGGGGTCGACCAGCCCGCTCATCACCGCGAGCACCCCCCACGTGATCGCTCCGACGGCAATCGCCCCGAACAGCATGACCAGACTCGAGACCAGCGGGGTCACGAGCAACACGGAGACGGCCATCACGCCCGTGATCACGCAGATGAGGCCGGTCGTGCGGGCGATCCGTGTGACGTTCAGTCCGAGTTCGGTGTGGACGATGTAGAGGTTCACCGCGACGTACACCGAGTGGGTCGCGACCGTCGCGAGCGCGGCACCGACGACCCCGATCGTCGGGATCAGCAGGACGTTCAGCCCGAGGTTGGCGACGGCCGTCCCGCCCTTCGCGATGGCGCGTGATCGGGCGCGGCCGAGGTAATCCAGACTGTCGCTGGTCAGGTTCGTAATCGCCTGCAACACGACGAATCCAGCCAGCACCTGCAGGACGGGGACCGCACCCGCGTACTCGTTCCCGATCACCATCGTCAGGAACGGCTCCGCGACGATCGCGAGGCCGACCGCCGCCGGAATGTAGAGCAACAGGATGTTCGTCAGCGAGGTCTCGTAGATCCGTCTGGCCTCCTCGAGTTGGCCGGCGGCTTTCTGCTCGCCGAAGTTCGGCGAGATGGTAAAGCCGAGCGACTCCGCCGGCGCGAGGACGAAGTCCGTGATCTGCTTTGCGAGGGTGTAGAACGCGACCGCGGCTGGGTTGAGGAAGACGCCGACCAGCACGATGTCGATCTGCTTGTCAATGACGTTCGCGCTCCGGGTCGCCGTCAGCGGGATGCTGTACTCGATCAGTCGGCGCGCGAGGCCGTCCTCGTACTCTTCGGCCGTGTCGTACCGGGCGTAGAAGCCGTGGTAAAGTAGCGCCAATCCGACGGCGGCCGCGATGGCGTAGCCGACGATGTAGCCGAAGAGGGCACCGAGCGCACCGAGTCCCGTGAGGACGAAGGCGACGGCAAAGAGGAACCGACCGGCACCGCTGACCGCCTGAACGATCGCGCTGTAGCCGAGGTGATTGAAGCCCTGTAGCGCGACCTGCGAAAAGGTGCTTCCGGAGAAGACGACGAGATAGAGCACGCCCGCGGCGAGAAACGGGGCCGCGCCCGGATCGCCGAGCGCGATCGCGATCTGCTCGTGAAAGACCAACAGGACGTAGCCGACGACCGTGAGCAGGACGATCTTGGCCGTGATCACCGTCTCGATGAGGTGGGGAATCTGCCCGGGATCCGACTCGCGGTACTCCGAGATGTACCGGGCGACGGACTTGCTGAGTCCGAGATCCGCGAACAGTTGGACGATGGTCAACACCCCGATCGCCCAGTACAGCGCACCGTACCCGTCCGGCTCGAGCAGGTACCGCGACAGGACGAACATTAGCAGCGCGCTCGATCCCATATAGACCGCGCGCGCGACGAGCGTTGCCTTGAAGCCGCTGACGATGTGGTTTTCCCTGTTCATAGTAGATGGAGGCCGACGGGACACTCGCGGCGGTCCGACGCGAAGCGGATAGCGACCAACGTACTCAGTGACTCGAGGGATCGATCAATTGTAATGCGGGGGCAACAGTCCGAAACCGACGGCAACAGCGGCGATAGTGCGAAAATAGTCACCAGATTCCGACGAGGCCGATAGTTCGGCAGTTCGACGGGAACGGGCACGAACCGGACTGTAATGCGACTCAAACGGTCGAAATTCGGCCGTACAGGTAACCGAGCGTGTCACTCCGGCTCGAGTGACTACTGAGGAAAGATGAGATAGCGGTTGAGCAGATACTAGCTTCGAACTGACTCTCCGTGGCTCACAGACAAACGGGCGAGAACGAGAGGCCCATCGCGGTCTCGCAACGGAAGCGACCGCCTCGAGAGAGAGTGAGAGAAAAAGAGCGAGGAAGAACGAGGAAGAGCAAGACAGAGCGAGTGTGTGACGGCTCGAACCGCGATCACTCTTCGACAGGAACCTACAGGTACGAGGCGTCCCACCGGGTCGCTTTCCGTCGGTTACCACAGCTGTTGCATTCGATCCGCCCCATCGCGTCCATCGCGTTGTCGATCGAGTCGCAGTTCCCGCAGAACCACGCGTACCGATCGTGTCGGTCGGCGCTCTTGTAGGCCGTGTAAAACGGCGACCGCGTGCCGCGGGCGGCCTCGCCGTAGCTCACGTAGACCGTCTCCCCGTCGACCGACACCTCGTCGATCGCACCCCACTCGTCGTCGCCCTCGAGGCCGGATTCGACGTAGACGTTCTCGGTGAACGTCTCCGAACCGATCTCGACCTCGCGCTGGCCGGCCCGTTCGAAGCCGTGGGCGCGGTAGAACTCGTTGCCGCCCTCGTTGTCCGCGAGGACGAAACACCGAACGGCGTCGGCCCCCTGCTTGAGTAACGCTTCCCGGGTGCGGACGAGCAGTCGCACGCCCGTCGCGTCGCCGCGGTGGTCCGGGTGGATGTGCAACCAGAGGAGGTGTCCGGTCTTCGACTGCTGGCCGACCACCTCGCTCTGGGAGAAGCCGGCGACCTCCCCGTCGCGTTCGACAACCAAGAAAAGCGCGCGGTCGTCTTCGAGTTCCTCGGTGAGCGAGTCGCCGTACCACTGCTCGATCGCGGCGTCGATGGTCTCCTCCGCGAGGAACGTCGTATACGTGGAGCTGAGCGAGTCGCGGGCGATCGAGCGAATCGCATCGGTGTCCGAACTGGTAGCCTCACGAATCTCCATGCTGTGTCGTACCACGGCCAGATACAAAACGTATGCCCACAGTCCCAGCGACTGATCAGTGGTGTTCGAGCGAAACGCGATGTCGCCGAAAAAAGTGGCACGGAACCGCTCGAGAGCGTAAAACACGGCACCGTTCGGAATCGAAGGGAGAAGATTCACGGTGGTGCCGCCGGAGAACCTGATATGAGCGACGACGTGGCGGCGACCGAACCGCCCGATCAGTCCGGCTCCGACGCGACGGCCGAACCCTTCACGTACAACGGCGGTCGGGTCGATCCCGGCGAGTCGGCGAACATCCGATACGGCATCAGCGAGACGTACCTCGGGGACCCCGTCAGGATTCCCGTCACGGTAATCAACGGCGAGTTGCCGGGCCCGACGGTCTTCCTCTCGGCGGCGGCCCACGGCGACGAACTCAACGGGATCGAGGTCGTCCGCGAGGTCGCCCACGACTGGGACCACTCCGTGCTCCACGGGACGCTGGTCTGTCTGCCCGTGATGAACGTCCCCGGCTTCCTCGCCCAGGAGCGGTACCTACCGATCTACGATCGGGACCTGAACCGGTCGTTTCCCGGCCGCGAGGGGTCGACCAGTGCCAGACGGATGGCCCACCGGATCTTCACGAACTTCATCGAGCCCTGCGACCTCGGGGTCGACTTCCATACGTCGACGCGCGGGCGAACGAACATGCTCCACGTCCGGGCCAACATGGAGCGCTCGGACGTGGGGCGACTCGCCAAGGCCTTCAGTTCTAACGTCATCATCGCGGGGGAGGGTCCCTCGGGCACGCTCCGACGAGAGGCAACCGAAGCCGGAATCCCCGCGATCACCGTCGAGATGGGTGAAGCCCACCGATTCCAACGACGATTGATCGACCGCGCGCTCACCGGCGTCGCGAGCGTGCTGGCCGAGTTCGGTCTCCACCGGGAGTCGTCGGTCCACTGGCCCGGCTGGCGGACCATCATCGACGACGACAACGAGAAGACATGGCTCCGCGCCGACGCCGGCGGCATCGTCGACATGAAACGTGGCCGCGGTGCGCTCGTCGAGAAGGGCGAAGTGATCTGTACCATCACGAACCCGTTCAAGGAAGAGGAAGACATCGTCACCGTCGAGGCCCCCTTTACCGGACTCATCGTCGGCGTCCTCGAGAACCCGGTCGTCTATCCGGGGAACCCGCTCTGTCACCTCGTCGGTCTCTCGGACGACACGCTCACCGCCTTGGAGCGCGAGCGGACGACGGAGAGTTCGCGGTCCGAACTCCGCCGGAACGACTGACCGGCCGGTCGTCAAACAGTCAGCAACCGGGTCCCGAATGGATTCGGGCATCCGCGGCGGAAACAGATTTCGTTCTGAAAATATCGGCTCGTACGGAAGTCGCGACAGGAGAGATAAAAGTAACTTCTATACCCTCACGGTCAAACGGTCCACATGAGCGCATGAGTCAGTCTTACAATCGCGGTCTCATCGAGGACTTCGGTCGCTGGAAGGAGTTCTCGGCCGGCATGTGGGCGTGGATCTTCCACAAGTTCACCGGGTGGATCCTTATCGGCTACCTGTTTACCCACATCGCCGTGTTGAGCACCTCAATCGGCGCAGCGGGGAACGAAGCGGCAATCGCAAACGAGACGGACGTCTACACCACGACGCTCGGCGGGCTCGAGGGGCTGTTCCTCATCCGACTGCTCGAGGTGGGCCTGCTCGCGGTGGCTGTCTTCCACATCCTGAACGGCCTCCGTCTGCTGATGGTCGATCTCGGCATCGGGCTCGAGGCACAGGACAAGAGTTTCTACGCCTCGCTGGTACTGACGGGTGCGATCACCGTCGCGAGCGTCCCGACCTTCCTGACGGGGGTGGGGATCTGATGGCGGAACGATACTCCTCTTTCACGCCCGGCGGAACCGGCTGGTTCCTCCAACGGGTTACGGCGGCGTTTCTCGTCGTCGTTCTCGCCTTCCACTTCTTCCTCCTACACTTCGTCAATCACGCATACGAGATAACCTTCTTGGGCACGCAGGCCCGAATGGAGAATATCGGGTACTTCCTGACGATGGTCCTGTTCCTGATTACCGCCACGTTCCACGGCGTCAACGGCGTCTACAACGCGCTGGTCAATCAGGGCCTCGAGGGAACCCAAAAGAAGGTCGTGCTGGCAGTGCTGGTCATCGCGAGTCTCGCCCTCGTCGCACAGGGCACCTACGTCGCACTCACGATGCGAGGGATGATCTGATATGAGTACACAACAAGCCGAACCCGAAACGCAGGAAGCACCAGAAGATCCGGAGATGAAAGGCGCGGAGTCGCCGGCCGCCGAAGAGCAGAAAGGCGGTGGCATGGTCGACGACCACGCCGAAAAGAAGGCCGAACTCGAGGGGGAGACGGTCCACCTCAAGGTGTTCCGGTACGACCCCGAAGTCGAGGGCAAGCAAGAACCCCGCTTCGACGACTTCCACGTCCCCTTCGAGAAGGGGATGACCGTCCTCGACTCGGTCATGTACGCCCGCGACGAGTACGACTCGTCGCTTACCTTCCGACACTCCTGTCGACAGGCCGTCTGTGGCTCCGACGCCTTCTTCGTCAACGGCAAGCAGCGACTGGGCTGTAAGACACAGATCTCGGACCTCGAGCAGCCGGTTCGCATCGAGCCCCTACCTCATCAGGAGGTCGTCAAGGATCTGGTCGTCGACATGGACCACTTCTACGACCAGATGCACACGGTCGAGCCGTACTTCCAAGACGAGGACACGCCCCCGGTCGACGACCTCGACGAACAGCGCCAGAGCCCGGAAAACCGCGAGAAGATCAAGATGTCCTCGCGGTGTATCTGGTGTGGCGCCTGTATGTCTAGTTGTAACATCGCGGCCGGCGACAACGAGTATCTGGGCCCGGCAGCGATCAACAAGGCCTACAAGTTCGCCATGGACGACCGCGAGGGCGAGGAGATCAAAGAGCACCGACTCCGCATTCTCGAGCAGGAACACGGCGTCTGGCGGTGCCAGACCCAGTTCTCCTGTACCGAGGTGTGTCCGAAGGACATTCCGCTCACCGAGCACATTCAGGAGCTCAAGCGGGAAGCAGTCAAGAAAAACCTGAAATTCTGGTAATCATGTACGAACACGACGTTATCGTGGTCGGCGCGGGCGGTGCCGGCCTCCGAGCCGCGATCGCAGCGCACGAAGCGGGAGCCGACGTGGCGATGGTCTCGAAACTCCACCCCGTCCGCAGCCACACCGGCGCGGCGGAAGGCGGTATCAACGCCGCCCTCCAGGAGGGCGACGACTGGGAACTCCATGCCTACGACACGATGAAGGGGTCGGACTACCTCGGCGACGCGCCGGCGGTCGAGACCCTCGCACAGGACGCCCCCGAGGAGACCATCAACTTAGAGCACTGGGGGATGCCGTTCTCCCGCGAGGAGGACGGCCGGGTCTCCCAGCGTCCGTTCGGCGGACTCTCGTACCCGCGGACCACCTACGCCGGAGCCGAGACGGGTCACCACCTGCTGCACACGATGTACGAGCAGGTCGTCAAACGAGGCATTCAGGTCTACGACGAGTGGTACGTGATGGATCTGGCGACCACCAACGAATCGGACCCGAACGACCGCGAGTGCCACGGCGTCGTCGCCTACGACGTCCAGTCCGGCACTATTGAAGGCTTCAAGGCCGATCAGGGCGTCGTCCTCGCGACCGGCGGCCCCGGGCAGGCCTTCGATCACACCACTAACGCCGTCTCCTGTACCGGTGACGGCCACGCGATGGCATATCGTGCGGGCGCGCCGCTCGAGGACATGGAGTTCATTCAGTTCCACCCGACGTCGCTGCCGTCGACGGGTGTCCTCATTTCCGAGGGTGTCCGCGGCGAAGGCGGTATCCTCTACAACAACGAGGGCGAGCGGTTCATGTTCGAGCACGGCTATGCGAACAACTCCGGCGAGCTCGCCTCGCGGGATGTCGTTGCCCGCGCCGAACTTACCGAGGTCAACGAGGGCCGAGGCGTCGACGACGAGTACGTCCACCTCGACATGCGCCACCTCGGCGAAGAGCGCATCATGGACCGCCTCGAGAACATCCTCCACCTCGCGGAGGACTTCGAGGGCGTCGACGGCCTCGTCGAGCCGATGCCGGTCAAGCCCGGCCAACACTACGCGATGGGCGGCATCGAGGTCGACGAGAACGGCCAGACCTGCGTCAATGGCCTCTACGCCGCCGGCGAGTGTGCCTGCGTCTCCGTCCACGGCGGCAACCGGCTGGGCGGGAACGCCCTGCCGGAACTGATCGTCTTCGGCAAGCGCGCCGGCCGCCACGCCGCCGGCGACGACCTCGGCGAGCCCGAGATCCGGACCGGCTACGGCGACGACGTCGAGGACGAAACCGAGACCGAACTCCCCGTCCAGCCCGGCGACGCGGGACTCGACACGTCCGGCGGCGTCGCCGCGGACGGCGGCGTCACCGCCGACGCCGAGGGCATCCTCGAGCGAAAGGTCGAGACCGCCCGCGAGCGCGTCGACACTCTGATGGACAAGGAAGACGGCGTCCAGCACGCCGAGATCCGCGCCAAACTCCAGAAGGCGATGACCGACTACGTCAACGTCTTCCGGACCGAGGAGGGGGTCAAGAAAGCGCTCGAGATCATCCGCGAGTGTCGACAGGAGTACCAGGACGTCTACGTCGACGACCCGTCGAAGACGTTCAACACGGACCTCCAGCAGACGATCGAGACGCGGAACCTGATCGATGTCGCCGAGACGATCGCACTTGGCGCGCTCGTGCGCAACGAGTTCCGCGGCGCTCACTGGCGACAGGAGAACCAGATCCGCGACGACGAGAACTGGCTCAAGCACACGCTCATCTCGTGGGACGACGGCGAGCCCTCGATCTTCTACCGCCCGGTCATCCTCGAGGGCCAGAACAAGACCTACGAGCCGAAAGAACGCAGCTACTGATCGCAGACCGCAGTCGCAGCGGATTTTTTATCAGTCGGATCGTTCGGTTGACGAGTCGCACGATATCACACGTGAGCCTCAGCTTCCGTTACACGCCGAGTATCTCGAGGAGATTGACGCCGATGTCGAGGTGCTCGATCAGCCGGTAGCCGACGTAGATGCCGATGATGCCCATCATTCCGGGGAGCTCCGGCGGGGCGGGGATCGGAACGTTGAGAGACCCGAACAGGACGCCGGTCAGCAGTCCGGTCAACAGTGCGAGGAGAGTGAGTTGCATCGACATCGGTTTGGTAGTACTCGCGAGGGAGGCCACAAAAGCTGTCCGCCCGAATTCCCGGCTGCAGGAACTCTGTGACGCGGTATCACGAGTCAGTGGTACGACGATCGACTATCGCCGAAATCAGCGACTCGAGCGACTGGCTCGTCACTTCGGCGGGTATTCGACGATCGACGCATCTCGTATCGACAGTAGCAGCAGCCGTCTCGCCACCGTAATTTCGACAATCGTTGTAGATGACGTTTATTATCGTCGAAACACACAGGGTCGTGTATGAACCAAACAGCGACGACGGACCTCGACGTGTCGATCCCAACCGATCTCGATTCCGCGCGTGCGAAGCTGGTCTACCTGTATCTGGCCGCCAGCGACGGCGCGAGCGCTGACGACCTCTGTGACGACCTCGCGGTCACGAAGGGGACGATCCTCTCGATCACCGGAACGCTTCGGGACCGGGGCTACCTCGAACGGCAGGATGGACGGTACGAACTCGCCTAAGTAGATATCGACTGACCTGAATGGCCGGGAGCGAGTTCCGAGCATTGCGAGGAACTCGTGACTCGGGGAAGGGCAGGCAGGTACCCGAAACCCGCCGCGAGCGCCGAAGGCGCTCGCGGGCCGACGACTGATGTGAAGCGAGCACCGCGAGCGAACGGAGGGAGGAGTGCTTTTGGTCCAGCTTTTGCCGAGGGACGCCGCGCTGTGTGACGAAGTCACCAGCGCGGTAGACCGCAGGGCAAAAGGTGGGTCTTAGAGCTCGATCCGCTCGACTAGCTGCTCGCGGTTCTCGTTCGTGTTGAGCGCGACGATCCGGATCTGGTCTTCGAGCCCGGAGTCCTCGAGTTTGGCCTTGAGCAGGTTGTCGACCTGATAGACGCCGGCGGCGTTGGTCATCTCGATCTCGACCATGACGGGCGTGGTGTCGCCCCGCTGGAGCGAGACGCGGCTGATGGCCTGACTCGAGAGGGTGTTGATGCCACGGCCGCCGGACTCGTAGGGGATCCGGGAGCGACCGCGTTCCATGTCGAGGGCGTCGGAGACACGGATGACGCCGGCTTCGGTGGTCAACGGGGTCTCGGCGGTGTGATGACAGAGGATCGCGTGTAGGACCTCGCCTTTCATCCGGACTGCGTCGCCGACGCCGTAGAACTCGGGGAGGATCCGATCGAGGATGTCCGCGGCCAGCGGGATCGAGTAGTAGGCGTGGCTGTCGCGGTGGACGATGTGGCCGACGTCGTGGAGCGTCGCCGCCAGCGCGACGATGACCGATTCGTCCTCCTCGGCCAGTCCCTGCTGGCGCGCGCCGTTGAAATCGACATCGCCCGCCTTGAGCAGGTCGTAGAGACACAACGCCCGATTGCGGACGATCTCGATGTGTTTAGTGCCGTGATCGTTGTACCGCATCCGGTCGACGGCGTTGATGTTCTGGGCCTCGAGATAGGCCGCGATCTCCTCGTCGGTGTCGATGAACTCGAGGACCGAATTTAGTTTCTCGTCGGGAAAGCTGTGATCGTCGTCGGGAGTATAGACGCGACGGGAATCCTCGTCGACAGCGGAGTCGCTCATACCGGTAGGTCGGTTGCGGACTAAAAAAGCCCTGCGACGGTCGCGGTGTCCGTGCAGCGTTAGGAGAGGTCGTCGACTGCGGCCTCGACCTCGTCGTAGTCGGGTTCGACGCCGGGGTCGTCGCTGACCCACGAGTAGGCGACCTCGCCATCGGCGTCGATGACGAAGACGGAGCGCTTGGCGACGCCGTGGACGCCCAGATCGGCGAAGTCCATCGGAATCCCGTAGTCGTCGATGATCTCCTTGTTGTAGTCGCTGATGAGCCCGAACTCGAGGCCGTTCTGCTCGCGGAACTCGTTGAGCGTGAACGGCGAGTCGCGGCTGACGCCGTAGACGGTGGCGTCGAGATCGTTGAACGCGGCCAGGCGGTCCTGGAACGTACACATCTCGGTGGTACAGACACCGGTGAACGCGCCGGGGAAAAAGGCGAGGACGATCGGTGCTTCGTCCTCGAGGCGCTCGGAGAGCGTGAACTCCTCGATGTCGCCGTTTGCGAGCGGTGCGGTAAAGTCGGGTGCGGCGTCTCCAGTTGTTACCATCGTCGGTCCATTGTGTGCAAGCCGGAAAGACAGTTTCGTTCGCGGACCAGTTACCCGGGTGTCGCGTATAACGCATCAGCCACCCGCGTCGAATCGGATACGAACCTGTAGTTCGCCCACTCGATCCTCAAGGTTGCTGCAGGGGCCGAATACGACGTGAGGTGATTGCGATGCGATGTCCGAGAAGGGTGACCGGCTCTCTCCGTTATCCGAATGTCTCTTCAAACGGACTGTCGCGGCTTCTTGGTTACCTAAGTGGTCCAAAAAGGTTATAATTGCCAGCGGGTAAGCAACGCATAGAGATGGTAGCCGAAATTGCACCGCTGTTCATTCCCGGCGGCATGGGGCCTCCGGAACTCGCCATCATTCTTGTCATCGCGGTCTTGCTCTTCGGAGCCAACAAGATTCCGAAGCTGGCACGATCGACTGGTGAGGCGATGGGTGAGTTCCAGAAGGGGCGCGAGAAGGTCGAAACGGAACTCGAGGAAATGCGCGAAACCGGCGAGTACGACGGTGACGCGAGCGACTCCGACCTCGAGGAAGACGAGGACTTCGTCGACACGGAACCCGTCGCCACCGACGAGGAGACCGAGACGGAGCCCGAAACGGAAACCAACTAAGTTCTTTTCGCGCCGGGGCGTGTGGCCTAGCGGATAGGGCAGGAGGTTCCTAACCTTCTGATCGTGGGTTCGAATCCCGCCACGCCCGTTCTGCGAGGAGCGGACGCGACGAGCGAACGGGCACGGGATTCGAAGCAGGGAGCAGCTTCGCTGCGACCGTGGTTCGAATCCCACTGGGTCGTTGCCGAGAAGGCCACATTCGAGATACGACACGAAACTCGGAAAGACTAGCGACCGACAGGACTCAAAGCGGTAGCGGAGTGATCTCGAGCAACGCCGATCGTTCCACACTCGTTCTAGCCGATCGTTCCATGCGAACGGAAGACAGCCGGCACGGACAACAACCAGCACGGAAACGACCGACAGCGAGCGCGTCGTCAGTGGTTGGCGCGTCGGTCTCGGTTCGGGTCGCCAAAGCGGGTGAGCGGCTCGAGTTCCTCTGTGGGAACGTCCTCGAAGGCCGCGCGGGCGATGACCCGCCGGTGGACCTCGTCGGCACCGTCGACGATGCGGAACTGGCGGACCGATTCGTAGAAGTCCGAGAGCGGGAGGTCCTTCCCGATGCCGTTGGCACCGCAACACTGCACCGCGAGGTCGATCGCGTCCTGCGTGGCGTTTGCGGTGTAGACCTTACACATCGAGACGGGGACGCGGGCCTCCTCGCCGGCGGCGATCCGGTCGGCGGCGTCGCGGATGCCGGTCCGGGCCATGTGGAGTTTCGTTTCGGCGTCGGCGATCCGGTGGCGAAGCGATTGCTTGTCCGAGAGGGTGGAGTCGAACCCCTCGCGTTCGCTCACGTAGGCCTTCGCGATGTCGAGCGAGCGCTGGGCCATCCCCGAATAGCGCATGCAGTGAGTCAGCCGGGCGGGGCCGAGTCGCTCTTGGGCGTGGGTAAAGCCCTGGTTCAGTTCGCCGAGCAGGTGTTCGTCGGGCACGCGGACGTTCTCGTAGCGAATTTCGGCGTGAGACGCGCCGCGATTACCGCCGCCCATGTGGGGGACATCGCGGATGACCTCGACGCCGTCGGCGTCGGCCGGGACGAGAAAGAGCGAACAGCCCTCGTAGGGGTGGGCCTCGAGATCGGTTCGGGCGAGCACGATCAGGATATCGGCCTCGACGCCCTGTGTTGTCCACCACTTGTGGCCGTCGATGACCCACTCGTTGCCGTCTTTCTCCCCGGTGGTTTGGATCATCTTCGGATCCGACCCCGCGCCCTGCATCGGCTCGGTCATCGAGAAGCCGGACTTGAGCTCGCCCGCGACCAGCGGCTCGAGGTAGGTCTCCTTTTGCAGCTCGTCGCCGGCCAACTCGAGGAGGTGCATGTTCCCCTCGTCGGGGGCATCGACGCGCATCGCGACCTGTCCGAGCAGGCTGCGGCCGGCCTCCTCGAAGGCCGGCAGCGACTCCCGGAAGGACAGTCCCATCCCGCCGTACTCCTCGGGAATCTGCGGGGCGTAGACATCGTACTCGCGGGCGGCCTCGCGGAGTTCCGCGATGGTGCCGCTCGAGACGGCCATTCCGCCGGCTCGCTCGCGTTCGACCGGCAGGACGACTTCTTCTAGCAAGGCGTTGGCGCGATCGGCGACCTCGCGCGCTCGGTCGCTGTCATTGTATCGCATAGTGGTGGTAGCTCGGAGCAGCGGCTAAGGGTTGGGAGAACTACCACATGGTCACAACAACCACTACGATTTTTGCTGATGGAACGGCGCGGCCGAACCTGATCGGTTCGAGCCGGGCCATCATCGTCGAGTGTCAGTCACGCGGTCGTCCCGAACCCCGGGTAGGAACTCAGCGCGCCGTCCAGCCGCCGTCGGCCGCGAGCACGGACCCGGTCACGTAACTCGAGGCTTCGCTCGCGAGGAAGACGACCGGGCCGGCGATCTCTTCGGGCTCGGCGAACCGCTCCAGCGGCGTGCGATCGATGATCGACTGGCGCAGTCGCTCGTTGCCCTCGAGGTCGTCGGTGAGTTCCGTCGAGACGTACCCCGGTGCGACGGCGTTGACTCGGACTTCCGGTGCCCAGTCCAAGGACATGCTCTTGGTGAGTCCGACGAGTCCGTGCTTCGAGGCGACGTAGGGGTGCTGGCGCGGCAGCCCGACCAGTCCGCCGACGCTGGCGACGTTGATGACCGAGCCGCCGTCGCTCTCGTGGAGGTGATCGGCGGCGGCGTGGGTGACCTCGTAGGCCCCGTTCAGATTGACGTCCAGCACCCGATCGAGGCTCTCGGTCTCGACATCTTCGGGTCGGCCCAACGCATCGTCGGGATTGAAGCCGGCGTTGTTGACGACGACGTCGACGCCGCCGAACTCGGCGGCCGCGCGGTCGATCACGTCTCCCACGGCGTCAGGATCGGTCACGTCCGCGGGAACGGCGACGGCGTCGCCGCCCGCGGCCTCGATGTCCGCGGCGACGGCCTCGATCTCGTCCGTCGAGCGGGCGCTCGGAACGACCGCCGCACCCGCGTTCGCCAGTTCGACGGCGATCGCGCGGCCGATACCGCGGCCGCCGCCCGTTACCACTGCGACTCGTCCCTCGAGATCGAACAGATCGCTCATCGGTCCTCCATTTCGTCGTCGCCCACGTCAAGCTTTTCGCGCAGTCCTTTCTTGTCGAACTTCCCAGTCGCCGTCTTGGGAATCCGTTCGACGACGCGGGTTTCGTCGGGATGCCACCAGCCGGGTCGCATGGATCCGTCTACTAGCTAGTTAATGTAGACTAAGAACCATGTTATACAAAACCTGTTCGTGTGTACACGAAATCGCCCGGCGCAGGATTATCAGAAATGGTAATGGGCGGATGAATTTTTTGAAGGGTGAGCGTTCGTGTAGACGCAATGGCTATTGACGAGGCCGACCAATCGGATGCCGGGGACTTTTCTGAGGGGGAGGCATCCGACGCTGCGTCGGAAGACGAGCGGTCTCATGGGGCTGGCCCGATATCGGATTCGGCGGTCAGCGTCGGCGAGTACACGTGGGAAGAGTTCATGGACGAGTACGGGCACGGCGACGAGATCGCCGACCTGTACCCGGACGACCCGATCGCAACGGACGATCAACTCGGGCTCGATACCGACGAGAACGTCGGCTCGAGGGTGCCGACCGGGGACGACTGGAATCAGGTCGAGTTCGATCCGGCATCGTATCTCGGCCACCACCCCGACGACCTCACGGATCACGTCTTGCCCACCGCCGGCGACGACGCCGACACGCTCTGGGAGATTTTCTGCGAGTATGTCGATCCGGAGACGACGCCGGTCGTCAAGGACACCTGGACCTGGGAACACTACAAGTGGGAGTACTACTACGACGAGGACGGCAGTCGCCCGCGCGACGGTGACGGCGAGATCGTTCGTCACGACGAGGAGGAGGCCCTCGGCTTCGATCCCGACACGGTAGAGTCACGTCTCGCGGCCGGCAACGACGCCGCGTTGGAACTCGACGAGATCGTCGAGGAACGAACAGTCAACATTCAAGAAGATATCGAGGAAGACGAGTTCTTCTCGACGGCCGCGGGCAACACGACCGTCTCCAATCGCTACGACCTCGAGAAGGCCGTTCCGTTCGAGAAGAAGACTCACTTTCAGGAAGTCGAGCGCTACTGGGTGAACAAGCCCTACGCCTACGTCGTCATTTTCCACTCGGAGAAGGAAAACGAGAAGAAGTACTACATGATCGAGCCCTACCGGAACGAGATCGAGATCGAACTTCAAGAGTTCCTCTCGGGCAAACTCCGGAAGGCGATCAAGTACTCCGAGGACGGTGTCAAGGAACAATCGACCGAGGACGGCCGCCGGACGGTTATCGAGGACGAGACTCGACGGCTGTTAAAGCGATATGATCTCTTCGAAGCGACCTCCGGCGAGACGGCCGAGGGAATCCTCGAGACGCTCCGTGGACTGCTCGACGACGACGAAACGGAAGTCGAGGACGCCGGACCGAGTCAACTCGAGGGGCTCTCCGTCCGTCCCGAGCCGGCGGTCCTCGCGGACGATCCGGACACGCTGAGCGAGTATCAAGTCGAGAAGCTGCTCTACCTGCTCAAACGGGACTTCATCGGCTACGAGCGCATCGACGGGATCAAACACGACATCAATGTCGAGGACATCTCCGTCGACGGCTACAACTCGCCGGTGTTCGTCTACCACTCCGAGTACGAGCAGATCATCACGAACATCTACCATGGCGAGGACGAACTCGACGACTTCGTCGTCAAACTCGCCCAGCGCTCGGGCAAGGGGATCAGCAAGCGGCTCCCGCAGGTCGACGCGACCCTGCCCGACGGTTCTCGCGCCCAGCTCACGCTCGGAGAGGAAGTGTCCGACCACGGGACCAACTACACGATCCGACAGTTCAAGGATGTCCCGTTCACGCCGATCGACCTCATCAACTGGAACACGTTCAGCCTGGACGAGATGGCCTTCCTCTGGCTCGCCATCGAGAACCACAAGAGCCTGATCTTCGCGGGCGGTACTGCATCCGGGAAGACGACATCGCTGAACGCCGTCTCGCTGTTTATCCCCTCGAGTGCGAAGATCGTCTCGATCGAGGACACCCGGGAGGTCGAACTGCCGCAGCGAAACTGGATCGCGAGCGTCACGCGACCGTCGTTCTCCGACGATGAACAGGGCGACGTCGACGAGTTCGACCTGCTCGAAGCCGCGCTGCGCCAGCGGCCCGACTACATCGTGATGGGCGAGATCCGTGGCGAGGAAGGCCGGACACTGTTTCAGGTCATGTCGACCGGTCACACCACCTACACCACCTTCCACGCCGACTCCGTCGACGAGGTCCTCAAGCGATTCACGACGGACCCGATCAACGTCTCGAAGACAATGTTCACGGCGCTGGATCTGGTCTCGATCCAGACCCAGACCCGGGTCCAAGGGCGGAAGGTCCGCCGGAACAAGTCCCTGACCGAGATTAACCACTACGAGGCCGAACACGACGAGATCAACGTCCAGGACGTCTACCAGTGGCAAGCCGAAACCGACGAGTACCTCAAGATGGGGGACTCGAACACGTTAGAGGAGATCCAGTTCGACCGCGGGTGGAGCAACGAAAAGCTCGAGGAGGAACTGTTCAAGCGGGAGGTCATCCTCGCATACCTCATTAAGAACGAGCTGAACACGTACGCGCAGGTCGCCGCGACGGTCCAGGCCTTCATCAACGACCCCGATACGATCCTCACGCTCATCGCGAACGGCCAACTCGAGGACAGCCTCGAGGACCTCCGCGAGATGGAGAGCGTGCTGATCGACGTCGATCCCGAAAAAGAGGAACTCGTGCCCCGGCCCGAGTCGACCAGCGAGACGTACAACCTCTCGATGGATATCTTGGAGCGGGCCGAGGAATCGGTCTTCGAGGAGTTCCGCGGCGAAGTACCGAGCGGGCTCGCGAGCGCGCTCGGTGATGTCGAGGAAGAGAGCACGATCGACGTCGACCGCGCCGACAGCGAGGAGTTCGAGTTCGGCGGCAACGTCGACGAGACCGTCGACGAGGACGCCTGGGAGTTAGGCGACAGTTCGGCCGAGTTCGCGATCGACGGCGACGACGGGGGCGACGAGCCGGCGTGGCTGAGCGAAGACTCCGGGTTCGATGTCGAACCGACTGACGGCGAGCCCGAGGATGCGACTGCCGCGACGGACAGTGGCACGTCCACTGACGAACTGGCCGCCGCCGACGCCAGTACCGACCGCCAAGATGTCTCGAGTAGCGAACCGCAGGAGGGCCCGGCTGCCGACGCTGGGGCGACCGCGGAACCGGAGACGGAGCTGCCGACCCGACCGGACACGGAAGTCGATGCGAGTCCCTCGAGTGCGACGAGTCCGGCGGCTGAACCGGGTGAGAGCGGTACGAACGGAACGTCGGCCACGAGTTCGGACGGGCCAGACAGTTTTGACAGCTCGAGCAGTCCGGACGATTCGGGTGAGTCGGCGGTTCTCCCACATGACGACGCCGAAGACGGGGATCTCGGCGGGTTGTTCGACGATATGGGCGGACCGATAGACGAGATCGACGGTCCCGGTTCCGAGGAGACCGCGTCGACCGGCGATTCGATGGCCTCTCATCGACCGGACACCTCCGGATTCGACTCGATGTTCCCGGAAGACGATCTCGATTCGATCTTCGATCCGGAATCGGGCGGGGAGTCGGATGGGAACGGGTTCAGTGAGCAACTCGCTGACGAGGACGAGTCAGCATCGGAGACGACCGACGAGGCATCGACGACAGAGACGCCGACCGATTCGACGATGGACTCGAACGCCAAGAACGAATCCGACGGGTCGGAGCCGGCCACCGTTGAGTCGACGACTCCCGATGACACGAATACGGAGGACTCGAGCGACGAGCGGGAACCGCCGACGATCGAAATCGACGACGGGACCGCGGACGCGGACCCGCCGGACGGGTCCGACGACGATGACGAACCGATAGCCAAGGCCGAACCGGAATCGGAACCGGACTCGAACCCGGGTTCGGCCGAGTCAGTCGACGACGAGCCGACAGCCGACGAATCGCAATCGCGCGACGCCGGCGACGATGGCAAGGGCGACTCGATATTCGGCGGCGGCTCGGAGTCCATTTTCACCGACGACGCGGACGAGGCCGACGATGACGGCTCGCTGTTCGACGACGGAGACGGTGACTCGAGCGATGACGAGTCGATTTTCAAAGGTGACGCCGACGATGAGTCGACGGAGAACAACGGCGGTATCTTCGGCGCTGCGGACAGCGACGAGGACGACTCATGAGCCTCCAGACCGACGACAGCGGCGGTTCGGGCATGTCGGCCAGCTCCGACGGGCTCGGTGATTGGTTCTACCCCCTCTACGATCGGCTGTTCGATGAGGACAGCGAGTTCGTCAGCGACGTCGAGACGAAACTGGCACAGGCCCGGATGACGGATACGGTCGAACTCTACCTCTCTCGGGCGCTCGGAATCGGTTTCATCAGCGGGCTCAGCCTCTGGCTGATCGGCCTGCTTCTCGGTTACGGCATCTTTGCCATCGGTCTCCTCTCGAACGAGGCGCTCATCGGTATCCCGGTCGGCCACGGACTGCTCCTCGATATCATCGAGATGATTCGCGTTCCGGCCGTCGTCTTCGTTACCGGACTGCTATTCGGATCGATCGGCTTCGCGGTCGGCTTCGGATCGATGGTCGCGATCCCCTACTCGCGCGCCTCGGCCCGCAAGCGCGAGATTAACATGCTCCTGACCGACTCGGTCTCGTTCATGTATGCCCTGTCGGTCGGCGGGCTGAACCAACTCGAGATCATCGAGGCGATGGCCCAGGCCGACGACACCTACGGCGAGGTGGCAAACGAGTTCCAGAGCATCGTCAAGGAGACCGAATACTTCGATATCGACTACCGAACGGCGATCCGAAAACAAGCGCTCGAGACGCCGAGCGACGACCTCTCGCAGTTCCTGACCGACATGCTCTCAATCGTCAACAGCGGTGGCGACATGGAGAGCTTCCTGCAGGATAAGAAAGAAAAGCACATGCGCACCGCAAAGCAGGAACAAGAACTCACCCTCGAGACCCTCGAGTTGTTCGGCGAGATGTACATGACGCTGTCCCTGTTCCCGCTGCTTCTGATCATCATCATGGTCGTCATGAAGATGATCCCGGACGCGACCGTGACGGACAACATGCTCTATATGGTCGTCTACGGACTTATCCCGATGATCGGCGTCGGCTTCATCGTCCTCGTCTCGACGGTTAAACACGACGACCCCGGCGACGGCTACCTCTCGATGGGGAACACCGATCAGCGGACCGAAACGGGACAGGGCGACGGATTGCTGAGCCTCGGACTCGTCGAGCAGTTCACCGGCGAACACAGCGTCTTCGACCGGATCAAGAACCGCGAGGGGACCTACGAGACGATGGAGGTCCTGCGAAACCCCCACTTCTTCTTCCGCGACCATCCGCTGGTCACTCTCGCGATAACCGTTCCCCTGACACTGGTCATCGTCGTCACGGCCGTTGTCAACGGCGCAGCGCCGCTGTCGTGGGCGGAACTCCTCGACAGACCGATCTGGGGGACGTTCCTCTACATCTACCTGCCGCTGTATATCACCGCGATCCCCCTCGCGATCTTCCGCGAGTGGAACGTTCGGCACAGAAACTCTGTCGTCAACAAACTCTCCGAGGACCTCCGCAAACTCTCGAGTTCGAACGACACCGGACTGACGCTACTCGAGTCGCTCAAGGCCGTCTCCGACACCACGAACGGCAAGCTGGCCCGCGAGTTCGAGATGATGCACACGAAGGTCAACTACGGGATGAGCCTCAAGGAGGCGTTCATCGAGTTCAACAACAAGTACCACATCCCGCGACTCGCCCGGACGACGCGGCTGATCACCGAAGCCCAAGAGGCGTCGAACCAGATTTCGGACGTCCTTCGGACGGCCGCGACCGCGAGCGAGAACCACGACGACATCGAACGCGAGCGAAAGTCCCGAACGCGGATGCAGATCGTGATCATCATCATGACGTTCATGACGGTGCTCGCGGTGATCGCGATCCTCAAAACCCAGTTTATCGATACGATGGCCGGCCTCAACGCCGGCGGGAGCGGTGCCGAGACAGGCGGATCCGGTGCCGGAGGCGGGGGCGCGACGAGCGGCGCGAACCTCAGCGAGAACATCGACGTCGATATGCTCTCGGTGTTGTTCTTCCACGCGGTGACCCTCCAAGCGATCATTTCCGGGTTCATCTGTGGCTACATCCGGGACGCCGACCTGCTGAGCGGGTTGAAATACGCGATCGGACTCTCCTCGATCGCACTTATCGGCTGGGTGCTGGTGGCCTAATATGAGACGCAACCAAACACATCAACGGCGAGGGAACTCCCAGCGACCACGGACGATCTCGATCTCGCTGAATCGGCGGGGCCAGACGACGCAGGATTTCGCCATCGGTATCGGCGTCTTCCTGCTAGCGATCGCCTTCGTCTTCTCGTTTCTCCCGTCGGTCGTGACGCCCTTCGACTCGACGGTCGGCGGCGCGGAGACGGCACAGGCTGACCGAATTGCGGACCGAATCGTCCACAACACGTCGACGGGATCGGGCAACGAAATTAATTCGACGGCATTCAACGATAGATATGTCGACGGAGATTCTGAGGATCTGACCGAGGAACTCGGTCTTCGGGCGACCAATGATACTCGAATTGATCGGGTAAACGTCAGTATCGAGAATCTCAGTAACGATTCCACGATCGGAGATTCTGGGAATTGGACAACCGGTGACGTGTACGATGAACAGGCAGCGGCTAGTTCGGCTCGGATCGTTACGGTCGTAAACGAGAATGGTAACGGGAACAATAGTAGTGCTCGCTGTAACCCAGCATGTAGACTTGTCGTGAGGGTGTGGTGAAATGATGTTCGACACAGAGCAAAGTGATGTTGATCGCGGACAAGCGTATACCCTCGAGGGATTCATCAGCGCGATGGTCGTGTTGATGGCCGTGCTGTTCGCGCTGCAGTCGGCTGTGATCACACCGACGACGGGCGGCTTATCCGACCGGACGGTACAGGCCCAGATCCAACAGGAAGCACAAGATGCGCTGCTGGTTTCCGCTGTTGACGAGGACAAAAACCTCTCATATATGGTCCGCTACTGGGGAGAAGACGGTTTCGAAGGTACAGAACCCCCGACTGCACCAAATGGTGATAAGACGTACAATACGAGTGATTTCAAGAGCAAATTCACGCTCGGAAAGATTATGGAAAGACGGTTCGCTGAAAACGGCTGGAGTTACAATGTCCACCTTTATCCACAAGGGACAAACAACGCATCTACCCTCGTCTATCAAGGGAGCCCTCCGTCCAGTGCGTTGACTGCAAGCTACACTGTCACGCTATACGATAATCAGACTGTGACCGCTTCGAGCGACGAAAATCTTCAGGAGGTTGAAAATCCACCATTTGAGAGCCCATATAGCAACGAAACACCGCTCTACGATGTCGTAGAGGTACGGGTGGTCATATGGTGAGCAACGATCACAACCGTGCACAGGTGATCCTCATCGGAGCGGTCTCGCTTGCGTTCATTATTCTGGGAATCGTCGTCGTCTTCAACGGTGTCCTCTATACGGAGACGCTGTCCTCCGGTGGAACCAGTCAAAGTGCGGGCAATGCTGACGTGATTGAGCAGGAGGTCAATCAGAGTGTCGGTTGTCTGCTTGTACAGGTGAAAAACCAATCAGATACAAATAACAACGATAATTTAAAGCATCTAGCAGAGGACAACATTTCGGCGTTCAATACTGCCTATCAAAACACGACGGCACATTCGACACCGACGGCCGTAAATCTCAGCAACGTCAACGCCACCGCTGACGGGGGATCCTTGCAGAATGTTACTATGACCGTGGCGTACGACTCGAATTCACTCAGTTACAGACAGAAACTGAATATCACACCGGAGTGTCCCTAAAATGCCCACAACCGGCCGATACGATGAGCGGGATCGCGCCGTCTCGATCACGATCACACACGTCCTCACGATCGGTATCACGACGATTCTCATCGCCATGCTGTTGACAGCGTCCGGAACCATGCTCGAGTCGGAGACAGAGCGCAGCGCTGATTCCTCGCTCGAGACGGTCGGCGAACGGATCGCCGACGAAATCGGCAACGTCGATCAGATCGCGAACGAAACCGATGACACCGTGACTCTCACGACTGAGCATCCACGGACAGTCGCGAGTTCTCGGTACACCGTCGAGCTGCAGGCGGACTGCAATAACGCCCCGCTGCTTGAAGAGAACACTGCCTGCGTGAAACTGACTGCACAGGACACTGACGCCGTTGCTCACGTACCGATCAAGACTGACAACGATATCAACGAAACGTCGTCAGCAACTGGCGGAACGATCGAAATCATCTATGAAAGTGATAAGATACGAATTAGGAGCTGGAATCAATGAGACGAAGGCAATCTGTGTCAGGACAACGGGATTCCCGTGCGGTATCCGACGTGCTCGCGTTCATCCTCGTGTTCGCGATCATCCTCAGTTCCGTCACGCTGTTGTCGATGACTGGGTTTCAGGCTATGCAGGACTATCAGGAGGCCGAACAACTGCAAAACGCCGACCGGGCGATGGAGGCACTTGCCGTGAACTTCAACGACGTCATCCGATACGATGGAATCGAGCAACGCTATGGCGAACTCGCGCTGCGGGAAGGGACGGTTAGCACCGGCGATAGCGGAACGACACTGAACATCTCGATCGACGGGGACCGAATAAACGAAACTGACCCCGATCTGTTCGCCGATTACGGAGGTGATGCCAATGCCACCGTCAACCTCGGTGAATTCATGTATACCTCTGAGGGTGATCGAATCGCGTACGAGGGTGGTGGTCTTATGCGGGGACACGAGTCGGAGTCGTGGAGCCTCGTCAGCAAACGACCCCAATTGCGATGCGGCGACGAGACGGCAGTTATCTCGCTCGTCAGGGTCTCAGCGGATGACCGGTCGATCCAGAGCAGCGAGGGACTCGGCTTTACGATGTCCGTCGAAAACCGCAGTAGCAAGGTCTACAACAACACAGACAAGGTGAATATCTCCGTCGAAGAGAGCGCTTACGACGACGCGTGGAAGTCGACGCTCGAGAGCGGAGACTGGGGCGAATCCGATACGGGTGTGTGCGCTGTCGGTGATGGCAGTGGGTCTGGACGGGTCGTCGTGACGCTGGTTGAGGTCGACGTCGAGTACTAATAGCCGACTTCCGATTACGTTTCTTCCCAATCGCCAGTCAACATTACCCGAAAGCCGGCTCGAGCGGCCAACGCCTCGACTCGAGCAGCCCGATCGTCGATGTCGCCCGCAGTCGCGAGATAGAGACCGTTCGAGAGCTGTGCCGATTCGGCCATCGGTGAGCCATCAGCGTGAGTGGGCTGGGCATTCAGGACGGTGCCGTCGGCGTCGTCGGGGCTCCACGGGACGTGGACCCCGGAGAGGCCACGTTCGAAGAGGTATTCGGCGGTTTCGACGAGCGCTCCGTCCGCAGTGGAGTGACCGATCGCCCCGATCGAACCGCGGTCGTTGAAGAATCGGACGACGTATTCGCCGTCAGTCTCCGCAGTGGTTCCGTCGTCACCGTTTCTGCTGTCGCCACCTCGGTTGGCGTCGGGCTCAGCGTCGGCAGCAGACGATTGCTCCAGTCCGTCATCTCGAGCGGCAGACGGTGCTTCGCCATTTCCTTCGGGCCCGGCCAGGTCGTCCGCGTCCGCATCGGATCCGGACCCAGCGTCCGTGCTCGAGCCCGCAGCGTGCTCTCGGTCAGTCGGTGCGGCGTCTCTGTCAGGTACGGTGGTACCGCCGGTACTGGGCGGGGACCCGTTCGATCCGGACCGTGGGACGGCATCGTTTCCGGCGGCCGTCGGTGGTCCGTCGTCGGTGAGCGCCGACTCGCTGAACCGAACCGAGACGTCCGACGCGGGCTCCTGTCGTTCCGGGTCGTCTTCGGCGAACGCGACGACCAGCCGATCGAGGAAGCGATCGGCCGCGGACTCGAACTCGTCGGCGTAGACGTCGCCCTGAACGGTGGCCGCTGCGAGCCGATCCGCGATCGCATCGACGAGTTGCGGTCGCTCGACGGCGAGTTGTCGGGCGACGTGGGTCCGCGAGTGCTGTTCGAGTCCGCGGCCGAGGGTCTCCCTCGAGTAGTCAGCGAGCGTCACTTCGCTGTCGGTGAGTTCGGACAGTCTGAGCGCGCGGTACTCGATGTCGGTCGTGCCCGCAAGCAGCAGGTACTGGCGACCGTTGGTGTAGATCGCGCGGTCGACGCCGGTCCACGCCATCGCTTTTCGAAGCGCGTTCGCTCGAGCTTCTTCGAGTGAGTCGTCGTAGGCCTCGACGGCGACGAACAGCGCCGGAACGGAATCGATCGACGGCACGTACTCGAGTCGGGTGCCATCGACGGACCGGTCCGTGATACACGAGTCGGCACGGCAGTCCCAGCCGAGCGTCTCGAGGAAGGGTTCGACGAGCAAGGTCCGGGTCTCCCGGCGGGTGGTTGGCGGTGAGGCGTCGACCAGTGCCCCGACACGGGTGACGAACGGGTGGAGGTCGGGCGAAGGCATCCACCGGGGATATTCGGCGGACCGTCATGTAACGAGTGGTTGTCTTCCAGTGTGCGAACAGGACAGCACGCCGGTTCAGGAACTGAGACCCATGTCGGAACGGCTCGCCGCCCTCACCGCTCGCGCTGGTAGATCCGCAAGCGAGCCTCGCGGACGGCAAAGGACGACTGGAGGGTCGGCGGGATCGTCTCGGCTTTGCCGATAACGAGATAGCCGTCGGTTCGAAGCGACCGGGCGATCGTCTCGAGCATCGGCCGTTTATACTCGTTGTCGATGTAGATGAACAAATTGCGACAGATGACGAGGTCGAAGCCCGATTTCGGCTCGTCGTTGATCAGGTCGTGGCGTCGAAAGCGGACGTTCCGCTTTACGTCGTCGGTGATCCGATAGGTTCGACCGTCGACATCGACGTACTGCCGGTACTCGCCCAGAAAGGAGAGTTGCTCGTCCAGATCGACGGTCCGTGATTCCTCGTAGACGCCCGCTTGCGCCGTCTCGAGTGCGGGCGTGCTAATGTCGGTCCCGAGGACGTAGACGTTGGAGCCGTCGATCTCCGGGTCGTCCCGAGCGAGCATCGCGATCGAGTACGGCTCTCGACCGTCCGCACACGCGGCGCTCCAGATTCGAACGGGAGGCCCGTTTTTCGACAGTGTCCGGAGGACCGAGCGAATCCCCGACCAGACATCGGGGTTCCGAAAGAAGCCGGTGACGTTGATGCTCAACGCCTCGAGCAACGCCTCCTGCTCGGCCGGCTCGGTTCGCAGTTTCTCGAAGTACGCGCCGTAGGTCTCACACTGCGTGCGGCGCATTCGCGAGGAGACGCGTCGGTCGAGGTAGCTGTTGTTGTAGTGGCTCGTCGCGAACGCCAGTTCGTCCTCGACGAACGCGAGGAGGTCGGCGAAGACCTCGTCGTCGCCGCCGACTGTCTCGGTCTCGTCAGCGACGATGTGGCCGTCGGGATCAATGCCGGTGTCACCGGCACCGTCGCCGATCACAGTTCCGTCACTCCGTTGTCCCCGTCGGACGTCTTGACGGTGAGGACCCCCGTTCCGGGCGTGAACTCGACGGTTCGCCCGTATTCGCCGCCGACGTCTTCCGCCTCGAGGGGCACACCGAGTTTCTCGAGTTCCGCTTTCGCGGCGACGATGTTTCGCTGCCCGACGCCGTCGCCGAAGCTCTCGAACTCGAACATGTCGCTGCCGCCGGCGATTTTCGCTTCGACGGCGGTGTAGTTTGCTCCCTGCTCGACCATCCGTCGGAGCAGCGCGCGGATCGCCGTGTCGGCGTACTTGCCGGGCTTGCGGTCGCTGTTGTCCGCGGTGTCTCCGTCGGGTAACATGACGTGTGCGAGGCCGCCGATCCCGGTGTTCGGATCGTACAGTGCGATGGCGAGACACGAGCCGAGCCCGTAGGATTTGAGCGTGTCGTCGCCATCGCTGACGACCAGTTCCGAGATGCCGACTTGGACCGGCGTCGGTGCGCCCGGTTCGGTGCCGTAGGTTTTCATGCGTTATCGACTTCCTGGAACTCCGCCGTCGTCTTGGCGTCTTCGATCCGATCGACGTCTAAGTTGTTCAGCGCCCGCTCGAGGTCGGATTCGTCGGGGATCGCGTACACTTCACAGTCGAACTCGCGGCCGTCGGCCATGACGACCGTGTCGAAGACGAAGGCAAAGTCCTGGTTTTCGCCGAGCTGGATGATCACCGGGTCGACGGCGGCCGCGCCGATGTCGTGGATGAACTCCGGCGTCGAGTGGTCGATCGTCGTATCGAGGACGTTCGCCCAGCCGTCGAGGAACCCGCTGGCCATGATGTTGCCGAGTTCTTTGATCGCGCTGGTCCCCATCTCGCCGAAGCCGTCCTCGTCGACCTCCATGGGAACCATCGCGTCGACGATCTCGTGGGCGGACTCCTCGTCGAACAGGAAGAGGAGATAGCCACTCGGCATCCCGTCGAATTCGAAGGCGACGCCGACGAGTTTCTCGTCTGCGACCTGCTCCGGAATCGCCTCGAGCGAGACGAAATTCAGCCGGCGGATGTCGATGCTGGTGTCGATGCCGGTCAGCGTCGTCGCCGTCTTGGCGACCTCCTCGGCACCGCGTTCGGCCATCCGGTCGAAGCCGTCGAGTTTGTCGTACTCGATGCCCTCGCTCGTGCGCAGTCGCTCCAGGAGCTTCGACATCGACTCGCGTTTCGGGAAGAGGTAGTGGCTGAAGCCGACTTCGGTACCGACGGTTTCGATCCGGCTCTGGAAGAGCAAGGCGAGGTCGTCGTCGGCCGGGGCCTCGTCGATATCACCGAAGAAGGGCTCGGCGGTCTGGCCCTCGACGAACTCCGGCGTCGAGACGTCGATGACGGTCTCTAAGACGTCGGCCCAGCCGTCGATGAACCCGCTGTTCATGATGTGGCCGACTTCGGTCGCGGCGCTCTCGGTCATCTCGTCGAAGGCGTCGACCTCGCCCAGCTCGGTATCGCCCTCCGAGTCCGAGTCCGCTTCGGCGAGTAAGGTTTGGACGATCCGGAGTGCGTTCTCGCGGTCGAACACGACGACCGAGTAGCCCTCGATCCCGCCGGTTAACTTGACGCGAACGCCGACTTTCTCCGTCGAATCCTCGAAATCACGCTCGATCTCCTGGCCGCGCATGAAGTTAAGTTTCGTCACGCCGACCTGTGTCTCGACGCCCAGCATATGGGTGAGTCGGCCCGCCGCCAAGCCGGCACCCTCTCGAGCCATCCGGTAGAACGTGCCGAGTGCGTTGACGTCGAGTTTCATGCGGGTTGGACGTCGATGCCGTTGACCATTTCCACGAACTCTTCCAAGTCGGGGAATGCGTATATTTCGGCTTCGATCTGGTAGCTGGGGACGGATAGGTCCGAATCGAAGAACAGGGCGAGGTCGTCGCCGCCGAGGCTGGCCGTCCGGGTGACGATGTCCTCCGTCGGCGCGTAGACGAGTTGCGGTGCGGCGATGTCGATCGCGCGACCGAGCACGTCGGCCCAGCCGTCGATGAAGCCGCTGGCCATCATGTTGCCCATCTCCTCGACGGCGCT
Organism: Natrinema versiforme JCM 10478; assembly: GCF_000337195.1. Classification (GTDB taxonomy): domain Archaea; phylum Halobacteriota; class Halobacteria; order Halobacteriales; family Natrialbaceae; genus Natrinema; species Natrinema versiforme. The sequence continues at coordinate 103,297 of NZ_AOID01000013.1, read as the reverse complement.
GCGGGCCATCTTTCCGGAGACGTCGCCCATGTCGTCGACGACGTCGCGCAGCATGATCGCGGTGATCTTCTTCGCGCTGGCCTCGGGGAAGAGAATGAGGATGTGTCCGTGCGGCGGGTCGAGCAGCCGGACGCGGACGCCGACCCGTTTCCCGCTGTCGAGTTGGGACTCGATGTCCTCGACGTCGATGAAGTTGGTCTTTGTCACCTCCATCTGGGCGTCCTCGCCGGTCAGTTTGCTCATGTTGTCGGCGACGCCGTTCGTCCCGACCTTCGCCATCTCGTTTATGAAGCTCAGCTTTCGAATATCGACCATCATCGTCATAGGTTTCTCCGTGGGTGTCGGTGTTTGCGTTCGTTCATAGTGTCGTCACATCCAGTATGTTGACTACTTCCCCTCGTCCCCGCACCGTCGCACCGCTGATCCCCGGAATGCCGCTCATAACGCCCTCGAAGGGCTTGACGACGACTTCCTGCTGTCCGTGGACGTGATCGCAGTGCAGCGCCACTTCCCGGACCTCGTCGCGAATGCGGACGACCATGCCGTCGCCGTTGCCACCGGGCATCGGCGTCTCGAGGACATCGGCCAGCGAGAGAACGGGATAGTCGCCGTCCTCTCCGGGGAGGATGGAATCGCCATCGATCGTCTCGATCGCGGTCGCCGTTTCGATATCCTTCACGGCCTTGGTCGGGACGCCGAACTCCTCGCCGCCACTCTCGACGAAGAGGATCTCGTCGATCGCGACTGTCACCGGGAGCCGCATCGTGACGGTCGTTCCGTCGCCCTCATCGCTGTCGATCGAGACCGTGCCGTCGAACTCCTCGACCGTCCGCTTGACGACGTCCATCCCGACGCCGCGGCCGCTGACGTCGGTCACCTCGTCGGCCGTCGAGAGCCCGGGATGGAAGATCAGATCGTAGGCCTCCTCGTCGGGGAGAGAGTCCGCCTCGGACGCCTCGAGGATACCGGCCTCGACGGCCTCGGAGCGGAGCCGATCGGGGTCGAGCCCGCTCCCGTCGTCCTCGACAGTGATGGTAACGCGGTCGCGCGAGCGGTCGGCGTGGACCTCGACGGTCCCGTCGCGTGGTTTGCCGACTTCCTCGCGGCGCTCGGGGGGCTCGATCCCGTGGTCGACGGCGTTGCGAACCAGGTGGATCAGCGGGTCGCCGATCCGATCGAGAATACTCCGGTCGAGTTCGACGTCTTCGCCGGTCATCTCGAAGGCGACCTCCTTGTCCTGATCGCGGGCGATGTCGCGGACGACCCGCGGCAAGCGGTTCGTCACCGACTCGAGCGGCACCAGCCGGATGTCCATCACCGTCTCTTGGAGGTCCGTCGTCAGGTCCGACAGCGCGTCGAGTTCCGTCTCGAGCGCCGAGTTGCCGTCGTTTTCCTCGGCCGCGTGCCGGAGTCGAACGCGACTCGTCACCAGTCCCTCGACGAGGGTCAGCAGCGAGTCGATCTGCTCGACATCGACCCGGACCGACTGAATCTCGTCGGTCTCGGCGTCGGCGTCCGGCCGGTCGGTCGTCTCGGGCAGGGAGATATCCGGAATCTCCAGCTCCGGCTCGTCGACGATCCGCACCACGTCATCGTCGTCGCCGTCGTCGTCCGAGGCGGTCGAATCGTCGCCGAACGAGGCGGCCGAGGGCAGACTCGAGTCGTCGGCCTCGGCGTCTGACTCCGGCGAGTCGAAGCCGGCATCAGCCGTGTCGAATTCGGCGGTGTCGGCGAACGCCTCGTCGGATCCCTCGTCGAACTCGACCTCGAAGTCGTCGTCGGACGCCGGTTCGGATTCGATCAGGTCGGCCGAGAGGTCGTCGAACGAGTCGTCATCGACCCCGAAGTCCTCGTCGCCGAAGGGATCCGTGTCGTCGCTTGCGGCTTCGAAATCGTCGTCGAAGGCCGCCGTCGGCTCGAAGTCGTCCGCGGCGGACTCGCCGAACGAGTCGGTCGCCGGTTCGTCGTCCGCTCCGTCCTCCGCGGCCGTCACAACGTCGTCCGATTCCGCGGCCGTTGCAGTATCGTCGGCTGCCTCGGCTGTCGCGATATCGGCGCCCTCGAGGCCAGCCGTCCCGCCAGCGTCTGGGGATTCGGTACCGGTCTCGACCGCTTCGGGGGCGGCATCGTCGATCGAATCGACGGCGTCGTCGTCATCGGCTCGAGAAGTGGCCTCGGCCGACTCGACCGCATCGGCAGCGCGCGCGCCCGCTGGCTCGTCGGTCGCCGTGTCGGCTCCGTCCCCATCGTCGATTTCGCCCGTCGGCGACGCCTCGAGCGGGTCGTCGTCGGACGCTGCGTCGTCGACGTCCGTCGCTGCCGTCATATCGTCTTCGTCAACCGCTGCCGACGCGTCGTCCGAGTCGAACTCGAGGGCGTCAACGGCGTCGTCGAGGTCGTCATCGGTCGATCCGACCGCCTCGGTCGTGTCGCCGTCAGCGGTCGCCTCGTCAGCGACCGATTCGTCGTCGCCGTCACCATCGGACGGGTCCGCGTCGACGAGCATTTCGTCGATCGCATCCTCGGATGGCTCCGTTCCTTCGTCCGGTTCCGCGCCGACCAGGATGTCGTCGACCTCGCTCTCGGACGGCTCGGCATCGTCGAGGAACGAGTCGTCGTCGGCGTCCTCGCCGAGGAGTTCGTCCATGTCGACTTCCTCCTCGTCGTCGAACTCGTCGAACTCGAGCTCCTCGAGTTCGTCCTGTAACTCGTCGAAGCCGACCATCTCGACCTCGTCTTTGAGTTCGTCGAAGACTGCACCGGCGTCGTCGACCTCGTCGTCCGTGTCGGCGTCCGTCGCCGCCTCGGCTTCGGCGGTGTCGGAGGCAGTCGCGTCGTCTTCCTCAAGGGAGTCGGCCGGCGGTTCGCCGGGTTCGGCCTCGAGTTCGGCGACGTCATCCTCGTCGAGTAAGTCGTCGAACGAGCCGGCTTCGCCCATGTCCTCGAAGGCGTCGAGTTCCTCGTCCTCGACGTCTTCGACCATCTCGTCTAAGTTGTCGAACTCGTTGAACTCGTCGAGCAGGTCGTCGACCTCGAGGTCTTGGGCTTCGTCGGACGAAATGTCGTCGCCGGGTTCCGCATCGGCGGCGGGCTGGTCTGTATCGGCGGCCTCGTCGCCGTCGAACTGATCGCTGACGTCGACGATTTCGAAGTCGTCGACCTCTTCGACCGGCTCGAGGCCGGAGGAAATCGCGGCTTCGCCGACCGCGGTCCCGAAGACCGCGTCGAAGGCGGTGCCGTAGTCCGCGGCCTCGATCGCCTCGCGGGGCGGGTCGGTGCCGATCAGATCGAACGCGTCGATTAGGGCGTCGACGACCAGTTCGCCGTTGTTGACACCCTCGCGCTGTGTGATCGCGAGCCGCGCGAGGTAAACGTTGTGCGCGTCGTCGGCCGGCGGCTCAAACCGGGAACAGACGTCGTCGATCTCGCTTGCCGTGGGCGTCCGGATTCGAGCCCCCGCGACATCCGTGTCCGCGAGGTGGTCGCGAAGCGCCTCGATCGTCGCCGACGGATCGGTCTCGATCTCGCCGGTCTCGGCGACCTCGTCGACCATCGTCTCGAGTTCGTCGACGGCGTCGAAGACGACGTCCATCAGGTCCGCCGTCACTTCGAGGTCGTCGCGGCGGACGGCATCGAGCAGATCCTCGATCGCGTGGGCGAGGTCGCTGGCCGATTCCAGCCCCATCGCCCCGCAGTTCCCCTTGAGGGTGTGTGCGATCCGGAAGATGTTCTCCATCGCCGCCTCGTCGTCGGGCTCGCGCTCGAGCGTGAGCAAGGCGTTGTTCAGTTCCGTAATCCGTTCTTCGCTCTCCTGAACGAAGTCCGTCAGATAGTCACTCATCATTCTCACCGTCCGTCGTGAACGCGTCGACGATCGCGCCGACGATATCGCCGGCTGGCGCGACCCGTTCGACGCAACCCGTTTCGATTGCCTGACAGGGGATACCAAAGACCGGGCTCGTCGCCTCGTCCTGTGCGATCGTGTGACCGCCGGCGGCCGCGATCGCTTCGATCCCGGCCGCGCCGTCGCGGCCCATTCCGGTCAGGACGACGCCGCAGAGCCCGTCAGAGACCCGTTCGGCGGCGCTTTCCATCGTCACGTCGATCGCCGGCCGCACGCCGTGGACCCGGTCGCCATCGCGGTCGAGTCGCAGCCTGAGCGCGTCGCCGACGTTGCTCGCCACCTCGAGGTGGGCGTTTCCCGGCGCAACCGCAGCCTCGCCGGGACGGAGTCGATCGCCGTCCGCGGCTTCGCTGACGTCGTACGCGCTGTGGGAGTCGAGTCGATCCGCGAACCGTTCGGTAAAGCCCGGCGGCATATGCTGGACGACCAGCACCGTCGCCTCGAGATCGGCCGGGAGTTGCTCGAACAGTCGTTCGACGATCTTCGGGCCGCCGGTCGACGCGCCGATGACGATCGTCGGCGCGGTCGTGCGCTCACCGTCGACGGCGACCGGGGTCGTCTCCTCGTCGGGTTCGGAGCCGGTCCCGATGCCGGGCGTGGCGTTCGGCCCGTTCGTGCCGTGGTCGGACAAGAGCCGGGTATCCGAGCCGCCCCCCACGACGGCGTTTCCGGTCGCGGTTCCCCGCGCCGGGCTGTCGGTCCCTCTCGTTCGGGTCGCGTGGGCCGTCGCGGCCGCTCGCGCGAGGGCGATCGACGACACGTCGGCCTCGGCGAGTTCGTCGACTTTCGCGACGACCTCGTCCGTGAGGTGGGCGACGTTGCGCGAATCCGACCCGTCGGGTTTGTGGAGGAAATCCACGGCCCCGCGTTCTAGGGCGTCGAGTGTCGCCTCCGTGCCGCGTTCGGTGTGAACGCTGAGCATGAGGATCGCGGTCGGATTCGACGTCATGATTTGCTCGACGGCGTCGATACCGCCCATCTCGGGCATCTCGACGTCCATCGTGACGACGTCCGGATCGAACGCGTCGACGCTCTCGACCGCCTGTGAGCCGTTCGCTGCCGTTTCGACGTCGTAATCCGCCGCCTCGAGCGCGTTGCCGATGACTGTCCGCATAAACTTCGAGTCGTCGACAACGAGTACTCGCGTCATGCAGCGACGACGTCCGAAAGGGCCTTTCTGACGCTGGGTTCTTCGAACGGTTTCGTGACGTAGCCGTCCGCGCCAGCCTTCACGGCGAGTTTCATTTTCTCACGCTGTCCGACGCTCGTACACATGATGACGCGGGCGTCCGGGTCGATCTTCTTGATCGCCGCGGTCGCCTTGATGCCGTTGCATTTGGGCATCACGATGTCCATCATGACGATGTCGGGGTCGTGTTCTTTGTACAATTTGACGGCTTCAGCGCCGTTGGACGCCTCTCCGAGAATGCGGTAATCTTGTTCCAAGATCTGACGCAAGAGGTTCCGCATAAAATGAGAGTCGTCCACGATGAGCACCCCTGTCGACATTCAGTAGTACACCAAATTCTCGTAGAGATACAACTACCATAAATGCTGTCTCCCGATTATCAGTCGTGATAAGGTCCGAATACGACCCGGAGACACCGCTGAAACGCTAGATCGAGAACGGCCCGTCGACGGCGATTACTCGGACTGGCTCGACGCCTGTAGCAGCCGATCGATATCGATCAGTGCGGTTGCCTCGACGACGACTTCCCGCGTCGATTCGCCGTCTTCGTCCCCGTCGTCCGACGCCGCGGCGTCGTCCTCCGTCGGTTCGATTTCGAACGCCTCGCCGACCGACTCGCCGATCTCGGCGCTCGCCGCTCGAGCCGACGAGAGCGCCGTGGAACTACCCGCACCGTCGAGTCCATCGATCCCGAGCTCGGTCGTCGTCCCGGCGTCGTCGGCCGGCGTATCGGTCACCGCACTCCCGGTATCGGCACGCGACTCCCGTTCCTGCGTGATGAGCGCGACAATCAGGGGATGTTCGAGCGCGTCCCCGGAGAGATCGCTGTCCGCGATCGCGTCGGCGTCGATGACGTTGCTTTCGGGGACCGTCTCCACGCCGATGACGTCGTCGACCCGGATCGCGATCGACTGCTGGTCGCTCGCGCGCTCGAGGACGAGCAGTCGCTCGCGGTCCGACCGGGAATCGGTGGCGGGAAAGTGAACGCGGGGATCGATGACCGCGGTGATCTCGCCGCGGAGGTCCATCAGTCCCTCGATCGCTGGCGACGACCGCGGGACACGTGTCAGCTCCGTCGGCGGTTCCGTCAGCGTCCTGACGGCGTCGACCGGGAGTGCGAGTCGGTGTTCGCCGATGCCGACGAAAACGAACTGGACGAGTTGCTCCTGTTCGCCGTCGTCGCCGTCGGTGTCGCCGGTCCGGTCGGCGTCGTCGCTATCGATTCCGAGCCGCGTGTCCGAGAGATCCGGGGCCATGGTCTTGTTCGTGTATCAGAGCCCACCAATAAAACGTTGACTCCGCCGTGACAGTATCGCGAGGCGAACCGTACCGCGGGTTCCGGTTCGCTCGAGTGGGGTTCGAACGGGAGTTCCGACGCCTGTACCGCCGACTATCGCCGCGCCGTACAGTGCATCGGAACGCTTATTTTTCGAACGGTCATCGGTCAGGAAGAATGGGATCGGCATCGAACGACGGCGGGACCGACGAACCCATCACAGTACTGACGTTCGACCTCGAGGAGACGCGGTATTGCGTTCGGGCCGAATCGGTCGCGTCCGTCCTCAGCGTCACGGACGACGACCCGCTCGCGGCCGCCGACGATCCGTGGGACGCGGGGACGCTTTCCGCCGCCGGCGAACGGGTCAGAGTCGTCGACCTGCCGCGGGTGTTCGGATCGTCGTTCCGCACGGCGGCCCGGGTCGACGATCCGAAGCTCCTCGTCTTTTCGGTCACCGACGACGACGGCCGCTACTACGGCTGGCTCGTCGACGACGTCGACGTGACCCGACGCGTCCGCGCCGCGTCGCTCGAGGTACCGGCCATGACCACGACACACGTCAAGGGACGACTCGAGATCGACGGCGACGACGTGGTCTGGCTCGACGAGCGGACGATCCACTCCTGACTGTCGTTCCGGCTTCGACGGCGACGGCACGGTAGGAACGGACGGCCAAAAGCCGGCGACTGACTACTCGTCGTCAGTACCGACGTCGAGGCCGAACTCCTCTCGCTGTTCTTGGAGCTGTTTGACCTGTCGGTAGTAGTAGCCGATACCGAGACCGCCGAGCAGGACGGCCGCGCCGACGAGACCGAGGAACAGCGGGATATCGCGCGTGAGATAGTAGCGCAGCGAAATCGTGCTGTCGAGTTCGTCCCAGGAGAGTTGTTCCCGGTCGTCGACGGTCTCGCGCTCGTACCCGTTGGGCGAAACGTCTCCGAACAGGAAGTTCGTCGTCCGGTGGCCCTCGGGAAGCGTCACCTCGTAGGAGCCCTCGACGTAGGCCGGCAGCTGGAACGTCTTTCGTCCGGCATCGCCCGAGAACGCGAGCGTGCCGTTTTCGTCGGGCACCTGCACGGTGGTCTCCGAGCGGCTCTGCTCTATCTCGAGTTCCGAGCCGGTCAGTTCGGTCCCGTTGGGAGCCCAATAGCGGACGCTATTGATCTCCAGTGGCTCGTCGCTGAAGAGGGCCGACCGATACAGCGACAGTTCATCGGTTCCGTTGAGGTCGTAGACCGCCCGGAACTCGCCGCTCTCGATGACGCTCCCGTCTTCGACATCGATGGCGACGTCGGCGTCGCTGTCGCGCAGATCGCTGTAGTCTTGCTCCTGATCGAGTTGCTCGTCCGAGATGCCGCCGAAAATCGCCGAACAGCCGGCTACCGTCATGAGCAACGCGACCGCAATCGTCGCGAAAACGAGCCGTCGATTCATACTAGGGGACGACACAGCGGAGTTCCGCCGGGAGGTATTCGCCGACGCTTGCGAGCAGCCCCGGCGGATCGGTGGTTTCCGTACAGATGACGCTCTGCTCGAGCAGGCCGAGTCGTTCGACGGTCACGTAGTCCTGTGCGTGGCCGGCGCGGTTGAGCGTCGCTCGGACCTCGGCTCGGGTCGCGCTGTTGACGTTGAGCCGGCCGTCGCCGCGGGTCCACTCGTAGAGTCGATCCTGCTCCGCCTCGGCGAGTCGCGACGGCTCCTCGCCGTCGTCGCCGCCGTAGACGAACCGCAGGGGCAGGTGTTGGACCAGCCCGTAGCGCTCGCGGATCTGTGTCGCCGACCCCGGACCGAGCCCGAGTTCGTCGGCCGGGATCCGCACGCCGTCACCCTGTCCCGCGTCGAGGACGAATCCGTCCTCGTCCCACGACTCGAGCGTGCCGACGTAGGTCTCGCCGGGCTCGAGGTCGGGGACGATCTCGCCGAACTCCTCGCCGAGGACGTTTCGCGCGACGGTCGCATCGTCGCCCTCGATCGTCACCGACGGGAAGTCGTCGTGGCGGATGCCGATCTCGAACTCGACGTCGAGTTCGCCGATTTCGTTTGCCACCAGCGAGCGCAGCGAATCCAGCGAGCGCTCTCGAGCGTCGCCCTCGACGTACAGCTTGGTTGCGAGTACGACCATCAGGCGTCCGCGTCGATGTTGAGTTCGTCCTCGAGGGCGTCGAGGCGGTCGTCCATCGCAGTGACCAGTCGGTTGTTATCCATCGATTCCAGCGGCGAGCCGCACTCGGGACACTCGAAGTTGAAGTCCATCGCCTCGCCGAACTCGAAGCGAATCGAGCAGATCTCACAGAGGTAGAACTCGTGGTTGCGCTCGTACTCCCGGCGCTCGTCGAGCGCCTCGTGGAGCCGGTACATCTCCTCCTCGAGGTTTTCCGGGATGTTGTCGTACTCGAAGGTCCAGAGGTAGGTCAGCCACCCCGAGTCCTCGTCGCGCAGTCGCCGGTACGTGGCGAGATCGTTCTCGTAGAGAATGAACAGCGCGCGCCGCACGTCGTTCAACTCGAGGTCGAGCTCCTCGGCGAGCTCCTCGTCGGTCACTTCCCCGTCCGGGGGTGCCGCCGCGACGGGCATCCCCTTGGGACCGACCAGCTCGTGCAAATATTTCTGGATCACCGGGTCCTCGAGCAGGTCCTCAAAAGCCATTACCTACGTGTAACGGCATGAGGCCATTAAGTCTTATCAAGTACCCCGCCCGCGGTAACACGGGGCTGCGTACGCCGCGCGAACGGAGACGTGACTGATTGCGACGCCGACGGTGGGACGGACGCGACGCTTATGGTGCTGGCTGGCACGTTTGGAGACAATGACTACCGATGCGTCGTGCGGTGCCGTTCGGGCCGACTCCGATCTCTCGTGCATTCGTCGCCTCGAGTTCGACGTTCCGTGGCCGCCGAAACACGTCGCCGCCTACCTGCTCGAGGGACCCGAACCGATCCTGATCGACGCGGGCGCGCCCGGCGAGGACGGCGAGTCGGAACTGCGGGACGGACTCGCCGAGTTCGGCTACGAACCGGCCGATATCGACCACGTCCTCGTGACTCACGTCCACAGCGATCATATCGGTCAACTCCCGGCGCTCCGGGACGCTGGCGCGACGGTACACGTCTCGCAGGCGGCGATCTCGCGACTCGAGCGCGATCTCGAGACGGTCCGCGCCGTACTCCGTGAGACGGCGAAATCGGCGGGGTATCGCGGTGAAGACCGCGACGACATCCTCGAGGAGGAACTCGAGTCGCGCCGGCGGGACCGGCGATTAATCGATGCCGAAACCGTCCAGCCGTTCGATCCGACGGAGCCGGTTTCCGTCGATGGCCGCGAGTTCGAAGTCTTCGAGACGCCCGGCCACGAGATCGATCACTGTTGCTACGAGACGACTGTGAACGGAACGACGGTCCTGTTCGCGGGCGATACGCTCATCGAACCGTTCCGCGCCGGGGCCTTTCAGGTCGGGTTCGACCGCGGGGCCTACGAGGGGATCGAGGCCTACTACGAGGCCATGGACCGGCTGGCCGAGACGACCGCGACCCACGTCTTCCCCGGCCACGGCCCCGCGTTCGAGGACCCTCAGCGAGTCATTCAGACGACGCGTGAACGGCTGGATACGCTCCTCGAGGAGACGCGGGCGGCGCTCGAGGAAATCGAACCCGCGACGCCGCTTTCGATCGCCGAAGAGCGGGTCGGGAACGTCCGCTATCACGCACCGGTTCTGGACACGCTCGGCGCGGTAGGAACGCTCGAGCGCCGGGGCTCGGTCTCGTACGAGACAGAAGACGGCATCCGCTACTACGAAACGCAGTGAAAACGCCGGTCCCGACCGGCCCCGAGAGAATCGCGGTTACTCCTCGCCCTCCTCGAGTTTGTACTTCTGAATCTTCCCGCTGGTCGTCCGCGGGAGTTCCTCGATGAACTCGATCTCGCGCGGGTGTTTGTAGCTGGCTACTTTCTCGAGACAGAACTCCGTGAGTTCCTCGGCCGTCACGTCGCTGCCGGGGGCGACGCCCTCGGCGGGGACGAGGAACGCCTTCGGGACCTCGTTGCGTCGGTCGTCCGGAATCCCGACGACCGCGACGTCTGCGACGGCCTCGTGCTCCAAGAGGAGGTTCTCGAGTTCGCTGGGATAGACGTTGTAGCCGGCGGTGTTGATCATGTGCTTCTTGCGGTCGACGATCTCGTAGTAGTTGTTCCCGTCCCGGCGGGCGATGTCGCCGGTCCGGAAGTAGCCGTTCTCGGTGAACGCTGCGTCGGTCGCCTCGGGCATGTTGAGATACCCCGACATGACCTGCGGCCCGCGGACGACGAGTTCCCCCTCCTCGCCGGGCGGGACTTCGTCGCCCGATTCGTCGACGATCTTGCAGTCGGTCATCCGGAGCGGTTGTCCGATCGTGCCGTGTTTCAGGCCGAAGGTCGAGCCGCTCTGCGTGTGGGTCGCGCCGTGGGTCTCGGTGAGGCCGTACCCCTCCGAAATGTCGACGCCTGCGGTCTCTTCGAACCGCTCTTGGACTGCCGTCGAGAGCTTCGCGCCGCCCTCGGAGGCCGACTCGAGGCTGGTGAGATCGTACTCGCCGAAATCCTCGGCCTCGACCATGTCCGCGTACATGGTCGTCACGCCGACGTAGTGCGTGATGCCCTCCTCTTCGATGAGTTGCAGACACTCCTGGGCGTCCCACTCGAGCGCGCTGCGGAAGTAGAGCCGCCCGCCGCCGACCAGCGGCTGAAGGGCGGTGTGGGTGAAGCCGGTGATGTGATACAGCGGGAGCCAGGTCAGACTGCGAACCTCTTCGGGGTCGACGTCAACGTTCGAGGCGGTCAGCGGCCACAGGAGCTGTGCCCGCGTGTTGCCGTGGGTGAGCTTGACCCCCTTCGGATCGCCGGTCGTCCCGGACGTGTAGGGGAGCAGCGCGACGTCGTCGTCGGCGCGGTCGACCAGCGTCGGCTCGCCGCGCAGGTCCTCGAACGCGTGGTCGTCGGGGTTCCGTGGCCAGTCCTCGCTCCGAATTGTGATGATCTCGGGCTCCATCCCGACATCCGCGATCGCCTCGTCGACCACCTCGCGCAGCGCCGGGTGGGTGACGATCGCCGACGCCGCCGTGTCCTCGAGCTGGTAGGCCACCTCGCGACGCTTGTACTGGGGATTGACCGGCGAAATCTCGACGCCGGCCTTGAACGCGCCGAGGGAGGCGACGAGGTACTGCGGGCAGTTCGGCAGGAAGACCAGCATCCGGTCGCCGGGCTCGAGGCCGAGGTCGTGGAGGCCGCCGGCGAGTTCGGCAGTCCAGTCTCGGACCTCGTCGTGGGTCCAACGGCGGCCGTGGTGCTCCATCGCTTGGCTCTCCCCGTGGTGTGCTGCGGTCTGGTCGAACAGCTTCGCGACGTTCCCCGTTCGCGCGGACTGATCGACCGTGTCAAGATCCATGATTTGTGGTACCGAGGGCCGTGCTTAAAATTGTATCCCTCATATTACCCAGCTGGAGCGGTCGATCGGCCCGATAGACCGCTCAAGGGAGCGAAACGCTTACCACTGTTATTGTGTTCAGTCCAACAAATGGTCTCCGAGTCCGGGACGCAACTCCGCGATCGGGTCGACATCTCCGCCATCGTCACGATAGGCGGTTTCAGCGGCATCCTCTTCGTTCTCGGCGTCGACGCATCCATCATCGGGATGGTCCTCGCGGCCGCCGTCGTCGCGCCGCTCGGCGAAGCCGCGATCGACAGGTTCGGTATCGATCCGGCGCTCTCCTGGATCGGCTTCGGTTCGGTCGCCGTCATTGCCGGTGTCGTCCAGCTTCGGGAAGGAGGGCTCTGGTTCGGCGGCGTCCTCCTCGCGGCGGGCTGTTGGATCTGTCTCGATGGCCTCTCTGCACGTCACAGCGGCGGAGCGACCACCGATAGTGAACCAGACACGACTGCAGAGGAAATCACGAAAGACGAGGTCGCACTCGTGGGCCAGCACAACCGATGGCTGCTCGAGGCGCTTCGCGAGGCCGACCGCCCGCTCACCGGCGACGAAATCCGTGACCGAACCGGCCTACTGGACGCGGACCTCGAGCGTCTACTGGAGATGCACGGCGAACCGGGGCCGATCGAACGGGTCGGAAACGGGTATACGATCGACGAGAACGAGATGGGTGCCGGCCCGTTCGTCCGAAATCTCGTGGGGTCGATCAGTAGCCGGCTCGCCCGGCCGTTCCGGCTGTTTCGACCGGGCAACTGATCTGACAGCTGACCCTCGAGACCACGGGACCGGTCGCTTTGTGCGTCGCTAATCCCGCTCCGCGTCGGCGTCCGGCTCTGCCGACTCGACGCGCTTGCCCGTCTCCATCGGGATCACTTCCCGATCGGCACCGCTCCACTCCTGCTCGAGTTCCTGCCCCTCGAACAATCTATCGAGGAAAACCGCGAGGCCGGCCACTTCGGAGTGGGGCTGGTTGGTGACGCCGACGTTCCAGTCGGCTTCCTCGTAGACGTCGAACGGCACCTTTTCGGAGCCGACGACCAGCAGGAGTGGCTCGCCCTCGCCCGCGTGGGCCGCTCGGATGTCGGCTTCGACGTCTTGGACGCGCTCGCCGTACATCGTGAGGTGGACGACCCGCCCCTCCCAGTTCCGGATGACGGCTTGGGGCGACTCCGTGAGTTCGGCCTCGAAGGGGCCGCCGAACCGATCGGTGATGTCCGCGACGGTCTCGAGTGACTGACCGGCGTTGTCGGGAAAGAGCACGCGGTCGGCACCCAGCGCCCGCGCGGTCAGTCCGACGTGAGTCGTCATCCGGTCGTCCCGGCCGGGGCGGTGGCCGAGTCGGAGGACGACGACCTCGCTATCATCGTGCATGTGCGAACTCACTCTCGGACGGGGTTAGGGGGTTTCGTTTTCCCACCGAACTTTTTGTGCCTCGGGTTCGCTCGTGGTTCGAGAGACCGGAGGTCTCTCGTCATCACGAAAGACGCGAAGCGTCTTTCGAACGACTCTGCTCGCTCACCGCTCGGCACAAAAACTTCGATGAAAAAGGCCGAGCGCGCCCTCGGCGCGCTCGGTGAACCGCTCGCGAAGCGAGCGGATGCTGCGCTGCACCCACCGATCGGTTCGTTCCCCTCTCGTGCCCCGATCAGTCGTGACCTGACACGATTCGGGTCTCGAGAACGCTTATACTGTTGTGCCTGTCAATAACAGGCTATGGAGAAGGTTAACGAATCGACGCTTGACTGGAAGGAGTACGACCATGGGGAGACCGCGTTCCGCCGAAAGGAACTCTCGAACGCCGTCGACGCCGATGACCTGGGCTGTAGTCTCTACGAACTCCCGCCGGGCGAGCGGTCCTGGCCCTACCACTACCACACCGCGAACGAGGAGGCGATTTACGTGCTGGCGGGCGACGGGAAACTTCAGACGCCCGCGGGCCTCGAGCCCCTCGAAGCCGGCGACTACGCGACGTTCCCGGCCGACGAGTCTGGCGGGCACAGGGTCGTCAACGACGGATCGGAACCGCTGCGATATCTGGCTCTCTCGACGATGAACGAGCCCGATATCACCGTCTATCCCGAGATGGAGAAATTCGGGATCTACGTCGGCTCGCCGCCCGGCGGCCGCGACGAACGGTCGCTCGAGGGCTACTATGACCTCGCGGACGAGGTCGAGTACTGGGAGGAGTGACCGGACGTCGATAGGCTTTTTCCGCGACCCTGCGAACTGGCCACACGATGAACGGATCCGACCGTCGGGTGAGCGGCCGATGACGGGGGCCGGCGAGTGGCTGCGGACCGCCCGCGAGGAACGGTGGGGCATCCTGACCGACCTCGCGTTCGCGGTCGTCTGGGTGACGCTGGTCGAGATCGTCGCCTACTTCCTCGAGCCGCCGACCTGGGTGTACTACATGCTCATGCTCGCGGGGATCGTCGCCTACTTCGGGTTCATATGGAACGCCGAACTGGCGGTCAGCCAGCAGGACCGGTAGCCCCGCGAGCGATAGCGGAGACGGCCCTCCGGGGTCGCTCGCCCCCTTTTCTCGCAGCGACGGAAGCGGTATCGCCGCCGCTGGTCGACGGAGCGTCGAAAAAACGAGCCACGAGCCGCGTTAGTCGTTGTCGCTGTCGATGACGAGGACGGGCGCGCGGGTCGACCGCAGCGTCCGCTCGGTCACGCTGCCGAGCAGCGCCCGGCGGACGCCGGTGCGCCCGTGCGAGCCCATGACGACGAGGTCGATGTCGTTGTCGGCGACGTAGTTGCCGATCATGTCGTGGGGTCGGCCCGCCGAGACGTGTTCGACGGTCTCGAGTCCCAGTTCGCGGGCACGGTCGGCCACGTAGCCCGTGGCGCTCTCGGCACGCTCGCGTACCTCGCCCATCTCGCCGTAGTTGCCCTGCTCGATGCGATCGAGCTGTTCGGCACCCAGGCTGAGACTCATCGCGTTGGTATCGACCACGTACAGGGCGTGTACCGCGGCCCCGTACTGTTCGGCGAGATCGAGCGCGTGCTCGACCGCCTTCTCGGCCGTGTCGCTACCGTCGGTCGGAACGAGTATTCGATCGTACATGGGTTCAGTCATCCGCGGGGGTCTCGCCCCCGTCGGTCACGACGTCTTCGGCGCTCTGCTGCTGGCCCATCGGTTCGGGACTGTGACACTGCCGGACGATCCGCTTGGTCTCCATGTCCGGCTCCTCGGTCGCCAGCGAGACGGCGATAGTGACGATGAAGACCACCGGCAGGGTGATCAGCGCCGAGCCGATCGCCGGGTACCACTGTGCCAGTCCAGCCGATAGCGGGGCCTCGAGACCACCGAGGTACGTCGGGACGATCTGGTTGATCATCGGAATGGACCAGCCGACCAGCCCGGTGATCATGCCGGCGAGAGCGCCCTGACGGTTGGCGTTCTCCCACCACATGCCGAGGAAGAACATCGGGAACAGCACGGAGCCGGCAAGCGAGAACGCGTAGCCGACGAGTGCGGCGATCGACGACGCGGGGTCGAGCGCGGCCAGCGTGGTCAGCGCACCGAGCGCGACGATCGACAGTCTGCCGACGAGGACCTGCTGGCGCTGGGTGGCGTCCTCGTTGATGAGGTTCGTGTAAATGTCGTGGCTGATCGCCGACGAACCGGCGATGAACAGGCCAGCGATCGTCGCGATCGCCGCGGCGATACCGCCGGCGGCGACGATGCCGACGAACCAGTCCGGCAGCGCGGACAGCTGCACTGCCAGCACGACGATGACCTCACTGGCTGCGCTCGTCATGCCGGGATCGCCGTACGTCGGGGCGACGTTCTGCGTGTAGAGGTCCGTCCCGAACGCCGCGAACGCGGGGGCGCTCCAGTACAGGATGCAGATGAAGAACAGCCCCCAGACGGTCGACCAGCGGGCCGTTCGTTCGCTCTCGACCGTGTAGAACCGCACCAGCACGTGGGGCAGTCCGCAGGTCCCGACGATCAGCGAGAACGTCGTCGCGACCCAGAGGTAGTAACTCGAGGTCGCGAAGGGTTCACTGAACTCGCTCCCGAGGTCGTCGATCAGCATGCCGTACTCGAGCTGGGGCAACACGGTCGAGTAGCCGTTCGTGTAGCCGACGACGAACAGGCCGACCACGAACGCCAGAATGAGGATGACGTACTGGACCGCCTGCCCCTTCGTCGCGCCCATCATGCCGGACAGCGTCAGGTACGCGACGGTAATGATCATCATGGCGACGACCATCACCTGATAGCCGTCGAGGCCGGGGATGAGGCCGCCGTAGTCGCCGAAGATGTACAGACCGACGAGCGCCATCCCCTTCGCCTGCCCGATGGCGTAGACGAACCCGATGAGGAACGTCGTGATGGCTGCGATGGCGCGTGCGCTGTCGGAGTTAAAGCGGTCACCGACGAAGTCGGGTGCCGTGTACTTCCCGAACCGGCGCAGTTGCGCCGCCATGAAGATCAGGAGGATGAAGTACCCCGTCGTCCAGCCAACGACGTACACCAGCCCGTAGAAGCCGGCCAGTGCGATCGAGGCTGCCATCCCGAGATAGGACGCCGCCGACATCCAGTTGGCACCGATCGCCATCCCGTTCTCCAAGTTCCCGATGGAACGGCCGGCGACCCACATGTTCTCGGTGTCGGCCACGCGGAAGACGAACCCGATAGCGAGGAACAGACCCAGCATCCCGAGCACGAGGAGGGCCGGGAGAATCTTGAACGAGATGTCCATCGCCTCCGGGAGGAGACTCTCCTGCAACGGAACGACCGGAACGCCGGTCATTCGTCGACACCTCCATCAGCAGCAGCGGCCTCGCCGCCGCGGCTGGTTCCGTCGGCGGTCGCGTGATCGATACCGTACTTCTCGTCTAACGCGTCGCGCTTGCGCGAGTACCAGAACGACAGGATCAACGCGCTGGTCGGTGCGCCGAAGGCGACGAGGAAGTAGTGCAGCGGGAAGCCGAGCACCGGCATCTCGACCGTCATCGCATCGGTCGCGAGGTACGTCGCCGTCACCGGGCCCCAGACCGCGAGGACCCAAATGACGAAGCCGGTCCAGACGATGCGCAGGTGATCGCGCATGAACGGCGTACTCGGATTCAGCAGGTTCACCTCCGAGCCGAGGTAGTCGGTGTTTCGGTGGGCTTGGCCGGCCTGTCCGGCCACGCCACCGTCCGTCGCGGTTCGGTTGTCGGTCGAGTCGTGAGTGTTATTATCTGGCATATGTATACGAACCGTGTGAGTGTGTCGGTGTTGAATCTCGAAAATCGAACGGCGGTCGGTTAGTCGGTTGCTACCTGGTCTGCGATGTCGTCGACGACGTCGGGGTTACGCAGCGTCGAGGTGTTCCCGAGTTCGTTGCCGCTCGCGATGTCCTCGAGCAGGCGACGCATGATCTTGCCCGAGCGCGTCTTGGGCAGTTCGTGCGTGAAGACGACCTCCTCGGGCTTGGCGATCGGCCCGATGGAGTCGAGGACGGCCTCGACGGCCCGCTCCTCGAGTTCCGCGTTGCCCTCGTAGCCGTCTTCGGGGATGGCGTAGACGTAGACCGCCTCGCCTTTGACCTCGTGGTCGCCGCCGACGACAGCGGCCTCGGCGATCCCTTCGACGCCGACGACGGCCGACTCGATCTCCATCGTGCCCAGACGGTGGCCGGAGACGTTGATCACGTCGTCGACCCGGCCGAGGATGGTGATGTAGCCGTCGTCGTCGATCTTCGCGCCGTCCTCGGGGAAGTAGACCCACTCGTCCGTGTCTTCGTCGGAGTACTCCTGCCAGTACTCCTCGATGAACCGCTCGTCGTTGTTATACAGGGTCCGGAGCATGCCGGGCCACGGGTTGTCGACCGTGACGTAGCCGGCCTGTCCGGCGTCTACTTCCTCGCCTTCGGCGTCGACGACGCGGGCGTCGATCCCCGGCAGCGGCGGCCCGGCGGAGCCGGGTTTCATGGTGTTGACTCCCGGCAACGTCGTGATCATCATGCCCCCGGTTTCGGTCTGCCACCAGGTGTCGACGATCGGGCACTCCTCGTTGCCGATGTGCTTGTAGTACCACTTCCACGCCCGCGGGTTGATCGGCTCGCCGACGGTGCCGAGCAGCCGCAGCGAGGAGAGGTCGTGGTTCTGCGTGTACTCCTCGCCCCACTTCATGAACGCCCGAATCGCCGTCGGTGCGGTGTAGAAGATGTCGACGCCGTTCTTCTCGACGATCTCCCACAGCCGGTCCTTGTCGGGGTAGTCCGGCGTGCCCTCGTACATCACGCTCGTCGTCCCCAGCGCGAGGGGGCCGTAGACGATGTACGAATGACCGGTGATCCAGCCGATGTCGGCCGAGCACCAGTAGGTGTCGTCGGCCTCGATGTCGAGTACTGCGTGGCTGGTCCACGCGGAGTACGCCAAGTACCCGCCGGTGGTGTGCTTGACTCCCTTCGGCTGGCCGGTGGTCCCCGAGGTATACATCAGGAACAGCATGTCCTCGGCGTCCCGCTGGACCGGCTCGACCGTCGACCCCTCGTGTTCGGCGACGAGTTCGTCGTAGTCGTGCTGGTTGTCCGCGAGCTCGTGGTCTAAGTCGTCGCCCAGTCGGTCGACGACCACGACATCGGACACCTCGTGGTCGACGCCCTCAAGGCCCTCGTTGGTCTTCGAGATGTGATCGAGCGCGTCGCCGCGGCGGTAGTAGCCGTCGCAGGTGACCAAATACTCGCTGTCGGCCGAGTTCATCCGGGTCGCCAGCGCGTCGGCCGAGAAGCCGGCGAAGACCACGCTGTGGGGTGCGCCGATGCGGGCACACGCCAGCATGGCGATGGGTAGCTCCGGTACCATCGGCATGTACAGCGTGACGATGTCGTCTTCCTCGACGCCGAGGTCTCGCAGCGTCGCCGCGAAGTCCTCGACCTCGTCCAACAGTTCGTCGTAGGTGAAGGTGCGCGTTTCGCCGAGTTCGCCTTCCCACTCGATCGCGACGCTGTCGCCGCGACCCTCCGCTACGTGCCGATCGAGACAGTTGTACGACGCGTTGAGTTTCCCGTCGGTGAACCACTCGTAGAACGGCGCGTTGTCGTCCTCGAGAACCGAATCATACTCCTCGTCCCACGAGAGGAGGTCGGCCGCACGCTCCCAACACTCCGGCCAGTTCTCCTCGAACTCCTCGTAGATCCCCGGATCAGAGACGTTTGCCTGCTCGACGAACGACTCGGGGGGCTCGAACGCCTCCTGCTCCGCGAGTCGTGCCTCGAGGTTGGCATTGTCCTGTGACATGGTACACCCACTCAATCGAGTACAGACATAGTAAAGGCGGCCTCTAGTTGTGCAAAATCGACCCGATACTCGGAGGGGAACCTAGCATATATTGACTATATTAGGTCCTGATAGCCGTCCGTCGCCCCCAAAAATTCGCGTTTTCGCCGGCGCGACGAGATTTTTGGGCGAGATTTCGTGACAACAACCGTGATTGTCGAGCCGAATTCGTTCGGATCGACGCGGCTCTCTAGAGACTTAGTCTCACCGGCCAGCGGAGACTTCGCCCTAGCCGTCCGGGTCCTCGAGGAACGTGCGAAGCAACTCGTGTTGGCCCTTCCGGAGGTGGTTGTGCAGCGTCGGGGAGGAGACCCCCATCGCGTCGGCGACTTCTTCGGCCGTGCTCTCCCGAGGCCAGTCGTAGTAGCCGCCGAAGTAGGCCGCCCGGAGCGCGGCTTCCTGTCGATCGGTCAGCCGGTCCTCGAGGCCCTCCCTGAACTCGCGGGCGGTCTGGACGGTCCGTTCGGCCTCGCGTTTCCCGAGCAGTTCGGAGTCGGGAAACGCCGAGCGGAGGCCGTCGAGGATCGTCCGGAGGTCGGCGTCGGCCGCACAATCGCCGGTCAACGTCGCTGCACCGGCCTCGAAAATCGCCTCGTGGACGGTGACGCCGTACTCGGTCAGCGTGACGATCGGACAGGAGCCCTCGATGACGAATTCGACGCGCCAGCCGTCCTCGTCGGTCTCGACCAGCCGGCAGTCCTCGATCCCGGGCGCGGAATCGGCGAGGTCGAAGACATCGGCGGGCGAGGCCCCCTCGAGTCGGACGTAGTAGAGTTGGGTCGACTCGTCGATCGGGACCAGCGAGTCGAGTTCGAACCGGCAGTCGAGTCGGCGCGAGGCGTCGACGAAAAAGGAGCGGTCGTCCCGGCAGGCGATCTCGAGTTCGATCACCCGATCGGACAGCAGGAGGTTCCGCCGGCGGATGGCGGCGATCGCGTAGCCGACCTGCCGGCCGATCGTCGCGAGCCACGTGCGCTCGTCCTCGCCGAACGCCGCCGGGCGCTCGGTCGCGACCGAGAGCGTCCCGTAGACCGTATCGCCGTACGAAAGCGGGACCTTCGCGACGGCCCCCTCGAACGACTCGCCGTCCTCGAGCGTCGCCGTGACGTCTTCCGCGACCGTGACCGCCTCGTCTCGCGATCGGGCGGCGTCTACCTGCTCCGCGTCCGGAAGGGACTCGTTCGGTTCGTCTGCCCCCCACTCGTCGGGAACGAGTCGCTCGACTGCGTCGGGATCGATCCCGCCGGAGGCGCGCCACTGGCGGCGGCGATCCGAAATCGTCGCGCGGTCGATCCACGCGGCGTCGTAGGCCCGCCCGTCCGTGAGCGCGGTACACGTCGTCGTCTCGATCTCTTCGTGGTCGGTCGACTCGAGCAGCGCGTCGGTCACGTCCCGGTGTCGCCGGGCGACCGCGTACAGTCCCTCAAGTTCGTCGCGGCGCTCACGGACGGTCTCGAGTTCCTCGTGGGCGGCTGTCCCGTCGCGGACGAAGACGGCGAAGCCGCGGTGGCGGCCCTGATCGTCCCGTAGCGGCGAGACGACCTCGGTCGCGCGAAAGCGCGAGCCGTCCTTGTGGACCCGCCAGCCGTCGGTTTCGCAGCCGGACTCCTCGATAGCCCGCGAGAGCGTGCGGTCGGGTGCGCCGTCCTCGACGGCGTCGTCGGTGTAGAACGCGGAGACGTGTGTGCCGACGATTTCGCCGGCACGGTAGCCGAACAGCGCGGCTGCGCTGCGGTTCCAGCGCTCGACGTAGCCGTCCGCGTCGAGGCGAACGAGCGCGTATCGGTCGCTTGCAGCCAGCAGAAGTCGGACGACGCTGTCGTCGCTCACCGCGGGCCCGGTCTGGGGATCGCCGGACCGGGGACCCGACGGCTCCTCGACGCCGTCGAAGGCGTCGACGATCTGGGAGTCGGTCGGCTCGGGCAGGTACGACTCGAGGGCTTCGAAGCTGCGCCAGCCGCCCGCGCTCTTGACGACCCGGGGATTCACGTCGTGGTCGACCAGCGCGGTGTGGGCGAAGTACTGCCGGAGGTCGCTCGTAGAGACGTCGGCGAGGCCGGGGTCATCAGCCAGCTCGCTCGCTCGATCGGCGACGTCCGAGACCAGCATCTGCAGCCGGCGGGGCGTCACGGTGAAGATCCGGTCGTCCGTCGAGAGGTCGTTACTACGGGCGTAGCGACGGAGTTCCCGTTCGACGCGAGTCGGCAGGTACGCGGTTCGGGACCCTCGCTCGTCGTCGGTCGGCACCCGGATCAGGTACCGCGGCGGATCGATCCGGACCTGATCGATGTCGTCGATCGTGAGCCGCGTCAGCTCCGCCGGTCGAAGCCCAACGTCCCCGCAGAGCCGGATTACCAGCGCCTCTCGGTAGGTTTCGGCCGCGTCGAGCAGCGATTCGTACTCCCGCCGTGCGAGTACGGTCCCCACACTCCCCTCGAGACTCATCGATTCTGTTCGCCTATTCTGGCGGTGCGAACATAATTGTATCGCCGCGGAACGATGTTTCTAGCGGATCTTCGATTTCAATGGTCGCTCCCCGAGAAAGGGGCGTTTCGCGATTATAGAAATCGCGAAACGCTATCGGATCGACTCGTCGGAATCGCTCTCCTCGCCGATTTCGGCCTGGATCTCGCCGACGATCTCCGGGTTCCGGAGCGCCGAGGTGTCGCCGAGTTCCTCGCCGTTGGCGACGTCCTCGAGCAGGCGGCGCATGATCTTGCCCGAGCGGGTCTTGGGCAGTTCCGGCGTGAAGATCACCGCTTCGGGCCGGGCCATCGGGCCGATCGCGGACTCGATGTTGTCGAAGATCGCGCGCCGGACCGCCGCGTCGGCGTCGTGGCCGCTCTCGGTGCTGACGTACGCGTAGACCTCGGTATCGCCGGTCTGACTCGAGCGCCCGACTACAGCGGCCTCGGCGACACCGCCGACGTCGGCGATCGCGCTCTCGATCTCCATGGTACCCAGCCGGTGGCCGGAGACGTTGATCACGTCGTCGACCCGCCCGAGGACGGTGATGTAGCCGTCCTCGTCGATGCGGGCCGTATCGCCGCTGAAGTAGCGCCACGTGTCCGTGTCGGCGTCGGAGAACCGCTGCCAGTACTCCGTGACGAACCGCTCGTCGTTGTCGTACAGCGTGCGGGCCATTCCTGGCCACGGGCGAGCGATCGTGAGGTAGCCGGTCTCGCCGGGGTCGACCTCGTCGCCGGCCTCGTCGACGATTCGGGCGTCGATCCCCGGCAGCGGCGGGCCGGCCGACCCGGGCTTCATCTCGTCAATCCCCGGCAGCGTCGAGATCGTGACCGCGCCGGTCTCGGTCTGCCACCAGGTGTCGACGACCGGGCAGTCCCCGCCGCCGATGTGTTCCCGATACCAGTTCCACGGGCGCGGGCTGATCGGTTCGCCGACGGTCCCGAGCAGTCGCAGCGAGGAAAGGTCGTGTTCGCCGGGATACTCCGAACCCCACTTCATGAACGCGCGGATGGCCGTCGGCGCGGTGTAGAAGACGTCGACGGCGTTCCGGTCGACGATCTCCCAGAGCCGATCGCGGTCGGGATAGTCCGGCGTGCCCTCGTACATCACGGTCGTCGTCCCCAGCGCGAGGGGGCCGTAGACGATGTAGGAGTGACCGGTAATCCAGCCGATGTCGGCCGCACACCAGTAAGTGTCCTCGGGTTTCACGTCGAGGACGGCGTGGCTCGTCCACGCGACGTGGGCGAGATAGCCCCCCGTCGAGTGGACGACGCCCTTCGGCTCGCCGGTGGTTCCCGAGGTGTACATGAGAAACAGCATGTCCTCGGCGTCCCGCGAGACCGGATCGACGGTTTCGCCGGCGAACTCGTCGCGGAGGTCGTGGTAGTCCCACTCGTCGTCGCCGAGGACGTGGGGCAAGTCGTCGCCGAGCCGGTCGACCACGACCGTCTGCACGTCCTGCTCGAGGCCGATACGGGCGTTGTCGGCCTTGCTCTTCTGGTTGAAGGCGTCCCCTCGGCGGTAGTAGCCGTCGCAGGTGACCAGATACTCGCTGTCGGCGGCGTCCATCCGCGTCGCGAGCGCGTCCGCCGAGAGCCCGGCGAAGACCACGCTGTGGGGCGCGCCGATGCGGGCACACGCCAGCATCGCGATCGGCAACTCGGGGATCATCGGCAGGTAGATCGTCACGACGTCGTCTTCCTCGACCCCCAGATCGCGCAGGGCCGCCGCGAACTCGTTGACCTCGACGTAGAGGTCCCGATAGGTGTAGGTCCGGCGCTCGCCCTGTTTGCCCTCCCAGCGGATCGCGGCGTGGTTCTTGCGCCCCGACTCGAGGTGTCTGTCCAGACAGTTGTACGAGGCGTTGAGCCGGCCGTCCGCGAACCAGCGGTAGAAGGGGGCATCGTCCTCCTCGAGGACGGTGTCATATGACTCGTCCCACGAAAGGAGGTCAGCCGCGCGGTTCCAACACTCCGGCCAGTTCGTCTCGAACGCCTCGTGGATCCCCGGATCGGAGACGTTCGCCTGCTCGACGAACGACTCGGGCGGGGTGTGGGTGGGTCCAATGGGTGCGGACGCGTCTCGGTCCCACCCGTTCCAATCGACCATCTCTCGTCCGAACCGTCGGTAGTCAGCGGAATAAACGTTCCTCCAAACCGCAAGCCGGTGGGCAGAGATCGACGGGCCCCACCGCCCCGCGCCAGCGGCGTCAGCTCCCCCAACAGCCTCTTCCCCGCGACAACGCGGCCGACCCGTTTCCGGTTCCGGCTACAGCTCGTCCGTCGAGTCGATATCGACGATCTCCTCGGCGTCGTCGGTATCGTGCCGGCGAACGACATAGACGTCGTAGCGCTGGTCGTTCGCGACCGGACTGCCGACGCTCGACTGCGGTGCGATCACCGAGCCGGCGTTCTCCGAGCCGATGAAGACGACCGACGCCTCGACCTCGCCGGCGACGCGGCGGATCTCGCGGACGACGTTCGTCGTCGAGGTCGCCGTCGGCTCGTCGGAGTCGACTCGCTCGATCCGGACCGTTGCCTCGGACGCGACATCCGCGGCCCGGTTGCCGATCCCCGTAGCGATCGCGTCGGGGTCGAACGGCTCGCCCTCCGTGATCCAGCCCCGATCGCGCGCGTACTCGGGGTCGTCCGGAATCACCGTCAGGACGACGACCTCCTCGTCGAGCAGATCGCCGAACGTCGACGCCCGCTCGAGTGCGTGCGCCGCCAGTTCCGAGCCGTCGAATGGGACGAGCAGTGACATACGATTACGTCACACGACAGCGGTGGTAAATGTTCGGCCTCCGACAGCCGTCGTTCGCGGCCGACACTGCCGTCCGCGGTTCGCGAACGGACACGGCCGGTTCGGCGTTAGCCGATGACCAACACCGGGCGATCGGCCGTTCTGACGACCCTGTCGACGGTGCTCCCGAGCAGCGCCCCTTTGAACGACGACCGGCCGCGGGAGCCGAGAACGACCGCATCTGCGTCCACTTCGGCTGCGTACTCGAGGATCTCCTCGTGGGGAACGCCGAACCGAACCGCCGTCTCGACGGCCACGTCGCCCTCGGTCGCCGTCGCTTCGAGGGCCGCGAGCCAGTCGTCCGCGCGCTCCTCGAGGCGTTGCCGAGCCTCTTCGGGATCGACGATGCCGCTATCGTAGTCGGTCCGCTCGTCGACGACGGCGATCCCGTACAGGGGCGCGTCGAACCGCTGGGCGAGCGCGACCGCGTGGTCGACCGCGGTCGCCGCGGCGTCGCTCCCGTCGGTCGCGACCAGAATAGCGTCGTACATGGGCGGCGATACGGCCCGCCTCGAGAAAGGCGTGTGGTTCGCTCGGAAGCCTCAGGTACCGCCGTCCCCGTCTCCGTCCCGGTCGCCGCTCGAGACGCCACGCGCCGCCGTCGCTTTCACCGAGGCGACGACCGATCGGCCGGGCTCGAGGTCCAGCGCCTCGACGCTCCGACGAGTGACCAGCGCCACGAGTTCGGTGTCGTCCGCGGTCCGCCGCTCGTTGCCCTCGACGGTCTCGAGGTCGATCCCGATCCTGGCGACCGCGTCGCCGGACTCGAGCCACGAGACGAGCCCCGGAAACCGGTTTCTGACGCTCGTCCCCTCGGCTCGGGGGACGTCGCTGGGCGCGTGCAGGCTGACAGCGTCGGATCGGATCGTCACGGACGCGGTCGCGGCCTCGGACGGGACGACCGCCAGCACGTCCCCGACGCCGGTCGCCACGGTCGCGAGTTCGCCATCGCGGTCGACGACCGGCCCCGAGAGCACCGTCTCGTCGACGCGAGCGACTCCCTCGTAGGCCGCGACCAGCCGATCGAACCGCGCCAGCAGGTCCCGTGCCGTCCCCGTCAGGGAACTCCCGCCGCCGTCGGCCCCGCCGCGGGTCCGCTCGACCAGCGAGCCGATCGCCTCCTCGAGTTCGACCACGCGCTGTTGCAGCCGCGGATAGGAGCGCTCGAGGGCCTCGGCCGCGCCCGACAGCGAGCCGCGGTCGTCGATCGCGCGCAACATGGCGACGTCGCTGCGATCGACTGCGACGTCGTCGATCCGCAGGTAGGGGTCGAACTCCTTTTCCATTCGACTCGCCCTTCGCGGTCAGGCTGGAAGTTCGTTTTCATCGTACAACAGATCGCCGCGGACGAAGCGGGCGGTCCGCTCGTCACGCGGGGCGTTGAAGATCCGCTCCGGCGGACCGACCTCGACGAGTTCCCCCTCGAGCAGGAAGGCGACGCGGTCCGAGATCCGCTCGGCCTGATGCATGTCGTGGGTCGCGAGCAAGACGCCGTGGCCCCGCTCGCGCGCCCGGTCGATCGCCCGCTCGAGGATGGCCGTGTTCCGCGGGTCGAGATCGGAGGTCGGTTCGTCGAGGACGAGCAACTCCGGGCGCGGTGCGAGCGCGCGGGCGAACGACACCCGCTGGGCCTCCCCGCCCGACAGCGACCCCGCGTCGCGGTCCCACTCGTCCCGGAGTCCGACGAGTTCGAGCGCCTCGAGGGTGCGGTCGTCGACCGTCGGCGAGCCCCGAATCCAGCGAGTACCGACTCGCTGTACGAAGTCCCGGAGCCGCTGGGACCACGGCCGGCGGATCCGGCCGCCGATATCCACGTTGCGCGCCACCGTCGTCTCGAACAGGCTCGCCCGCTGGAAGACCATGCCGATCCGCCGGCGGATCTCGAGTCGCTCGTCTCGAGAGCGAGCCCACGGGTCCGTCCCGTCACAGCGGACGACGCCGTCAGTCGGTCGCTCGAACAGGGCGGCCAGCCGCAACAGCGTGGTCTTGCCGGCTCCCGAGGGACCGATGATCGTCACGATCTCGCCGGACTCGACCTCGAGTGAAACGTCCGTCACGATTTCCGTGCCGTCGACGCCGTAGGTAACGTCCTCGAGCGCGAGGTTCATGGCCGTCTCATCGGGATCGAACGTGGGATTCTCGTGGACGTCGTCTTTCTCGTGCATCATCGACCTCCGAGTCGCAAGACGATTCCGTTGACGAGCAAGACGAGGACGAGCAACACCGCGCCGAGTATCAGCGCCGTTTCGAACTCGCCCTTCCGGACCTCGAACTGAATCGCGGTAGTCAGGGTTCGGGTCTTCGAGGTGCCGTCGGCGTAAGCGATGTTACCGCCCACGATGAGGACGGAGCCGACCTCGCTGATCGCGCGACCGAACCCGGCGAGAATGCCCGTGATGACGCCGTATCGAGCCTCTTTGAGGGTAATCAGGGCGACATCGGCTCGCGTCCCACCGACCCCGTAGGCGGCCCCCTGCACGGCGTCGTCGACGCTTTCGATCGCCGAGAGCGCGACGCCGGTGATCACGGGCGCGGCGAGGACGAGTTGGGAGATGATCATCGCCTCGGGCGTGTAGATGAGGTTCAGGGTCCCCAGCGGCCCCTGATTCGAGAGGACGTACCAGACGAGGAGTCCGACGACGACGCTCGGAAACCCCATCCCGGTGTTGATGACGGCGGTGACGAACCGCTTCCCTCTGAAATCCCCGAAGCCGACGGCGAAGGCGATCGGCAGGCTCAGGGCAGTACTCAGCAGGACCGCGAGTAGACTGACCGTAAGCGAGAGCCGGATGATACTCCGGAGATAGGTCGGATCGGAGAGTACCTCGAGTGCCATCAGTGGTGGAGAGAGAAGCCGCTCACGATCAGTCGTCCGACGAGTCCGGTTGCCACCCTTCGGGGACGTACTGCTGGAAGTCCGGATCCTCCGACAGCGCCTCGGGATAGAACAGCTGTTCGCCGTTCGCGGTGAACTCCTCGATAATCTTCTGGCCCTCGGGGCTCGTGAAAAACCCGATGTACGACATCGCCAGCTGATAGTTGACGTTCGGGTGGATCTCGGGGTTGACCGCCATGATCCCGTACGGGTTCGCGAGCAGCTCCGGGCCGTCCTCGATCGGCCCTTCCACCAGGATCTCGAGGTCGAGGTCGTCCCGCGAGAGGTAGGTACCCCGATCGGCGAGCGTGTAGGCCCCAGACTCGTTCGCATTGGTCAACGTCTCCCCCATCCCCGAGCCGAGGCTCTGGTACCACTCCCCGCCGGGTTCGACGCCGGCCTCGTTCCAGATCACGAGTTCCTTCGTATGTGTTCCGGACTCGTCCCCGCGGGAGACGAACGTCGCCTCGTCGCTCGCGATCGCGTCGAAGGCGGCCGCCGCGCCCTCGACATCGCTGATGCCGGCCGGGTCGTCGCTCGGGCCGACGACGACGAAATCGTTGAACATCAGGTCGCGCCGGTTGACCCCGTACCCCTCCTGCATGAACTCGTCTTCGCGCGAGCGCGCATGGACCAGAATCACATCCGCGTTACCGTCGCGAGCGGAGCGGATCGAGGCACCCGTACCCTCCGCGTTGGCGGCGACGCGCACGCCGTATCGCTCCCTGAACGCCTCGTTGATCTCGGTGAGCAACCCCGTGGCTTCCGTACTCGTCGTCGTCGCGAGTGCGAGTTCCTCGCCGGCGATCGAGCCCTCACCGTCGTCCTCTCCCGATCCAATGCAGCCGGCAACGGCCGTCGCGATCCCCGCCGCGCTCGCCCCGAGGACCTCCCGACGTCGATATTCCATATAGGAAACAACGACGGAAGACAATCCCATAAACGTACCGCTCCGAATAGCCGTCAACGGTTACGACTCCCGCTCGAGGCGGTGCTAGCGAGGAAATAGTAACTGTTTCCGATTACGCAATGCCGACCGGAACGGCTCCGACCGTCGACGAATCACTCGGACTGTGCGACCGCCGCGACGACGTTCTGGACGTACCGCATGCTCGTCGCGATCGACATGATCCCGTCCATTAGCGTCTGCTGGGATGCGCCGTCCGGATAGACGCGGTACTCGACCTGCACCGTCTCCGCTTCGCGCAACTGACAGGAGATCCCCTCCTCGTCGAGGAACGTGTAGAACCCTGGCGTCGCCGCCAGCATCGGTCCGACGTACCGGAGCAACTCGGCGCGTTGCTGATCGTCGCGGAGCAGATTCCTGGTTTTCTCGGTATCGAACCCGCTGCGGCCGACGATTCGAACCGGGCCGAACTCGGCTTCCTTGATCACGTGGACCGGCAGGTGCGAGAGTTCGACCTGAAAATTGAATTCGGTGTCCTCGTCGGTATGGGTGGTCACGTTCCGGATCGCCGTGTCGTCGAGCCAGTGCTGGACCTGCGTCTCGCTGATGTGGGTTGTCACACCCGCTCGTCGACGGCGAGGCGAATAAGGCTTCAGCGCGAGCACGCATGGCCCGTCTCGTTCCGCCTCGAGTGGGCCGATCCGGTCTCCTACGTGTGTTTGTCCGGTATCGTCGAGTGCCGCGTCGTCCCGCGCATGTCCGCTCGCTTCGACGGCGGCGGTGCCATCGTCGAGTGCCGGCTCGGGCCGCCGGACGCCGACCCGCGGTTTCCGTCGCTTCCGAGTCCGGATCCGAGGAGGCCATCATCGTCCTCCGCGTCCGTCTCCGCCTCCTCGGCCGCGGCGTCGTCCGCGTCCTCGGCATCGGCGGCCGGTTCGTCGGCATCGTCCGCATCGACAGTGGATTCGTCGGCGGCCCCCGCACTCGCCGACTCGAGTCGCTCTTTGAGTTCGGAGACTTCGTCGCCGAAGTCGGCGAACGAATCGCTCATTGCCGACCGGAGACGGTCCCCGGTGTCACCGGTGGTCTCCGACTCGTCCGATTCGTCGCTCTCAGCCGTGTCCGCGTCGTCGCCCACCGATTCGTCCGCCTCGCCCTCGCTACTCGCCGGTTCGTTGATGCTGGCGTCTCCCTCCTCGTCGTCACCGGCGGCCTCGGCCCGCTCGCCGATCGTCGCCCGGAGGTCGTCGACGGCCGTCTCGAGGCCCCCGTCGTCCGCCCGATCGGCGAGTTTCGAGAGGTGGAGCAACCGCTGGAGATCCTTGAGGTTCTCCTGTTCGCCGCGGGCGATCGCCTCCGGGATCGAGTCCGGTTCGGTCCCGTCCGCGAGGGTGTCCAGCCCGACCGCCGCGAGCAGGTCGTCGGGCGCTGCCGACTCGAGGAGGTCGCTTGCGTCCGCGGCGGCCTCGAACAGGTCCGTCTCGGCCGACTCGTCGTCGCCGTCCGCGTCGCCCCCGGAAACGATCGACCCGCTGGACGCGTCGGCCTCGGTCAGTATCTCGTGCACCCGGTCGTGTAGTTGCGATTCGCTCATTGGTTTCTCCGAGAGTGCCGCGTGGTGTCCGCTCGCGTGTCTTTCCGGCTCCGAAGCGAGATCGAATCCGTGTCAGTCGACTACTCGGCTTCGGCCTCCGCTTCGGACTCCGAGTTCGAGTCCGACTCCTCGTCGGTCACCGTCCCGATGATCTCGTCGGTCATCTCCTCCCGGCTCAGGTTCGCCTTTACGCCGACGTCCTTCGCGACCGACTGCAGATCGCTGTAGGACATGACCCCGAGGAAGTCCTCGAGTGTGTCCTTCCGGAGGTCCTCAAGGTCTTCCACGGACGGCTCATCCTCGCCTTCATCGGCCGCCTCGGCATCCTCGTCAGCGTCTTCGGACGCTTCGCTGTCCGGTTCATCGCTTTCATCGCTTTCGTCCTCCGCCTCTTCGGCGACCTGATCGTCACCGCCGTCCTCGTCGTCCGCCTCGTCCGCGGATTCCTCGTCCTCGGACTCAGCCGGCTCCTCGGCTTCGTCCGCCGGTTCCGAGTCCGCTTCGTCAGCCGATTCGTCCTCGGCGTCGTCGCTCTCGCCGCTGCCGATCCCCTCGAGCAGTCCGTCGACGCTGCTGCCGTCGGTGACGCCCTTGGCCATCGACTCGAGGGACTCGCGGCCCTCCATCTCCGAGATCGAGTCGCGAATCGCGTCTCGAATCGCCGTCGGGAGCTCGGACCGCAGATCGCCGATATCCTTCCCTTCCTCGATGCCCTCATCGATCGTCTCGTGGATCTCGCGGCCGATCGCGGTCCCCAGTTCGCGGCCGAGTTGCTCGCCGAACTGGCGGCCGACCGCGGCCCCGATCTCGCTTCCGTCGATACTGTCCTCGATGCTGCCCTCGCCGAGCATATCGGCCACGTCGACCTGATTGCTGACCTCCTCGGCGACCATGCTCTTCAGTCCCGAGCCGTCACTCACGGCGATCACCTCGCGTGTGATCCGATTCGGTGGTGTCGCGATTCCGTATCACAGGCTTACTCCTCCTCGGCTTCCGCTTCCATCTCTTCCTCGTCTTCCGTCTCCTCGGTGGCGTCGTCCTGATCGGACGCCTCTTCCTCGCCCGATTCGGCGTCGCTCTGCTCGCCGCTCTCGTCTTCGGCCTCCGCTTCCGCGTCGCCGTCCTCGGTTTCGTCGTCTTCGGATTCATCGGGTTCGGGGCTTTCCTCGTCCGCCGATTCCTCGTCCTCGTCTTCGTCCTCGGACTCCGCCGGTTCTTCCTCCGCCGTCTCTTCGCCTTCGTCTTCGGCTCCCTCTTCGCTTTCTTCGTCCTCGCCCTCCGACTCGGTTTCGTCGCTACTGAGCAGTTCCTCGACGACCATATCGCCGATCGTCCGACCGAGTGACGCGCCGACCTTCCGCCCGACGAGCGCGCCGATCTGGCCGCCCAGCGCCGCACCGAGGGGCATGTCCTCGTCGATCTCCTCTTCCCACTGGGTCCCCTCGACCAGTTGATCGACGTCGATGTTTTCCGTGATCTTCTCCGTGTCAATCCGCTGTGTCAGTGATTCGTCGCTCATGATGAGGCCTCCGCCTGTGACGCCGCGTCGGACTGTCCGCCGGACGATTCCTCGTCGCTATCGGGCTCGAGTTGTTCGACCACCTGTTCGATCACTTCGCTGACGACCATCGCAACGAACTCCTCGACCGGAAGGCTCGGGACGAGTCCGGACAGCTTCTCTTTCACCCAGTCGCTCGCTCTGGCGAGGGGACCCGGGGATTCCTCTTCCGCTTCTTCTTCGCCTTCCTCCGCGGGTTCCTCGTCCGCCGGCTCCGCGGAGTCCGCCTCGTCTGCTGCCTCCTCGCCTTCGTCTTCCGCGCCGTCCTCGGCACCCCCACCGAAGAGTCCGCGGAGCCACTCCACGGGCTTGGTGAGAATTCCCTTCAGCCAGCCGGCAGCGGACGAGAGCATCCCGCCCGACTCGCCTTCCTCGCCCTCCTCGCTTTCCGTCTCCTCGTCTCCTGCCTCGCCGCCGATGCCGAGGAGTTTACTGAGCAGTTCCTTCGGCTTGCTCAGCAGCCCGCTGAGGAACTCCTTCGGCCGCTCGAGCAGGCCTCTGAGAGCCTCTTTGGCCTTCCCAGGGAGTTGCTTGAGCAGTTCCACCGGCTTGCTCAGGAGCGACTTTACCTTGTCCAGCATGGCACCGGGGCCGTCGAGCAGCCCCGTCACCGCGGACAGCAGATTTCCGAGCAGATTGTTCTCGCCCGGCCGCGCCGAGACATCGAGCTGGACCGGGTTCAGATTCACCTCGAGGCCGAGCACGTCGAGAAAGAGGCCGTCGAGATCGAGGTGGAGGACGCCGGAGGCGTCTTCGCCTTCGTAGACGGCTTCGGCATCCTCGGCGTGGCCTTCCTCGCGGTCGTCGTCGACGAGGTCCCCGGTGTCCTCGCGTTCGTCCTCGTCTTCGCCGACCTCCGATTCTTCGACTCCCGCGTCGGGTTCTGGCGATTCGTTTTCGGCTTCCTCCTCGGCCTCTTCCTCGACTTCTTGGGGCTCTTCCTCAGCTTCTTCTTCAGCCACCTCTTCGGCCTCCTGATCTTCTTCCTCCGCCTCTTCTTCAGCCCCCTCTTCGGCCTCTTGACCCTCTTCCTCCGCTTCTTCTTCAGCCTCCTCTTCGGCCTCTTGGTCCTCTTCCTCGACTTCCGCTTCGGCTTCTTCCTCGGCTTCCTGCGATTCGTCCGCGGCCTCTTCTTCAGCCGCGTCCGCCTCGCCACCCTCGGGCGTGTCTTCGACCTCAGTATCCTCGTCCGCCTCTTCCATCTCCGCTTGCCCGCCATCAGTCATCACCCGGGACGGCGGTCCCGCCTCCCGATCGGTCTCGTCGGGACGGCTCGAGGAGCGCTCGGCCCTCGCGGGATCCGAACGGTCCGCACGGCCGTCATGTGCGAAATCCTTGGTCATTATACGGACGAAGAGACGGCAGTGGGCGTTGTGGTGGTTGGCCTTGCGTATGCGACTCTCCGGCAGGTATGGGCGAAGAGAGTTGCCGCGAAAAACCGGTCGAACCGATGGCCGTCGCTACTCGAGCGAGCCGACCCGGAGCGCGTACTCGCCGCGGGTCTCGCCCTCGTCGTGGTACTCGACGGGCTCCTCGACGGCCGCGACAGTCCCGTTCGCGACGGCGGCCGCCGTCGCGATGCCGTCGACGCGCTCGCAGCCGCCGTCGCCGGACTCGAGGTCGAACCAGCGGACGGCGTGCGTGTCGGGGTCGCGAACGCGGAAGTTCTGGGCGCAAGGTGCGACCAACTGCTTGCCGTCTGCGGCGAGACCGTGGACGAAGCCGCGGACCTCGTCGTCCCAGAGGAGATCGCCGTCGGCGTCGAAGGCGGCCACTCGGTGTTCGTTCGGGTGCCGGGAGTCGGTCTCCCGGCTCTCGACCGCGTAGGTGTTGCCGGTCACGAACGCCACGCGGCCATCGCTCGCGTACGCGTGGTTCGGGTAGGCGTACAACGTCTCGCCGTCGATTTCGGTCTCCGTCGCGAGGTCGACGCGCCAGTGCTCGGCACCGCCGGGCCCGAGCAGGTAGCCGCGCTTGTCGCCGTGGCTCGAGACCGCGATCGAATCGCCGTCGAATGAGACATCGCCGACGCGGCGGTCGCCCTCGGTGCCGGGGTCCCACGTCCACTCGAGGTCGCCCGTCGCCGTGTCGAGAACGACGAGCCCGGTGTCGTGGTCGCCCATACAGCGGTTGTAGCCGACCGCGAGGCGCTCGCCGTCGGCGTCGAGGTCGAGCGCGATCGGCGAGGCGTCGGTCTCGTAGGTCCAGCGGACCGAACCGTCGGCGTCGAAGGCGTAGACCGTGCTGTACCACTGCCGCCGTTCGCCGTCACGTTCGTAGCGCCGGGCGGCGGCGTAGAGGCGCTCGTCGCCGTCGGCGTCGGTCCCCGACTCGAGCGCCACGATGTAGGGCAGGTAGAAGACGGTGTCTTTGACCGCCTCGCCGAGGTCGTCGACGGTGTCGTACCGCCAGCGCTGTGCTCCCGTCTCGGGGTCGTAGGCCGCGATCGTCCCCGTTTCGCCGCGGCCAGCGACGACGATCGTCTCGCCGTCCTCGGCTCCATCGCCCGCGAGCGATGCGATCCCGACCGCGTGGTCCGGATGATCGACCGTCCACCGGGTCTCGAGCGAATCGCTCTCGCGGGCGGTGACGGTCCCGTCCCACTCACCGGTGACGACGAGGTCGCCGGAGTCGGCGAACCCGACCGCGGATCGGGTCCACATGTGCCGGCTGCGGGCCGTCTCGATCTCGCCGAGCGGGACCGAGCGGAACTCGCGGGGCCGGTCGCGTTCAGTATCGGCAGTTCCGGCCATCGTCACTCCTCGACGGGGAAGGTCTCGTGGAGCGTGTCGTGGGCGTCGCCGAGTCCGCCGACGATGTGCTCGCCCTGCGCGCTCAGTCGTTGCACGGCTCGCTCGGCGTCACGGACCGCCAGCAGCCGTCCCCGCGTGTAGTCGTACTCGGGGTCGTCGCTGTCCATCGACGCCACCTCCTCCTCCAAATCGACCAGCGCCGCGTCGAGATGGCGCTCGACTTCGGCGAGGCTATTGGCCTCCGCGAGCCCCTGAATGGGCCCCTCGAGGTGGCCCTCGAGTTCCTTCTCCGCGTGATCGCGGGCGCTGTCGTCCCCGACGCCGAGGACGTTCATCAGTCCGAGTCGTAGTGCTTCGATTTCGTAGCAGCTCATAGGTGTGTCTTCCGTGTGCTTCGTTTTTCGTCGATCGATACTGGTGTGGCGCTGTCGTGGACGGACGCCGACACCGTCGAGGCCGTGTCCGCTATCGGTTTCGGGATGTGAAAGTGACTCCGCGGACGTTCTCGCGGCCTCGAGCGATCAGATAGGGACCGAGTAGAGCGGCGATGGAGAGGGTCGCAACGGCCAAGACGGCGGCCCCGTACAGTCCGGACTCCGCGAGTCGGCTCCGGACGGCCCAGATACCGATCGATGCGGCGATTCCGAACGCGTACAGCGCAGCGATTCCCCACCCTAACTCCGGCAGCGATCCGTCGATCCGAGCGTAGCCGACGGCGACGAGGCCGATACCCGAAACCGGGATAGAGAGTGCCATCGTCGGGTCCGGGACCACGACTAACCCACCGAACACGACGAAAATCGCATACGCCACTGTCGGAGGCATTTCGAGCTTCATTCCTCCTATATCTGGTCATTTATTTACCATACTGGAAGAAGTTTGTTTCGATCATAACGTTTGATCGACGAGGTCACTGACGATGCGGTCCCGGTCGAGGTGGTCGCCCACGATCCGTTCGGCGTCGTCGTCCTCGACGCCGCCGTACCAGACCCCGTCGGGGTAGACCGCGACCATCGGCCCGTCGCCGCAGCGACCCAGACACGAAGAGCGGGTGATGCGGGCGTCGCAGTGGTCGGAGTCCCGAACTTCCTGCCGGAGTCGCTCGAGGACCGCCGGCGAGCCCATCTTCGCGCATGTCTG
Source organism: Natrinema versiforme JCM 10478 (assembly GCF_000337195.1). Lineage (GTDB taxonomy): Archaea > Halobacteriota > Halobacteria > Halobacteriales > Natrialbaceae > Natrinema > Natrinema versiforme. Next base: position 68,088 of record NZ_AOID01000013.1, on the reverse strand, counting down.
GTTGGTACAGACCGCGACGTGCTTTTCGGGCGCGTCGTGGCTGTGGGGTTCGTCATCGATATCGTCGCGGTCGGCGTGGGCCTCCTGATGGGCCAGCGCCCGCAGCATGGCTCGTGCCCCGCCGACGTCCTCCTCGTAGCCCTCGAGGTCGACCTTGTACTTACAGGTGTCACAGGACATCTCCACGCTGTCGGTGCGGGCTTCCTGCCAGCGGTCGGCAAAGACATCCAGCAACCGGGAGTCCGTGCCGAGCGGGTCGCCGGCCAGCGCGTCGACGTAGGGGTAGTCCTCGTCGAACTCGGCGGTCCAGTCTCGGACCCGCTGGGTCAACACGCCGTCGCCGAGCATGTACGGCAGGACGACGACCGCGTCGGGCCGGTGCTTCGAGAGCCCGTGCAGGCTCTCTTCGAGCGTCGGCTCCGTCACACCGATAAAGGAGGCCTCGACGCGATCGAATTCGCGGCCCTCGTAGAGCAGCCGGGCCAGCTTGTGGACGTCGCCATTGGCGTCCGGATCGCTCGAGCCGCGGCCGCAGACGACGACGGCCACGTCGTCTTCCGTCCGATCGACGCCGAGTTCCGCTTCGACGGCAGCGGCGCGGTCGTCCAGTAGATCCAAGATTGCGGGATGAACCCCGAGATGCGACCCGTTGTTGATCTCGAGGTCGTGTTCGGCGCGGGCCTGCTCGATCGCCAGCGGCACGTCGTTTTTGACGTGGCTCGCAGCAAAGAGCGAGCAGTGAACGACGGTTACCTGCGACGTGACCGGCGCGAGTTGCGCGAAGGCCTCGTCGATCGCCGGCTCCGCGAGTTCGAGGAACGCGGCGTCGACCGGAATCCCCAGTTGGGACTCGAGGGACGCGGCCAGTTCGCGGACCTGTTCGTTGGACTTCTCGCGCCGGGAGCCGTGGCCGATCAGGAGGACGGCCTCGTCGTCGAACCCGGCTGTCGATGCGGGCGTGGTCTGGTCAGGTGTACTCATCGGTGTCGTGAGTGGTGGTCGGGTAGTTACTCGTCGTCGTACGCCGTCGCCTGCTCGAGGCTCCGCTCGAGTTTGCGCCGGCGACTTGGGGCGAACAGCCCGGTTTCCTCGCAGTTCTCGTAGAGCCACGTGCCGAAATCGGGCGCGGCGTCGTCGTCGACGCCGAACCAGTAGCCGCCCGACGAGGTTTCGGAGAGGTCGTCATAGGGGGCCTCGACCGGACACTCGTCGATCAGCTCCTGTGCGAACGCGAGCAGGTCTTCGTCGTCGTGGACGAACGAGATGCCGACGGTGCCACTCGAGGACTTGAAACAGACGGTGCCACAGCCCTCGAGCAGGCCCCGAAGCAGTTCGCGGTCGTACTCCGAGAACGCGCCGAAGCGGTAGTTCCCGCGGCCGTCGACGGGGAGGCCGAGCGCGCCGCTGCGGCCCAGAAGGCCCGACTCGTCGCCGTCGATCGTCAGCGTGTACTCGTCTTCCGTGCGCGTGATCGAGGTGTCGTGGGCGTAGTCTCGAGTCGTCGTCTCGTGCTCGAGGTCGCCGCCTGCGACCGCTGCGAGCACCTGCGCGGAGGCCTCGTCGTTGGCGACGACCTCGATGCCGTCGTCGGAAACGTCGCCGCTCCCGGCGACGTGGCCCCAGAAGTACGCCGTGGCGGCGTGGCCCGCGAGCGGATCAGCCGGTACTTCGATTTCGGTCGCCGAGTCCGCATCGCTCATTCGCCCACCTCTTCGACGATGATCGCGTCCGTGGGACAGGCCGCCGCGGCCTGCTGGGCCTCATCGATGCGGTCGTCGTCGAACGTCGCGACGACGCGCTCGGCGTTGTCGGTGACCTCGCCCTCGCAGTCGTAGACCGGGTCCGCACCGGGGTCGACGGTCGCGAGGCCGTCCTCGCCCTCGACAAAGCGCGGGTCGCGGGTCAGACAGGCGAAGATGCCGTCGCAGGCGTCTTTCTCGATGGTAACTTCGTATCGTGGCATTGTGGATGTTGTTCGAATTCCGCTCAGTAGTCGTACTTCGTCTCGTAGCCCCGCGGGGTGACCATCCGGTCGTCCCAGACGTAGGTGTCCTCGTTCCCGACGACGATCGTCGTCGTCATGTCGATGATCTCTCTCTCGCCGAGATCCTCGAGTTCGCCGAGTTCGGTGATCATCACCTGCTCGTCCTCGCGGCCGGCACCGTGGACGATGCCGACCGGCGTGTCCGCGTCGCGGTGGGCCAGCAGAATCTCGCAGGCCTTCTCGAAGTTCTCCCGGCGCTTGCGGCTCCACGGGTTGTAGATCGTGATCGTGAAGCTCTCCTTGGCGGCGGAGTGAAGCCGGGACTCGATCTCGGGCATCGGGACGAGGTGGTCCGACAGCGAGATCGAGACGGTGTCATTGACCAGCGGCGCGCCGAGCCGGGCCGCACAGGACTGGGCCGCCGGCACGCCCGGCACGGCCTCGAAATCGACCATCGACGCCGTCGCACCCTTGGACTCGAGGATCTCGAGCGCGAGCCCGCCGAGCGCGTAGACGTTGGGGTCGCCGCTGCCGACGATGGCGACGTCGTTGCCGGCAAGCGCGCGGTCGATGGCCTCCTCCGTACGCGACACTTCGCCGCACATCGGCGTGTCGTACAGCTCGTCGGCCTCCTCCGTAATCTCGTCCGGAATGAGGTCGATGTAGGTCGTGTAGCCGACGATATGGTCGGCCTCGAGCAGCGCGGTCTTCGCGCGGTCGGTCATCCCCTCCGGATGACCGGGACCGAGGCCGACGGCGCTCAGCTGGCCCGGCTCGGCGTCGAAGTCGTCGACCGTCGAGCCGACCTCCTTCTCGTTCGAGCCGCCGTCGTCCGAACTCGAGGCCCCACAGCTACTCGAGGACGAAGACGAGGAACTGGAACTCGAGGAGGCCCCGCACGTCGAACCGCTCGAGTCGTCCGTGCTCGACGCGCCGCATTTCGAACTCGAGCTATCGGTGCTGGCCTCGCTGTTGCTCTCCGTGCTCGAGGCTCCGCATTTGGAAGTCGATTCGTCGTCGGCGTCCGCGTTAGTGTCCGTGCTCATGGGTATGGTAGTGTTTCAGAAGTCGTCGACGTCACGCCCGCCGCGCGGGGTGACGAGGTACGTTCGGTCGTCGTTGCGCCAGGTCTCGGTCTCGTGGTTGCCGATGATCAGCGAGGTGCCCATCCCGGAGACCTTGTCGTCGTGGTCGGCGGCCTCGCCAAGAGTGGTGATAAACTTGCTCTCGCCGTTTCGGCCGGCATCTTCGCGGCCGGCGTCGTTGACGATCGCTACGTAGGCGTCGTCGGTCCGCTCCTCGCGGACGATCTCGACGGCCTTCTCGTAGTTGCGCCAGCAGTTGTAGAGGACAATCACGAAGTCCGATATCGCCGCGGCGCGCAGTTTCTCCTCGATCTCGTCCCAGCCGCGCCACTTGTCCGACAGCGAGACCGTACAGAAGTCGTTGCACAGCGGCGCGCCGACGTTGGCCGACCCGCCGAGCGCCGCAGTGAGGCCAGGGACGATCTCGATCGGCACGTCCGTCGCGTCCTCCTCCTCGGCCATCTTGAAGATGAGGTCGGACTTGCCGTAGACCGAGGGATCGCCGCCGGAGACGTGGGCGACGTCTTTCCCCTCGCGGACGTAGTCGAACGCCGCGCGGGCGAGTTCGATCTGGCGACCCATCGTCGAGCGGACGATCTCCTGCTCGAAGCCGTCCTCTCGAGTCGCGACCCCGTCCTCGTCCGTCCGCTCTTCGGCGGGGATCGTGCCGTCGTCGCGCAGGAACTCCTGATAGAGGCTCGAGGCGATGACGACGTCGGCGGACTCGATGACCTCCTTGGCCCGCTTGGTCATGTGGTCGGGCAGGCCGGGGCCGATGCCGACAACGTAGAGGGTACCGTGCTCGTCGGGGGTCCCGCCGGCCGCGGCGTCGGTCGATTCGGCGTCAGAACTCATCGTCCGATCGCCACCGTGACCTCGTTCTCGTAGCTGATCTTCTCTAAGATCAGTTCCTGTTCGGCCCCGCCGGCGATCGCGCTCGCCTCGGAGACGCCGGGCCAGCCGATCAGTTCCTTCGACTTCGAGGGCGTGGGCCCCTCGTGCTCGAGCAGCGTCTCCTTGTCGAAGGCGACGACGCCCAGATCGAGTTCCCGCGCGGCCTCGAGCAGCCCCTCCTCGTCTTCCTTCCGCGTCGCGGTGCCGACGAACTCCACATCGTCGAAGTCGTAGTCGGTCTGCTCGAGGGCTTCCTCCCACGCTGCGAGGAAGGCCTCCTTGCTCGCGCCGGAGACGCTGCCGGTGCCCAGCACGATCCCGTCGTTTTTGTTGCGCTTGAGTACCGTCACGTCATCGCCGACGAGGACGGCTTTCGGGCCCTCGAGTCGCTCGACTGGACCGAGGTTGTCGTCCAGTACGGCGAGGTTCGTCTTCACCGTCGAGTCGCCGTTGACGACGTGAGTGTCCATCGCCTTCGCGCGGGACTCGACGCCCTGCTTGCCGGCGGCCTCGCTTGCGGTAGTCATCGCCGGGACGGCACCCATCGTCGCCAGGTCCTGGGCGACCTGATTCGCGCCGTGGTGGCCGCCAGTGATCGGGATGGCCCAGGTGAGTTCCTCGTCGACCACACAGATCGCGGGGTCGTCCCACTTGTCGTCTAACAGGTGGGCCGTCTTCCGCATCGCGATCCCCGAGGCCATGAGGCCGATGAAGCAGTCGTACTCGCCCCAATGTTCCTCGAAGACGTCGCCGTGGTACTCGATGATGTCGATCGCCTCGTAGCGATCGCCGATCTCGGCTTTGATCTCCTCGGCGGTGTCCATCTTCCGGCCGAAGGAGATGATCGCGATTTCCTCGGCGACTTCGCCGTCCGAGTCCGCCGTCGAACAGTGGCCGCCGCCGGAGTCCGATCCAGAATCGTCGTTCGCGTTGTCAGCGTTGTCTGTACTCATGATTAATCGTCTCCTGCTTGCGTTTCCGATTCGTTCGCGTCGCTCGAGTCGGGGCCCCGATTGGCCCAATCACCGTAGAGGAAGGAACGCTCGTAGCCCGCGCCGGTCACCGCGTCGCCGATGACGACCAGCGCCGAGGCCCGGTACCCTGCTTCCTCCACTTTATCAGCAATATCGCCGATCGAACCGATGATCACGTCCTCGTCCGGCCACGAGGCGTGGTAGATTACCGCGACCGGGGTCTCGGGGTCGTGGTCGTCCTCGAGCAGCCGGTCCATCGTATCCCGGACGGCGTGGGTCCCGAGATAGATGCAGGTCGTCACGTCGCCCATCTCGACGAAGTCGGAGATGTGGTCCTCCTCCGGCGTGAGCGTCTTGCCCTGCGGCCGGGTGAACGCGACGTGATTCGAGACCTCGTTGAGCGTCAGTTGGGTCCGCAACGTCGCGCTGGCCGCGAAGGCCGACGTGACGCCCGGCACGAAGTGGGTCGGCACGCCCTCGTGTTCCAGCGCGTCCATCTGCTCGAGTGCTGCGCCGTAGATGGCGGGATCGCCGCTGTGGAGTCGCACGACGTTGTCGCCGTCCTCGTAGGCGTCCCGCATCAGCGGAATCAGTTCCTCGAGGTCCTTGCCCACCGAATTCACGAGCTTGGCGTGGCCGCAGTACTCGTCCAACAGTTCGCTGTTGACCAGCGAGCCCGCGTGGACCACGAGGTCGGCCGCCTCGAGCAGTTCCTTCCCGGCGACGGTCAGCAGTCGCGGGTTGCCGGGGCCGGCACCGACGAAGGGAATCCCTTCCTGTTCGTCGCCGGCGCTGTGCTCGAAGATCCGGTCGTCGAGTTCCTCGCGGCGGCGCTCGCCCTGAGAGTCGATCGCGTCCTGTGGGTCGTTGGGTGTCTCGTCAGTCATCGATGGCCTCCGCCGTGTCCGCAGTCGTCGCCTCCTCCGATCCGGACTCGTCGGTCCCGAAGGCGGCCGTTGCCTGCTCGACCTCGAGGTCCGCCTTCTCGGCGTAGGCGAGCGTGTAGTAGTCCCGTTCGTCGATCTCGCGGGGGTCGTCGGTGACGAGGGTCTCGCCCTGTTCCATGAACAGCCGGCGGCCGTAGGTCACGTCGTAGCCGGCCGCGACGAGCCCCTCGTGGGTCGCCGGCGCGTCGGTGACCTTGAACAGGATCATTCGATCCGGACCCGTGGGGCTGTGGCCCGAGGCGGCCTCCCGCAGGGAGAGCCCGGCACCGGCCTCGATCTCGACCCCCATTGCGGTCGCGAACGCGGTCACGGCGCTCACACCGGGGACTATCTCGAGGTCGACATCGGAATGGAAGGCGTCGATCGTCCGGCGCAAGTGTCCAAAGGTCGAGTAGACGTTCGGATCGCCCAGCGTCACGAAGGCGACGTCGCCGTCGCGGGCGTTCGGGGCGATCTCCGCGGCGGCCTCCTTCCAGGCCGCTCGCAGCTTTGCCTCGTCTTTGGTCATCGGGAAGTCAAGGTCCCCGATCTTCGACTCGTCCACGTGGTTCAACGCGACGGTTCTGGACAGGCGGCCCGGCGAGTAGACCACGTCCGCGTTCTCGAGGACTTCCTGCCCGCGAACCGTCACGAGGTCTGCCTCGCCGGGGCCGAGTCCGACGCCGTAGAGCGTCATTGTCGACTGTCCCCGCTACCGTCGGCTGCAACCGTCTTCCCGCCGTTTCCGTCCTCGTCGTCCGGCGTCGCGCTCCCGACCAGCATGTAGACCGGGTTGTCCGAGTTAAAGCTCGTCGCCCCGGCGAGTTCGTAGCCGTGGCTCACCTGGAACTGGACGACCTCCTCGAGCAGGTCCCGCTCGCGGAAGGCCTCCGTCGCTTCGCCCGCGACCTCGAGTCGCGAGACGTTCATCACCACGCGGTCGATCTCGGTCTCGACGGCGTGGTCGAGTACTGCTTCGAAGTTCCGGCTCCCGCCCAGAAACAGCGCGTCGGCGTCGTCGGGCAGCCCCTCGGGCGCTTCCGCGTTGCGGAGTTCGACGTCCGCTCGCACGGCGTCTTCGTTCGCGTCGAGGTTCTTCTCGGTCGTCTCGAGTCGCTCGGATTTCCGCTCGAGAGCGGTCACCCGCCCGGCTCGCTGTGCGGCTTCGATAGTGATGGCCCCCGTACAGGAGCCGACCTCCGCGAAGTGGTCGTCGGGCTCGAGTGCGAGCTTCGAGCCGACGACAGCGCGGACCTCCGATTTCGTCGGTCCGGCCTTCGCGTCGTGTGGAAGCGCGATGGGTGGCATCATCCGTTGGGACAGAGCCCGTCCCTAAAACAATTTTGTTTGGGGTAGAACAACTGCGATTGCCCAGGTGGAGTTGGAGTAGGACAACGGGAGTTGTTGAACGAGAGCGGACTGGTCGCTCAGACTGAAAACGCTGTCGCAGATCGTCGGCTGCGGGCCGTCACCACTCCATGCCGCCGTTGATACCCAGCACCTGCCCGGTCATGTACTCGGCCTGATCGCCGGCGAGGAATCGGACCATGCCGACGATGTCTTCGGGTTCGGCGAACCGATCCAGCGGGATGTCCTCGCGGATTTTGTCCTGCACGCGCTCGGGGACCTTCTCGAGCATGTCCGTCTCGGTAAAGCCCGGCGCGACGCAGTTGGCCGTCGAGCCGTGGCTGGCGAGTTCGAGCGCCAGCGTCCGCGTAAAGGCGAAGAGCCCGCCCTTCGAGGTCGCGTAGTTGGCCTGCCCGTAGTTGCCCTGTTGGCCGACCACGCTCGAGATGTTGATCAGCCGGCCGTGCTCGGATGTTTTGATGTCCTCGTAGAACGCCTTCGTGCAGTTGAACGTCCCGTTCAGGTTGACGTCGATGACCGTCCGCCAGTCCTCGTAGGTCATGTCCTCGAAGGTACGGTCGACGGTGATCCCCGCGTTATTGACGAGGACGTCGATTTCGCCGAGTTCCTCGCGGACTGCCGCGGCCATCCGCTCGACGGCCGCCGGGTCCGACACGTCGGCCTGGACGGGAACCGCCGTCTCGCCGTTTTCCTCGATGGTCTCGGTCACCTCGTGTGCCAGGTCTTCGGACGAGCGGTAGTTGACCGCCACGTCGGCACCGCAGCGAGCGAGTTCGAACGCGATCTCGCGACCGATCCCGCGAGACGATCCCGTTACGAGACAGGTTCGGTCGGTCAGTGGGCGACGCGACAGGGGCTCAAGGCGCTGGACGGTTTCGGCCATACTCGCCCTACGCGCCCATTCGTGTTAATTATTTGACTGTGTTTCAGATTTCGTGAAAGACGCGAAGACTGTTATATCTCGCTCGTCCCGACGGCCTCGAGGAACCGATCGAACGCCCCGCTCTCGGGATGAACGTGGACGTACGTGCCGAGCGACTCGTACTCTGTCAGACCATCGTGATCACCGTCGATCCCGTCGCCCCGCACCGTCTCGAAAGCAAAGCGGGCATCGCCGTCGACATCGGCGCTCGAGTAGTGGAACTCGTGGCCTCGGATCGTCCCGCCGGCGTCGGCGGTCAGCGTCCCCTCGACGGCCTCGAGTTCGACGTGGTCGAGCGCCTGATAGCGGTCGTGCATGGTCACGTCCGCGGGGAGGACCCCGGCCATCTCGTGGCGCTCCCCCTCCGCAGTGGTCAGCGACTGACTCATGGCCATCAGCCCGCCGCACTCGCCGAGCACTGGCAGTCCATCGCTGGCCAGATCGCCGAGTTCGGCAAGGGTGCCGGCCGACTCGAGTTCGGGAGCATGGAGTTCGGGATAGCCACCAGGGAGATAGACCGCGTCAGCGTCCGGGACGGGGTCGCCCGCGACGGGCGAGAACGTGACGACCGCGGCGCGCTCCCGAAATCGCTCGATGGTCGCGGGATACCGGAAGCAGAACGCGGCGTCGCTGGCGACGGCGATCGTCGCGTCGACTGGCTCCGAGTTTGCGGCGCTCGGTGCTGGCGACTCGGCGGCCGGCGGCTCGCTCGCGACGGCGGCCAGTTGCTCGGCCTCGAGCGACTCGGCGGCCTCCCGCAACGCTGTGGTCGGCAGCGCGGCCTCCTCGCCCATTTCGAGTCCCAGATGTCGGTCCGGAATCTCGAGGTCGTCGTTCGGCGGAATCCGACCGAAGTACGCGAGGTCGTCGGGTAGGGCGTCGCGGATGCCCTGCTCGTGACGGCCGCCGTGGGCGCGCTGGGCGACGACGCCGGCGACCTCGATATCCCGACCAATGGTGTCGGCGTACTCCCGGAAGCCGAGCGCGGTCGCCGCGACGCTCTCCATGCCGGCCTTGGCGTCGACCACGAGGACGACCGGCAGGTCGAGCGCTTCGGCGACCATGGCGGTGCTCGAGCCGTCGCCGTCGTACAGTCCCATGACGCCCTCGACGACGCAGATATCGCCCTCGCCGCGGCGGTAGTTCCGCCGGAGGCCGTCCTCGCCGCAGAGCCAGAGATCGAGCGTGCGGGAGGGGCGGCCCGCGATCGCCTCGTGGTGGCTCGGGTCGATGAAGTCCGGTCCCGCTTTGGCGGGCTGGACCGCGTGGCCGGCGTCCTCGAGCGCCCGAATGATCGACAGCGTCGCGACCGTTTTCCCAACGCCGGAGCTGACGCCGCCGAGGACGAACCCCTTCATTGGTGCCCCTCTGGAACGCGATCTCCCGTCTTCCCGACTCGTTTGGCTGCGATATCCACAGATCGCACGACGTTCATTATAGTTGGGTTAGTACAACTCGACTTGAATCCGTCGGTGGCCTCGGTACCGCTCGCGACGGTGACTCCCGAATCGGATTGACCCGGCTCGAGCCGAAGTCGGAGTCGGCGACCGAGCAGTCGAAATACAATTCAAACCGCTCCGCATTGGCTCGGGATATGAGCGACCACGAATCCGCGACGACTGCGATCCCGGCGCTGAAAGAACGCGCCGGCGTCGTCAACGCTCTCATCGACGGTGCACAGACGGTGCTCGTTCGCCACCCGACCCTCGATCCGGGGACGATCGACGAGCAGTTCGCGCTCTATCCGGCCTACACCCATCAGGAGCCGGCTCGCTATCAGTCGAAATACGAGGGCTATTATCATCGAGCGAGCGCCAAACCGGATGCGGGCGTGCCGATCCGCGCCGTCGCCGAGGTCCGCGCGGAGTACGCCGTCTCGAGCGACGATCTCGCTCCCCTCGCCCGCCACTACGTCTACACGCCCGACGGCCTGCGCGACAAATACGATCTCGAGGACGACCTGCGGGTGCTGTTGCTCCGAGTGAGCGAACTCGAGTCGCCGCGACTCATCGAGGAGCGCGGGAGCTACCGGGGCTGCCGTGCGTGGATCGAACTGACCGACGAGGTGGCTGTCGACCCCGATGCAGCCGCGCCCGTGCTGGACGACGCGACCTTCGCCGAACGGCGGGCGGCGGTTCGAGACGCGCTCGAGTGATGTCCGTTCGCGGGTCGGACCACCGACGAACTTACCCGCTGGAGTCGTGTACGATTCGCCGCTCGAACGATGACTGAAGACACAGGCTCCGACACCGAACGGCACCTCCGCGAGGCGCTCAGACACTTAGGGGAGACACAGGACGACGAGGACCTGCGGAAGACCCACTCCGTCGCGCTCGAAGAGGTCGAGAACACCGTCTCGACGGTCCTGCGGGAGTACGAGCAAGACGAGTGACCGAGCCGAGGGTCGCCCGTCACCTGACTGCTCGGTGGCCGCCGATCACAGACAAGGCGTTCACGGGCCCGCGCAGAATCCGCTCCCCGTTCGCGAAACAGTTATTTTGTTCACCCAACAATCACAGCGAACAATGGCATTCGAAGACCGTCGCGTCGGTTTACACCGATCCGCAGGCCGGAGGGGGAGACAGCCGTGACGAATCGAGACGACGAGGCCGTCAAAGAGCGCGTCCAGCAGTACTGGAACGACCGCGCGGAATCGTACGACGGAGACAGCCACCACGCCGTACATGGCGACGAGCAGCGCGACGCCTGGCTGTCGATTCTCCGGGACTGGTTCGGTGACGGTGACTCACCCCAGCGGGTTCTCGACGTCGGCTGTGGAACGGGCGTCATCTCGCTGTTGCTGGCCGAACTCGGTCACGACGTCTCCGGCGTCGACCTCTCGACGGACATGCTCGAGCGCGCTCGAGCGAAAGCCCGCGAGCGCGACCGGTCGATCGAGTTCCGAAACGGGGACGCGGAATCGATCTCGGATCCCGAGAACGCGTACGACATGCTGACCGCTCGGCACCTCGTCTGGACGCTGCCGAACCCGTCGGCGGCGCTTCGGGAGTGGCAACGGGTCGTCCGTCCGGGCGGCCGGATCGTCCTGATCGAGGGCCACTGGGACTTCGAGGAACCGTTCGACGGCTATGAAGAGATCCACGACGAGTTGCCGCTGTACGACGGACGCCCGCCCGAAGCGTTGGTCGACGTACTCGAAGAACACGGGCTCGAGCGGGTCGAATACGAGCCGCTGATGGAGTCGGTACTCTGGGGCGAAGAGCCGAACTACGAGCAGTACGTCGTCGCCGGCGACGTTCCGGAGTGAGACGGTAGCGAGATCGAACGGAGACGACGACGGAGAGATCGCCTGCGATACCCGCGACCGATCCGTTCTACCGTTCGGCTACGGAACCGGTTGCCGAACCGCGAGTACGACCAGATCCGAGAACGGCGTGTCGTCCGATCCGGTTCCACCAGCGTGCTCGGACAACTCGGCCAGCGTAAACCGATGAATTTGCTCGTCGTCGTGGGTTAACTTCTCGAGGACCAGCGCCTCGAGATCCGGATCAGCGCCCTCCTCGAGCAGGAACTGCGCGATATCACCGGGCATCCGGTCGTAGGGCCGCGGGAGCGCGAGCAGGTGCCGGTCGTCGTCCGTCACTGCGCTCGCGAGTCGGTCCATGTCGGGCTCGAGGTCGCCGCTCTTGTGGAGGGTGACGAACTCCGTGTCCTCCATCGGCGTCCGGGCGCGGCTCGCGGCCAGTTGGATCGAGGAGATGCCGGGGATCACGCGGACCGGAATTTCGGAATCGTGGCGTTCCACTGTATCCTGCACCTTTCCGACGAACTGGTACCCCGAGTGGTTCGGGTCGCCCATCGCGACGGCGGTTCCCGATTCGCCGGCCGCGACGCGCTCGCCGAACGTCTCGAGCGCTTCGGCCTCGTCCTTGTAGCCGCAGGTCAGCAGGTCCGCGTCGGTCAGGTCCGCGACGAACTCCACGACGGTGGTGAAGCCGACGACGACATCGGCCTCCCGGATCGCCCGCCGACCCCGCGGAGTCAGATACTCTTGGTTGCCCGGTCCGACGCCGACGGCGTAGACGGGGTCGACAGCGCGCTCGTCACTATCGGGCTCCGCCGCTCCCGCGGCGAACGTCGCCGGGTCCGGGCCCGACTCGAGGTCGTACTCGCCGCTCATCGGTTCCGGCCGTCCGCAGCCCGCGTCTCGGCGTCGAGCTCGAGGTCGATCTCGTCGGTTCGCACATCCTTCGCGACGTGGATTAGTTCGTTGGTCAGCGCCGCTGCGAGGCCACTCCCGCCGCGCCGACCGACGTTCGTGATCGCGGGTACGTCGTACTCCTCGCTCACCTCGCGGATCCGCTGGCGGCTCTCCTCGGCCTTGACGAAGCCGACCGGCGTCGCGACGATAGCGGCCGGTCGGGTGCCGTCCTCGATGCAGTCCGCCAGCGCGAAGGCGGCCGTCGGCGCGTTGCCGATCGTCGCGATCGCGCCGTCGTAGACGCCTTGCTTGTCGAGTTCAAGCACGGAGGCCGCGGTCCGGGTCATCCCCGTCTCCTCGGCCAGTTCGGCACCGTTTCCGATTGCCTTGCGCTTCTCGCAGTTGTGGCCGCGGCCGGTGATCCCCGCTTTGGACATCGTGATGTCCGTAACGATGGTCGCCTCGTCGAGGACGGCTCGAACCCCCGCGCGAACGGGTGCGTCCTCGTCGTCGCCGAGGTCGTCGCTGCCGGTAAACTCGATCAGGTGCTGGAACTCGATATCGCCCATCGAGTGGACCGATTTCTGTCGGACGCGGTCGGCCAGCGTCTCGTCGGGCACGAACTGGCGGACGATGTCCATGCTCGTCTCCGCGATGTCCATCGCGTTCTGTGTCGTCGCGCCTAAATCGGCGTACTCCTTCTCGAACTCCTGACTGTCGCTCATTTGGTATCACACTCCGCGCTCCGCATATCGACTGTCGGCCGAACCCGTTCGCTCCCGTCGTCAGTCATCGGTCGATACCTCCGCGCCCACCGCATCGTTAGTCGTCCGCGCTTCGAGGTCGCCCTCGACCTCGAGATTGAGATCGCGCAGTCGGTCGACCGTCTCGTCGTCGGCGTCCCAGAGGTCGCGATCAACGGCCTCGAGCAGGGTATCCGTAATCGACTCGAGCGCCCACGGGTTCACGTTGCGCATCCAGTCCTGGCGCTCCTCGTCGAAGGCGAACTTCTCGGCGACTTCCGCCCAGAGCGTGTCCGAGACGACGCCGGTGGTCGCGTCCCAGCCGAGGGTTACGTCGACCGTTGTCGAGAGATCACCCGCGCCCTTGTAGCCGTGGTCCTCCATGGACTCGAGCCAGTCGGGATTCAACACGCGCGAGCGCATCGCCTTGCGGACCTTCTCCTCGTTCGTGTAGACATCGACGTTGTCCGGGTCCGAGGAGTCGCCGACGTAGGAGGCCGGCTCCGCGCCCGAGATCTCGGACACGGCGGAGATGAAGCCACCGTGGAAGGCGTACCAGTCCGAGGAGTCGAACTCGTCCTGCTCCATCGTGTCCTCGATCTTGACCGTCGCGTCGACGCTCGAGAGGCGGCGCTCGAAGGCGTCGTGGGCGTCCGAGACACGGCCCCGCGATCCCATCGCGTAGCCGCCCCACTGGACGTAGACCTCGGCGAGGTCCGAGCGGTCGTCCCAGTTGCCCTCGTCGACGGCCTTGTTCGTCCCGGCACCGTACCCGCCGGGGCGGGTCGTGAACACGCGGTGTTTCGCGGCCTTGCGGGCGTCGGATTTGTCGAGGCCTGCTTCGGCCTCGAGTTCCGCCTGCTCCTCCTCGACGTGTTTCTTCACGTAGTTCATCTCGTGCGGTTCGTCGAGGTCGACGACCGCGTCGACGGCGTCGTGGATGACCCCTGCCGCGGCCGGGAAGGCGTCCCGGAAGAGGCCGGAGACGCGCGTCGTCACGTCGACCCGCGGCCGATCGAGTTCCTCGAGCGGGATCGGTTCGACGTCGTCGATCCGGCCGGCGTCGGTCCACTGCGGTTCGACGCCCATCATCGCCAGCACCTGTGCGATGGTCTCGCCGCGGGTGCGCACCGTCGGGGTCCCCCACGCGACCACGCCGATCTCTTCTGGGTACTCGTCGTTTTCGGCGTGGTGGCGCTCGAGGACGCCCTCCGCGACCTCGCTGCCGACCTGCCACGCGGCCTTTGCGGGTACCTTCCGCGGGTCCAGCGTGTAGAAGTTCCGCGCGGTCGGCAGCAGGTCGACGCCGCCACGGGTCGGCGCACCCGAGCCGCCCGGCGGTACGTACTCGCCCGAGAGGGCGTCCGCGGTCCGGGGGATCTCGTCTTCGGCCCCCTGCACGCGGGGCTGGGCCTCCTCGCAGATGTAGGCCAGGGCCTTCCGCAGGTCGTTGTGAGCACCCGACTTCGCGCGCCCGTCGCCGATCGTCTCGAGGTCGACCACGAGCAGATTCATGTTCACCTCATCGTCGGGGCCGGCCTCGCGCTCCGAGACCGGGATGTCGAAGTCGTGTTCGGCGAGCGTCTCGATCAGGGCGACGCTGGTCTCGTAGACCTCGTCGGCCGCCTCGGCGTAGGTCATCCCGAGGTCCTCGGCGTACTCGCCGGGCGACTCGAGCATTTTCTCGTAATCCACACCCAGCGCGCCCGCCACGCTCTCGCGCAGGCTCGGCGCGCCGGGATTCTCGAGTCGGGTGAGCGCGACCAGATACTCGGTCAGGCGCTCGCCCTCCGGCGGCTCGGACATGGTGTGCAGCCCGAGCCGGATCTGGGTCGTCTTCACGTCCGTGAGATACTCGTGGATTCGTTCGACCAGTTCATCGATGTCGACCTCGTCGCCAGCTACGTCGCCCTCAGCGAGGGTCGAACCGGCCTCGTCGGGACCGCGAACATCGGCCTTCTCGTCGATTGTGCCGGTGATACCGAGCTCGACGGCGAGATCGAGTTCCGCGACTTTCTCGCGCATAAGGTCCGCGAGGTGCTGCCCATCGTCGGCGCGGGCGTCTTCCATCCCGGCCTCTCGGTACTGGTTCGCGAGTTCCTCGAGTTCGGATAACTCGTCGTAGGTGCCCGCGTTCCGCATGACGGGGGTCAGGTAGTCGACGATCGCCGCATACGAGCGGCGCTTGGCCTGCGTCCCCTCGCCGGGGTTGTTGACGATGTAGGGGTAGACGTTCGGGATGTCGTCGATCAGCTGATCCGGCGCGCTCTCGCCGTTCAGCCCGACGGTCTTCCCGGGGAGCCACTCGAGGCTTCCGTGAGTTCCCAGATGGACGACAGCGTCGGTCTCGAACGCGTTCCGGAGCCAGCCGTAGAAGGCGAAGTAGTCGTGTGGCGGCTGGAGGTTCGAGTCGTGGTAGACCTTCGAAGGGTCCATCCCGAATCCACGCGGAGGCTGGACGGTGACGAGCACGTTGCCGAACTCGACGCCCGGAATCGCGAACGGGCGGTCGGGGACCTCGCCCCACTCCTCGATGATGTTCTCCTGGAACCGCTCGTCGGCGTCGGCGAACCACTCCTCGTAGGTATCCGGTGAGACGACGTCGACCGAGAGATCGCGAACGTCCTCCGGCGCGACCCAGCGGTCCTCGAGGGTGAGTTGAGCAGTGAGTTTCTCGACCAGCGTCTGGCCGTCCTCGGGCATCTCGTCACCCAGATCGTAGCCGCGAGCCTCGAGTTCCTCGAGCAGATTCACGGTCGATTCGGGCGAATCGAGGCCGAACGCAGTGCCGATCCCGTCGTCGCTCGGCGGGTAGTTGTGGAGGACGACGGCGACCTGCTTGTCCTCGTTGGGCGTGTGGCGCAGTTCGGCCCAGTTGACCGCGAGCCGCGTGGCGTGGTCGATCCGGTCCTCGATCGGGAAGTGGTGTTTCGGCGCGGAGCCGATGCCGGCCTTGTCGTCGGTGCGTTCCTTGCCCGAGATCGGGTGGGTGATGACGTTGCCGTCGAACTCCGGCAGCGCGACCGAGAGAGCCAGTTCGAAGCCCATGACGCCCGTGTCGCTGGACTCGTACCGGGATCGGGAACGCATCGTCGTGACCGTCTGCAGGACCGGCACCCCGAGGCGGTCGAGGAAGACGTCTTCGGCGGAACTGCCCTCGTCGTCGGCGCTGCGGCCGCGCTCGTCCATCGAGAGAGAGAACATAAACGAAGAGAGCACGGCGTCGACGATCGGTTCGCCCGCCTCGTCCAAGAGCCAGTTGTCAGTGACCCATTCGGCGTCTTCCTGTTCGTCCGTATCCGTTGCCGGGTTACAGAAGATCGGCAGGGCGTTCGCCCCCTGTTCCTCGAGCGCACGGACCTGCGCGTCGACGTACCGGGTGTTCTCGTGGGTCCAGTGGGACTCGTAGAACCAGACCGCGACCGTCGGCTTGTCCGGGTCGTGGGTCGCGAGTAAGTCCTCGTACTCGATGCCCGGATGGTCGGGATGGTAGACGCCCTCAGTGGGGAGTTCGGTCGGCTCGTCGTAGTCGATATCGCGGCCCTCGTACTCGGCCGCGAGGAAGCGACACAGGTTCGCGACGTTGATCGTCCCGCCCTTCTCCAGATAGTCGTAGGTCAGATCGCGGTGCTCGGTCGAGACCGTCGTATCCTCGAACGCAAATGCGTCGCCGGTCGCCTTGACGACCAGCGGGACGCCGGCCTCCTCGAGTGCGCCCGTCGCGTAGTCGTAGCCCGGCATGCTGTCTTCGGCCCCGTGCAGCCAGAAGATCGCCGCCGCGGCGTCGTGCAATTCCTCGACGAACTCCTCGACGTCGGCCTCGTCCTCGAGGTCGCTCTCCGAGCGGACGACCAGCTCGACGCCCTCGAGGCGCTGTGCGGCCCGGCCGATCGAGCCGAGTTCGTTCTCCGTCGCGGTGTAGATCCCGATCCGTGTCATCGTACTTTTAAACCTCTGTTGTATTAGCTCAAATATGGTTGCAAACGCCGGGGGCAAAAAGCTATCGTCACTCCCCTTTCCGGCGATCGTCGGACAGGACGAGTTAAAGCGCGTGTTGCTCGCCGTCGCGGCCGACGACGGCCTCGACGGGGCCCTGATCGTCGGCGAGAAAGGAACCGCGAAGTCGACCGCCGTTCGGGCGCTCGTCGATCTCCTGCCCGAGCAGCGAGCCGTCGCGGACTGCCCGTACGGCTGTTCGCCCGACGACCCCGACCTGCAGTGTGACGACTGTCGCGACCGCGATTCAGACGATCTACCGGTCGAGACGAGACCGGTTCCCCTCGTCACGCTCCCGCTCGGTGCGACCCGCGATCGGGTCGTCGGCACCCTCTCGGTCGAGGACGCCTTAGCCGGCGAGGCCGACTTCGATCCCGGCCTGCTGGCTCGGGCCAATCGCGGTATCCTCTACGTCGACGAGGTCAACCTGCTTGACGACCACCTTGTCGACATCATCCTCGATTCGGCTGCGAGCGGCGTCAACACCGTCGAACGGGACGGCGTCAGCGTCTCCCACCCCGCCGACTTCACCCTGATCGGGACGATGAACCCTGAAGAGGGCGATCTGCGACCCCAACTGCGGGACCGCTTCGCCCTGCAGGCCAGCGTCGAGGGCTGCCGGGAGATCGACGACCGCGTGGAGATCATCGACCGCGCACTCGAGGCCGATGGCGGCGCTGGCGATGACGGCACAGCCGATCCGCGAACGGAGTACGCCCAGGAGGTCGACACCCTTCGCGACGATCTGGCCGCCGCTCGAGACCGTCGCTCGAGCGTCTCGCTCCCCGCCGAGTTCAAAGAAGAGATCGCCGAACTCTGTCTCGAGGCCGGCGTCGACGGTCATCGCGGTGACGTGGCGACGGCGCGGACCGCCATGACGCTGGCCGCGCTCGAGGGCCGCGAGACGGTCATCGAGTCCGATATCCACGAGGCCGCGACCTACGCCCTTCCCCATCGCCTCCGGAGCACGCCCTTCGAGGACGAACCGGATCTGGACGACCTGCTCGAGGACCGGTTCGACGAGGAGTCGCCCGACGAGGGAAACGGAGACGGTGAGAGCGACGCGGATGACGGTGAGGACGGTACGGACGAGGAAGCCGAACCGGAACCCGGCGACGGGAACGAACACGATGACGGCAGCGAGGATGATGGGAGCGCGGATGGTGACGGCTCAAGTGACGCGGAGAATTCCGAAAGCGACGAGTCCGAACCGGGTGACAACTCGAGTCCCGAACGCCGACCCGACGACGGCGAGCGACCGGCGTCGGCGAACCAGTCGCCCGCCGAGACCGGCGACGGCGGGCCGGACGACGACTCGAGCGAGCGGGAGTCGGAATCGGACGAATCGCCCGAGAACGGCGGAGGCGACGGGGACGACGAAACCGCTCAACCGCTGGTTCCCGGCCAGCAGCGAGCGGGTATCGGCGAGGCGCGGGCACCGGACCTCGAGACGCCGACGGCCGAACACAGCGGGAACGCGACGGCGACCGGGTCCCGGGCGAGCACGGCACCGAGTACGGACAACCGGGGCGCTCGGGTCCGCACCGAACCCGCCTCGGGCGAGGGCTCGATCGATGCCGCGGCGTCGGTTCGATCGGCCGCCTCTCGGGGCGAATCCCGCGTCGAGGAGCAGGATCTCCGGCAATCGGTTCGCACCGGCGAGACATCGGTGACGATCGTCTTCGCCGTCGACGCCAGCGCCTCGATGCGGCCGGCGATGCGGACTGCGAAAGGCGTCGTCCTCGAGTTGCTGCGCGACAGCTACGAACAGCGCGATCAGGTCGCGTTCGTGGCGTTTGCGGGCGAAGACGCCGACGTCTTGCTCCCGCCGACCGACAGCGTCTCGCTGGCCGCCCGCCATCTCAAAAACCTCCCCTCGGGCGACCGCACACCGCTACCGGCCGGCCTCGAGACCTCGAGACGAGTGCTCGAGCGGGCCGAAACCGACGCCTCGGTGGTCGTCCTCGTCACGGACGGCCGGGCGAACGTCGCCGACGGGAGCCCGACCGAGGCGACCCGAACCGCGGCTCGAGCGCTGGCGGCCAGCGATACTCGGGTGGCCGTCGTCGACGCGGGCGACGACTCTCGGGCCGGGCTCTCGGAACTGGTCGCCGGCGAGACCGAGGGCGAACTGGTCGACCTCGCCTCGCTGTCGGTCGACACGGTACGGGCGGCCGCCGAGCGGGCGGCCGACGAGACACAGCGACAGCGGTAGCTTCTCGAGCGATCGGACGGGAGCGGGGACGGACCAACACCCCTTTGAACACCCTCGGTCGTTATCCGACGAGAATCGATGACGGGGGACGAGCCAGTCGCCGACGAGTCCGTCGGTGACGATATCGAATACGGGATCGACGAACAGCCGCCGGTCGGCGAATCGATGGTACTGGGGGTTCAGCACTACCTGACGATGGTGGGCGCGAACATCGCGGTGCCGCTGATATTGGCCGACGCGATGGGAATGCCACCCGGCGTGACCGCGCGATTTATCGGGACGTTCTTCGTCGTCTCCGGGATCGCGACGCTCGCCCAGACGACGTTCGGGAACCGATACCCGATCGTCCAGGGTGCGCCGTTTTCCATGCTCGCGCCGGCGCTGGCGATCGTCGGCGTCGTGACCGCAGGCGGCGTCTCCGGGCAACCGAGTTGGGAGGCGGCGCTGTTGCAGTTACAGGGAGCGATCATCGTCGCCGCGGTCGTCGAAGTCGCGATGGGGTATTTCGGACTGGTCGGGAAACTCCGACGATACCTCTCGCCGGTCGTCATCGCGCCCACGATCGCGCTGATCGGCCTGTCGCTGTTCAACGCATCGCAGATCACGACCCCCGACCAGAGCTGGTGGCTGCTCGGGCTCACGCTCGGACTCATTCTGCTGTTCTCGCAGTATCTCGACGTCAAACACAGGGCCTTTCGCCTGTATCCGGTTATTCTGGCACTCGTCATCGCGTGGGTCGTCGCCGCCACACTGTCGGTACTCGGCGTGATCGGTGGGGGGCATCCGGGATACATCGAGCTCGGACAGGTCACGGACACTCGGGCACTGATGCCGATCTACCCCTTCCAGTGGGGGATCCCGCAGGTGACGACCGCCTTCGTCGTCGGGATGTTCGCCGGGGTGCTGGCGTCGATCGTCGAGAGCATCGGCGACTACTACGCCGTGGCGAACATCACCGGTTCCGGCGCACCGAGCGGGAAGCGAATCAATCACGGCATCGGGATGGAGGGGCTCATGAACGTCTTCTCGGGCGTGATGGGCACCGCCGGCTCGACTTCCTACTCCGAAAACATCGGCGCGATCGGGCTGACCGGGGTCGCCTCGAGATACGTCGTCAAGATCGGGGCCGTGATCATGCTGTTCGTCGGCTTCATCGGCTACTTCGGTCAGCTGATCGCGACGATTCCAGACCCGATCGTCGGCGGCCTCTTCATCGCCATGTTCGGCCAGATCGTCGCCGTCGGGATCTCGAACCTGCGCCACGTCGATCTCGACTCCTCGCGGAACACCTTCGTCATCGGCTTTGCACTCTTCGTCGGGCTGGCGATCCCGGCGTACATGGGCAACTTCGAGAGCACGATCGCGTTCCGGGAGTCAGTCGGCCTCGAAGCCGGAATCGACTCGCTGCTCGCCGCGCTCGGTGTCGCGGGGACGGCCGCTGCGGGGCCGATCGAAGCCGCCGCACAGGCCGTCGTCGACACCGTCTTCATCATCGGCTCGACCGGGATGGCCGTCGGCGGGCTCGCGGCGCTCGTCCTCGACAACACGATTCCGGGCACCCGCGAGGAACGCGGCCTCGCGGAGTGGAACCGGCTCACCGAGGACGAGTCGGAGTTCGAATCGTTCTGGGACCGCTGGGTCGGGACCGAGGCCACCGCCAGCCGCGAGGACTGACTGCGGGTCGGTGGGCGGGAGCAACCTGCCGACTGTCGTGACGCGAAACGAACCGCGTCGATCGGTTCGGGGTCGAATCAACTCGAGTGAGTTTCACGCCGTGTGAGGGCAACCGCTCGTTCTAAGAGCGCCCAGGCCCCAGTGAGCGTATGGCAGCACTCGAACTCGCGGACGGGACCATTCACTACGAGACGAGCGGGACGGGCCCGCCGCTGGTGTTCGTCCACGGCGGCTGGATGAACGGCACCGCGTGGGAGCCACAGGTTGAGCACTTCGCCGACGACTACCAGGTCGTCACGCTCGACGTGCGGGGCCATGGCGACACCGGCGCGACGGAGCCGGATCGGTACTCGATCGGTCTCTTTACGGACGACCTCGAGGCCCTGTTCTCGGAACTCGAGATCGAGCGGCCCATCCTCTGTGGGCTCTCGCTGGGATCGATGGTCGTCCAAGAGTACGTCGATCGCCATCCCGACGGCGCGGCGGGAGTGATTTTGGGCGGCGCAGTGCGATCGATGCCGCCGGTGGAATTGCCGGCAGGGATGAAGGCGTTCTGGTCGCCGCTGCCGGCGATGTCGGCATCGCTGTCGGTGTCCGGGTCGAAAGGGACTTTCCGATCGATGTTGCAGTCGATTCAGGCGACGACCGGCGAGCGGTGGCTGTCGGTCGACCCCGAGACCAGGGCCGCGGCGATCGAAGACGTCGGCGACATCCCGTCGGCGGAGTTCCGCAAGATCTTCGACGCGCTCTACCGGTACGAGCCGCCCGAACTGACCGGTCTCGAGACCCCGACGCTCGTGGTCCACGGCGAACAGGAGGCCCCGCTGGTCAAGCGACAGGGCCGCCAGATCGCCTCGGCGGTCGCCGACGGCGATCGGCTGGAACTCGCTGATTCGGGCCACCTCGTCAATCAGGACCGACCGCGGGCGTTTAACTCGGCGGCGGCCGATTTCCTCGCAGCCCTGCCCGCGACGTAGCCCCGTCCCACCAGTTTCGGCTCGGACTGCCTGCACCGATCGTCGCCGAGATCGACAATCGGTGTCACTGTCCCAACGTGATTTGGCGATACCACAAAGGCGGCGACCGTGGTACTCGGAGCCGGAACCGTTAGAACCCGTCGAATGGTAGCTTTCCACATCCAACGCTATGAGTAGCCAATGTCCGGACACCGATAGCGCAGACGCCACGCCAGCGACCGACCAGTGGACCAACATCTCGAAACACGTCGTCAACAGCTACGTCGAGGCCAACAACGCGCTTCTCGCGGCGATGGGCCTTGGCTCCGCGGCGAGCGAGGCACCCACGGCCGAATCGGAAGGTGAGACGACGACCGCGCCGGCGACAGCCGAAGTCGCGTTCGGCGACGAGACTTGGGTCATGGAGCGCTCGACCGACGACTACGACTCGCTCGGCGTCGGCGACTACGTCCGCTTCAGTAAGCCGATCGCGGACACCGACGTAACCGCGTTCGCACAGGTCTCCGGTGACACCAACCGGCTCCACCTCGAGTCCGATTTCGCCGCGGCGACCCAGTTCGGCGGCCGGATCGCCCACGGCACGCTCGTCGCCGGTACGATCAGCGCCGCACTGGCCCGCTTCCCCGGCGTCACGGTCTACCTCTCACAGGACCTCGAGTTCACGGGACCGGTCCAGATCGGCGAGACAGTCACCGCCGAGTGCGAGATCGTCGAAGACCTCGGCGGCGACCGCTACCGGCTGCACACGACCGTCGTCGGCGAGGACGAAGCAACGGTCATCGACGGCGAAGCCGTCGTCATTATCAACGAACTGCCCGAGACGTAACGGGCGTCCTCAGTTCGGCAGACACGCCGGAGACGCAGCCAGCGACACGCGCGAGGAGCGGCTCCTCAGGACACCTTCTGATCGCAGGATTTGGCGACCGGTGGCCCTCGAGTTCGTCATCGTCATGCTTGGTCCGACTGACGAGCCAGCACCGTGAGTAGAACTGGCTGGAGACGGCGTGCGCTCCCCTGCCGCCGGCGTATACAACCTGCTCGAGTCCTCGTCGAAACCGTCATCCCGGTCGTCGGGCGTTATCGACAGCGTTCCAATAGGTATCGATCCGTTACCGTCGTGGATCCGTGACTACCACCAGACCTATTACTACCACGTGCACAACCAGTGTCCGAACATGACCGATCGACCGCCATCCCCGTCGACGCCGACGGCCGGTCCCGCAATCATCGACACCGCCCTTGAGGACGCCATCGTCGCGACGACCCCGCAACTTGCCGACTCCATCGAGGACGCGCTGGGCTGTCGTCTCAACGAGTCCGTCTTCGAGGACCTCCTGCTCGAGTTGGATCGCCGCGAGTACGTCGACTGGGTCACCGTTACGCAGGGCGGCGACTACGTCTGGGACCTCTCCGACTCGCCCGACCGCATCAGCGAGGCCATCGCCGATATCATCGTTTCCCGCCTCGAGTCGTGGCTCGCGGGCGAGGACTAAACGCTCGGCTCACGCTAGGGACAACGTGCTGGTAGCGACCATCTTTCTCGAAAAGAACGTCCTGCGCTCGAGCCGTGCTCACGGGCCGAGTCCCGACTGCGGCGTCTGGTGGTAGTGGTTTCGAGACGGCACTGAGACGACCGCCGTCGGCGGCCCGACTGTCCGCCGCGACTCGAGCGGCCGCTGAGAGCGGACGGATAACTGCAACCGCTCCGATCAGACACCGTTGCGGTCGAGTCGCTTCTCTCGAGTATACTGCCCGTGATACACGAGCATGTCGACGCCCATAATCACGAGCGAGAGGCCGCCGACGGCGGTTACGACGAGCAACAGCAGTAGGCCGTTATCGGCGAACGTGAGCGGGAACGCAAGCCCGAGCAGGATGTTCCCGAGCCCGCTCCATTGGTACCACGCCCAGCGGTTGGTGAGTCGGGTATCGGTCGCTGCCACGATGTCGGACACGCCGGCCAATCCGAACACGAGCGCCTGCCCGAACTCCACCGGTGCCTCGAGGAAGGGAGCCGAGAGCAACAAGAGGGCGGCGGCGATGAGGACCAGAAACGCCCCGACGACGCCACTGATCTGCCGATTCCGGCGTTCGTTCATGATTCCCCTGGAGTCGAACGAGCGAGTCGGGTCCACGTGTTGGAGGGCATACACGATACGGTTCTGATCTCTGGTATGTAATTCCATCGACAGCGTGCGATCGAGACCCGGGGGGTTGGGAGCACATCAGGGTATTCCACGACAGGATCGGTCTAGTGAGCGCTCGAACTTGTAGTTTTCAACTGCTTCATTCGCTCGCTTAACCAGCGTCCGGTGATTGTGCGTGCTATCGGTAGTGCTCAACAGGCTGTGGGGAACCTTTCCTCGGTTTCCGTTTCCAGAGGGACGCTACACCGACAATTACTGCGCCGATGATGGGAGGGATAAACATCCCGATAAAGAACCCGACAGCCCACATATCGGCAGACTCCATATCCCGCTTTTGACCATCGGAATAGATCCATGCGGCACCGAGGAGAGCAAGCAACACCGCCAACGGCCATGAGAGTGTGATTTGGACCATGTTCTAGTATCAATCTGAACCCCACAGGTTCATGTTGATTAGAAAACTTGAATTGGTCGAGAGTTCGGCCGAATCTAAGCCGCTCTTGACATCCCAGTAGTGGAATCTCCATCTCGTATCGTGTCCGCGGGAGTGGGTTCTACCGATCGGCTTCCGTCGCCCGAGAACTCATAGTGGCCCCTCCCGAGCGTTCCGAACAGCGCGCGTACAGTCGGGACAGAACCGCCGAAGCGCGTCGATTCGGTCACCGCACCGCTCGTACTCGTCGGATTCGACGAGGCGGCTCATCGCGAACCACCGTCTGTTCTATCAGTGCCCGAACTCGATGAACGGTCGGCTATTTCAAGGCCTATCTTATTCGAATTGCGTCGATAAGAGGCCAAGTGCAAGCTGTGCGACGGTGGTGTAGCGTAACACGCGCCCGTTCCACGGGTGTGCCGAAGGTGCAACTCCTTCCCGTCGCATCTCTTCCGAAGAAACGCTCCGCGTTCCGTACTGCTCGAGGGCTGTCCACCGTCGGCGCGAACGTCTCGATCGGCGAGAGCGCGACGAACATCCTCATCGGTCGCTTGATGGGTGGGATAGGCGATGGGCGTCCGACTCCCGACATCGTACAGTCGGTTCGCGGGAACGGACTCGTCACGCATCGGCCTCACCGCCGTGACGGCCGGGCCATGTCTCCGGGTCCGGAACCGAAACGTCGATGCCTGCAGCGGAGCCGCGACTCAATCGCGCGTAGGCATCGTAGTCGTCACAGCGGTGGGCCCAATCACCGTCGTCACCGAAGACGCGACGGAACCGGTCCGTGACATGGGCTCCACAGTGACGACAGGTTGAGTGATCGACCGACGGCCATTCCGGGACCGTCACGCCGACCACCCCGTGTTTGCGATGAGAATCGCATGAGGTGGCGGTCCGCAACCAGTTCCGAACTGGTATCAGATTTCGGTCGCCGTCGCCCGAACGCCGAAAAGGCTGAGAATTCGACTATTGATATATCTACGGAGCGATTAGGATTAGTCGAGAACCGCGTTGTTTTCGAATGGGCGCTACAGGCTTGGGTACGATATTCGTACGAATTCCCTTTTAGCCCATGAGGAAGGTTATTTCGGGCGGTTGAGATCCGGTCGTGAATGGAGCCATCCGAGGCGAGTGGATCAATCTACAGACGAGCTTCATCTGAGGAGATGGTACTCGTATCCAAAGGCGGCGTTGGGTGTCCCGGTGTTCCCCAACAGCGGTTCGAAGCCAACGCCGCCGATAGGATGGAGAAATCAGTTCACAAAAAGTGTAACGAGCTGTAGCTGTACCAGAGCGCTGTTGGGTTCTGGAGCCTTGGAATTGCCGATGGATGCTCTGTTGTTACGATGAACCTCGAGCCGATCGACCCAGAAACAGCGCTCGACCTCTACTTAGCCGACCGTGAAAACGACGTCACTCAAGCAACGCTGTACTCCCACAGCTCACGCATCGGTCACCTCGTGCGCTGGTGCCAGGAGAAAGAGATCACGAATCTCAACGAATTGACCGGGCGACTATTACATGAATATCGGCTCTGGCGACGTGAAGAGGGTGATCTCTCGCCGGCTTCAGAGAAGACGCAGATGGATACGATCCGCGTCTTCGTGAGGTGGCTCGAATCCATCGATGGGGTCGAACCTGATCTCCATACGAAGGTGCGATCGCCAACGCTGAGCGGCGATGATAATGTTCGAGATATCATGATTGAAGAGGACCGAGCTGAAGACGTTCTCGGGTACCTCCGGAAGTACGAGTACGCATCACGGCCGCACGTCGCCCTGTCTCTCCTCTGGCATACGATGATGCGTGTCGGAGCGGTCCGCGCGCTCGATCTCTCCGATTACGATGCGAACGAGCAGTGCCTCGAGGTCGTCCACCGACCTGAAACTGGGACGCCGATCAAAAATGCAGAGGAGGGTCAGCGATTCATCGCACTCTCGACAGACATCTGTGAACTGCTAGATGACTGGATTAGTGATCAGCGCCCCTCAGTAGTTGATGAGCATGGGCGCAAGCTTCTCCTTCCCACTCCGAATGGTCGCGCCCACACTACTACAATTCGAGGGGACTGTTATCGGTATACGCGACCCTGCGTATCTACCAACGAGTGTCCCCATGGGCGAGATATTCAGGAATGTCCTGCTCTTGCGTATGACCAGGCATTTGAATGTCCCTCGAGTTTGAGTCCCCATGCGTTCCGTCGAGGCGGGATCACTTATGCACTGAATCAAGATTGGCCAATGATCGCAGTCAGTGATCGAGCCAACGTCTCTGAAGGAGTATTGGACAAGCATTATGATCGCCGTAACCACCAAGAGAAGATGGAACAGCGTCGACAGTATCTTGATAACCTCTGATCAGTCGACGCACTCTGTTATAGCTAATCGGACACCACTGGTAACTACTGGCTCGGATAGTAGGAGTCGCAGTTAAGCGAGAGGACTACTCGCCAAGCGGTTGTTCGTCTACAAGTTCGAACAACGTTACTACATCAGTCGTCGCATAGTGAGTAGCATCTGATGCAGTTCCTGGAATGTCGTCGTATCAGTCGCGCCAACCTCAAGTAAATCAGGATGACTACTGGCAGTCACTTGCTCGTTTCAGAGCAGTAGATCTTCGACGTAGTCGTCGGCGCCATCGATGTCTTCGAGATCGGCGAGCGTATCGAGTGCGCCGAGCATCGTCTCGAGGTCGTCGTCGGTAAAGTCGTCCTGTTGAGCGACACGGCCGAGCGAGACGAGCAAGTCGTGCTTGTTCGTCTCAATGTCGAGGTTCATCACTTTCGTGACGACGTTCTCTCCGTTCGGCGTCTCGAGGCGGACGAACGACGGTGGGATGGCCTCGTGGAGCAGCGACGAAACCATCTGTTTGTCGCGCGACGTATCCGCCGGAACGTCCTCGAACATTCGATCGATCACGTCGGCTTTTCCTCCGGAGTCGTCGAAGACGACGTTTCGGACGAAGGTGCTGTCATCGAGTCGGCGGAGATCGCCCCGTTCATCGACGCAGACGCGGACGAGGTGGAGATCTTCGTTACGGAACTCTTCGCGGATGTCGTCGCGGTAGACGCAGACGTCGGCGCCGAGCTCGCCGCCGTTCAGTGCGGCGAACGGATCGGACAGTCCGGCAGATCTGTCGTCGGTCGCTTCCCGTTCGACTTCGTCCGTCCCCCAGGAGATGGTCGTCGGCTGGCAGTTCGCTGTGATACCCTTCCCACGGCGTTCGAGTCGTAATAATGAGGATGTTACCGTTTTCGAGTTCCTCGACATTCCACGCCGGAGTCTCGAGGACGTGCTCTCTGCCACCGAGGTGCTCGATCACCGGCTCGGAGTAGACGCCCAACCACGGGATCCGATCGAGATCGAGTGGGAACTCGAATGGGAGAACGGTGTCCGGCGAGGGAGTGGTCGGTTCGACGTGTGTGTTAAACGTCGAGACGTAGATGGGATCTAACTCGACGGCGAGGATGCGTATGAGATCAACTAAGTCGCGCGCGAATCCGGTATATTCATCGTCGGGATCAGCATCCACCGAGACGAGCGTATTAGCGGTCGTCGTGATATTCAGCACCGAATCTATCGGACCGTCCCAGTCGTCAATCCTGAAATTTAGCTGCACCTCTCTATTGCCGTCGTATACGGCCGTTCTATTTCTATCGCTGAGCGTGACCGTGTCGGTATCCTGAGTTGCCGCTGATTCGGTAACGAGCCCCACCTCCGCGCAGGCCGACAGCGTCGGGCTGACCAACTCGTCGTACTGCGGCTGTTCCGTACTGTGGAACGAGACGAAGACGGTCCCGTCCATTCTCAGTCGTTCACTCAATTTTCTCACCCCTATCGTCGTAGCTCTTGAACGGTACTGATACCGGCAACACGATGAAAAATCCTCTGTCCACTAGCAGTCGGTTTCCGTGAGTTAGAGCAGGCGGTCTCGAAGGTATTGATCGAGGTCGACGGTGGCGTCGAACGTCTCGAGTGACTCGAAAACCTGTTCTATCTCTCGGCTATCGGCGACAGAGAAGTCCGCTTCGCGAGCGACTCGGCCGAGAGTGATGAGGAACTCCACCTTGTTGATATCGCTGTCGAGAGCCACGACCCTCGAGACGATGGTTTCGTCGGCCGGATCCTCGAGACGGACGAAGGCCGGTTGGATCGCGTCTTTGAGCAGTGCCGAGACCATCAGATCGTCGGCAGTAGCGCCGGCTGGAATCTCCTCGAGCATCGCCCGCATGAACGCGGCGGGATCACCGGGGTCGTCGTCGACGACGTTTCGGACGAACGATCCGTCGTCGAGCCGTCGGAGGTCGCGTTGCTCGTCGACCCGAACCCGCACCAGTTCGAGGTCCTCGTTGCGGAATTCGGGACCAATTTTCTCTCGAGGCACACAGAGGTCGGTCCCAATCGCGTCCGTCTCGAGGGCGGCGAACGGATCCGCGAAGTCGTGGGCAGCGTACTCGCCGGAATCGGGGAACGTGGCCGTTTCGAGGAACGCCGCGTCCGTCGGCGGTGACCAGTCGCGCTTGTTCCACGGGAAGTCCTCCTGGATAACAACGGTGTGACCGCTCGGAAGCTCTGCGACGTACCACGGCGATCGATCGAACATAGCTTCGAGGCCCCCGAGGTCCTCGAGTGCCGACTGGGAGTAGATCCCGAAGATCGGGAGTTCCTCGATGTGATCGGTAATCGGGTAGTCCGTGGGCCAGCACTGAATCGGGTCCACGAAGCCCAGCATCGGCGCGTACTCGACGTCGGTCGCCATCGCGAGTCGACAGATAAACTCGAAGACAATATCGACGCGCTGCTGGTACTCGTCCTGACCAATGCCGTTTATGCCCGGGTCTGAGAACCAGCGCGCGTCCGAGATGCTGAGTTCTGACGGTGGTACCTCGAAATCTTGCGATCTGGACGTATTTGTGTCAGCTTGGTTGTCTTCGGATTCTACGTTGAATGCAATCGTGAAGTCCCACTCACCCTGTGAGACGATATATTCTGATGTATGTGCATCGGCACTTACCTGTTCGGGGGGAACTCGTTCGGTCTCGAGACCGACAACTGCACAGGTTTCTCTAATTGCCACGTCAATATCTTCGACATCCCCTTTCGTGTAGTATGGCAGACCAAGCATATTACGATCCAATCTCCTCGTAGCTAGTGTACGTTATCTCTACGTCATCTGCAGTAACGTGGTCGTTGGATTCCAGTTTTCGTTGCGTATTTCTGAATGATGCTTCGAGTTTGCTCTCGTGTCTCGTTATCGTTTCTTTTGGGAGCGCGACGATCAAATTCTCTTCGCCGTTGACTGCCTGAGTCACTAGTTTGTTCTCCAAATCGGTCAGCTGGCTGTTCCACTTCGGATCAACGTCCACTGCTTCCGGAGGCCATTTCTCGGGGTTCCAGTGTTTTGACTCGATTGCCGGTGACTGGTACGTTTCTCCACCGATCGAGACCTCTCCCTCAACCTTCACGTCAACCTCAGTTTCTACGTTTGGAGCATTGTCTATATTTCTGGTTGTAACCTGCATCGTAATATCATTGCCCTCAATATTATCGCTCCGGTAGACGCTATTTGCAACGTCGACCTCGCCGGCGATCTGTCTGAACCCACTGTTCGCTCCCGAAACTGAACCCATCGCGTCCGTCACATCTGCGGCGCCGTCATCGTCGAGGTCCCGAATGGTGTTCTGAACATCACTCGCATCCATACGGCTGCCGGGGCCGATATCTGTGTTGTCAGCTTTGGCGTACGCGTTGAGTAAGTCCCTCGTCTCGGAGTTGCTTAATCCGTCCGGTGCTTTGGTGTAGTGCTCATAGACCGATCGGATAACACCCTCACAGGGACTGTTACAGACGTTTTGTTTCAGCAGTTTGACGCCGTCGTCTCCGAATCGGGTAAACGACCACTGTGCGAGCGCTTTCTCGTCCGGATCTAGATTGTCGTAGCGTTTGGCTACTGTAGACAACTCGGCTGAATCGAGGTCACCGCTTTGATGGGCTCTCACGAGGCGACGCTGGACCCCGGGGGTATCGATCTCGAGCAGGGCGTCTGCAGCTTCACCGTCGGCGGCGGCGAGCTCATCGTAGATCTGCTGTCCGTCTCCACCAGTCTGGGACAGGAACCGTCCGAGCTGTTGCTGTCTGGTTTCCGGCAACGCATCCACATCGGCATCCATTCCGCGCTGCAGCCGCCACAGCCGGTAGGCTTGGCCGGCGGTATCAGCTTGACTCAGCAGCGGTTCCGCGGCGTCGTCGGTCGCCAGCAGCAGGCGTGCGGTCACTCGCGCTTTGGCGGCGTCGGTCGCGCCATCGATCCGAGAGAGCGCCCGAAGGGCGCGGCTGTCCGAGAGCCGGTCCGTGATATCGCCGACGCGATCGGTGCTCTTGATCGCGTTTTTCGCTCCGGTGGAGCCACCGCTGACGACGAGTTTCGAGAGGAAGCCGAGCGCGTATCCCTCGTACCAGTTCGCCTCGAAGAGCCCGTACTTCGTCGTACCCCTGTCGTACGGGTTGTTTTGCTCCTGTTTCTGTTCGAACTGCTGGATGTAGCCGTCGATCAGCCTGTCAATGACGGCTGGATCGGCCTCGGCGACGAGCTCGAGCATAGCCCGCATGCCCTCGATGAACGCACCGGGATCGTGCAGGAGCTGTTCGGCATCCCGGAAGGCGACGCCGACGCTCGCGGAGAACCCGGAGACTGTACCGAGTTTTCGTGCGACCTCCCTGTCTGCGAGGTCCCAACCGGTCGGGAGTTCACCGGCCATGTACCCGTAGAAGTTCGCTCGCTGCACGGCGACGGCCTGCTGGCGATTGCCGTTCGCGTCCGTCGCGCGCAGGGACACGCTTGTCCCGAGGGTCGTATCAGCGATGGCTCCCGCGAGATCACCACTAAGGTCGATCGCGCTTCCAGTACCCGAGATGACTGTCGACTTGATGTTACTAGTATCGACGTTCCCGCCGGAGATCCGCTCCGTGTACTCGAACCGACGTGTCAGCTCGTCATCGGAGGTATCGAACCGTTTTTCGACGGAGCCCTCCTTGACGAACGCGACCTCCTCGATACCTGCCTCATCTTCGATCGATGCGCGCGCCCAGTACGTGGCGTCGAGACTCGTCTCCGGGACGCGCCAGCCGCTCGTGTAGACATCTATGTTCGGCGGGTGGACATCG
Organism: Natrinema versiforme JCM 10478; assembly: GCF_000337195.1. GTDB lineage: Archaea > Halobacteriota > Halobacteria > Halobacteriales > Natrialbaceae > Natrinema > Natrinema versiforme. Next base: position 36,422 of record NZ_AOID01000013.1, on the reverse strand, counting down.
TACAACGTCGGATCGTTCCGACCACTCGTCTCGTCACCGTCCCTGATACCGTCGTCGTCTGTATCACCGTCGTTTGGATTCGTCGCGAGGTTGCGCTCGCGACCGTCGTCGAGATCATCGTAATCCGTGTCACTATTCCACGGATCAGATGTCGCCTGACCGGTGTCGTAGGCCTCTTCGAAAGTCTCTTCCGTCAGCTCACCAGTCTCGAGGGCCGATTTCGTCGACTCGCGACTCGTCGTTCGGGCGTAGGTCACTGGCTCCCGACGCTCCGTGTAGTCGTCAACGCCGTCGCCGTCGGTGTGAACGCGGGTTGGGTCGCTCACCGGGTCGATGTAGATCGATCCGGAGAGTTCGCTGGTATTGTATCCGGCTCTGGAGACCGTTCCAACGATCGCCTGATACTTCGGGTCCGGACCCGGGGGACCAGAGCCGTCGGTGTTTCGGTCTCGTAGTTCCTCTGCAGTAATCGCCTCTCCGAGTTCGGTTCCGTCCTCGAGTCCGTCACCGTCCGTATCGGCGCTGTACGGATCGGTCTCGAGCATGCCAGCATTCGGGGTGACCACCCCGCGGTGTTCGGCGACATCGGGAATTCCGTCACCATCAGTGTCCTGTGCACCGATATCGTCGGCGACCCGCGAGAACACGTTTGGCAGATCAGCCGGATCGTCAACGTGCGTGTAGTTGCCACCGGTGATCTGAGCGATGTCCTGGAGCTTATCTCCATCCGCACCGCCAAATCCGATCGTGTAAATCGTCGTATTCCGCCGGGCTGCCGTGCGCGCCTCTGCGCGACCTCCGTCGCCCTGACCGTCAGTGAGGAGGATCCCAACCTGTGCGCGGGAATTGTTGCTCGTCTCAGCGAAGTGCTGATTTGCTTTTTCGACACCGTCGCCGATATCGGTTCCGCCGTTGGCGTCGAGACTGTCGATCGTGAGGTTGACTGACCCGAAGTCGGTCGTCAACTCTTGAGCCACGTGAGCATTCCCGTCGAAGTCAACGACGCCTGCTCGATCTTCCTCGACTAATGCGCCGACGAACTCTTTGGCGGCCTGCTTACGGAACTCTTGGGGATCATTCGAACTCATCGAGCCCGACGAATCGATGATCATCGTCACGTCGACGGGCTGGACTTCCGACTCGTCAGTCTCGTTTTCGGGGCGTTCCGCGACGAAGTTCGACGCCCAGTTACGCACGTCGAAGACGACGAACCGCGAGAAGTGTTCGGTTTCTCCAGTGACTGTGTTCGACTCCTGATCGACCGTCGTATTCAGGGGTTCGAATACCCTCAGCGACTCGTTGTACCGGAAGACGACCAGATCCGATTCGTTCGTTTCTCCGAGCTGTGAGTCATCGTAGGAGAACGTGACGTTCGCCGACTCGAACGACTCCTCGGACTCGAGGTCGACGAACGACGTGACCTGGGCCGACTCGATCGAACCGCTCTCGAATTGTTCTTGTGAACCGTTCTCGATCGTGACGCCGCTGGCGATGTCACCGCTACCCGCCAGCGAAACGTTGACGCCGAGCGACTCGTTGCTCGTCGCCGTCGTGTACGTGGCGTTGCCATCCAGCGTTCCGTCGCCGTCAGAGTCCGCGACAAGTGGATCTGTTCCAAGGGCAATCTCCTCGCCGTCAAGCAGTCCGTCGTCGTCCGTATCGGGATCACTCGAGTTTGTGCCGATCTCGAGTTCGCGGTCATCATCGAGGTCGTCACGATCCTCGTCGGCTTGTGTCGGCGTCGTGCCGGCCTCGTACTCCTCGAGCGTGGTCAGACTATCGTTGTCGATGTCCCACTCGTCATCGGTGACGCCATCGTCGTTCGTGTCGGCCTTCGTCTGGTCGAGTTTCGAATACCGAATCTCGTAGCGGTCCGGAAGCCCGTCGCCATCGGTGTCCCCGCTGAACGGGTCGGTCCCGAACAGCCCCTCGTGGTAGGTCGTGACCCCGTCGTCGTCGAAGTCTTCAAGGCCGTCGATCGTCCCGTTATCGCTCTCGTCGACGGCTGTCTTCGAGGAATCGCTGTCGGGATCCAGTGGGTCGGTCCCGGCCCTCTCGAGTTCGTATGTATCCGGGAGCGCGTCACCGTCCAGTAGCAGTTCGTCGGTGGTCGGCGACGAGTCCGAGGACGACGACCGTCCGTTCGCGTGTTTTGGCGGCCCACGGTGGTGCTTTCGGTTCGTGCTCTCTTCGAGCGTCGCCCGAATGCGCTGTTCTCGATCCTCGAAGCTGACGTTCGCGACAAACGTGACGTTTGACGCCGGCACGGTACTGGTACCCGGCTCGACTTCGACAGTAGAACCATCCTCGACCGTCACCGTCACATTCCCGAGTTCGTTCGGCCGGACCGTCTCGATCGCACCGCCGATGGTCCGATTCGTGGCTTCCGAGCCGTTTCGAACGGGGTCGTTCCGGGTCGTGATCCGTACCCGCGGCGTCGTCTGGCGCTCGAGTTTGTCCAGTGCCTGCTGGCTCTGGCGCCAGGCAGTCATGAACTGTCGGATAGCTCGTGCACGCTTCCGCGCTGTTTGTTCGACGTTGCTGCCCCCGTCGTCCTCGAGAAGTTTTTCACCGCGATCGTACGCACGTTCGGCGTTTCGAAGGTGGCTCTCGATGGCGTTTTTGTGACCGGGATTATCGATATCGTCTTCGAATCGCTCGAGGGCGCGCCGCGTGTCCGTGACGGAGACGTTGGCCGTCCGCGCGTTCGCCTTCGTGAGCAACCACGTCGACTGGTTGACCTGCGCTGGATCAGCGTCTGCGAGTGGTGCTAAGCGGGAGACGGCCGCGGCATCGCCTTCGAACACCTTATGGCTCTCAACGCGGTCTTTGTCGAGATAGAAATCAAGCGTCTCGTTGATTCGCTTCCCAACCTGCTTTTTCCGTCGTTCGTCGCGTTGATCAGCAGGTTGAATCACTGCGAACTCGGTGACGGCAGCGTACTTCAACTCGAGCGCGGCCGGATCCCGTTCACCCGCAGTGAAGAGTTGATGTGCCCCATTCAGGCTATCATCGTTGACGGCTGCCCCTGCTGTATTTCTTCCCGGAGCAGCCATGGCTGGCCCGATCGCTCCGGTTATCAGTAAAATAGAGAACGTTACCCCCAGTATTTTTTGCACCCTCTGGTCCATACATCCAGTCAATAGTTGTTATATAATAAGTTAACGGGATGTATGATGAGCAATCATTGGGTAGTGGAAGCTCGACTCCATTGAAAGCTTCGGAACTGTATACTGAAGCAGGGATCCTCTGGTATGGTGGTTCAGTCGAGCGGTAAGCCGATAATTCGGACGGATTGATCGATGCGATACCGGACGAAATGCTGGGCCACACGATCAAATTTAGTGGGGATATGGCAGTATGCAGAATCGGGGACAGATTATACTCCGACGGTTCTTCACTCGGAACTCGATATTCACAGCAAAAGTCCAGCAGGACAAACGAATTAACATCCCCCAAGCGGAAACGGAGAAACTTGACTTAGAGAAGGGTGATCCGGTCCAAGTGTTTCTCTCCCCAATTCAACAGGAGAAGGGAGGCGAATTTGAGTATCCAAATGGACATAGCCTGTTTGACAATCGAGAAGGGCTACTAAGCCATATTTGTCCGGAAATCAACCAGGCGTGAGGTGTAGTATAGAAGGCCAGACAGAGGTATTCTCAAGATCCAAGTCAGGATACACAGTACGTCAGTAGAGCGGCGTGGGACTAGTGTAGGAGCTCTTGGTCAGGATTTGAGTCTATGCAATTAATCAGCGCCGAGCAAGCAGAATTCACTTCGGATGGTACAGCGGCTTCGGATGAATATTCTTTACTCGAGACTGATTGTCTGACGTTCTATTCATAGACCGGCGCTGTTTCGTTAAGCATGAAAAGTGAGGCGGGACGATTTTGTGGTGCTCTATGCCAAAAATCGACCGCCTCAGTGGGTGTAGCGACTGGATTGATTTGAGTTTTGTGGAGCGAGAGCGGACACCGCGTCAGCTGATGGCGCTCGGTATTCGACTCCATCTTGCTGTCCTCTCGCTTTCGAATACCGTTCGAGAATTAGAGAAGTTCGGTGTCGAACGATCACGCAAGGCTGTACACGATTGGGTACAGAAAGCCGATCTACAGCCAGCAACTGATACAAATCCGAATCACGTTGCGCTCGACGGAACAGTGATTCAAATCGATGATCACCAGTATTGGCTGTACGCTGCCGTCAATCCTGAAACAAACAGAATCCTCCATACACGGCTATTTTCGACGACTACGACTGCATTGACTGAACGTTTTCTGCGAGAACTAATTGAGAAACACGATATCGAAGATGCGGTGTTTCTCGTCGATGGTGCACAGCATCTACAGACAGCACTCCGCCGGCACGGACTCCGATTTCGATACGAAAAACACGGAAATCGGAACGCTGCCGAACGTGTCTTTCGGGAGATAAAAAGACATACTTCTTCATTCTCAAACTTCTTCAGTCACGTCAAACCGTCAACCGCAGAATCGTGGCTCCAGGCCTTCGCCGTCTGGCAGAATGCTACAAACTAAACGCGACCCCCAGAACTACCCATTAATTTATAAGCAACCCTACGACGTCTGTCGGATTCGAAGCGTTCGGAAAACGGATGGGCGCTACAGGATTTGAACCAAAGCTGACATGTTCTGCTCGCTTCGCTGCGCGGACCATGTCAGCATGACTCGCGCTCGCTCCGCTCGCGCTCACCCGTGACAGCTTCCCAGTTCCGGGCTGCTCGGCTTCGCCTGCGCGGCCGGGCTGCTGACGCGGTGGCCAAGTGGCCACTGACACTCCCGGTGGAGCGCCCGGCCGGGGCTGTGGCTACCGCTGCGGTGTAGCCACGCGGCCTGTTGTGGTCTCCCTCACTCACCCGTGTGTGACCATGACCACAGACGAACTCGACAAAATCGACCCCGAATCGGCCTACGAAATGTACCTCGCCGACCGTGAGCCGAATGTCAGCTCCAGTACGCTCTACGCCCATCGATCACGACTCGGTCACTTCGTCCGTTGGTGTGACGAGAACGAGATCGAGACGATCGCAGAACTCACAGGACGTGATCTGCATCAATACCGATTATGGCGGCGTGACGATGGTGACCTAAACCGTGTTTCCGAGAAGACGCAGATGGACACGTTGCGCGTCTTCATCCGTTGGTGTGAACATATCGGCTTTGCCGCGAACGATCTCCACCTCGCCGTTCAAAGTCCATCTCTCGAGGCCGGCGACAACGTCCGCGATGTAATGCTCGAGGCTGATCGTGCCGACGAGGTTCTCAACTACCTCTCTAAGTACGAGTACGCGTCGCTCGCCCACGTTACCCTGCTCCTACTCTGGCAGTGCGGACTCCGTATTGGTGCCGCACACGCACTCGATGTCGACGACTATGACCCAATGGAACTCTCACTCGAGGTTGTCCACCGACCAGCTACTGACACACCGCTGAAAAACAAGGCTGACGGTGAGCGTCACGTCGCTATCGCTGAGAGTACTCGTGCTGTCCTCGACGACTGGGTCGGAGAACAGCGTCCAGCTGTGACCGACGGAAATGGCCGTGAACCGCTGTTAGCGACGGTTCAAGGCCGATCGCATAAAACACACCTTCGAAAGCTTGTCTACGCGTGGACACGGCCCTGCGCCGTCTCAGGCGACTGTCCACACGGGCGAACTATTGCTGATTGTGACGCTGCCGGGAACACAAAAGAGTATAGCTGCCCATCTTCGGTCCCGCCACACGCTATACGACGAGGCGCAATCACACACTGGCTCAAAGCAGAGTGGCCAATGCGTGCTGTAAGTGGGCGTGCAAATGTCTCACAGGACGTTCTCGAGATGCATTATGATCAACGTTCAGAAGAGGAAAAAATGGAACAACGGAGACAGTTTTTAGATACGATATAAACCCTAACGAACCAGATAATTATAAAACATATTTGCATGCTTTCGGATGAAAGGTTTAATAATCACACAATAGGGGTAGATTTTTCCCAAAACCACCCAGACCTACTCGTGATGCGATCGCGTCAACAGATCGATTTGAAGCAAGCACGGCAGTACAGATCCCCGACTATCAGCGATACCCATAGCTATAGATCCATGATAGATAAGATTCAGACTGACGACAGAATAGGTTTCTGCTCCCCCGTGCCTGCACAGAGAACAGATTGGCCACGGTGCGATCCTCTTTCATCCACCCTGCCACTGACCGCCGTAGTAGTGTTACTCGTGTTAGTACGTATTACTCGTACTACGTACTACCAGTACGTAGGCAGTAGAACAGTTGAGGTAGCGATCGAGATCGTGTTACACTCCTCTCGGTGTGGTTACCACGCGCTGCTGGGGGGTGGTGCGTGATGAGCGAGAAGAAGCGGACGGGGATCTCCATCGACGCCCATGTACTGGACCAGCTCAAGGCGCGGAACGTCAACGTCAGTGGGCTCATCAACGAGTTGCTCTCCGCCCACGTCAATGACGGGATGCCGGTGCCGGAGGATACCGCCCGCAAGCTACGGATCCAGCAACTTGAACGCGAGATTGAAGATCTCGAAAATCGCCTCAAGGCTAAGCGCAACGAACTCGAGCGGGTCGAGCAGGCGAAAGCAGAGCAGGAGCAACAACAAGAGCAGGCCCGGCGCGAGGCTGTAGAGTTCGTCAAATCGATCAGACCGAACTTTCGGACGGTAGACAATTCGGAGATTCAGAAGAAAGCAGAGGAAGCCGACATGACCGTCGAGGAGCTCCTTGATGAAGCGCCAGACGAACACCAGCCGGGTGATTTTTCATGAGTTCGCCAGCAAGCTACACCGATTGCATTGAGACCTTCTACGAGGAAGAGTATGCCAACCAAATCGCCGACTTCGTCGAACAGTGGCCGGATGAGCAACTGTTCTGGGTCGAGTATGCCGACGTGGCCACCTACGAGGGAATTCCTGTAGATGACTTCCTTGAGAACCCACACCAAGTGAAAAGGTACTACGAGCGAGCGTTGATGGAGTACGCAGAGGAGCATGACGAGGGGATTGATCTGAGCGGCGTCACAGTCCGTCTGACGGATTCCGAGGGTGCGATGGAGCGGTTGTCAATTTCTGATCTTGAAGCAGATCACATCGGCACCTACATCGCTGTAGAGGGACAGCTGTCGAAGGTTACTGCAAAGAAACCACTGCTGGTCATCGGTGCCTTCGAGTGTGGTAATTGTGGCTCGTTCGCGTACGAGAACCAACCCCGACACAAGCAGAAGAGGCCGAACGTGTGCAACAACTGCGATCGGGACTCGCCCCCGTTTAACCTCCACATCGGCGAGTCGACGTTCGTCAATCAGCGCAAGCTTAAACTCGAGACGCCACCCGACGAAGCTGCACAGGCTGAGGGAGCCTCAACTCCCGTCTACGTCACCGGCGACCTCTGCGATCTTGGAGGCTCTAATGGACTCCCCGACCGCGCCGGCGAGCAGGTGACCGTCCTCGGCGAGCGTAGAGTTGACGAAACCGGGCTCGAAGGCCGAAACGCTGACCCGGAGTGCGACACATGGATCGACGCCGGGGCGATCGTCTTCCACGGCACCGATGACACCGAGATCGATATCGACGCCCACCGCGAGCAGATCCACGAGTGTGCGGGCGTCGACGACCCCGTAACGCTCTTTCGCAAGAACATCGTGCCGACACTCGAAGCCGATGAGAAATTCGAGACCGTTCTCGACGCCTGCGTCGCGTGGCTGTTCGGCTCCTACCGCGTCGACCAAGAGGAAGGCCAGTACCGGGGCGACATCCACATGGGACTAATCGGCGACCCCGGCACCGGGAAGTCAACCCTGTTGAGCGAACTCGCAAAGATCGCCCCCATGGTCGAGTACCGCTCGGGGACTGGCCTCTCCGAGGTGGGCCTCACTGCCGCCGCGATCCACGAAGAGTTCGCGGGCAAGAGCAAGTGGACGCTCCAACCGGGAATCATGCCGCGGGCGAATGGCGGCCACTGCATCATTGACGAGGTTGATGACGTACTCGACGGCGAGACGAAGGCGATCCATGATGCCCTCGAAGGCGATCAGATGGTGAAAATAGATAAAGCCGGTATCTCGGCCGATCTGGAGACGCGAACGGCGCTGCTGGCGTCGGGCAACCCCATCCATGGCCGGTTCAATCGGCACGAGCCACTGGACGAGCAGTTAGATATGGATCCCGCGCTTATCTCGCGGATGGACGTACTGATCGATCTCGTTGACAAGGTGGACAGGGAGGCCGACGCGGCGAAGGCTGACCGCTACCTCGATGCCTACGACGAGATCGCGACGAAAGAACTCAGCGACAAGCCAACCGACGCAGAGCTGGTGGCCGCTGAGCGCGACGTGCCGATCGCCGTCCTCCGTGCGTGGGTTTCCTATGCACGGGAGGAGGTATTCCCGCAGCTAACCTCCGAGGCGAAAGCGGCACTCAGAGAGTTCTACCTGATGGCACGCAACCTGAACAACGGCCACGACAGCGATGAGGACGCAGCCGTGCCGGTGACGCTGCGTACGCTGGGTGCCGGCATACGGCTGGCGACCGCGTTCGCACGGTGCGAGCTGTCGGACACGGTCGAACCGTGCCACGCCGAACGGGCTAAGCAGGTAACCCAGAAGATGATCGGGTTGAATTGGGATCCGGAAACAGGGCAATTCGACGCGGGGATCACGGATACAGGTGACCTCGATCGCTGGCAGCAGCTGATGCGGGTGATCATCGGTATCGAGACAGAATATGACGACGGCGTGCCGACCGAGGATGTGATCGAGGCAGCGGACGCGCAGTTGGAAATGAGTGTTGAGACGATCAAACACGGGATCGATAAACTACTCGAAAGAGGTGCTGTGTACGAACTGTCGACGGGCCAGATACGAACGACGTGAACTACCAGTAAGTACGAGATCAGTCATCACCGTTCGTCGTGTGTGGCTATTTCGCCGTGTTGATCCTCAACATTCTGTTGGATCACTCACGGCACTCCTTGAGATCGTATACAGCCTCTGAGGCTGCGTGCGATCTCCATTCCCCAACACGAACCGATCCACCGAATCTCGTGCCGTGTCGTCTCACGCTGCCAGCGTCTTTTGTCTTGTCTCGACCATCTCGTCCGGATTACCTCAAGCGAGTTTCAGTGATCAGCCGTATCACTGATTGACGTGAGCATCAACGAACTTGAACAGACGATCGACGTACCATCGAATCTCCCGTATAGTTTCGACTGAGGGATCGCAGTTAGTTCTCGCCGATTTCGTCCGGCTCGCCATCGTTTTCGTCATCACTGGCTTCGATAGCATTGTAGGTACGATACCAGACGCGCGTCCGTTTGCCAAGCGACTTGCTCTCGAGCTGACCGCGTTCGACGAGCGTTTCGAGTTTCTTATGTGCAGTTCGGCGCGCGATCCCGACAGTGTCGGCGACTTCTCGCGAACTCAGTGGCTCAGTCGGATTCTCGAGCTCGTCGAAGGGCTCGAGACAGTCCTCGGGATCGACGCGGTAGGGTCGGCTCATTAGCCTATCGCGCTCTATGCCATCGTCGGCCTTAGTGGTTCCGTCGACGGCTGTGCCGTAGACGGCGTATCAGGAAAATCAACAGTCATAGCCTTGCTGTGTTAGCTTTATAGTCTATACCGTAGTAGGAATAGATAGAGGGAGGAGGTGAGGAGACCCGCTGGAACGGGCCGATGACTCATCGACCGACCTCGGCTCAGGACAATGACCTCGAAATACGCTCTCGACCACGAAATCGCGGCGAGAATCGACCCCCTGAATGACGGTCGGCAGATTCGCGCGCTGTTCGACGGCCACCGCATCTCGGACGACGGTGGTGACGGCCGTTTTGTCGTCGAATCTGGCGCGAGCGGCAACAAATACCGCGTTGACCTTGCGGCGGGCCGGTGCGACTGTCCCGATGCGGACGATGGCTCGACCATCTGCAAACACCAATTCGCTGCCATGTACGCCACTGGCGCTGCACCGATCGCGACGGAAGTGCTGGACGCGGACGAGATTGCGGTCGACGCGATCACCGACGACGAGACAGACATCCATGACATCGACCTCGTCGCAAACTACGAGCAGCTCGACCTCGAAACGGACGCAAACGTGACGCATCGACCTCGCTGGGCAACGAAAGACGGTGAGATAGTCGAGACGGCACAAGCCGACGAGCCGACCGACATTCCGGCTGAGCGTACCTTGGTCGAAGAACAGGCCCAGCACGCGACGAACGGTGGCGACGTCTGCGGCGCGGAGTGCGCGGACGGCTCAGAGTGCGAGAACCCGGTCGTCGATGACGACCACTGCCATCTCCACCGAGACGAGAACGCGCAGGACCTCGCACAGGCCGAACCGGCAGTGCCGAGCAACGTGACCGACGCGTTCGCGAATGCGGCGACTGACGGGGGTGCTGTTGCACTCGAGACGAGCGGCGACGCAACGGGCGACGTGATCGATCGTATCCTCGAGCACGCTAACGGCGACATGACGGTGATCGTCGTCACCCAATAAGCCGGCCGCCGTGGCCGGCGCAGTCTATTCTTTGCGCTCGCATCTATGCTGTGGGCGGTGTGCCGAAAAGGCATATCACCGAATACGAGAGTCTTAGACACTATAATAGGGCTTTATGATCTATGCCGTAGAAGGAATAGATGGGGACAGGCACCATGCTCGGGGGGATTGTTCCTCGAGAAACCGCGTGCTGGAACACGCGGTTGATGCCTGTCTCGGCTCAGGACAATGATCCGGGATACAGGCGGTCAATCGTACGAGCCGAATCGGCAAGAAACTGACCCTCGCGACGGTGGCTGCCCGCGCTGTGGGCGACCAACAGCGGTCGTCAAGTTAAGCGACTTCGGACCCATGGCGGGCCAGCACTGTCCGGTGCACGGCGTGGTCCACGCAACGTCGATCCCAACGGTGAGCGACGATGGTTGAGTGTCGACGCTGCGCGGCCGAGCTGCTGATCGTCCGTAGCGCGGCGTGCGATCACGTCGACGCCATCCGAGAGGATCTTCGCTGTCCGGTTTGTCGGGCTGGTGGGCATCGGATCCGTGACCGACGGACTGACGTAGTGCGACTTGAGATGGGATCGGCGCTGGAGGGAGAGTAATGTGTTCTAGCGAGTCGTGCGCGCACTGTGGGCGCTCGCTCGTACTTGTCGCAGACGATGCGATCCGACGTGAGCGAATTTCGCACGGGTTCGGCGCAGCGAACAACGAACTCCGGTCGTACTGCGGGCTTCGATGCCGGGCACTCGGTAACGACCGTGATGCCGTGCTCGAGACAACGCAACAGTCGACGCTGGCGCTGTTCTACGACGGTGTGGATCGACATGATCCAGCGGCTGTGGTCTGGAACATTTGACCGACGGCAACCTCGTGACCAGATATCTGGTCGCCGTCGGTAGTGCACTTGCCAGCGGCACCAGCGTAGATTGCCACAAGCCAAATTTCACTTCCAATCAGAAGGAGTAGCTAATGTCTAATTAGAAGGTTGTAACTGCCTCAGAATCGGATAGTTGACGATGGATACGCTCTGCTTCGTCAAGCAGAGCAGAAGCCGTCTTCTTAGGATTATCCGTATAGACATCTAATTTGATCGCCATCCCTTCAGTCGAGATTTCCTCGGCCAATTCACGGAGATTTGGATCCCCCAGATCATTTGCGATGTCCGGTTGGTGTTTATCGATAGTCTCAATCTCCGAATCAGGTAAAGCACCGTGTGCAAGGAAAAGCAAATCCCCATCTTGGACTAGGGAGACAGGGGTGACTGGTGCAGAGTTAATAAGTCCCTGTAAATCATCAGTTCCCAACACTTGGTCTATTACTTCTGATGCGGTCTTCCAGCCGTTATCGAACTTTTTCGTATCGATTTCGGAGTAGATGCTTTCAAGATTCTTTCGTGTCGCCAAATAGATCCCAGAGGGGGGCGACTCGTCAGGTTGTTTTTCCACTAACTGACATGCCCATTCCTCGACATCCTCGTCACTGGCGATGGACTCCGGGATTTGGTGAGGAGGTATAATTTTGAGTGCACCAGCGATTGCCTCTGCATCGTACTCATTGTTGAGTTTGTCTTTTAAATAGCTGTTTTCTTCCTCTTCAGCGTCTTTGTCGGCAGCAGCAATTAGGAGAACATATAGTTCAGAATCTTTTTCGTACCGCTTCACGAGCATCTCTCGGTCATACCCCTTCCGATCCATGAGATCTATAACACGTCTCTGCTGCTCCAGTCGTGCCTCGAGATCTTCACGCTCATTTCGCTCAGTTTGAGCCTGTTGACGTTCTTCAGCCTGCTCTCGTTGGGCCCGAGCTAGGGCATGTATTAGCTCCATTCGTTCCTTGCGCTCAGAATCATTGGTACCGATATCAATTCCACACTTGGAAAGTATTCTGTCAACAAATCTTCTGATGACTTGGCCGATAGCTGTCGAAGCGAGAAATTCCCCCAATCCTAGCATTCATAGTGTAGTTAGTCTCAGAGATAATGGAGGTTATGCCTAGTTCACATTGCTTCGTTTGATATTATAAGGAAGTCCGTCCAAAGAGATGTGATGGATATCTCAGCTCTGTCTTATGTACACAGCACAAATTAACAGTATTCTGGGTGGTTCGCTACACTTAGCGTTTCTCGAGTCTCATAATTTACCCCCTTTGGCGAATGGGACTCCTACCTCGATCGTGTGGGGGAGGGCTACTGGTGTATAACTCTCTGTGGCCTCTCACAATATTATTTATATTTCTTATATTTTATAGTTATTATAAATGTTAGTACAACATTGTCAAATCGCCCGAGGACGACCGAATTGGCAAGTTGTATGGGTAGTAGAGTAGCTGCTTAGAGTATTCGAGTTAGACGGTCAACGAATTTCCGTTCAGTCGAAGCCACTCACGACGCTTCTCGTAATCTGGAATCAATGTCCCCACCGTATTCCAGAACGCGTCGGAGTGATTGTCATGAGCAGCATGCGCCAGCTCATGGACGAGAACGTAGTCCTGAATTCGGACAGGAGCGAGGATGAGTCGCCAGTTCAGCCGAACTGTCCCATCGTCGAATTCACCCCATCGCCCAGAGAACTCACCAACGTCAATCGAGACATCGGATAGTCCCAACTTCGATTCGTACTGTGGACTTCGGTCGGGCAACTCCTTTTCGGCACGATGGAGGTACCAGTCGATCACGGCTTGGCGCTTCCGCCGGACACTAACCCCGTCGGCGGGTGAATCAAACCGATGCACGCGTAGGGTAAACTCAGTCCCGTCGAAGGAGAGCCGGGGCTCCGGGACATCTGCCTCGACAACATCGAGATGGTACTGGCGTCCGCGGTAGGGTAGCTTCTCGCCGCTCATGAACTCTTTCGGATACGGCGGCTCTGACTGTTCCTTGAGCCCATAGAGCTTCTCGAGCAGCCACTCTTGGCGGCTCTCGAGTACGTCTTCGACATCATCGATTGTCGCCGTCATCGGTGCACGGACTGTGAGTTCAAGCGACTGATCCAGCGAGAGCCCGATCGTCTCTCGGTCTTCGCTCCAGTCGATCTCGTAGGGGACCACTGTCTGCCCGATATGATGCTCTCTCATTCGTAGTGTGCTCGAGCGAGTTCGATCACGCGGGTCGTGAGTTCGTCGCGCTCGACATCACTCAGGTCAAGATCGGACTTGTAAAGCTCGATCTTCACCTGCTTCCGTATCTGTTGTTGGATATTCACTTTCTGCTTCCATTCGACGATGGTGGTGAACTCCTCGACAGCGCCAACAAGCGAGCCTGTGAGTTCGATCAATGACTCTTCATTGATCCCCCGCTCTTCGGCCTCGAGAACATCCTCCAGCGCGTGATAAAACGACAGTTCCGTGGTGCCATCAAATCCTTTCTTCTGTGCGGTCTGTTGGCGAGACCGCATCTCAGTCATAATATCGCGTAGCTCTTCGATGACTTCGCGGTCAGAGAGGCGCTGCTGTCTGTACTCCTCGATGAGTTCCTCGACACGTTTCTGTAGCGAGCCGTAATGAACGGGATCTTCGTCGTAACGGATGTTGAGTTCGTGTTTGACAGCGTGTTGCATTTCGCTCGCCCGTGCTTCGTCGCTCTCTAACGTATCAAGTCTCGCATCGAACTCGTTTTTGTCCATCACGGACACCGGTTCGTCGTTTAGGACTTCGATCCCGGACGACCGGATGTGCTTGTGGATTAACTCACGCACCTTTTCCCCAGTGCCTTCGAGGTTCATCTCGTCGTCGCGGTAGCGTTCCTTCGCCCGACCATAGATCGTGCTCAGTTGCTCGAGATCGTCCTTGTACGGGTTTGCTATCGGGTTCGGAAGGACAATGTCCATCAGCCCCGAGAAGCGCTTGAACGCGTTGTTGAACTCGATACGGCGATCCTCGGGTTCGAGCGTTTGGAGACACGCTTCGACATCCTCGAGGTTGTCGAAGAACATCACCGCATTTCGATGGGCTGCCTCAAGTTCGGCCTCTTTGTCCTCTAGGGGTACCATCGCACGTTCGACCTCGTCGGCACTGAACATCGCCAACGCTTCGCGGAGTTCATTCGAGACGCCGTAGTAGTCGACGATCAGCCCGTGATTTTTGTCGGGGAACGGGCGGTTCACACGTGCGATCGCCTGCAAGAGGTTGTGTTCCTTCAACGGCTTGTCGAGATACATCACCTGTGCAACCGGCGCGTCGAACCCAGTAAGGAGCATATCGCAAACAACGAGCAGTTCTACCTCGCCATCGGGATCGACGAACGAATCCTTGTACTGGCTTAGTTCCGGATCAGTCGGAGCCCACTTTTTGACGGCCTCGGGGTCGTTATGGTCGTGCGAGATGACGACTCGAGATTCCGGACCGTTGAGTTCGTCCAGTTTCTCCTTGTAGTTGATCGCCGCACGCTTACTCGTGGTGACGACCATCCCTTTGAATGTGTCCGCGATCTCAGTCTCGTAGTGCTCGATGATGTCGAGCGTGACGCGTTCGATACGGGTTTCCGCTTCGGCGAGATCCTGTGTTCGGGCGTATCGTTTTTTGATCTCCGCCTTCTCCTCGTCGGTGTATTCGTCGAAAATCCGATCGAACATCTTGTCGAGCGTCTCGCCCTCGAGATGCATGTCGGCGAGCCGGCCCTGATAGAGGATCTCAACGGTCGTGTCGTCCTCGAGCGACTGATCGATCGTGTATGTGTCAATGTAGTTGCCGAACGTTCGACGGGTATCCCGGTCGTCCTTCTCGATCGGCGTCCCGGTGAAGCCCACGTAGAAGGCGTTTGGGAGTGCTGTCCGCATGTTGTTCGCGAGGTGCTTGTACTGAGTCCGGTGAGCCTCGTCGACCATCACATAGATGTCTTCGTCACGGGAGAGTACGGGGAAGTCACCGTCTTCATGCTCCTGTAGCTGGAACTTCTGGATCAACGTCGTGATCGTCTCGCCGGCACTGGTGCTGAGCTTCTCGCGAAGGTCCTCGATGCCGTCGGTTTTCTTCGGGTTCGGAAATCCACAGCGCTCGAACGTCGCATGGATCTGGTCGTCGAGCGCCTGCCGATCGGTGACGAGGACCAGCTTTGGATTAGCTTTCTCGCGGCGGAGCTTGAGGGCGAGAAACAGCATTGTGAGCGACTTTCCGGAGCCTTGGGTATGCCAGACGACGCCACCGGGTGCTTCGCGTTGATGGCGTTTCTCGATCCGCTCAAGGGCCTTGTGTACGGCGCGGTACTGCTGGTAGCGCGCGACCATCTTGATTTGGCCGCTCTGTTTGGTCTCGAAGACCGTGAAGTGCCGGAGCTGATCGAGCAGTCGCTCGGGTTCGAACAGCGCGTACAGCATCCGGTACTGGTCGGGAACGAAGCTCTCGAGATCGAAGACATTGGCGAGATATTCGTCGTCGATAGGATATGGGTCACGCCATGGCTTGTACTGTCCCTTTGGCGTCCCATAGGTGCCCATCACTGCCCCTTCGTACCATGTCGCCACTGAGTACTGGTTGTAGCGAAACAGCGCTTCAGCGCCTTCTTTACCGGTTTTCGTGCGTTCGTTCTGGTAGCGCTGGAGTTGCTCGAGTGCCTCGCTTCTCGGTTCCGCGATGCCCGGGGCCTTACACTCGATGACACCGAGAGGGATTCCGTTGACGAACAAGACGATATCGGGTTTGATCGTCTCCATTGGTCCCTCGACGCGGAACTGGTTGAGCGCGAAGAAGTCGTTATTCTCGAGGTTTTCGTAGTCGATGTACTCGACCGTTTGGTGTTTCAGCCCGCGGCCAAGATCCTGTTTGACTGACGTGTGCTGGACGAGCTTCTCGTGGATCTGCTCGTTCTCGTGCATCGTACTCGTCCCTGCGACCTGCTGGATCTCACGGGCGGCCTTGTTCAAGTTGTTCTCGTCGATCCACGGGTTCAGCCGTTCGACGGCATTGTGAAGGCGTGGCTCGAGTATGACCGAGGACTCCGTCTCTCGAGGGTCGTGCCACCTTTCGCGTTGTTGGTCGACAATCTCCCATCCGAGTTGCTTTAGGGTTTCAAGGGCAGGACGTTCGGACTCCGCGTACTCACTGACCATAGGTTAGTCAGTGTTGACGCGGACCTTACCGGTAAGGAGGTCCTGCATCAGGCCGCGTTTTAGTCTTTGATATTTCTTTTTACTGGACTTATATGAGTCCAGTACTTTATCAACAGACCTCAGATATTCGCCAATTTGTTTCTGCTCTTCAAGTTGTGGAACAGGTATTAGGAAATTTTCCACAGTATCTTTACCTACTTCTGGAAATGTGCTACCTTTCGACAAGCTTGCCAAGTAATCCCTTTCGTATTTAAGTCTATAGTATACATACCATGTGTCAGTATTGTTTGCCG
Source organism: Natrinema versiforme JCM 10478 (assembly GCF_000337195.1). Classification (GTDB taxonomy): domain Archaea; phylum Halobacteriota; class Halobacteria; order Halobacteriales; family Natrialbaceae; genus Natrinema; species Natrinema versiforme. The sequence goes on along the minus strand of NZ_AOID01000013.1, from coordinate 19,571 downwards.
GAATTAGGTTCTTGAAACCCTGATTTGTAGTCATCTTAACTTTGTTCACTGCACACTTTCCAATTGTCGCCCTAGTCGTTAACAGAATGGAACCCGGCGGAAGGAGGTTAGAAGAGACTTTTTCAAGAGCTAATTCAGTCAGATGCTCTTCTGTATCTTCAATAGTCGGCCCTTCAAGAGATGTTATTTCACTAGGTGTAGCCCAAGGTATGTCTCCTCCCCAACATTCTGGTTGATCCTTCTCAGGTGCTGTTCTCCCAGCAATCTCCCCAATGTCTTTTAGTTTCCGCAACTTCCAATTTTCTGGTATTTTCCCATATCGAGAATCTGTTTCTTTCTTATCTATTTTATGTAAACCTTCTGTAAATAGGTCTTGCATGAGTCCTTTCTTCAACTCAGATATCTTGTCAATAATTGCGCTTATGTAATGAATTTGATCTCCAACCGTCGAGAGGATATCGGCGATGTAGCGTTGTTCGTGAAGAGGAGGGGTCGGCACTTTCACCGCCTGTTGAAACGTCCGATTCAATCCTGCTTGGGCAGTCCCTGTTGTAAGACGGAGTAGTTGATCTAGACCGATTCGAGCTTTAATAAAATTATATAGGAAGCGTGGATCATGAGTCTCTCCTTCCACACGGAGAATATATACGTGTGAATTGACAGCGGCACGATCCTCTGGTATGCTGTTTACATATGTCGACTTTCCAATAGTCGCGCCGTCCTTGACTAGCAGTATATCTCCCTCTTCGATTTTTCCAGAGTTCAAATCTTCATAATATTCTTCCGAAATACGAACCGGCTCATCAAGATCAAACGCCCCGTCTGAAATGTGCGCACCGCCAATACTTAAGACTGAATCAGAATCTGATCTCTCTGAGGTTCTCGGTCTGCTGCCAGTCTCTAGACTGAATAGCCAGTCTGAAATTGATTCAACCTCCCATTCGTTGGGAATAACATCTGATTTTGGCCCTAGTTGGATTCTCTTGTATCCGTCTGGTATACCACTGGGTTCTTGAAAAATCTCGCTCATCGGTATTCTAACTCCTCCATATACTGCTGAAATTTCTCGTCAGTCTTCCGACGCTCCTCTTTCAATTCATCCAACTCCTTGAGTTTCTCGCTCACATCGATCGGTTCCTCCGGCTCCGTGGTATCGACGTATCGGGAAATGTTTAGGTTCCAGTCGTTCTCCTCAATTTCCTCAAGGTCGACCAGCCGACTGTGATGATCTTCCTCCCGACCAGTGAGGTGCGTCTCTGCGAGATACTTAACGCCCTCGGCCGTGAGCTGGTTCTGGTTTGAGAGTTCCTTGAACACATGTACGCCGGACTCTCGAAGTGTCTGGTCTTCGGCGTAGATGAACTGGACCTTACCCTCGCGCTCTTTGGGCTTATCCTTGTTGAGGATGAGAAGGCACCCCGGGGAACCAGTGTTATAGAACAGGTTCTCCGGAAGCGCGATCACCGCCTCGACGAGATCGTCCTTGAGGATCGGCTTGCGGATCTTCTTCTCTGAGCGCGAGCGGAACAGTATCCCGTTGTCCATGACGATGCCTGCCTTGCCGGTCTCCGAGAGTGATGCCAGCATGAGCTGAATCCATGACCAGTCTCCCCGGTTCTTCGGCGGCAGCCCGTATGGGAAGCGGTTGTACGGCTCGTTTTCCTGCACCCACTCCTTGTTCCACTTCTTCTGGTTCCATGGGGGGTTGGCGACAACGCGGTCGAACACTTCGAGCTCGTCATGCTCGGTAACGAACTTTGGTTCGGTGATGGTATCGCCTTTCGCGATCGTGGCGTCCTGTAGCTCGTGCAGGAGCATGTTCATCTGGCCGATCGCCCATGTATTCAGGTTCTTTTCCTGCCCATAGAGGGAGATGTCGTCGCGATCGTCGCCCTCTTCTTCGACGTGGTGGGCAGAGTAGATGAGCATCCCGCCGGAGCCACACGCCGGGTCATAGACGCGATCGCCGGCATCGGGGTCGACACACTCGACGAGGAGTTGCACGACCTCGCGGGGCGTGTAGAACTCGCCGCCCTTCTTGCCGGCGTCGTCGGCGAACTGCCGGATGAGGTACTCGTAGGCTCGCCCGAAGATGTCTGGGTCCTCGAGGTCGGCGTTGCGGTACCGGTGCTTCGAGAAGTGCGTGACGAGTTCGTCGAGTGTGGCGTCGCTGAGTCGGTCCTTGTCGTTGTAGTCGACAGAGGTAAGCACTCGGTCAGCGATCTCGTCGTTTTCGTCTTCGATCGCCTCGAGTGCCTTGTTCAACGCGGCACCGATGTCAGTGTCCTGTGCGGCAATGTGGTCCCAGCGAGCGCGTTCAGGCACCCAGAACTCTTCGTGGAGATCGCGATCGTCCTCAACGACTTCCTTGGGAATACCGTGTTCGTCGGCAATCTCTTCGGTTTCTTCTTCGAAGCGATCATTGACCCGTTTCAGAAACAGCAGTCCGAAAATGTAGTTCTTGTAGTCAGCGGCGTCAATACTGCCGCGGAGAATATCTGCTGCTTCCCAGAGATGTGCCTCGAGCGTATCGAGGTCGAGAGTGTCGGGTCCGCCCTCGGTGCCCGGGTGCGTATTCTGCTCAGGATCCATACCAGCATCCAGCAATTGGATCTATGTGTAACTTTCCGTTGGACGGAGATGTTTCGTTCTTGGGATAGATTGACCCAGCGGTGAGCATGATCTATACGGTGATGGACTGAGATCATACTACAACTATATTCAATTATGGATGAGGATATGATCTCGTTACCAGCAGCAGACCCATGTTCTCCGGGATATCGAATATGTTTCTACGTTGGAAACCAATCCAGATGCAAAAATCACATCGATGTCTGTAACTTTTCTCAAGATACTCACAGACGATCTTGATACCGAGACGGGTCATAGTTCAATGCTTGCTCATACCAACCACAACACGTTAGGTCTGGCAAGGAACTTCCAATTGGTTCCGTCATGTAGATCTTGTCCCTGTGACTAACGATCCGTAGCTGATTGTTGTTCTATGAGCACTACCGACCGTCTCGAGAAGACGAGTTCCAACTGAAGTATTATAGTTCTCGCTCCAGTAGTTGACTCTCGAGGGATTCGCATGACGGGCCAGACCCGCGTGTAGAAATTGGTTGAACTCTTGCGCGCTCCATGGCGCGATGGTAAAAACACCCCGCTGCAGGGTGTTGGATTCCCGCCGCGTAAATTTCGGATGGGCGCTACAGGATTTGAACCCGTGACAGCTTGGTCCGAAGCCAAGTACTCTGTCCAGACTGAGCTAAGCGCCCGCATCGCTTCGTTCCTGCCGGTTCCGTATAAGTCACTCGATTTTCACCGCTTTCGACAGGGAACGTCACACTCACTCGATCACTCACCGTGGCGGTACAATTCTCATCCGATGACAATCGCCGTCAGGGGTCTTTGTTATGTAGCCCCAGCGCCTAGGTACGCTATGACGGAAACTGAATCTCCTCTTTCCGACGAGGCCCAGACCGGCGCGGCACCGCTCGAGTTGCTCTCGAACGACGAGCACGTCTGGACCGCCGTCCCTGCGGACGCAAGCGGCGACGAGCGGGTGAGCGAGTGGCTCGAGGTCGAGAATGAGGTGCTCTGCGATCTCGAGGAGTGGCGCTGAGACTCCGGTCGTGGTGCCGGCGGTTCGAACGTGAGTCTCGTCTCCGTTTTCCACAGCTTCGACGAACCTACTGACTCCGATGGCGGACCGTACCGTTTAACCAGCCCGCCTGACCACTGCCGCGTATGACAGTCGGGGAGACGGGTCGTGGGTTGCTCGAGTTGACGCGGCCGGTGAACGTGATCGCGGCGAGCGTGCTGACGTTCATTGGCGCGTTCGTCGCGGGCGGGGTGGCGGAAGAGCCGGTTGCAGTCGCCGCGGCGGTGGGAGCCACGGCGCTGGCGGTCGGTGCGGGCAACGCGATCAACGACTACTTCGATCGGGAAATCGACCGGATCAATCAGCCCGGGCGGGCGATCCCTCGGGGTGCGGTGAGCCCGCGCGGGGCGCTCGCCTTTAGCGTCGTACTCTTCGCGAGTGCGGTCGCGGTCGCGCTCACGCTCCCACGATTGGCGATCGGTATCGCGGGAGTTAATCTCCTCGCACTGATCGCGTACACCGAATTCTTCAAGGGACTGCCCGGGCTCGGCAACGCGCTCGTCGCCTATCTCGTCGGGAGCACGTTCCTCTTCGGGGCCGCGGCGGTCGGCGAGGTCGCCCCGGCGATCGTGCTCTTCGTGCTCTCGGCGATCGCAACGCTGACTCGAGAGATCATCAAAGACGTCGAGGATATCGACGGGGATCGCGAAGAGGGGCTACACACGCTTCCGATTGCGATCGGGGAACGCCGCGCTCTGATCCTCGCCGCCGTCCTCCTCGTCGCGGCCGTCGTCGCGAGTCCAGTTCCGTACCTTTGTGGGGATTTCGGGATCGCCTACCTGCTCGTCGTGGCCCCCGCCGACGCCGTCATGCTCGCCGCAGCCTACGAGAGTTTCGAGGAGCCGACCGTCGGCCAATCGCGGCTCAAGTACGGCATGTTCCTCGCTGCGCTGGCGTTTATCGTCGGGCGTGCCGCCCTCGAGCTACCGGGTTCGATATAGTTGACGGGCCCGACCCTCGGCCGATCGACGGACTGCTGGGGGACAGACGTGATCGGTGGGATTTATAATCAAAAGTACTATAAGCCGCTTTGCGTATTTTCATACAACACGCCGGACTGGAGTGGGATGCGGTATCGGCAACGGGTGTTGCCACGGCGATGGATGTGAGTATCCGTATGTATGACCTCGCAGATGTCCTTCCGGACACCGAACTCGATCCGGGGACGAACGTACTCGTTGCGGGTCCGCCACTGACGGGGAAACGACGAATCGCCTTCGAGATCCTCGGGAGCGGCGCGAATCGCGGTGACGGCTCGATCGTCGTCACGACGAAAGACAGCGCCGATAAGGTCCTCGAGAACTTCGGCGATCACGTCAGCGACGACGTCGACCCGAACATCGGCGTCGTCGACTGCGTCACGAAACAGCGGGGGATCGGGACGATCGACGACGATCCACGGATCAAGTACGCCTCCTCGCCCGTCGACATGACCGGAATCGGAATTAAGATCTCGGAGTTCTTACAGGATTTCTACGAGTCCCGCGGGCTCACGGAGAACCGCGTGCTCTTGCACTCCGTCTCGACGCTCCTGATGTACTCCGATCTCCAGACCGTCTTCCGATTCCTCCACGTCTTTACGGGTCGGATCCAGAGCGCCGACGCGCTGGGCGTCTACGTCATCGACTCGACGGCACACGACGACCAGACCATGAACACGCTCAAACAACTCTTCGACGCCGTCATCGAACTCGAGGAGGCAGCCGACGGCGAGGAACCCGAAATTCGGACTGCCGGCCTCTCGACGTAGGCGCTCCGTTCGCCTTTCATCCTTCCGAACCGTACGGTTTGCTTCTCTGTCCGACGCCACCGTCTAACCCCGAGACGTTTACTCTTCGAGCCCCTATACCCGCGTATGCCAGTCGACTCCGCGGACGAACTCGAGACGGTACTGGAGTACGAGACGATCGCCGTTGTCGGCTGCTCGAGCACGCCCGGCAAGGCCGCCCACGACGTGCCGAAGTACCTGCTCGAGCACGGCTACGACGTGATTCCGGTCAACCCCTACGCGGACGAGATCTTCGGTCGCGAGGTCTATGACTCCCTCGCGGACGTGGCGGAGGAAATCGATGTCGTCTGTATCTTCCGACCGAGCGACGAAGTCGGCGACATCGTCGACGCGGCCATCGAGCGCGACGACGTAAAGGTCGTCTGGACCCAGCAGGGAATCCGCGACGACGAGGCAGCGGCCCGTGCGGAAAGCGCCGGTCGAACCGTCGTGCAGGATCGGTGTATGAAGGTCCAACACCGACGGCTCGCGGCGTAACGCGGCCGGCGATATGACGGCCGTTCTCGCCCGCAATTACGGAGCCGGAGCGGTCGCGGTCCGAAGCTCCGCCAACGCGTCCTCGAGGGTCGTGTGCATCAGGTCGTCGACGATCGACTCGAGGTGTCGCAGCCGGATCGCCGTCCGAACGACCGGTTCGTCGGGGAGGTCGGCCACGGTCGCGGCCACCTCAGCCGCATCGACGGGAGGCTGTCGCTCATACTCCGCGATACGTTCATCGACGTAGCGGCGCGTCGAGCGCTCGTCGCCGGTCAGGCGCTCGCGGATCTCCCGTTGCTCGGCCGCTGAGACGGTCTCGGCGACAGGTACAGAACAGAGCGACTCGCAGTACCACGTCAGTGCGCGAGCGGCGGCCGCGAGCAGCGCCTCGTTCGACCGCTCGAGCGAAGCGGCGAGTTCGGTCGCAGCGGCATCGATCTCGCCCCGTCGTCGGGCCACGAGATCCTCGATCCGATCGGGAACGTCGGACGCGAGGACGGCCTCGATCACGGCTTCGGTCGAGGCGTAGTCGTCGGGGTCGCCATCGAAGCAGACGAGCGGGAGCGTCGCGACGCCGTTATCGATGTCTTCGGGCAGATCCGCGAGGTCGTCGATGACGGTCAGGACGAACAGGCCGTTCGTCGCGATCGTGCGGAGGTGCTCGAGTTGAGCGTCGGAATAGCGACCGGTGGCGGCGACGACTCTCACTGCGAGGTCGCCCCAGACGCTCCCGCGTTCCTCGATGCGGCCGATCGCGTCGTCGACGGAGGCCGTCGCGGCGTCGAACTCCTCCTCTGCGAGTTGGCCCGCGCCGATTTCGCGGACGGTCTCGAGGACGGGGCTCAGATCGATGTCGTCCGGGACCTCGCTGACGGCCTCGACGACGTTCGCGTAGACGAGATCGCCGAGCGAGACGTGCTCGTTCAGGCGTCGCTTTCGGTCCGTGTCCCATGCGTCGGCCTCGTCGATCGCGTCGTCGTGGAGCGCGCTCGTCACGAAGAGATCGGTCGGGATCGAGCCGAGCGTTTCAGCGAGGGCCTCGTCGTCGGTCTCGAGGACAGTAAAGAAGTACGTGAACGCACCGAGTAGTCCGCCCTGATCGGCGTACGCGTCGGCTTTCGTCCGAAGCGCGGGCGGCAGTTCGTCTTCGGAGAAGCAGGTGTCCGACAACCGGCTCATATCCACCTCTTTCGAGGAAATTTAATGAGTCTACTGGTTACGCCCCCGCTCGGCCTACGACGTCCACTCCTCGAACGAGCGGTAGATCCCCTTCGAGAGGTAGCGCTCGCTCGAGTCGGGGAAAATCGTCACGACCGTCTCGTGGGGGACTTCGAGGTCGCCGTCGGCAATTTGGCGGGCCACCCGTTTCGCGGCCACGCTCGCGGCACCGGCGCTCGAGGCGACCAGATGCCCCTCCTCGCGGGCGAGGCGTTTGAGTTCGTCGTGGGCGTCGCGGTCCGAAATCGCGTCGACCGCGTCGACCAGTTCGGGTTCGAACAGTTGGTTGGTCGCGGTGTCGTGGGTACCGATCCCCTCGGTCTTGTACTCGGCTTCCGCGCGGTCGTCGCCGAGGAGTTCGCCGTAGACCGATCCCTCGGGCTCGACCGCGACGATGTGGGTGTCGGGGTCCTGCTCGAGGGCGTAGCGGGCGAGTCCCATGAGCGTTCCCGCCGTTCCACAGCCGGCGACGACCGCGCCGACCCGTCCATCGAGCGCACCGAAGATTTCGGGGGCGGTGGTCTCGTAGTGGGCTTCCGTGTTCAACGGGTTCGAGAACTGTTGGGGAACGGCCGCGTTGTCGAGTTCCGCGGCGAGTTCGTGAGCGCGGTCGATAGCGCGGTCCATGCCGTCCTCCGTGGGCGTGTTAATGACCTCCGCGCCCAGTGCCGCCATCAACTGCTGTTTCTCCACGCTGAACCGCTCCGGAACGACGAAGACGGCGTCCAAGCCCAGTTGCTCGGCCGAGATCGCCAGCCCGATCCCCGTGTTCCCCGCTGTCGGCTCGATGATCGTCCCACCCTCGGAGACGTCCCCGCGCTCGAGCATCGCCTCGAGCATGTACTGGCCAATCCGGTCTTTGATGCTCGCGCCGGGGTTGAACGTCTCGAGTTTCGCGTAGATCGGCACCGTCTCGGGGCCGTCGTGGAGCCGAACGAGCGGCGTTCGACCGATCGTCTCGAGAACGGAATCCACCGGCTCCTCGTGGGTCGTCATTGGTTCGGCAAAAGTTTCCCCCGCTGTTAGCTCTTGTCCCGACGAGGAATCGGTCGCGAGCCCGAACGGAAGACCATACGGACGCGATCGCCCCGCACAGCGGCGTTATTCGGCCGTTGTCTCGCTTGCAGTCGCATCGGACGCTCCGTCCTCGCCGGCCGCCGATTCGCCGACGTTTTCGGCGTCGGCCTCGCCCTCGAGTTCGGCCTCGTCGATCGCCGCCTCCGCGAGGATCTCCTCGCCGTCGATCCCCTGTTCCTCGGCGATCGCGAGCAGCAACGCGCGCTGCTCGGTGAGTTGGTGGTCCATCCGCGTGACCGTCTCGTGTGTTTCGTCCATCTCCTCTTCCAGCCCGGTGATCCGCTGCTGGAGCTTCTGTACCTGCTTATACATCGCTTCGGCCCGATCCGAGAGGCTCTGAATCTTCTTTGCAGTGCTGCCGAGTCCCATACGAAACCGTTGTGTTGGGGAACTAATGGGCCTTTTCCTCCCCTCGCTCGAGCCACCGCTCGATCCACGTCGAGAATCGACGGGATCGTTCCGTCCACCATGTCGGCGACCCGCCCGTGCTCGAACGATCGTTCGTTTCCCCCGTGCCGCCGGGCGATTCCGGAGGCGAAAGGCCCTTAAGTACCAGTCGCTTACGATGAGATGGACTAGGTCGGGCAGTTTGGCCCTGCTCGTTACCCGCGCTATGGTCATTAGCGGGGACCGAACACCGCAGGCGTCCGGTCAGACCGGCCGGGGCCTCGGGAGCCAACAGAGAAGCCTCGTCCGTCGGGGACAGCGGTCCGTGATGGCCGTCCGCAGGGACGACCCATCACGGTTAGTCGGCGACAGCCCATCAGGCGCGGAAGCGAGCAGTGGACCGCCGGACACCTGTCGCTCGACGGGTCGCGGGGTGGAGAAGGCAACCGAGATTCCCCCGGTCGGAACGCCGGGCAATCGCGGTCGTCCGCATTCATACAGGACGAAATTTTACTCTGTAGGCGCGGCTTTGCCGCGCCTTCGGTAAAATTTCGATCAAAAGCGCTCCTCCTTCCGTTCCGTGACGCTTCGCGTCACTCCACATCAGTCGTCGGCCCGCTCGCTCACCCTTCGGGTTCGCTCGCGGTCTACTGGATAGCCGCCTGCCCTCCCCCGGATCGGACGGCTCTCACTGTTGTTCGAGACGTCCTCTCGGCCGAGGGGAACGACGAGTCTCTATCTGGAGCAAGAGAGCAGACGAGACGAAAGTCGAAAGCTGGACTCGCGTTATTCGGCCGGCTGCACGACGCTCTGCCCGTCGCCGCTCTCGAGGTTGAGCCCGCCCTCGAGCGTGCGGACCGGGTAGGGGATGTCGATCCCCTCGTCGTCGAAGCGGCCCTTGACCGCGGTGACGTACTCGCCGCGCGTTCGGACGAAGTCGGCTCGGGACGGGTTCGCGATCCAGAACCGGGACTGCAGACCGACATCGGAGTTGCCCAGTTCGGTCAGTCGGACCGACGGTGCGGGATCGTCCATGATGTCGGGATGGCGCTCGGCTTCGTCGACGATGATCTCGGTCGCGCGCTCGATATCGTCGTCGTAGCCGATCCCGAAGACGAACTTCAGTCGGAGCTTGTCGGCGTCGACGGGGTTCTTGAGTACGCCGTCGGTCAGCGCCGAGTTCGGCACCGTCAGCAGTTCGTTATCGAACGTTCGCACGCGCGTCACGCGAAGGCTGATGTCCTCGACGACGCCGGCGTAATCGCCGTTGTCCCACTCGATCCAGTCGCCGATACGGAACGGTTTGTCGGTGTAGATGAAGACGCCGGCCACGAAGTTCGAGATCACGTCCTGCATCGCGAACCCGATCGCGAGCGCGCCGGCCGCCGCGATACCGGCCATCGAGACGAGGAAGTTGCCGAAGCCGGCAAACCCGAACGCGACCGCGACCGCGAAGAACGCGACCCCGAATTTCGTGAGCATCAGGAGCGGGTTCTGGGCGTGTTCGTCGAGGCCGCGCCTGTCGAACGCGCGCTCGACGAGCGGCAGGATGACGAAGCGGCCGACGAACCAGATCGCGACGAAGGCGAGAACGAACCGGATCGCACCCTCCGCGCTCGCGGCGAGTGACGACCCGAAAAGGTTCGTGCTCTCGAGCGCCTCTCCGATCGGTCCCAGGTCCCCGCTCTGTAGCGGCGTCGAACGAGGAGTGGCCCTCATCGATGCAGCACCGCCGTGTGCCCGCGCGTATCGATCAGATCCGCGCTGACGCGATCAGCGAGAGCGGCCGCTTTTTCCTCGGTCGAACTGCCCGCGCGGGCGGCGCGCAGGAACTTTACCTTCACGAGGTCCCGGTCGGAGAGTTGATCGTCGAGTTCGTCGACGACCGCGTCGACACCGCTCTTGCCGACCCAGACGGTGACGTCGAGATCGTGTGCTCGCTGCTTGAGGTCCTGTTTATCCATGGCCTGATTAGCGAATCGAGGCGCTTCAATCTTCTCGATTCGGTAGCGGTCGGTCGCAGCTGAATCACGCCGCCGCTGAGAGGAATCGGTGTCAGTCGTCGTAGGGATATCTGGCGTGTGCGCCGCAATCGCAGGTGATCACGACGTGGCCGTCCCGTAATCTGACGCGCGCGTTCGTTCCCGGCCGGAGATACGCATCGCACCGATCGCACGTAAACCGTCGAAACTCCCGGGGAAGCGTCAGTCGGTTTCGCTCCGCGACCCGTCGCGCGAGACGGACGTAGTAGCGAGCACGGTCGTCGTTACCGTCCGCTGCCGCCGCTCGAGCGAGGTCTTGGAGGCGGTCGATCCGCTCGGCGGCGATGTCCATACCCCGCTTTTCGTCGGTCGGCCTATTGATGTTGCGCTCCGGCGAGGCGAGTTCGGCATCGACTCCTGCGGAGGTTGTCAGCTAATATCACACCAGTCGACAGTTGAGGCGAATGTGCTACCGAGTGAAAAGATTCTTTATCGTACCCCGTATTGGGTCGTAGTACGCAATATTGTTATATATTAAATAAGATGAGGTGTTACACAACGACATGAATTGGACCCCCACGCCGCCCGACGACGGCGTTAGCAGACGTTCCTTCCTCGCCGCCGGAGCGACCGGTGCCGCGATTACGACGAGCGGCTGTATCGATCGCGTCCGCAGCGTCGTCGATCAGAACACAGACGAGCAACTCTCGCTGTCCATCGCCACGGTTCCCGCCGACTCGGACAGACAAAACATCCGGATCGCCCGTCGACTCGAAGCCAACCTCAAGAAGGTCGGCATCGACGTCTCGCTGGATATGCGGTCGCAGTCGGAGCTGTTGAAGTCAGTGTTGCTCGACCACGACTTCGACATCTACGTCGGCCTCCACCCCGCCAGTTACGATCCGGACTTCCTCTACGAGGCGTTATACTCGCGATACGCCGACGAATCCGGCTGGCAGAACCCCTTCGGATACAGCGCTATCTACTTCGACACCCTCCTCGAAAACCAGCGCCACGCCGACGGCGACGAACGAAAGCGACACGTCCAGTCGCTGCTGACCGGATTGGCACAGGAAAAGCCCTTCGAGCCGATTTGTTTCCCCGATGAGGTCCGCGTCGCCAGCACCGACCGATTCGACGGCTGGGCCGATCGGCAGGACCTGTTCGCGTCCCGGCACGGCTATCTGGGGCTCGAACCGGCCGACGACACCGACCAGTTGCACGCGCTCGTGACCGACGGCCGCCTGACGCGGAATCTCAACCCGCTCTCGGCGACGTTCCGAGAACGCGATACGATCATCGACCTGCTCTACGACTCGCTGCTGACCGAACACGACGGCAGCCTCCATCCGTGGCTCGCCGAATCGGTGGATCTTGTCGACGCATCAGCCGATACGGACGAGAATGATGCGGAAGACGACCCGTCGGTGACTGCGACGGTGACGCTCCGGGAGGACTGTCAGTTCCACGACGGCGAGCCGGTAACTGCCGAGGACGTCGCGTTTACCTACCGGTTCATCACGGACACGTCGTGGAATCTGGCCCAGATGCCGTCGCCGGCACCGCGGTACCGGAGCCAGGCCGAAATGATCGACGGGATCACGGTCGGCGACGACGGGTATCGGCTGACGATGACTATCGCGGGCGGTCGCGCAGCCGCCAAACGGGCACTTACCGTTCCGATCCTGCCGAAACACGTCTGGAGCGACCGGGTCAATCAATATGCTGGCAGCCAGACGTTCACGCCGACGCAGGGACAGTGGAGCGCCGTAACGGCGTCTAACATCCCACCAGTCGGCAGCGGTCCGTTCGAGTTCGACAGTCGGAGCGAAGACGAATACCTCACGCTGCAGCGATTCGACGAGCACTTTACGCTCCGAGAGGACGTCACCCTCGCTGACCCGATCGCTGAGCTATCCGAGCCGACCGTTGCCGAGCTCCGATTCGAGGTTGATCCCAGCAGTCCGTCCGCTATCGGCCGGATCGCCGACGGCAACGCCGACCTGACGGCGTCGATGCTCGACGCCTATTCGCTCGGCGCAATCCCCGACTCCTCGAGCGTCGAACGGTTGGAAACGCAATCGCAGATGTTCTACCACATCGGCTTTAACGTCCGAAACGAGCCCTTTAGCAATCCCCACTTCCGCAGAGCGATCACCCAGTTGCTCGATAAGAAGCGGATCACGGAGGACGTGTTCAACGGGAACGCGACGCCCGTCGCGACGCCGCTGACCGGCGAGTGGGTTCCGGACGCCCTCGAGTGGGACGGCGAAGATCCAGTAACACCGTTTGCCGGGTCTAACGGCGTTCTCAACACCGAAGTCGCGAAACTGGCGTTCGAGCGAGCCGGGTTCCGACACGATGATAACGGACGGCTGCTTGGGGGCGACTAGGAGCGATGCTCGCCGAGGTGCTGACACAGCTCGTCATCGTCATCAGTATTCTACTGCCGATCGCGATAGCCGTCTTTATCGGCCGTAAGCGGCTCGCACGGACGCGTGCGGAGTGGCGAACGCGACTCAGAGACGTCGCACCGGCCATTGCCGTCTTGCTCATCGTATTGCTGATCAATCGGCTCGCCAGACAGCGAGCGCCGCGACTCTCCCGGGAGATCGGGCTTCACCTCACCTCCGAACTGTATAACATCGAGGGGGAGTTCATCCTGCTCTTCCAGTCGATCGCGACTCCGGAGACGACGGCGTATTTCTCGCTGATTTACATCTACGGGTATACGTTCCTGCTGCTCTTCCCCCCGATAGCGTACTTTACCCTGTCGGAGACGCGGACGTTCCGCCGGCTACTGACAGCGTACGCGCTCAATTACGTGATCGGGCTGGTCCTGTACATCTTCGTCATCGCGTACGGCCCCCGGAACCTGATGCCGGCCGAAGTCGCGGAAACGATGCTGTTCGATACGAACCCACAGTATCGGTATCTCACTCGGGAAGTCAACAGCAACACCAACGTGTTCCCGTCGCTTCACACCTCGCTCTCGGCAACCGTCGCGACGTTTGCGGCGATGACCCGTTCGACGTTTCCGAAGTGGTTCCCCGTCGCGGTCGTATTGGCGGCCAGCGTCGCGATATCGACGATGTTCCTCGGGATCCATTGGGGGATCGACGTGGTCGGCGGGCTGTTGCTCGCGGCCCTCTGTGTAACCCTCTCGGATCGATTCGTGGGCCGCTGGTCGATCTCCGAGGAACTCAGTGAGCGATATCCGCAGTTCGAAGATCGGTTCCCGTGGGTAGACCGAGACGAGTAATCCCCTGTCAGCGACCGTAAGCGATCGCCGATAGGACCGTTCGACGGCGTTATACCCCGGGTTAGTACAGCGATCTCCCGACCACCGGGGAGAGCACAATACTGTTATATCGTGGCTCTTCAACTATGAGAAACGAACGAAATGAACGGGAGATCGGCCGCCCCGACCCGAGACAGCCACGGCGAGGACAATGGGGCCCGCAGTCGCCGAGCGATGCTGGCAGCGACGGCTGGGCTAACCGTTTCGGCCGCCGGCTGTCTCCGACTCCGCGATATCGTGGTGCCGGACAACATCGATCAGCTCTCCCTGACGATTACCACGATTCCGGCTGACGCGAACAGGCAGAACATCCAGATCGCCCGTCAGCTCGAGAAGACCCTCAAGGCCGTCGGCATCGACGTCTCCCTCGATGTTCGATCTAAGATCGACTTTCGTCGAACGGTGCTGTACGACCATGACTTCGATATCTGCATCGGCCGGCATCCGGGCGGGACCGATCCCGACTTCCTCTACGAGGCGTTGTACTCGCGGTACGCTGACGAATCGGGGTGGCAAAACCCGTTCGGCTTTACCAACTTGGATATCGACGAACTCCTCAAGGAGCAACGCAACAGCGAGGGCAAAGCACGCCGCGAGGCCGTCACGGCTGTACTCGAGGAAATCGCGACCCAGCAGCCGTTCGTTCCGATCTGTCTCCCCGAGGAACACCGGGTCGCCAGAGCCGATCGGTTCGACGGCTGGAACGAGGGGCACCCTGCGACGCGTCACGGATACCTCGCCCTCGAGCCGTCCGCAGGTGTCGATACCCTTCGAGTCGGGCATACCGACGCCAGACCGACGGAGAACCTCAATCCGATCGCGCCCGACTACCGTCACAGCGGGCTGATCACGGACCTGCTGTACGACTCGATAGCGACTCAAAACGGGACCGGCGAGATCCAGCCGTGGCTCGCGGAGTCCTACGACTGGGACGACGGTGCGTTCGATATTCGGCTCCGGGAGGGATGTGAGTTCCACGACGGCGAACCGGTGACCGCCGAAGACGTCGCCTTCACGTATCGGTTCCTGCAGGATACCTCGATGGGCAGTCACGACACGCCATCGCCGACGCCCCGGTATCGCGGACACGTCGACGCCGTCGATGTCGACTCGATTTCGATCCGTAACGACGATCATCGCGTCGAACTTCCGATCGAAACGACGCAGACAGTCGGCGAACGCGCGCTTCTCGTCCCGATACTCCCCGCCCACATCTGGCGCGAGTACGCGACCGAGATCGCGGGACCGGGCGGCCCCAGCGTCGCGCAGGGAACCACGGAGGGGATTGTGACGAACAATATCCCGCCGATCGGTAGCGGCCCGCTCCAGTTCGAAAGCCGAACCGAAGGCGACCAACTGCTCCTCGAGCGCTTCGAGAGCCATTTCACGCGCCGACCCGGCGTCGAGCTTCCGTCACTGACGGTCGACGAGTGTCCGATCGTTGTCCACCCGAGCAGCACGACGGTCGCGGGGGTCGTACAGAACGATGGGGCAGACATAACCAGTCTCCCCCTCGACGCTCACGCGATCGACGGCGTCGAGGAATCCGGCGACGTGGAGGTATTCGAGTCGCCGTCGTGGTCGTTTTGCTTCCTCGGCTTTAACACGCGCAAGGCACCGTTTAGCAACCCGCTGTTCCGGCAGATAATCGCCCGACTCGTCGACAAAGAGACGCTGTGCGACGAGGTCTTCGACGGTCACGCCCGCCCCATCGCGACCCCGGTGACCGACAAGTGGGTCCCCGAGAGCCTTGAGTGGGACGGCCGCGATCCGAAAATGCCGTTTCTCGGTACGGACGGGGAGGTCGATGTCGAAGCGGCCAAGATCGCGTTCGAAGACGCCGGATTCCGGTACGACGACCAAGGGCGGCTCCGAACCAGACAGTGAGCCGTCGGTCGGCAACGGCCGATCAGCGCAGGTGAGTCACCGCCGTCGCTGTGCCGTCACCGAGACGCCGATAGCTACTCGAGCGGAGTAACCGCAAAAGGAACGGAGAGCGTTACTGGTCTTCGAGCGCGTCGGCGATGCGTTTCAGCGCGCGGGTCTGGTCGCGCATCTCGTCGCGCATCTGTCGGACTTCGCGGACGAGTTCCTCGTTGCTCTCGTCCTGGCCGCCAGCGCCGGGACCGGCACCCGGGCCGCCCGGACCGGGGCCGCCGGGGCCGCCGCCCATCATACCGCCCATCATCTGTGCGAACGGGTTGCCGCCACCGCCCATGCCGCCGGGGCCGCCACCGCCGCCGCCGAACGGGCTCTCGGGGGCCTCACCCTCGCCCTCGCCTTCCTCAGCTCGCTTCTCGCGGATCTCCTCGACCCGCTCGCGGAAGGATTTCTCCTCGCTGTCGTCGCCTGCGTCTCCGTCGGGTGATTCGTTTTCGTCCGTCATACCATCGGATTCCGTTGCGTGAGGGAAAAGGGTTGCCATGTTTTTGATGTCACGGCTGACTGGCGCTCCAGTGGCCACGCGGCGATCAATGCTTGCACAAAATCGACCCGTTTCGGGCCAGTAGCCACCGTATGACCCATCGCTCCGACCGAGAGCCGATCGTCAGCGAGGGACCGTACGCGATCGTCGACGCGACCGATAGCGACCCGGCGGACTACTGGCTCGTCTCGAGTCGAGACGACGGGCCGACCGACGCGGACGAGCGCCGGCACGAGGTGCCGATCGACGAAACCGCGATCGACGATCTCACGACCATCGTCTCGCGGCTTCGAGGGCTGAAAACGGACACCGAGGAGTCATCGGAGTCGGTCGAACTGACGTGCCACGACTGTGGCAAGACGTGGACGTACACCGGCTCGGACGAGCACGCCGCGTGTCCGAACTGCGAGGGTGAGGTCCCCGTCGAGGGGATCGGGCCGTGATCCGCGCGAGCGCGCTCGAGGGAGATGACCGGTGCCCGCGATCGACCCCACCACGAGTGCGAAGGCCGAACGGTTGTGGGAGGCGTCGTCGAATCGGCACTGACTGAGCCATGGGACGACGAACGCACCGACGACCCGCCCGAACGCTATCCGACCAGCGGTCCCACGAACGATGACACGAATAACGAGACGCGGCGCGATCGCGGGCATCGGAACCGCGCTGGCGGCCGCCGGCGGAGCGAGCGCCGTCACCGAAGCGGTGGGTTCGGAATCGGTCCTCGAGGCGGATCGTGAGAGCGACTATCCGCGGTGTGTCTACCAGCCCGACGGCGACGGGTGGTCGGTCACGATGCCGATCAATATGCACGTCACCGTCCCCGGCGAGCGCCGCGCGGTCGCCGCGATCGAAGCCGCATTCGTCGGCCTCGAGAACCCGCGCTGGACGCGTTTCTTTCCGGACGCGGAGACCGCAGCGTGGGACGGGGACGAGGAGGAACTCGTCGGGCCGGATGTCTCGGTTCGTCGCCCCCGGCTGGGCGAGGGATGGAATCACGTCCACGTCTGGGCGGTCGACGCGGACCGGGCCGCGGTCCACGCCCACTTAGATATCGTCGACCTCGAGTACGAGTATCTCCACCGCGGCGCTCACTTCGACGCTGCCACGCGGCAGGTCCGAGCGCACCTCGCCGCGGACGACTGGCGGCGGGAGACGCCCTACAGCATCGAGTACGGCGTCGGAGAGGGGAAACTGGAGGGGTGGGGCAAAACGGGCGATACGAAACTCGAGTACGTGTCCGGCTGACCGCAGCGCAGGAGAGAAACCGCGGTCGCGCTCACCCGAACGAGCCCAGCGACGACTGGAGGTCGCGATCCGTCCGGCCCGCCTCGAGGTCGTAGCCGACGAGGTCGCGCATGTCGACGGCGTAGGTCGTAGCGCCGTTCTCGAGGACCAGCAGCCGACCTTTGACGCCGACGACAGTGCCGGAAGCGATCGTCTCGCGCACCGGGCGGGCCTCGAGGCCGAGTCCGTAGTCGAACTCGAGGGTGTCGATCACGTCGAATTCATCGAGGGTGGCCGCCCAGCCTGCTTCGTCGACCGTGGCCCCCAGCGCGGCGACTTTCGTGCCGGTTCGAACACGGTCGGGGAGTCGGGTCGCGATCTCGGCCTCGAGTTCGCGGGCGATTTTTCCGTTCGAGACCGTATGAACGTGGGCTCCGCGATCGGCCCCCTGCTCGCGCAGCCGGGTCTCGAGCCGCCAGCGTTTCGTGACGCCGACTTTGAACGTGTCGGGGGCGAACGCGGCGATATAGACCGCGTGCTCCTCGTGGCAGTCCATCTCGTCTTTCAGGCAGGTCCCCGTACAGCGCGCACAGACCCACGTGCTCGTGTGGTAGTCGCAGTAGGGCGTCGACGGTCGGTCGCAGGAAACGTGCTCGCCGTCGTCGTCGATGGTGCCGGCACAGTGGCGTTCGCCGAGCGAGTAGGCGAGGTCGTCGCCGGCTTCCAGCGGGCGGTGGCCGATGTCGCCGCTGCCATCGCTGACCAGCAGCGCCGACCCCCGCCCGCTCGGTTGGTAGCCGACCAGTTGCACGCAGTCGGCTTGGTACCGGGCGCAAATAGACGTAGCGCTCTCCGGTCGTGAGACTCCATCGGACCGGCCGCCCGCTGGCGAGCGCGGAAAAGACCTATCGGCGACCGCCACGAAGCCCGGGCCATGAGCCTCGAGGGGGCGCTCGAGACGGCGGCGGACGGCACCAGAGACGCCGTGATGTTCGTGTTCACCGTCACCAATTCGGGCGACGAGCCGGTCGATATCCGGTTTTCGGACGCGTGCAAGGCGGAGTTCGTGCTCGAGGACGACGGGGACGAGGTCTGGCGGTTCAGCGAGGGGCGCATGTTCGCGCAGGTGCTGAGTTCGGAGACCCTCGAAGCGGGTGAGGAAACGACCTACGAGGCGGAGTGGTCCGACCCCGAGCCGGGCGACTACACCGCGGCCGCGGAACTGCGAGCTCAGGACGAACGCTGTACGGCGCGGGCCGACGTTTCGGTGCCGTCGTAACGCCCGTCTCGAGCCACCCGTCTTTTGCGGGATAGAACGGACGAGGACGCCGTCGAGAGACCCGGCGACGAGGGCCGACAGCGAAGTCCATATACCGTCGCCATCCTAAGCCGCGGGCATGCAAGCGCTGGTTATCGCGGCACACGGATCGCACCTGAATCCGGACGCCTCGGACCCCACCTACGCCCACGCGGACGCGATCCGCGAGACGGGCGCGTTCGACGAGGTCCGCGAGGCGTTCTGGAAGGAGGAACCCCACTTCCGCGAGGTCATCCGAACGCTCGAGTCGGACGAGGTGTTCGTCGTCCCCCTGTTCATCAGCGAGGGCTACTTCACCGAGCAGGTCATCCCGCGGGAACTGCGCCTCGACGACTGGGACCCCGAGCAGTGGGAGTCCGACGGCACCAGCGCCTCGCAGGCCACCCTCGAGGCCGAGGACGTCGGGAAGACGATCCACTACTGCGGGCCGGTCGGCACCCACGACGCCATGACGGACGTGATCGTCCAGCGGGCCGAGACCGCGACGGGCGATCCGGACGTCGGCGAGGGCTTTGGCCTCTCGGTCGTCGGCCACGGCACCGACCGGAACGAGAACTCCGCGAAGGCCATCGAGTACCACAGCGACCGCATCGCCGAGCGCGACCGCTTCGACGAGGTGAAGGCGCTGTTCATGGACGAAGAGCCCGAGGTCGACGACGTCACCGATTACTTCGAAAGCGAGGACATCGTCGTCGTCCCGCTCTTCATC